>JAIBCL010000052.1 GCA_019694165.1 Verrucomicrobiaceae bacterium | reverse complement strand
GCCGGGCCGCCGATGCCTGCGGTGCCGGGCTTGCCGTTGCCCATGAGGGTGATGAGCTTGTCTTCGGCGGGGATGTATTTGCGCAGCAGGTGATGCTGCTCGTCGCAGATGAGCACGTTGTCGTGATCGTCGATGCCGAGGTGCTTCGGATTGCCAGCGAGTGGCAAGTCGGAGCCGCCGAGGTGCTTGTCGTCGAGGAGCACTTTCACCGTGCCGTCCGGTGTGCGCACGCGGAGCGAGGTGCCGCCAGCGATGTAGAGATTGCCCTTGGAATCCAACGCGATGCTGCGTCCGCCGGGGCAGCCTTTGATCGTGTCGATGATGCCCGTCTTCATGTCGATCGTGCGCACGAACCTGCTGAAGCCGCCGACGTAGAGCGTGCCGCCGTCGTTGCTGAACCACAGGCTCGCGACGCCATCGAGCGCGGCTTTGTCAGCAGGACCGCCATCACCGGTCGCGGCCTTGCCTTCGCCGGTGCCTGCGAAGGTGCTGAGGATGCCGGTCTTCACATCGATCTTGCGCACCTTGCGATTGAAGCTGTCGGAGACGTAGAGATTGCCATCGGGACCGATGACGATGTCGTGGATGAAATTGAACTCGCCTTTGATCGCAGGCCCGCCATCGCCGCCAGAGCCGACCACGCCCGTTCCGGCGATCGTCGTGATGATGCCCTGCGTGTCCACTTTGCGCACGAGCTGGCCGTCGTTCTTGTTGCCAAACTGACCGATGAAAAGATTCCCCGCCTTGTCGAAGATGACACCGAAGGGCTTGGCCACCTTGGCTTGATTGGCCGGACCGCTATCGGGACCATTGCCTCCGGCGACGAGCGTGACTTTGTCAGCCCATGCGGTGGAGAGGCTGACGAGCGAGAGGACGAGTGAGGTGAGGATGAACTTCATGGCAGGAGTGGTGGCTCAATTCAGCAACAGATGAAACACCCTCAAGGCACTTCGTCCGGGTGTGCTCGATGCGGCGATGCGGACCTTCGCGGTGTGTGATCCGGGCTTGAGTTGATCGTCGAGAATCAATGCCCACGGCAGATGCAAACCCGCGCTCCAGTGCGTCATCGTGTCGAGCGTGCGTGATGGGCCGCCGTCGATGCTGAACTCGATTTGTCCCGCATCCGGGCCGGAGGCGATGAAGAGGCCGCAGCCGGCGCCATCGAAGCTGAACTCGAACTCCGCGTCTGCCTCGGTGCCGACGAGCGCGGGCACGTTCACGAAGCCCTCGCGAGTGCCGACCTTCCTGCCGCTGGCTTGAGTTTCGTCGCCCGGCTTCCACGAGGGCACGAGCGCAAAGCCCTTGATGATCTTCGCCTGCGCGATGTCGCCGAGCCGACCTTTGGCATAGCTTTGCGCATCAATCATCGCAGGCAAGCCATGCTCCTTCGCGGCGCTCGCGATGGGTTTGGCAAAGGCGGCATCCAACATGCGAGCGATGCTGTTCGCATAAACCTGATGGCCGAATGGCGCGGGATGCAGGCCCTTGAAATCATCGGCCCAGGTGAACTCGCCCGCGTTGATGCGGTCAGTGACCTCACGCGCGAGATTGAGTGACGGATTGCCATAAGCGACGGCCACCTTTTCATGCTGTGCGACGGAATCCGGCACGCGACCCGCGTTGTAGTCCTTCATGTGCGGCTCCATCACGAAATGCAGTTGAATGATGTCCGTGAGCGGACTCACCGCGCGCATGTGCCGCACCACGCCTTCCATGCCGCGCAGCATCCACTCGGGATGATCGGGGATGTTCGACGTGTCATTCACGGTTGCCTCAACGAAGAGCAGATCGACCGGCCCTTTCGACAACACATCGCGCTCCAGCCGAAACGCGTGCGGAACCGAACCCATCGAGCCAATGCCTGCGTTGATGAACTCGAACTTCGTGTCCGGGAACTTCTTCGTGAGGTAATCGCAGGTGTGCTGCCGCCAAGCGCCACCCGCCGTGATGGAACCGCCGAGGAAGATAACGCGACCGGTTTTCTCCTGCGCGAACTTGCGCTGACAGTTCGCCAGTCCATCGCGCAGCTCGAAGTAGTCGTGACCCTTCGGCAGCTTCGCGGGATCGTATTTGGGCTCCGCCGGTAGTGAGTTCGCGAGCAGGAGAGCGAACAGGGAAAAGATGAGCTTCTTCATGATCATGGGAGGGGTTTCAGCTTCCACTTCGCGGCATACAGGTCGCTGGAGCCGGACTTCGTCACTTCATGTGAACCGAAAGTGGCAGGCGCGGTGCATGCTCCGGCGATGATGAGTTCATCGGGAGCGCGGAAGGTGATCGGGTAGGCGTTGTCGCCGAGCTTGCCGCCAGCTTGTTGCACCCAGGTGAGGCTGCCCTTCGCATCGAAGGCCGCGAGAAAGATATCGCCGCTGCCTCGGGTGGCGAGAGCATGACCCGCGAGAGAAGTGTCTTGATTGAAGTCGCCGCAGACAAAAGCTGTGCCGTGATCATCGGTGGTTACACCGAGGCAGTAATCAGTGCCAGGGCCGTGCAGATGCCGCGCCCACTGCGCTTTCCCATCGGTATCGAGATGCACAATGAGGCCGTCATTGTCTTTATCGCTGCTGCTCTGAAATGTTTGGCCTGCGACGTTCACGCTGCCCTTGAACATACCGACGCCCCACACGCGTCCCTGCGAATCGCACGCGATCTCATGATACAATGCGCTCGGTGTGCCGGGAATCACACTCGCCCACACGCCTTCGCCTTCCGGTGTGAGCTTTACCGCCAGCGCGGCGGTCGTCTTCGATTCGATGGCTGCTTTGCCAAAGCTGCCCGCGCCAGTGGAATTGCCACCGATGTAGATGTGATCTTTTCCATCCACAGTGATGCCATGACCACTGCCGGAAACATTGCCAGAGGTCACGCGATGCCAGATCTCGCGACCTTCCGCATCATACTTCGTGCAAAACACCTGCCGACCAATCGCGCCAGTGACGACGATATGCCCTTTTGAGTCGATGGCGATACCGTGGCCGTAATCATAGCCTTCGCCGCCTTTGACGCGCACCCACAGCACCTTGCCATCCGGCGCGAACTTTGCGGTAAAGACATCGTAGCTGCCTGCATTCGGCAGTTTCTCACCGTTCACCATCGCATCGGTGCTCTCAAAGTGACCTGTGACGTAGGCATTCCCCGCCGCGTCCGTGATCACGCCATAGGCGCGATCCGTCTTGCTGCCACCGATGGCACTCACCCACAGCGCTTTGCCTTTGGTGTCGAGCTTCACGAGGCACATGTCCATGCCACCGGCTGTCTTGTGATGCTGATCGCCAAATGCAGCATCGCCGATGCACTCCGAGGCTAAAAGCACATTGCCCGCGCCATCGGTCGTCACCGCCCGCGTTTTGTCGCTTGAGCTTCCGCCGCCGCTGAAGACCCATTCGCATGACGGAGGTTCTGTTGCGTAAAGTGAGGGGACGAGGGTGAGAAGGCAAAGAAGTGATTTCATGGCTGGAAGCACGATCTACGGCCTGAAATGGCCGCTTCATCGGCTGGAAGCCTCAAAATCGCCAAAACGGAAGTGCACCTCGCGTGCGGGCAGCTTGTCGGTTTCCGTTTTGAGCAGCGGGACGAGATTCACATCATCGAGATCGACCGGGAGTTTTTCCGCGCCCGCGGTGGCGGCTTTCTGCTTTGGCTCCGAGGATGAAAAACATGTTGATTTGGAGGTCGGACCCGGCATCTTCCGCACCCCAAATCGAACCCCTCTCCGAGAAATACATCATGGCAGTTGCACTCAGACTCCGTCAAGAAGGCGCCCACAACCGCCCGGTCTTCCGCATCGTTGCGGTGGAACATCGCAAAAAGCGCGACGGCGGTTTTCTCGAAATCCTGGGATACTATGACCCGCAGAAGGAGAAGAACGGGTGCAATATCGATCTCGCCAAGGTGGACGCTTGGATCGCCAAGGGTGCGCAGGCCAGCGACACCGTGCGCAGCCTCGTCAAGAAGGCGCGGGCGGCCGCCAAGTAAGCAGGAGAAGAGACCGATGCCGGTCCCGTGGACTTCCGCCGCGGGAAGTCACTTGCAACCCGGAACACTCCGCCCTCGTATGGACGCGCCAGAAGCCCTGCTCGAATTCCTGTCCTACGTGGTGGCGAATCTCATCGAGCATCCACAGCAGGCATCCATCGCCATCGGACACAATTCTTCCGGCACCGTGAGCTACCGGGTGCAACTCGCGCCAGATGATGTGAGGCGCGTCATCGGCAGGAACGGCATGACGGTCAGTTCCATCCGCTCGCTGCTGAATGTGGCCGCCCAGAAGCACGGACTGAAGATATCGCTTAAAGTCGGTGCGGCGCGTGATCTCGAGGTTGAGGAGACCGTCGAGGAGGAGGCCCGGCGGGAGGCGGAGCAGGCAGGCCGGGCGGAAGAATAGCTGTCGGATACTGGCGAGGAATCCCAGGGGACGCTCCGTCGTCGGCGCTTGAGTGCCGGTTCACCTTTGGAATGGAAGGGCAGTGCACAGAGCCCGGCGCGCACCGGATTATTTCCGGCGCAAAAAAACGCCGGTTGAAGCGCGGCCATTTTGCGGCAATTGCCGCGCGCATCGACTACTAGGACCGCTTCGCCAGCCCATGACCATTTCACCACGCCTGCGTCAACATGCCTTTCCGCTCTATCTCTCCGCCGTTGCGTTCGTCGCATGGCAGGTGCTCCGGCTCGCGCTCTGGCTCGGCTTCAAACCGGCGGGCGCCACGGTCGGCGATGCCCTGCTGACCTTCGTCTCGGGGATCCACCGGGATGCGGTGACGGCGCTGGCGGCGACTACTCTGCTCATCGCGCTCACCGCCTTGATCACCACGCTCATCATGGTGGTGGTGGCGGCGGTTACCTACCTCCCTGGCTTCCGGCTGTGGCGGCCGTTGTGGCCGGTGGTCTTCCGGCTCGGCATCCTCATCGGCTGCGCCGCAGGCGTCTTCCTGGTGATGAGCGAGTGGTTCTTCTTCGACGAGTTCGAGTCGCGCTTCAACACGGTGGCCATCGACTACCTCATCTATCCGCACGAGGTGTTCACGAACATCTGGGAGAGCTACCCCGTCGTGTGGATCATCGCCGGCTGCGCGATCGTCGGCGGCGGCATCTGGTGGGCGGGCTTGCGGTTTTTCCCGCCGCACTGGAGTGCGCTCACGACGGGGGAGAGGATCAAAACCCTCGCGCTTTGGCTGTGCGGCGTCGTGGCGGCGTGCTTCACGCTCTGCAATGGCGAGGTGAGCTTCAGTTCGCAGCGCGTCGTGAACGAGCTGGCCAACAACGGCCTGGCCTCCGGCGTGCGCGCGGCGTGGTCGCGGAATCTGAGCTACGCCGCCTTTTATCCCGTCGCAGACCGGGCGGAGTCGTTCCGGCGCGTGCGCGCGCAGCTTGCGGAGCCGGGCGCGGAATTCATCGCGCCCGAGGCCGGGCCCGCTCCCGCCCAGGGTGCCGACGGCAAGGTCGATCCCGAGGCCGATGCACGGTGGCTCGATGCCGCGCGTGACTCGCTCGTGCGCCGGATCGCCGGTGATGCCGCGCGGCCGCGACTCAACGTTTGTTTCATCATCGAGGAGAGCCTCGGCTCCGAGTTCTGGGGTTCCATGGGCCGGCTGCGCAAGAACGGCCAGCCTGACTTCTCCCTCATGCCCGAGATGGAGGCACTGGCCCGCACCGAGGGCATGCTGTTCACGCGCCTCTTCGCCGATGGCAACCGCACCATCCGCGGCCTCGAGGCGCTGCTCTCCAGCTTCCCGCCACTGCCTGGCGACAGCATCCTCGCGCGTGACAAGACCGTGGGCGTCGAGTCCATCGCCCAGGTCCTCAAACGCGACGGCTACGAGACTCTCTTTCTTTACGGCGGCTACGGCACCTTCGACTACATCCGCAGCTACTCGCTGAGCAACGGTTGGAACCGCCTCATCGAGCAAGGCCAGATCGTGAATCCCGCACACATCACCGCCTGGGGAGTCAGTGATGAGGACCTGCTGCACCGCGGCATCGAAGAAATGCGCGCGTTGCATGTCTCAGGAAAACCCTTCCTCACGACCTTCCTCACCGTGTCGAATCACCGCCCGTTCACCTACCCGGCCGGCCGCATACCCGAGGACCCGAATGAACAGACTCGTGTGAATGCCACCAAGTACGCCGACTGGGCGCTGGGTGACTTTTTCCGCCGCGCCCGACAGGAGAAATTCTGGACCGACACCATCTTCGTCGTCGTCGGCGATCACGGCGCGCGTGTCTATGGCAGCCAGACCATCCCGATGAAAAGCTACCAGGTGCCGCTGCTCATCGCGGGTCCTGCAGTCGTGAAGGAGCCGCGGCGCGTGGACGTGCTCGGCTGTCAGCTCGACGTGGCGCCCACCGTCCTCGCGCTCATCGGCCGGCCTTGGACATCGGTCTTCTTCGGTCACGATCTCCTGAAGCCGGACGCGGCGGCGCGCAGCCTCTGCCTCATGCATCACAACCGCTCCATCGCCGTCTATCGCGACGACCGTCAGATCGTCTTCGGCCTGAACAAGATCGTCGAGTACTGGAGCGGCAATCCCTCGCTCGGCACCATGCAGCGCGTCCACCAGATCGACGACGCGTTCAAGGCCATCGAGGCCGCCGGCATCGCCATGTTCCAGGTGGCCGACGAGCTTTACATCCACGGGCGCTACAAGCTGCCGGAGAAACTGGCCAGGTGAGCGCGGGCGAGCGTCGCGCATCCAGGTCAGCGGCCGCTCTCCGGCGCTCGCTCGCTCACTCACGCATCCGGCCGGTGCGGAGCGTAGAACCGGAATTCGCAGCCTTCTCCGCCGCCCAGCGTATCCTTGAGATCGAAGAGGTGCTCGAATGGAGGCAGGAGCACGTCGCCTTCGTAAGGGTGCTCGATCCAGGTAAGGTAGAGGCCATCGCAACGCGGCAGCAACTCAGCGAACAACTGCGCGCCGCCGATAAGGAAGACCTGCTCCGCACCTTCGCACACATGAGGCAGCTCGCTGATGTCGCGGATCACTTCGATGCCTTCGCGCGGTGCCATGGTGCGGCTGAGCACGATGTTTCTTCTGCCGGGCAGCGGGCGGCCGATGGAGTCGAAGGTCTTGCGGCCCATGAGGATGGGATGGCCCAGGGTGGTGCGCTTGAAGAACTTCAAATCCTCCGGCAGATGCCACGGCAGCCGGCCCTCGCGGCCGATCACGCGGTTGGAGGCCATGGCGACGATGGCGATGAGCCGGGGACTGTTGGCAGATTTGGACACGCACGCACCATGGACGGCGGCATCGCGCGGCTCAACGAAACTTTCCCGCGCTTTTCCAATGCAATGCCGTGCGGTAACATGCGCGGGCTTCCACCGGTGAAAATCACGCGCCACATCCGCATCATCGTCCCGCTCGTCCTGGCGTCAGCCGCGGCGCTGCAAGCCGAGTGGCGGACGGATGCGGGCTGGTACGTGCTCGGCGCGGAGCTGGGTGCGGCCATGCCGACGGGCGCGGGCATCCCCGTGCTGCAATGCGAGGCCGACGCTGACGGTGTGAATGGAGCGCCCTATTACTACCTGCCGCAGCCGATGACGACGAATCCGTGGGCGGGCACCGGTGCCTTCGCCGGCAAGACCTTTCATGTGCTCGGCCCCGACGGTGTGGCCAGCGATCACGCAGCCGCGGTGTGCGCCGCGATGTGCGGCGGCGCGAGCCTTTCACCGGGCGTGACGACGGTGTACTCGCACGAGGCGTTGCAGTTTTACCTGGACGTGTCCGGCGGCAGCACGCCGCCTACGTTCGCGGACTCGGGCACGGTGCAGAACCACAGTTGGATCGCCATCGCCGCGGACGGCACGGAGGCGGCCGAACTCCGCACCATGCTGCGGCGCTACGATTTCATGCTGGACCGCGACGGCATCCTCGGCGTGGTGGCTCTGAACAACGGAACCGGGAACGTGCCGCACCTCATGGCGCCGAGCTACCACGCCATCTGCGCCGGCCTGCGCAATGGCGCGCACAGCGATTCAGGCACGCTGGCCGACATGGATGGCCCCGGCCGCATGAAGCCTGATCTGGTGGTGGACCATCCCTACACAAGCCTCGCGGCACCATCCATCGCGTCGGCGGCGGCGCTGCTTTACGATGTGAT
Organism: Verrucomicrobiaceae bacterium; assembly: GCA_019694165.1. Taxonomy (GTDB): domain Bacteria; phylum Verrucomicrobiota; class Verrucomicrobiia; order Verrucomicrobiales; family Verrucomicrobiaceae; genus JAIBCL01. Next base: position 16,865 of record JAIBCL010000052.1, on the reverse strand, counting down.
CCGCCCGGCATTTGCGTCCGCGGATCATCCGCAGGTGGTGAAGGCCCTCCTGCTGGCCGGCGCTTCAAAGGCGCATCTGCCCGGCTGGCACCGGCAGACGGCGGCAAAGCCGTACGACAACCTCTTCGGCGCGGGCGAACTCAACGTGCTGAACTCGTATCACATCCTTGCCGCGGGCCAGCACTCCCATTCGTCCACGACGGAGGCGGCGTCTTCCGGCTGGGATTTCAACACGGCGTCGGTCTCCACGGCACGCCAGTATTTCTTCACGGTGCCACCCGGCCGTTTGGCGAACACGTTTTCGGCGGCGCTCACCTGGCACCGCGTGATCACCACCTCGGGAATGCCGCCCGATGTCGCCTGGGACACCGCGCTGCCTGATCTGAATCTGCGGCTTTATGCATCGACCGCCTTCACGCCGTCCGCAGTGCCGATCGACCAGAGCCTCAGCGGTATGGACAACGTGGAGCACATTTTTCTGCGCAATCTGCCACCGGGTCAGTACATGCTCGAGGTCACCTCGGATGCGGATCTCCACAGCTATGCACTTGCGTGGGAAGCCCGGCTGGGTCCGGGACCCGTGGCCGCCGCGCGGCGTGACGCGGCTGGAAACGCGCTCGTCGATCTTAGCGACATCGATCCTTTTGTGACCTACACGATCGAGACATCCCCCGCGCTCGGCGCAGACGCGGTCTGGAGCAACGCCGCCACCTTGCGCACCGCCGACACCACGCCGGCCACCACCGCCACTTGGCGGGATCCGGCCGCTCCGTACCCGGCCGCACGCTTTTACCGGCTGAAGTGGACAACCGTGCGGTGAACCGATGCCCTGCATCATCAAACTCCTGGGAGCCAATGGCAAAACCACGTCCTCACTTATTCTCCTGCCTTCATTCTTCTGTCATGCCACTGATGATGACAGGAGAATGAAGGCAGCAGAATGGGTCTCCCGGAGGTTTTGCAATGAGTCCGCTTGAGTTCACAAAAGATCGTGACGCGGTGCCTGGAAGCAGGCGCAAGGAGCATGACGGGATCCCATGGAGGGAGAAGCCCAATCGCGCATCATTTGTCGCGGTCGTCCGGCAGCCTGCACGGCAAAATACCGACCCTTTGGCATTCGGCGGGGCAGCGATGGTGCTTTCACGTCGCCAGGTGCTTCTTCGTGCAAGGCGGCCTTGTTACTTAACGGCACCACGCTCCTGAGCATAAGCCAGAGCACCGACGGAGAATCTGTTGATGGCCGAGGCTCAAAAAACAATTGAGAAATGGATTGCCCTTTTCGCGGAAATTGAATAAAACCATTTTCATGTTGACGATTCTCCCGCTCCCCAAGCTCAACGACTCCGCGACTCCGCGACTCCGCGACTCCGCGACTCCGCGACTCCGCGACTCCGCATTGCCGCATCCGGCACTCGTATAGCGGCGGGTAACGGTTCGGAGGATTTTCATCTCTGCGGTTTGGTCCCGAGGCAGATTTCCACGACGGGGAGGTGGCGCGCATGAACCGCGCGATTCCAAGGGCTGGTTCTTCGGTGCGCTGGAGTCATTTCGCGGTGCCGCGCAGTGATTCCGCGATACCGCGCTGTCATTGCACGATATCGTTGGACGGCTCCAGCGCACCGCGCAGCCCCTGCTTGGTGCGGAGCCGGGACGAGTGGCGGCCTGCGGGGCGGCTCCACGGTGCCGCGCAGTCATTCTGCGATACCGCGCATTCATGCCACGGTACCGCGCAATCGTTGCGCGATACCGCGCAATCGCTCCAGCGCACCGCGCAATGGTTCCACGGTGCCGTACCGGGGTTGCTTGGCGCGGTTTTGCCGCTCCCAGCCCACGTTGGCACCCTCCGGCGCACCGCGCCGTCCCCCTCCTTTGGCCATGAAGACGCTCCACTGGGATGCCATCAACCCTTTCACCGGTCAGCCCTTCACCTGGGATGATCCGAACCTGCGCTGGGGAGATCCCAGCTACTACCTGGAGCCGGGCGATCCCGGCTTTGTGCCCTACGCCACCACCACCACTCAAACTCAGAAACCGAAAGGAAAACGTATGCCAAAATCAGACTACATGCCCACGGACGACAATGGCAAAGCCAGCCTGTTCGTGCTTTTTCGTGACAACGCCGGCCAGTATCTGGCCGGTCTCGGCCTCGCCCCTACCGATGCCGACATTGTGCAGCAGGCCGCCGATGCCACGCGCTTCCGCGCCATCGTGGACTTCTGCGGCAACATGCAAAACGCCGCCCAGGGCTGGACCGCCGAGAAAAACTACGAGCGCGATGGGGGCGACAGCGCCCCGGCCGGCCAGGTGGTGCCCGAGCTGCCGCCCAGCTTTCCCGCCGCCGTGCCGCCCGGCATCGTGCGCCGGTTCCGCGAGCTGGTGAAGCGCCTCAAGGGCCTCAAAAACTACACCACCACCATCGGCCAGGCCCTCGGCATCGAGGGTGCCGCGCAGGCCGGCCCCGACATGGCCACCGTGCAGGCGCTCATCGAACTCTCCATCGTCGGCAATGCCGTCCTCATCGCATGGGGCTGGCAGGGCTTTAGTGCCTTCCTCGACATGCTCGAGATCCAGGTGGACCGCGCCGACGGCAAAGGCTTCGTGTTCCTGACCTACGACACCACGCCGGACTACACCGATACCTTCGCGCAACCCGCCGTGCCCACGAAATGGAAATACCGCGCCATCTACCGCGTGGGCGATGCCCAGGTCGGCGTCTGGAGCAACACGGTGGAGATCACCGTCGGCGGCTGATGTCCGCAGCAGCGGAGGCCGCGCGCCCCCGCTCCAGTTTTTTCAAATTCACCTTACAAGTACAACCATACCTCACACCAACTCGCTTATGAAAACGCATAGCTTCCTCGCCATCATCACCCTTGGCCTGACTCCAGGCCTGCTGGCCACGCAGACCATCAATGATTCCCTGTCGGTCACTGGCGGGCTGACCGTGGGAGCCGACGCCTTGTTTCCCTATCCGTCATGGTTCGGCACCATCCCGTCGCAAGGCACAGCCGGCTTTGTCACGGACGTGGACCAAGGCCTCTCGACCGTGGAGCGCGAGGTGATCATTCCCGCACAATTCGCGCCGGGACTCATCTGGGTGGACGACTGGGATTGGGTGACCTCACCATCCATCTGGATTGATGAATGGGGCTATTACGACCAGAACCAATGGGTGCCCGATCAGTATGACGGAGAGGGTAACATCGTGGAGTACGGCCACTGGGAAACGGTTCAGGCATGGGGCGTGACCGGAGGGTATTGGGAGCAAGGCCCCTCGAACTACCAAGTCATCGGATCGCATCAGGAGGAGGGGCAGGTCTGGGTGGGTGAAACGCGCGGTACGGTGTCCGAGCAGGTGTTTGGCGTTCCGGTCATCCGCCATACCGCCCAGCGCCATGACGTGGTGTGGAGCTGGCGAAACTTGAACCCGGCCACCAACATGACACGGGAGCTGATGCAGCTTTCTCCCGGCGGCCTGTCGCTGCCGCACCCGGATGCCGCCGATGACTCGGCCCGTGCCGTGCTCACGAGCACCCACTTTGAGCAGAGCTACACCACGCCGCCGGGCGCGCCCGGCGCTGCCTACCAAAGCTATGGCATCAAGCTGGGCAAGGACAAGATCGACGCCTGGTGGGATGACGGCCTGACGGTGGAAGGTGGAGGCGTGACGATGAACGTCAGCCGCAGCGCCCAGTACAAGCCCGAGGAGATTCTGATGAACAGCACGGTGCCTGTAGCGGGCGGCACTGCCACGCAGACTATCACCACACGTATCGCCGCCGCCTCATCCATGTTCGGCGGCAGCATCGGCGTCAACGGCACCATCACCGCTGCGCAAAAGGTCCGCGTGCCTCCTGGCGGCGATCTGCCCATGGCCGCCGAGTTCCAGAACGACGGCGGCCTCGGCGTGCCCGGAGCGCAGTAGGAACGAGCCTGCCGTGGCACCGCGCGCGGGCTGCGGCGCGTCAATCGCGCCCCGCTCGCGCAATCCGGTGCATGGCCTGCCAGCAACTCTAGCGCCCGCACTTCACGCCCCCCCTGCGCCCAGCCCTCAGTACTTCGCCCCCGCAAATCCACCCACACCACCGCCATGCACCCGCAAACGCAACCGCCGTCCAGCCAGCCGCGTTTCCTCTGGAGATACACCGCCGCCGTGCTCGCCAGCCTCATGGTCACCGATCCCCTCCTGCTCGCCGCCCCACCCGCCTGGTGGACAAACACCGCGCACCCCGAGCGGAACGTCGCCCCCTCCCCTCTCGCCGCGCAGCGCGACGACTTCTCGGCTGCCAACATCGGCCAGCTCAAGACCCTCGCCCGCAAAGCCATGCAGGCCATGGACGATGCCTGGCCCGGCTTCGGTGCCGGCACCGCCATCCACACCATGGTCGGCGCCTGGGAAGCTGCACCGGCCGCCGGCGTCATGCGCGACGACTACTCGGTGGTGAACGCCGGGCAGCTTAAGACCGTGGCCAAGCCATTCTATGACCGGCTTGCCCAGCTCGGCCTTCGGTCCGGCAGCACCGGGATCTACCCGTGGATTCTGAGTGTCAGCCCCGCCGACGATTACGCCGTGGTCAATGTCGGCCAGCTCAAGACCATCTTCGCCTTCGAAATCCCCGCCAATGCGCTGACCGCCATCACCGACCGTGCCGCCGCCGTGCAGGCAAACACCGCCCTGTATTTGGCCTTGCGGGCGCAAGTAACAACCACGCTCGCGGCACTCACACAGGCCTGGTATGCACTCGATTATGAAATCAGCGATCTCATATCTGTCGTCATCGGATTGTATGGCGAGGGTCTCGAAGAAATCGTGCTGGACGCCGCCTACGAAATGCTTTTCGCCGCAAGGACGGATGCGGGAGTGGATCCGTCTGCGCCTCCCGTGATCGGTCCTGCTGCACCGCAAATCTGGGCCAGTTCCTCTGAGACCGGGGGGGCGGCCAGTGTGCAGTGGTACGATGAACTCTCTGGATTGCACATTGTCCCGCCTCCGGCGGCTCCGTTGGGCGACTACCTGAAAGCTGCGCGGTGGCCGCTGCCGGCCGAAGTCAGCTATTGGCTTCCGCAAGGGTTTGGAAATTCGTTTGAAGCCGGCCGCTCGACTCAGTCGGAAAACAGCGGGCTGAATTTCACATTTGTCAGCAGTCATCTCCTGGCGATGGCAGCCACAAAACCGGTGCTCTCCAACACCTGGCAGCACTATGCGGTTGTTGTGTCAGAAAACACGGTTGGCCTGGACGATAGATCCGAAACCTACGCCGGAATCGTCACCCTGAACCTGGCCGCCGGACAGCAAGTGGGAATGCCGCTCCTGATCGACGCTCCCCAGCCAGTTGCGGGCCGGAACAAGGTCATTGAGTTCCGCCCGATCCAGCCCATTCAAGGCTCCTTCGACACCGTAGAATTGCACATGTGCCGGTGGTTGAGTGCCGATCCGGACGGTGGCGGGGTGAATACCGCCATGTTCCCAGAAGGCGACGGCGATCGCTTCGTCATCCGTCTCCCAATTAAGGCAGCACCAAATCAGACCACAATTCAAGTTCAGGTTTCCACGGCACCGCGTTGGAACGACCCGTTTGGGTACTTCGACCCAGGTGCCCTTCTGACGTTTCATAACACCGGGGGAGACTATTTCGAATCAGACCCTCTCGCCTTGGTGACGGATCGCGATGACGATGGCTTAGCTGTCGGCGCTGGAGTTGGCGGACCGGTTTCTACTGATGGAGCAGCAGGAGATTCTACTTTTCTCGCCGAGCCGGGGGGCGAATTGCTCCTCAATTCTCCTGACCTCGTCGGGGGCACTTCTATCAGCATTCCGATCCAAACATATACCCACCAGATACATGTTCAGAATATATTCTTGAATTTTGCTTCTGGTGAGGAAGAAGATGCGCAGGTTCTTATTACTGATAACCTAAGGCGATTGAAAGAGATTTACAACCAAATTCACGTCGAAGTGATAGTCAATTCCACTCTCCGAGTCACAACTACAAGCATCAAGAACACTATTGGCGGGAGAACGCCCGACTCCACAAGTTATACCTCGCTCGTTCAAGCAATCGAAACGACGCCCGGAGTTGACGGGGTTGACGTATTCAAACTCGTGTGGATATCGAAGAAACACGATCACTTCCAACCGGCGTTGGGCCGGAACCTCGTGATCAGCCAACGTCCGGACTATGTTTGTTTGTTTCTAGCTCATCTGAATGAGGAACCCAACGAAGGAAAGAAGTCCATTGTGGCGGCCCATGAGGTGGGACATTTCTGTTTGGCCTTGGACAAAGATCACTCCGTCAGCCCGGGAGTGTTGTACGCGCCCCATCACTTGATGTGCGCGAGTGACCGGTCGCACGGCATCGTAGTCGGACGTCCAGACCAGAGTGCCAAGCACTGGCAGGAAAGCTGGAATGGCGGAGTGAATACGGGGGACGAATATCGGATCAAACACAGCGCACTACAGGGACTATGCAAACCCATTCCATACTAAGCCCGGGAATCAGCGGTCCCTTGCGAACTAAGACGGTTTCAATTTGGTTTGCCATTTTGCTCGGGGTCAGTCACGCAGACTCGCCGCTGCTTCCTGGCTGGCTGGAAGAGCGGCGCGAATTGCTCCCGCCCGTTTCATCTGAGGCTATTGACACAATGCGGGAAGCATGGCCGAATTCGTCGATGGAAGACACGATTGATGGCGAGAGTGGTGAGATTCCCTTGAAAAACGCGCGAGCATGCAAGGCAATTGCCGATCTTGGCGGCGACGCTGCGAATGCCCTGATCTGGTTGTATGCCGAGGAGCCTCCACCAGGTAAAGTTCTGTTGCCTGAGACGCAAATGGCAAAAGCAAGGATGCTTGGCGCGTTGTACTATGACCAAAAAGCCGGAATGAGGTTGGTGCCGCTGCTTCGGGCAAGATTGGACTGGGCACGAAAGGAATTCATGGCTGGAACCATAGGTAAGACCTGTTTTTCAGCCGTGGAACTCAAGAGCTTGGCGATGACGTTGAATCTTTACGGTACGGAGGCGGACTTCAAGAATGCCATATCGTTCGAGGAAGAATTGAAAACAGTGCCCGGAACAGTCGGGGAGGAAGCACGCGCGGTCTTCCAGCTGCCTGTTGAGGAGCGGATGCACAGGGCGGCATTGTCGAAATCAGTGGATCGGCAAGTGTCCCATCCATACGGTAATCCGTTCAGGGTTCTAGTGGAGTCGCGACCAGACATCTTTGGAAAGGCGGCCTCGCGCATGGCACCTGCGGATAGCTCAGTTCAACCAGCATCCAGCTCCCTCCCAGGTGCGGGTCCACGCTCCGAGCGCGGGCACCCTGACGCCCGTAGCGGAACCTCCAAGTCGGTATTGGCCTGGTGGATTGTGGTTCCGATTTCTGCGTGTGTCTGCTTGCTCTTGATGCTGCGACGTATGAAAGCATGAAAGAGTCAGGCGATTTTCCGGAGGAAACGGGGTCAGGGAGGAAACGGGAGGAAACGAAGTCAGTGGAAACGGAAACGGGGTCAGTGGAAACGGGGTCAGTGTGCATCTGCGTGACAAATCGCAGCAACAGACAATTACTGCTCCGTTTGTCAGCCAGTTGCAGCCTGACCCCTGACCGTTAGTTGCAGCCTGACCCCTGACCGGTGTTTGCTTTTCTTGCCGATGCTCTATCCGAGGGAAACGGGGTCAGTGTGCAACGGCTTGACAGAATACCAATTAGTCACGGAGATGCACCCTGACCCCCATGCCTCTAAAATTATTTGATTGGAAGTATTCAATCACATGCGAACTAAACAACTCGGTCTGGCCATGGTCGCCAATCTATAATACGACAGGTGCGTCAGTGACATTCACACCGATCGGAGTCACGACCCACAATCACCCTGAGTGGACATTCAGAGTCGTAGCCACCCCATACTGACCAATCCAAAGAAATCGTCATGCAATTTCCCATTCTGAGACTGTTGCTTGGGGTGCTTTGTGCAACTCTTGCACAAAGTGCTGTTAACCATTCTTTCTACGAGTCATCGGAAAAAAACGATATTAAGATCGAGCTATGGCTAGAGTCTAATGCCCCCACTTGGGATGCAATGACTCTATGTTATGCAATTACCAATCGAAGAAAAGCCGTTTACCTAATTCCGGCAGACTCTGGCAATGGGTGCCCAATCACATATCTCAATATCAAGGATCAAGCGGGAAAGTCGATTCGGCGCGCTCAAGACTATTCAGGAAAGATATTGTACTTTGAACCCGGTGCAAGCACGATCGGCATTTGTTGGCTGGAGTTGCGGCCAAATGAAACGTTGATTGTGCATATTTCGATCAAAAACGAAATCAAATTTCCAAATCCAGAAAATGGAACAATTGAGATGACTTGGAATAATCAGGGCAGTGATCCACTCGGACTAAATACTTTAACAGCCAAGGTGAAATTGCCGCCTTCGCCGCTGATGATCCCAAGTACGATTACTTATGACAAAGTGCGAACCTTGCACGATTTGGGGGCAAGACTGCAGCGGCTCGACGACGGCTTGCCGGCAACAGAGAATATAGATAGCGCTACAGGCCCTCCAAGGAAGGAGACGGGTGATCCCTCGCCTATATCGCATTGTTTAACCGAACAAAATTCAACTTCTATGTCAAGAAATTTGGAACTTCCGAGCAGAGTACCAATCCCTTCAAGTAGAACTTGGCTCGTGTGGGTTACTGTGCTCGGCGTGGCAATCAGCCTCTTATGGATGATTCTGCGCCGGCATCTGTAAGCATGGGAAACGCAGGAATGCGTCAGAAATCGGTAGTTGAGAAAATGCTTGTTTGTCAGGAATCGACTCCTGACGCGTTCCTGTTAACATCTAGAATGTGGGGAAACGGGGTCAGGAATGTGGGGAAACGGGGTCAGTGTGCAACGGCGTGACAGAATACCAATTAGTCACGGAGATGCACACTGACCCCCATGCCCCTTGCACACTGACCCCCATGCCCCTTGCACACTGGAAACGGGGTCAGTGTGCAACGGCGTGACAGAATACCAATTAGTCACGGAGATGCACACTGGGAAACGGGGTCAGTGTGCAACGGCTTGACAGAATACCAATTAGTCACGGAGATGCACCCTGACCCCCATGCCCCACTCTGACCCCCATGCCCCACTCGGCAAACCATATGCCCCCCCATCACTTGATGTGCGCGTACGAAAGAACGCACGGGATCGCGGTTGGACGCCCTGACCAGAGCGCCAAGCACTGGCAGGAAAGCTGGGATGGCGGAGTCAATATGGGGGACGAATATCGGATCAAGCACACAGCAGTACAGAATTTATGCAAACCCATTCCATACTAAGCCGGCGAGCCAGAAGTCACTGGCGAATTAAGACGGTTTCAATTTCGTTTGCCGTTTTGCTCGGAGTCGCCAATGCAGATTTGCCGCCGCTTCCCGGTTGGGTGGAAGGGCGGCGTGACCTTTTCCCGCCCGTTTCGTCAGAGGCCATCAACACCATGCGGGAAGCATTCCCGCATTCGTGGGGGGAAGACACGATCTTACCCGATAGCGATGAAATTCCTTTGGAAAACGCAAGGGCGTGCAAGGCCATCGCCGATCTTGGTGACGATGCCGCCGTTGCCTTGATTTGGGTTTATGCCGAGGATCCTCCACTGGACAAGATTCTGCTCCCCGCGACACATAAGGCCAAGGCAAAGATACTCGGACACTTGTATTATGACCGGCAGGCCGGAACCCGCCTCGCTCCACTTCTGCGGGCCCGACTGGCTTGGGCAAAGAAACAGATCATTGCCGGCACCCTCGGCAAGACCTGGTTTTCAGCGACTGAACTCAATCGTATTGCAATGACGCTGAACCTTCACGGAACAGACGAGGATTTCAAGAATGCCATGTCTCTTGAGGAAGAATTGAAAAAGCTGCCCGGTGCAATAGGGGAGGAAGCTCGTTCATTTTTCAGTCTGCCTCTGGAAGAACGGCTGCACGACGCAGAATTGTCGAAGGTGGTGGATCAGGGGGTGTCACATCCGTATGCCGATGGATTCAGAATTCTTGTGGCCTCGCGGCCGGACATATATGGAAAACCGGCCTCAACCGAGGTGCCTGCGGGCAAATCAGAGCACTCGGCAACCCCTCCCCCTTCAGCGCAGAATCCTGCGTCAGACGGGGGTCACGGTGATGCTGACACCGGACATACCAAGTCAGTGGTGGTACGGTGGATTCGGTGGATTGCCGTTTCGATCTTCGTGTTTGTCTGCTTCCTTATGTGGTTTCGACGAATCCAGGCAAGCACGCAGAACGGGCGAAATGACGATTCCTGACGAGAACCGAGATCGGGAGCAGTGGAACGGAAATGAAAGTCAGAACAGGGGAGAACGGGAACATGGAGAACGGGAACATGGAGAACGAAGAACGGGGTCAGGGGTCAGAGAACGGAGAACGGGGTCAGGCTTCAACTGGCTGACAAAAGCCCCTCAGCCCCCAAGTGAACGCAACTCCCGCCGCAGCCGCGAAGCTCGCCGTTCTCCCTGACCAGCCGCGCCGTGGCTGAGCTGGGGGGTATGCTGATGGCGCGGGTTACCGCGTCCGGCAGCATACCCAGGGCGCTGCAGCCAACGGCCCCCCGCCTCGGCTCTAGGTCATCGGCGCTGCGGTCGGGCGTCTGGGGTTCGCCTCGCAACTCCAGGCCCGCCAGCCGCAGCCAACCCCTTTGTTTTGAAGCTCCGCGCCGCGCGGCGGCACCAGGCGCGGTGACGCGCCCCGTGCCGCCGCGAACCCCGCCGCCTCCGCGCCCCCCCGGCCCCGCCGCGCATGAGCCGCGCCAGGCTGCCCCGCCACGCTACCCGCGCACGATCTTCTCGCAGGCGCGCACGTCGAGCTTGCCGGAGGCGAGGACCGGGATCTCGGCCACGCGCATCATCTTTTTCGGGATCCAGAGCGCGGGCACGCCGCGCTCGAGGAGACGGTAGCGCAGGTCGAGTATCTCCTGGTGCTCCGGGCCGCCGGGGATGGATGTGAGCAAAACGAGCGCCTCGCCCTTGTCAGGATCGGGCACGCCGATGACGGCGATGCGGCGCACAGTCTCGTCCTCCAGGTTCATCGCCTTGACGAGCATCTCCTCGACGGTCTCGTGCGGCACCATCTCACCGCCTATTTTCGAGAACCGCGAGAGGCGCCCTTCGATGTAAAGGAAGCCGTCGAGGTCCACACGCCCCACATCGCCGGTGCGGAACCAGCCGTCGTCGGAAAACGCATCGGCGGTGCGCTTCGGGTCCTTGAAATAGCCCTCGAAAATGTTCGCGCCCTTGAACCAGATGATGCCGCTTTGATGGATGGGAAGCCGGGCACCGGTCTCGGGATCGGTGATGCGGATGGCGATGCCTGGCATGAGCTGGCCGACGCTGCCCATGCGGCGGCCCGGCAGCCAGACGTGACCATCGCCACCGTCTCCCAACGGCTCGGGGTCGGGCAGATTCACGTTCGACACGGGCGATGTCTCGGTGAGGCCGTAGCCCTCGAAGACGCGCTTGCCGAAGCGGGCTTCGAAGGCATCGGCCACGGTGTTCGGCAGCTTTTCCGCGCCGGTGACGACGAGGCGCAGCGAGCCGAGCTGCTCGCGGTTCACGCCGCGCAGGTAGCCGCGCAGGAAGGTGGGCGTGGCGATCATGAACGTGATGGCGTGCTTCTCGATGAGTTCCGCGAGCTTCCTGACCTCCAGCGGCGAGGGGTAGGTGACCATGTTCACGCCGTAGATGACGGGATACCAGAGCGTGACCGTGCAGCCGAAGCTGTGAAAGAGCGGCAGGCAGCCCAGCAGGCTGTCATGATCCTTCAAGGCGAGACGCGAGCCGAATTGCGCGACGTTCGCCAGCAGGTTCCTGTGGGAAAGCACCACACCCTTCGGCTCGCCCGAGCTGCCGCTGGTGAATATCAGGGATGCCTCCTCGTGCCCGCCGCGAGCGGCCAGCCCGAGCAGTCTCGCGAGCAACTGGGCCGGCAGCACCTTCGAGAGCACATACCATGCGGCGATCTTGCGCTTCATGGCGGGGAACAGACGCTCCAGCATGACGAGCTGCTTCAGCGGCGGCCACGGGAAGACCTGCATTTTCCGTACGAGGAGGTCGGCGGTGAGGAACTTGTCGATGTCCGCCTGCCGGATCGATGACTCGATGGCGGCGCGGCTGGCGGTGAAATTCAGATTCACCGGCGTCTTGCCGGCGAGCACCACGGCCACATTGGCGATGAGCGCCGCCACGCCCGGCGGCAGGATGATGCCCACGCGCTTCTTGCTCGTGCCCGCCCGCACCGCCCGGCTGAGCGCGAGGGCGGCCGCGAAAATCTTGTCGAAGCTCATCCCGGTGCCGTCCTTGCCATCGATGACGCGGCACCGCGCGCCGTGCTTTTTGAAACCGCGGATCAAGGCCAGTGCCAGGCTCCCTCCCAGCGCCGGCAGACGTGAGAAGCACTGCTCGGCTAGTGCGAAGAGCGACTCCTGATAAGCGGCGAGCGTGCAGCCATCGCCCGCCAGCGCAGCACCAAAGGCAAAAACGGACTCTCCGGCATCATGCGGAGCGCCGACTGGAAGCGCCACCTCGCGCGGATGCAGCACATGCAGCGGCACCACGGGCACGCCGGCCTTGAGAAGAAAATCCAGCTTCACTCCGGGCACTGTCGTGGCCGGTGCCACGATCGAGGCGGCCTCCGCCGGCACATGAACGATCAGCGCGCCATCCGCCGCGGCGGCCTGCACGGCGCTGCTGTATGCGCCCGCGTCCGTCGCGCTTGGCACGATGCCCAGTGCGCTGACATTCTCCTTGTCCAGGTGCTCGCGCACCTGCGGATGCAGGGCCGCCCCGTCCTCCACGAGATAGACGACCTTCCTGCCGCGCAGCAGCTCCTCCAGCCTGGGCAGATCCAGGCAGCCGAGCTGGCCGGGCAGAATCATGAACCCGCCGCCCGCCGGCAGATGCTCGATGCCGAGAACGGTGAGGTTTTTCAAGGAGACGGTCTTGCTCTGGGCCATGAATTCGCGAGGAAAAAAGAGACGCGGCTAGCTAGCGTGGGCATCCCGCCTTTTCCAGCGGAAACACCGGCCGAGAAGCGCGCTCCGGTCTCCGTCGCGGACACGGAGGCGGATCGCCGCAGTCCTCCGGCGACTGTGACCTTGCGTGATCCTCCTTGTGATGTAACAGGACGCCATGACTCAAACTGCGGCGGCGACGGCAATCGGATTCAAGGAATGGGCGTTCATCTGCGATGCGCTCACGCAGGGTGTGCAGACCATCATTTTGCGCAAAGGAGGCATTCACGAGGGGCGCGGGGGCTTTGAGTTCAAGCACGGCGAGTTCTTTCTTTTCCCGACTTGGTTTCATACGCAGGGTGAGAAGCTCCGCTGGGTGCCGGAAGGCGCGCGAAGCTCCTTCCCGCCGGAGGAGGAGCGCACCACGGTCGAGATCGACGGCTGGGCGCGGCTTGAGGGCGTATGGCGCGTCACCGACTGGGAGAAGGTGTCCGCCTTGCAGCCGCTGCATGTGTGGAACGAGGACGTGGTGCGTGAGCGCTTCGTTTATGATGACGAGAGCTGCCTGCATGTGGCTCTCGTGCGCGCCTTCAGGCTGCCTTCCCAGTGGAGCTTTCCGTATCAGAAATCGTACGGCGGCTGCCGCTCATGGGTGACGCTGCCTGACGAGGGGCTGAGATTGCAGGAAACCGCGACGCCCGTGATGAGCGATGAAAAATGGAACGCCGCCGCCGGGCAGGTGCGCTCGATTCTAGACACGCCGTGAAGCGTTCAGAGCAAGCACCGCTCCGCTGTTGGGCGGAGATCGATCTCGCGGCGATCCAGCACAATGCGCGCGTCGCGACCCGGACGAGCCGGTGCGGCATCATCGGCGTGATCAAAGCCAACGCCTACGGCCTCGGCGCGGTGCCGGTGGCGCGCGCCTTGAGCGGACTGGTGGAAATGTTCGGCGTCGCCACGCTGGACGAGGCGCTGGAGCTGCGCGCGGGCGGCATTCGCACCACGCCCATACTTCTGCTCGGGGCGCGCGTGCCGGAGGAGCGGGAGCTGGTGGTGCGCAATGGTTTCGTGCCCTGCATCAGCTCGGTGCCCGAGGCAAAGGCATGGGATGCGCTCGCCGCAAAACGGTGCAAATCGCTCTTTCCCGTCCATGTGGACATCGACACCGGCATGGGCCGCATGGGATTCACGGAGGGGGACTGGAATGCCCGCACCATACGCGCGCTCGCCGCCCTGAAAAACCTGCGCATCGAAGGCATCGCCAGCCATTTCCCTTCGGCGGACGAAGATCAGCGGTTCACGCGACGACAGATGCGGCGCTTTGGACTGCTGCAGATGCTCGCCGTCGAGCACGGCCTCGCGCCCCGCATGGCGCACATCGGCAACAGCGCGGGCATTCTCAGCAGCCCGGAACTGCACACCGTTTCAAACTTTGCACGCCCGGGTCTCATGCTCTTCGGTGTCTCGCCCATCGCGGCACGGCAGCACCTTCTCAAGCCCGCGCTCACCTGGAAGACGCACATCACCCTCGTGCGCGAGCTTCCGAGAGGCAGCAGCATCAGCTACGGCCGCACTTTCGTGACGAAGAAACCCGCGACGCGCGTGGCCACGCTGGCCGCCGGCTATGCCGACGGTTATCCGCGCGCTCTTTCCGGTCGCCGTGCCGACATTCTCATCCGTGGGCGGCGCTGCGCGCTGCTCGGACGTGTGACGATGGACCAGATCATGGTGGACGTGACCGGCGTGCCGGCAAAGGCCGGCGACGAGGCCGTGCTCATCGGCAGCCAGGGCAGGGAACACATCAGCGTGGCGGAAGTCGCCGCGAAGGCCGGCACGATCCCGTGGGAAATTCTCACGCGCATTTCGCGGCGCGTGACGCGCACGTATCTGCCCTCCTGAAAGTTACGCAAAGACGAAACAAGACGCGCTTTTCCATCCACGCCATCGCGTCTAGTCTCGCCCCCATGTCGCTCAAGCCATCGCGCCCATACGTTGTCGCCGTCGTCTCGTGCCTGATCCTGCCAGCGTGTCAGATGCAGAAGATGCTCCCGGGCAAGGCGGCCGGCGGTGACGTCGAGACCCGCGCCGCCGTGCCGGCCGAGGCGGAGGCCGATGTATTCACCATCCGTCGCGCCGAGTCCCCCTCGAACACCGAGCTGTTCGACACAGGTGCCGCGCTCAATGTCCCGCGCCACGCCGCATCGATCAACGACACCGCGCGCATGCTAGCCGGGCTGCCCGCCCTCACCGGGAACGACGCCTATCCCGACGTGCGCGCCACCAGCGGATGGTCGGGCCACGCCGCGCGCATGAACGAACTGTGGCGGGACTATGAAGCGCGCCATCATCAGCCCATCCGCCGGTGGGCCGCGCGCGAGATCGGCGACCTCCAGGGGGCCAATGCGCTCTTCTATCCGTTCAGCGGTCCCGATTTTCTCTTCGCCGATGCATTCTTCCCGCGCGTCGAGACCGTCGCGCTCTGCGGGCTGGAGTCCGCCGAGCCGCTGCCGCAGCTTTCCTCCCTCACCGGCGGCGACATCGAGGCCGGACTCAACGGCCTGCGCAACTCCCTCAACAGCGTCATGCAGTTCAGCTTCTTCATCACCAAGGACATGCGCACCGACCTGCAGGCCACCCGTTTCCGCGGCGTGCTGCCCGTCCTGCTCGTCTTCCTCGCGCGCTCCGGACACGGCGTCGAGTCCGTGGACAGCATCCGGCTCGATGGCGGCGGCAATGCAGTCCTCGCCCAGGCCGGGCAGGGTGCCACCGGTCTGCTCATCCGGGCGCGTTCCCCTCATGGCGGCTCGCGGCGCATCTTTTATTTCAAGCAGGACCTCTCGAACGAAAGCATGAGTCCCGGCGCGCCCTTGCTGCGCTTCGTCTCCCAGCTTGGCCGCCCGCCCGCCTTCACCAAGAGCGCATCGTATCTGATGCACGAAGGATCGTTCTCCGTCATCCGGGATTACCTCATGCAGAGCTGCCGTGCCCTCGTCCAGGATCCCTCCGGCGTCCCCTACAGCCAGCTCGTGAAGTCAGGCATAAACGTCCGCCTCTACGGCGACTACAAAGGCACGCTCCAGATGTTCAGCGAGCACAACCAGCCCGACCTCATCGCGGCTTACCGCGACGCTCAGCATCCCGCACAGGGTCTCGACTTCGGCATCGGCTACCTCTACAACCCCGCCACCACCTCCCTCATGGTGGCACGCGGCGGACATTGACCGCACCTCTTTCCCAAACCGCAGCGTCTTGGACCATGAAGAAGCTGCGGAAGCACGGGCAGGGCTTACGCATGAACCGAAAGCGAAAGCCTCAAATCCATGAATTGCCCTGCGGATTCAGGATTCCACGGATGAATTCAGAACAAGTCCAATCCGTGGTCGTCCTGAATCCGCGGGAATCCAATCAGAAGCAATTCATGCGTAAGCCCTGAAGCACGGGCCGGTGAGTGGCGGATCATGGATGATGAAGGGCTGATGCTTCACACCATCTCATTCCAGCCACCCCTCCCTTCACGCACCGCGCCGCAGGGCCAGGATCAGCTCGTTGAGCTTGGCGCGCAGGGCCTCGTAGTCGGCGAGGGTGGGTGGATCGGACGAGGGTGGGATGTCCAGCGTGGCAACGGCATCCGAGTTGCCGCTGGTGCCGGCGATGGCGGCGGCCAGTTGCGCGGCGGTGACTTCGCCCGCCGGTCCGGGCGGGCCGGGCGCTCCCTGGGGGCCGTCGTTGCCTTGGGGGCCTTGGGGACCGGGCGGACCGCCGGGATCACCGGGCGGCCCTTGCGGCCCGGGCGCTCCCTGGGGGCCGGCGGGGCCGGCTGCGCCATCGGCTCCGGCAGGGCCGGGCGGCCCCTGCGGACCGG
>JAIBCL010000009.1 GCA_019694165.1 Verrucomicrobiaceae bacterium | reverse complement strand
CGGCGGGGATGCGGGGGAGTTCCTTGCCGAGGTTGTCGGCGTAGCGGCTGCGGTAGTCGGGGGAGTGCAGCAGGCCGTAGATGTAGTAGAAGAGGGCTTCTTTGGTGATCGTGTCGCCCTCGCCCTTTGTGGGATAGGCCCCCTGGAAATGCGCCAGGCCCGCGTCGCTGATGCCGTCGCGCCGGGTGTGGCTGTCGGCGTCCTTCGCGGCGGTTTTGCTTCGGGCAAACAGGCTGCCTTCGTCCTCGTCCTCGTCGTCGGTGGCTTTCTCGTAGAGGTAGAGGGGGAAGTATTGGGAGCCGACCATGTCCACGGCATGAAGGCTCGCGACGTGGTCGGTAATGAACACAGAGAACTCACTGCGCGACTCCGAAGAGGAAAAGCCCAAGACAACGTTCTTGGCGTCTTTGCCAGGGAAGAACTTCGGCATCTGCAACACCATCTCGTTGAGCTGACGATTGAAATAGAGCCATTGCTTGTTGAACGGGCGGTAGAGGCCGGGCGTGAGACATTCAGGGTCAAACTTGAACTCGCGATCCTTGGCGAGTTCCTGTTTCAGTCCACGCGTCCATTTGATCTTCGTTGGGTCGTTGTTGATGAAGCCATCGACATTGGCTTCACGGGCTTTCTTATCCAATCCGGGGTGCGCCTTATCGAAGCGGTGAAGCTCACTGTTATAGAAGCCAATCATTCGAGTCATGTTGGCTGTGACCGCAGATTTCGAGGCATTGTAGCACCAAGCATCTCGATTGGTGACGACGCCGAGAGAAAAGCCATCAAAGACCTTCGGGCCTTCACCCTTCTTGTCACCAAGGACGATAAACTTGCTAAAGCCGTCATCGCGCTGCTTCAGCCAATCGCCGTTGGAGTTCGGTTCGATGGTCTGCCATCCATTCGCATCTCCGATGCCTGCCACGCTCGCGAACGTCTGGAGGCTTTCTAGCTTTTCTTCTCGGGTTAGGTAGTCACCGATGTCGTGAAACTGAATCACCCCGTGTTTCTCGGCAGCCGGATTCTTTACCACGAGCGTGATGGCGACGGGTGTGCGCGTGCCTTGACCAAACACGTTGTCTTTTTCTTTCCTCCTTTGCTCACCTGAAGTCCGTGCGTTTCCGCGCAGGTGAATGACGTGAATGCTGCTGAACTCGTCCACCAGGCATTTCCGCAACCCGTCTGTCGTTCCCACTTCAAGGAAACTGGCATTGGTCACGAAGCCGATGATGCCGCTCTTGCCAACACGGTCGCTGGCCCAGCGAATGGCGCGGATGTAGCTGTCGTAGAGGCCTTTTGAGAGCACGGCTTCCGATTTGGCGGCGTAGGTCTCGTTGATTCGACTGTCCAGATGCGGATAGGCGACGTTCTGGTTGTTGTCGTTCGCGTTGGTCTGCCCGACTGAATACGGCGGGTTGCCCATGATGACTCGGATGTCGAGTTTCTTCTGGCGCTTCCGGCGGGCGGAGTTGTGCTCCATGAGGTCGCTCACCAGATCGTCCTTTTCATACATCTGGAAGGTGTCGGTGAGGCAGATGCCTTCGAACGGGGTGTAGGTCATTTGGACTGCGGCAGCCTGCTGCCGCTTTTTGGGGCCGCAGCCTGCTGCGGTGGGGGCGGACGACAGCAGGCTGTCATCCGGGAAAGCGGCAGCAGGCTGCCGCAGTCCATGTTGCCCCAGGAGGCTGTGATACACGGCCTCGATGTTGATGGCGGCGATGTAGTAGGCGAGCAGGACGATCTCGTTGGCATGGATCTCGTGCTTGTATTTATACGGCAGCTCCTCGGGCTTGATGAGGCCGCTCTGGAGCAAGCGGGTGACGAAGGTTCCGGTGCCGGTGAAGGGATCAATAATGTGGACGCCTTTGCTGCCGAGGGTCTGGCCGAACTCGCTCTGGAGGAGGTCATTGATGCTGTGGATGATGAAGTCCACGACCTCGACGGGGGTATAGACGATGCCGAGGCGCTCGGTCATCTTCGGGAAGGCGTTGCGGAAGAACTTGTCGTAAAGCTCGACGACGATCTTCTGCTTTCCCTCGGCGTTATCAATGCCCTCGGCACGGCGGGCGACGCTGGCGTAGAATTTCTCCAGGGTGTCGGCCTCCTTTTCGAGACGGTGCTCCTGAAGCACGTCCAGCACGCCCTGCATGGCCTGGGAGACGGGGTTGTGGCTTGCGAAGGAGTAGTCTTTAAACAGGGCGTCAAAGACGGGCTTGGTGATGAGGTGCTGGGCCAGCATCTCAATGACTTCCTGTTCGGTGATGCTGTCGTTGAGGTCGTCCCGCAGTTCGTTGGCGAAAGCGTTGAAGGCGGCGACTTCCTTCTTGTTCGACTTGTCGCCGATGATGGCGGTGATGCGGCTGATGTGGGTCTGGGCGATCTTGGCGATGTCATTGGCCCAATCTTCCCAATGGGTGCGGCTGCCGCATTTCTTGACGAGTTTGGCATTGAGGGCGCGTTCGAGTTCGCCGACCTCGAATTTCATCTCGGTCTGGATCTCAGCAATGTAAGGCGTCTCGGGTTCGCCGATGGTATTGCCGCTTTTGGCATCCTTCTTGGGATCGGAAGGCGTCTTCTTGCTCTTCTTGGCGATCTTATCGGTGATGGCGATGACTTCCATCTTGCGCGGATCGCGCCCGATGAGGTCGAGCTTGTTCACGAAAGCATCAAAGCGGTCATCGTGTGAGCGGAGAGCCTGAAGGACATCCCAGACAACTTTATAGACCTTGTTATCGTTCAGCGCCTCATGCGGCTCCATGCCGGAGGGGATGACGACGGGCAGGATGACGTAACCGAGCTGCTTCCCCGGTGCGATGCGCATGACGCGGCCCACGGATTGAACCACATCCACCTGCGAATTCCGCGGGGTGAGGAAGAGCACGGCATCCAGCGCGGGCACGTCCACGCCTTCACTGAGGCAGCGGACATTGGAGAGGATGCGGCAGGTGTTCGGCGGTGGCTCGGCACGGAGCCAGGAGAGCTTTTCCTCCTTCTCGGTGGCATTCATGGTGCCATCGACATGCGCGGCCTCGCAGAGGAGGTCGTTGTCGCTGTCTTCCTTCTCTTGGTAGGCATCGACGACGGCCTTGAACATGCCGGCGATCTGTTTGGAGGAGACTTTGTGGACCTTGGCCCCGGCGTGGCGCTCGATGACCTGACAGAAGGCCACGGCGCGCTTCATGGGCTGCGGATCGTGCGCGAGGTCGTGGGTGAGGCCTTGTTTGCTGAGGGCCTTCCAGCAGCCGATGATGCGGGCGGCGTCGTCCACCTTGAGCTGGTTGTTTTCGTCCTTGAGGAGGCTTTGCAAGCGGGAGCTGACGTGGTCCTCGCTGATGGTGAGGACGAGCACCTTGTAATCGGTGAGGAGCTTTTGCTCGACCGCCTCGGAGAAGGTGATGACGTGGAACTGCTTCCCATACAGCGCCTCGTCATCCATGGAGCAGATGGCGATGTTTTCCTTCTCGGCCTGGGCCTTGGCGCTGTCCGCGTAGATGCGCGGGGTGGCGGTCATGTAGAGGCGTTTGGCGGCCTGGATGAAGGCGTTGTCGTGGACGCGGACGAAGTTGCTCTCCTTGTCGTCGCTGTCGGAGAAGGTGGCTCCGGTGGTGCGGTGGGCTTCGTCGCAGATGATGAGGTCGATCTCTGGCAGGCCGAACTTCTGCTGCGCCCGGCTGATGACATCCAGCGAGTGGTAGGTGGAGAAGATGACGCTGATGTGCTGGGCGTCGTGCCGCTTCGTGACCTCGAAGGCGAGGCGCTTGGCATCGGTGGTGGCGGGGTAGCGCAGCTCGTGGGCAAAGGTCTCGACGATGTCTTCGTCGCTCTTGTCACGCTTTTTGCCGACCTCGGCATCGGAGCAGACGGCGAAGCTGTGCAGCGGCAGGCCGCTTTCCTGCGTCCACTCGGTGAGGGTCTGCGAAAGCAGGTTCAACGAGGGCACAAGGAAGAGGACGAGCTTGTTTTTCCCGGCGATCTCCTCGGCGATCTTCAGCGAGGTGAAGGTCTTGCCAGTGCCGCAGGCCATGATGAGCTTGCCACGGTCGGAGTTCTCAAAGCCGAGGCCGACTTTGGTCTTGGCGCTGGTCTGGTGCGGGCGGAGCTGCTTCTTGGGCTTGAGCGTCGGGGGCTTGCTGGGCTGGTATTTGGCCCAATCGATCTGCGAGTTCTCCAAATCGAGGAGGTCGATCTTATAGACGGGTGGCTGCTGCTTGAGCAGGGCGTCCTCGGCGTGCTCGCTCCAGTCGTTCGTGGTGGTGACGATGATGCGCTGGACGAAGGGTTTTCTTCCCGAGGCGGTGAAGAAGCTGTCGATGTCCCGCCGCATGATGCGATGCTGCTCGTCATAGCATTTGCACTGGATGGCGTGGTATTCCTCGGTGCCGCGTGTCCTGGCGACGAGGTCGATGCCCGTGTCCTTGGCGCTGATGCTGAACTCGGGCGTGCCGATTTCCTTGGCCCAATCCGCGAAGAGCCACACGTCGGAATAGAGGTCGGCGTAGCTGGCCTCGTAGCGGAAGTAGGTGCGGATGAGTTCCTCGAAGTAGCTGCCCTTTTCGCGCTCGGTCTGGGAGGTGGCGCGGTATTTGGCAAGGACACTCTGGAGGGGCGTGCGTGGCATGGGGTGCCGTGATCAAAGCGGGAAGCATTTGAGATGGCAAGATTTTCTGATCTAGATCTCATTCGAAAGGACTCTTCCTGAAAGGTTCGTCGCAAGAGGGTTGTGCGCCTTTTGATTTCCCTGGCTCGGCGAATGATTCGTGATTCAATGCGGTCCCATGACGGCAAACGGCGAAGCGTTCATCGAGTGGGCATTGGCGGGGGAGCGGACGGTGGAGGAGCGCTTCTCCACGCTGGTGCTGGTGGAACATCTGGCGCGCGAATACAAGTACTGGACCTGGGAGCAGCGCCGGCTGACGTGGGAGGCGCGACGATACAATCCCGCCTGGGAGCCGGAGCTGGATGCGGCGGAGGTGCGCAAGGCGGCGGAAAAGCTGGATGCGCTGAAGACTCTGTCTTTGCAGAACCACGACGACCGGCTGGTGCGCAGCCTGGAGGTGCTGCGTTTCCTGCCAAACCTGCGGGAGCTGCATGACATCGGCGGCACCACGGATCTGGAACCGCTGCGGCATGTGCCGGGGCTGGTGAATCTGAGCATGGGAACTCTCCTGGAGGCGACGGATCTGAGTCCGCTGCGCCGTCTCACCGAACTGAGGACACTGACGCTGGGCAGCAAGGTGCTGGAGGATTACCGCCCGGTGGCGCTGTGCCGGAAACTGAAAAGCGTGCGGGTGTACTGCCGCTATCCCTGGCCGAGGATGGAGGGCTGGGAGGAGCTGTCGGAACTGAGGGAGCTGAGATGGACGGGATCGTGCCTGGGCTTCCTGGGCCTCAAGCGCCTGCCGGCGCTGCGGTGGCTGGAGGTGAAGTGCGGCAGCGTGCACGGCACGGAGGGCTGCATGAGGGATCTGCATCAACTGCCCGAGATGCCGGAGCTGCGGGTGCTGTGGGCGCTGCATTTTTTCCACATGGACGGCATCGAGCGCTACCCGAAGCTGCAGGCCGCGCTGGTGGCGGGTCACTTCCGCACGGCGGCTCCGGCGGCGATGCTGCCGGAACTGACGCATCTGCGCCTGTGGAGCGATGAACTGCGGGAGGTGCGCTCGCTGGCGGCGGCCCCTGCCCTGCACCAGCTGGTGGTGCATGGGAAGCGTCCGCAGGATTACTCCCCGCTCTCGGAAGCGCCGCAACTGCGGGAGGTGATGGCCTTTGGCTGCACGACGCCGCAGGTGGATCTGGACATGCTGCGCGTGCTGCTGCCGGACTGGGACGAGTATTTCCTCGCCACGGAGCCCCGCGAATTGCCGGAGCTGACGTGGGTGGTGGAGAGGCAGGCTGAGATCAATCCCGATGCGCCGCCTCCGCCACCGCCGCCACCCGCTCCTCCTCCATGGAAAGGCGAGCCCTGGGAGCGGAACCCCTGCTTCCAGCAGAGTGCTTCCCGGTGGGCCTACCGGCGGTTGCGCGCGGCGCTCGATGCTCGCGGACTGGAGAATGATCACGGCTTTTTCATCGCCGGCTTCGACCGGTGCGAGAAGCGATGGGAGGAAAATGGCTACTCGTGGATGAGCGAGCCGCGCCCGGCGAATCGCTGCCTGCAGATGAGTCTGCTGGGCACCCGTGCGCTGGGTCATCTGCGCGACGTGGTGGCATGCGTGCGGGCCTTCTTCGCCACGCTCCGCCACCCGTGGGAGTTGGTGATCCTCGGGACTCCGACGCCGGATGACGATGACTGGGAACGCGGGTGGGTGACGGAAGAGACGGAGGACGATCGGCGTCGCGAGGAAAGGGAACGGGAGGTGCAAAGGGAGAAAGAGCAGGAGCTGCTGGCGCAGGAGCTGCGGCTGAACCTGCTGCGGGAAGAAGGCCTGGAGCCGGACCCGAAGGAGTTCGGCCTGAAACCGCCGCCCGGCAAAGAGGGTCGGGGCCCGGGCAAAGTGACCACGGCACAGAAGCCGGAAACGCCACCCGACGGCGACGATGTGAACGAAAAGCCGCCCGTCTCATTTGAAGAGCCCGATCTCGACTGGAACAATCGCGACAAAGAAAACGACGCGGAAGGCGGCCTCAAGGAGGCGGACCCCACGGATGAAAACAACGACGAGCACTGGCTGCCCCCGCCACCGAACGTGGAGCCGAACACGTTCTGGAAAAGCCTCAACCTCTACCTCCGCCTGACCGAGCACGAACTCCGTGTGCCCGAACGCAGCGAGTCCACCGTGCGCTACCTCATGAGCCTCGATGCCGGGGAGGGGTGAGAATGAGAGCGACGGCCGGTCCGTTTTTGACAGGATTTGCAGGATGACAGGATGAACAGGGGCTGGAGTGGATGGCCGCAAAGAGGCGCGAAAGGCAAGAGAGAGGCGCGCAGGACAAGATTAGAAAGGCTTTGCCAAGCTGGCACGGGCTCCTACACTTTGGCCTCATGACGCTGACGCTGAATCTTCCCGATGAACCAGCAGCCCGTCGATGGACGGAGGCGGAATTGCGGCTGGAACTCGCCTGTGCAATGCACGGTCGTGGACTCCTGAGCAAGTCGGCGGGAGCAATGATGGCAGACGTGGATCTCTTTGCCTTTCAAGAAGCGCTGGGAGAGCGCGGCATCAGCGATTGCACCGTGGATGATCTTCATGGTGAGGTGGCGGCGCTGAGGGAAGGCTTTCCTGATGTGCTCATGCCTCCTGTGATGCGCTAATGGTCGTCGTCGCAGACACATCGGTGCTGCTCAACCTCTGCCGGGTGCAGTTGGAAGATCTGCTGCCGCAGTTGTTTGGCGAGGTGTGGATTCCCCCAATGGTGGAGCATGAGTTCAAGCAGCTCGCCGGGGTGTCTCCGCGATTCACGGGTCTGGTCCTTCCGGCGTGGGTGAAGTTGTCATCGCCGCCGACGATTCCGCCAATGGTGACAGCCTGCGCTAATCTTGATCCCGGGGAAACGGAGGCCCTGGCTTTGGCGATGAAACTGCGAGCCGACTATATTTTGGTGGATGATCACGCTGCGCGTGTGGCAGCGCGGCAGCTTCAACAACGGTCAACGGGGATAGGCGGCATTTTGCTGCTGGCGAAAGCGGCGGGCTTAATCGCCACCGTGAGGCCGAATCTCGACCGTCTGCAACGTGAGGCCCGCTTCTTCCTGTCGCCGGCCGTCGTGCGGGAACTGCTGCGCCTCGCCGGGGAATGACGATCGCAGGGAGGGGATGGTTCACCACGGCGAACGTCTTGGTTTTGCGGCCCTCTGCGTTTCTTTGTGGCCATCCCATCGTCGTGCGCGGGGGGGCCAATCGATGAAGGGTGCGGCGCAGCGTGGGGCGCAAGAGGGTGGACGACTGGCCCGTTGATTGCTCGTCAGTCGTAACCGTTACTGACAGTTCCCCCCAAAACCCCTTCCTTTTGATGACTCCATGGTTCCCTATGGCAAAGCGTCAGTCCATGCTCGCGTTCGCGGGTGTGGCGGGCTTTGCCGCTTCTGTTTCGGCCGAGACGTTTCCGGCTGATCAAATCGCGTTTTTTGAGAACAGCGTGCGCCCGCTGCTGGCGGAGCGTTGCCAGTCGTGCCATGGCGTGACGAAGCATCAGAACGGCCTGCGCCTGGACTCGCGCGCGGCGGTGCTGCAAGGGAGCGACTACGGCAAGGTGGTCGAGCCGGGGAATCCGTCCGCCAGCAAGCTGATCAAGGCGGTGAAACACGCCCCCGGTGTGGAGGCGATGCCGAAGAAAGGCGATGCGCTGAAGCCCGAGCAGATCGCGGCACTGGAGAAGTGGATCACGATGGGCGTGCCGTGGCCGGAGGAGAAGGCGCCGGCGGTGGCCCATGCGGAGAAGGCGGACTGGAAGACGCACTGGGCCTATCAGCCGATCAAGAAGCCGGCTGGCAAAGAGAGCATCGATGCCGTGGTCGGCGCGAAGCTGAAGGTGGCGGGGCTCGACTTCGCTCCGAGCGCGAAGCCCGAGCATCTGGCGCGCCGGCTTTATCTCTCGCTGACTGGTTTGCCGCCGAGCTTTGAGCAGGTGGAGGAATTCAAGCAAGCGGCGGCGAAGAATCCGAAGGCGACGGCGGAATCGCTCATCGACAAGCTGCTGGCCTCACCCCAATACGGCGAGCGCTGGGCGCGCATCTGGCTGGATGTGGCGCGCTACTCGGACACGGAAGGCTACACGGCCGGTGGTCGCGACAACCGCTATCCGAACGCCTTCACATATCGTGACTGGGTCGTGAACTCGCTCAACAGCGACATGCCGTATGATCAGTTCATCACGAACCAGCTCGCGGCGGACAAGCTCGTGGGCAGCATCGACCCGAATGGCACGAACTCGCCCAACCTCGCGGCGCTCGGATTCCTGACGGTGAACGACAGTTTCCTCGGCGATCGCCTTCTGCAGACCGACGACCGCATCGACGTGGTGGGTCGCGGATTGATGGGCATCACGATCGGCTGCGCGCGCTGCCACGATCACAAGTTCGATCCGCTCAAGGGCAAGGACTACTACGCGCTCTACTCCGTCTTCAACAGCAGCGAGACGAGCGACGACTTCCAACCGGTGATCGGTCAGCCGAAGGATCAGGCGGCGATCGCCGACTTTCACGCGAAGGTGGGCGATGTGCAGACGAAGATGAGCGCCTTTAAGAAGGAGATCTTCGACGACATGCGGCAGAAGGATCGCATGACGGACTATCTGGTCTTTGCGAATCGCGAGCGCGAGGTGGAGGACGCGTCCTTCCGTGGCAAGGCCGGCCAGGCGAAGTTGCGGGATCGCGTGGCAGACAAGTGGCGCGACTTTTTGAATCGCTACGCTTTCAATGCGAAGCCGCATCCGGTGATGCTCGCGTGGAAGGAATTCGCGGCGGTGCCGGAGAAGGAGTTCGCGGCGAAGGCGCCGGAGATCGCGAAGAAGCTGGGCGCGCCGGACAGCCCCGCGAATGGCGTGGTGCGCAATGAACTGGCGAAGCGGCCTGCGCCGAAGTCGTTCAGCGATGTCATCGGGATGTATTCCGAGATTTTCCTCACCTGCATGGATGGCAAGCAGCCGGACAATGAAGACTGGCGCGCGGTGCGCGGGCTGCTGCAGGATCGCATGTCGCCGATGTCGGTGCCGGTGGAGGGCGTGGAGGCCTTCTTCACGCGGAAGGATCGCGAGCACATGACGAAGTTCGAGAATGAGATCAAGAAGATCGAGATGACCTCACCCGGCGCGCCGATGCGCGCGATGGTGATGGTGGACAAGCCGAAGCCGAACGATGTGCGCGTTTACATCCGCGGCAATCCGGCGCGTCAGGGTGATCCTGCGCCGCGCGGATTCCCTGCCTTCCTCGGCGGGCAGCAATTCAAGGAAGGCAGTGGTCGTCTCGAACTCGCGAAGCTCGTCGCCAGCAAGGACAATCCGCTCACCGCTCGCGTGATCGTGAATCGCGTGTGGATGCAACACTTTGGCAAGCCGCTCGTGAGCCAGACGAGCGACTTCGGTGTGCAGACACCGAAGCCCGAGCAGGCGGAGCTGCTCGATTACCTCGCGGCCACGTTCATGGAGCAAGGATGGTCGTTGAAGAAGCTGCATCGCCTGATCCTGAACTCGCGCACCTACCAGCAGAGCGCCGAGACCACGCAAGCGAAGGATTTGAAGGATGCCGACAACGCCTTGCTCAGCCGCTTCACTCGTCTGCGCCTCGACTACGAGCAGATGCGCGATTCGATGCTGAAGGTGGCCGGTTCGCTCGATGTGTCGCAGCGCGGTGGTCGTCCTGTCGCACTCACCGCACCCGAGGCCACCGCCCGACGCAGCCTTTACCTCGAAGTGGATCGCTACGAGCAGGCCACGGTGCCCGCGATGTTTGACTTCGCGAATCCCGACAGTCACAGCCCGCAGCGCTTTGTGACGACGGTGCCGCAGCAGACGCTCTTTCTGATGAACAGCCCCTTCATGCGTGATCGCGCCGAGCAACTCACCGCCGCTAAGGAAGCCGATGCAGAAAAGGAGATCACCGCGCTGTATCGCAAGGTGCTTCAGCGCAATCCGCAGGCCGCCGAGCTTCAGGTCGCGAAGCGTTTCCTCGCGGAATCGAACACGTCACAGGGCAGTCCGCCGTTCCGCTGGAGCTACGGCACGATGCGTTTCACAAAAGGAGCGGATGGCGCGACGACCTTCAGCGACTGGCAGCCTTTCGCCGTGCTGGATCCGAAGCACAAAGAGACGTGGAGCCACACGGGCATCATCCCCGACAAGAAGTGGAGCTACGCCATGTGGCGCACAACAGGCGGCCACGCCGCACGCGATGACGTCGCACCTGCCGCCCGCTGGACTGCGCCCGCCGACGATACGATCCGCGTCTTCGGCAAACTCAAGAAGGACAGCGACAAAGGCAACGGCGTGCGCGGCTGGATCGTGAGCAGCGTGCGCGGTGTGGTCAAAGACGTGCTCGTGAAGCCTGCGACGGAGGAAGTCGTCGGCCTCGGCAAATACGAAGTGAAGAAGGGCGAGACGCTCACCTTTGCTGTCGGCAGCGAAGGCGACACCAACAGCGACAGCTTCAACTGGATCCCCGAAATCCATCGCCTCAACGCCGACGGCTCCACCGAGAAGCTGACCAATGCCAAAACCGACTTCTGCGACAAAGACGGCTGGCCCCTCAACCGTCCGAAACCCGAATCACCCCTCGCCCAACTCGCGCAGGTGCTGCTGATGTCGAACGAGTTTCAGTTTGTGGATTGAAGATCAGGAAGCAGACTTTTGAAGAACATCGAAACCAAGGAGGCCGTCGTGACAATCGCAGAGATTCGCAAACAGATTCAAGAACTTAGCGAAGCTGAACGCATTGAACTCGCCTACTGGCTGAGCGCAAAGTGTGATCAAGAAGTTGCCGCAAAAACACTTCTCGTCGCCCAGCAACGACTCGAAGATTTGCAGACGGGCAAGGTCAAGGGTCTGACTGAAGCTGAGTTCTGGGCGGCAGCGGACGCCCGCCGTGCAGCACACGCATGATGACCGTGATCTTCTATCCGCTCGCGTCACTCGATCTCGCCGAGGCTCGTGAATACCTCGATTCGCGTGATTCGAGCGGCCTGGCGGACGGTTTCGATGCTGAACTCAGGAGCATATTTTCCAAGGCAACCCGCAACCCAAAGCATTTCCATCCTGTTCCAGAAGATGCTCGGATTCGTCGGGCCAACTTCAATCGTTTCAGTTACAACATGCTGTATGCACACATCGAGGCCGAGGACGTGATTTTCATTCTCACCATCCGGCACAATCATAGTCACCCGTCATTCGGCATGGATCGAACGTGGGAATGACAATCAAAGCAATCGACTAATCCCCCATGTCCCACCACGCCCCCAATCCTGAACACCTTTTCCTCACCCGCCGCCAGATGCTCAGCCGCATCGGCATGGGCTTCGGCTCGATGGCGCTCGGCGACATGCTCGGCGCGGGTCAGGCGAATGCAGCGGTCGATACGCGCGATCCGTTTGGCGTGCGCAAGCCGCACTTCGAGGCGAAAGCGAAGCGCGTCATCCATTTCTTCATGAACGGCGGGCCGTCGCAGGTGGACACGTTCGATCCGAAGCCGATGCTCGACAAATACGACGGCAAGGCTTTGCCAAACGTGCTCAAGACCGAGCGCCCGACCGGCGCTGGCTTCAAGTCGCCGTTCAAGTTCAAGAAGCGCGGCCAGTGTGGGCTCGAAGTGAGCGAGGTCTTCGAGAATCTCGCCGAGTTTGCCGATGACCTTTGCGTCATCCGCTCGATGCACGCCGACGTGCCGAATCACGAGCCGTCGCTTGGTTTGATGAACTGCGGCGAAGCGCGACTGCACCGCCCAAGCATGGGATCGTGGATCACCTACGGCCTCGGCTCCGAGAATCGCAATCTGCCCGGCTACATCTCGATGTGCCCCGGCGGCATGCCCGTGCGCCGCACGAAGAACTGGCAGTCAGCCTTCCTGCCGAGCATCTACCAGGGCACCTACATCAACACGAAGGACACCGCCGTGGACAAGCTGGTGGAGTTCATCAAGAACCCCTCGCTCGATCTCAAACAGCAGCGCAAGCAGCTCGACCTGCTCATGGAGCTAAATCAGCGCCATCTCATCGAGCGCCAGCGCGATCAGCAGCTCGACGCACGCGTGCAGAGCTACGAACTCGCCTACCGCATGCAAATGGAGGCCACTGATGCGTTCGACATCGAGAAGGAACCGGAATCCATCCGCAAAATGTATGGCGATGGCCCCTTCGCCCGCCAGACGCTCATCGCGCGCCGACTCCTCGAGCGCGGCGTTCGTTTCATCCAGCTCTGGACCGGCGACGGCCAGCCGTGGGACAATCACGACGAAATCCTCGATCACAAACGTCTCGGCCAGCAGGTCGATCAGCCCATCGCCGCCTTTATCCGCGATCTGAAGATGCGCGGCATGTTCGACGACACCCTCATCATCTGGGGCGGCGAATTCGGTCGCACACCCGCTGTCGAACTTCCCTCACCTGGCAACAACATCGGCAAGCAGCACGGTCGCGATCACAATCACTGGGGCTTCACCTACTGGCTCGCCGGCGGCGGCGCAAAAGGCGGCTACACCCACGGTGCGACCGACGAGTTCGGCTTCCAGGCGACCGAGAATCCCGTCCACGTCCACGACCTCCACGCCACGATTCTGAAACTGCTCGGCTTCGATCACGAACGCTTCACCTACAAATACGCCGGCCTCGACTTCCGCCTCACCGGCGTGAACGAGTGCGGCGTGGTGAAGGAGCTGCTGGCGTAATGATGTGTGAGTGAAAGTAATTTGCCTTTCCTCGAAGGAGCATCATCCTCGCGGGCTATGAAACCATGCCGACGTAGCGTGTTGTGTTGTGCACATGCAGCTATATGGGCTGCTGCCGCACAGGCAGCGGATGTCTATCGCCCTGCCGACACTATTGTGAGAGCCACCCAATCCCGCCGTATCAGCAGCCAGGAAGCGCGAACGTGGACGGGCACCAACGGCAAGACAATCGAGGGCTGGCTGGTCGGGGCGGATTCAGTGCAGGCGTCCATCATGGGCAAGACCTTGGCAACCATCAGCCTCGCGAATCTGTCACCACAGGATGTGCAGTATATCGAATCCATCCGGCAGTCGCTCCGGACAGAGGAGCAGGCTCTCACTGCGGCCGCGCCCGCGTGGCGGACCGATCTGGCCGCGCTCGCGAATCACCTCACGGGGCGCCTCAAGAATGTGCCCAAGCCCGGCAATGATGCAACGGTCCGCACGGTGCCAGTGGGGCCTCCGGCTTTTGACAAGCTGGGAATCGGCGGTAATCAGGTGCCCGTGGAGCGCCAGACTTGGACCCTGGGAGTCAATTATCGCGATGATGGGCGGCGGGAGATTTCTCTCGGAACCAAGCGCAATGAAGGCCCCACCCTTTCGGAGGGATTCTCGATTTGGACGCCGATGCCAGACGACATTATCCGGATCATACGGCCTCTGTTGGGCGAACAGGTGACCCTTGAAATGGAATATAGGGGAAAGAGACCGTTCAAGGGCAGCGGCAATCCGCTTGATGAATTGAAGAAGAAGCGATTCGACCCTGAGTCTGTGGCCGCAGTCGCGCGCAGAGTGCCGGGGCAAGGTCTGCAGCTTGAGTTTGATCGTGCCCAAGGGCTTGAGAACCTGGTGAAGTCTGATCCTGGCGTGTTCAAAGGACCTTACCCATTGGTTGAGTTCGATGTCACGACCACCGAATCGCGTTCGTCCGCGTGGCGGGAGATCAAAACAGGAACGCGCATCAAATGCTTGGGCATCATCACCGGGGTCATCGGCGGTGTGGTGACGAAAAACTACCCGAACAACAACTCCGCGAACTATTGGTGGATGGCAGTGACAATAGAAGACGCCGCGCCTTTTCCGCCCTAGCTCCTCGCTCAAGACCAGATGCCCCCGTTTTTGTTTTGACGGATGGAGTCTGACTCCGTCAAGATCAGCCCATGAAACGATTCTGGCTGATCGCGGCGATCTGTGGCGCACTTACGGTGGATGGATTTGCAGGGGAATTCTGGCATGTGGGCAGACTGGCGGGTGCCGATGCCAGCTTTTCCGGCGAGGCGCAGGTCAAGCATGTACTCCTGGAGAACCGCGGTGGCAAAGTTGTATCCGGCACGGGCATCAGCAATGCCGGCGCCGAACCGGACAAAGCCGTTCCGCTGCGCGTGGTGGACGGATGGTATGCGCGGAAGCTGGCTTTTCCCAATGTGCAGATCCGCAATGACAACATCATTTCCGATCCTGTGCCCGAGTACCTTCTGCGGTCGTGGGTGTCCCTCGCGGGAGGCGCGTTTCATTCCACTGGCGGCGATGAACTCATCGCGATGGTCGGCGGCGGCACCCACAAAACTCTCACCGGAAAAGTGCAGTGCCGGATCACAGGCGCCACCTGCGTCGATCAGACGCTGCCATCCGGCGGATTCCCGATGTTCGTCGGCCAGCGATACCGCATCGTCAGCCGCTGGAATGAGTCACGCGGCCCAGTGATCGAGGCCACTGACTGGTTTGAGTGCTTCAGCGCCGCGTCAGCAAAGCCCGACCCGTCGAAGGTGCTCGTTGTCGCAGGCATTACGATCAGGCCCGGCAAAGCAGCCGTGCAGATGACCCGCGTCCCGTTTGTCAGGAATCCGAACGGAAAGCTGACCGTCGATTTCGGCACGTTAATGCAATCTGGCAATGGCAGCACCATCACCATCACAGCGACAAGAGCCGGACAGGAAGAGTTTGGAGCGCCCCGCGCCTGGACCAATGCGCAGGGAAAATCGATTCAGGCCACGCTGCTGCTCTCTTCGGCCGGAGCGGTGGTGCTGAAGCTCGCGAGCGGCGATCTCGTCGTGCTGGCGCTGAACGATCTTTCTCCCGCCGATCAAGCATGGGTTCAAAGTGCGAAACGTTTCCGCCTGCCCTGAATCCGGCGGAAAGACGACGCAAAAACCGGATTGTTCGTCTGCAAAATCATTCGAGCAAACCAGCCGGTCTGCCGGTGCACCTCGATCACGTCTGCCCTCAGCAGGGGCGATCGTCTTCCGCCCCCCGCGCATGACAGCGTTCTCGAAATACGTTCCAGCGCATGGACAAACGCCGCCGCCCTGCTCATACTCGGCATGCTTCGTTCATGGATGACTCCGCTCCCACTCAACCCGTGCCCGCGCCGATGCCGCAACGCCATCAGGCGGATGTGTTCGTGAATGAGTCGGACATGCAGCATTTGTTCAATGCCGCATCCACGGCCACGAGTCCCTCCCGCGACTGGCAGCCGCCGACGGTGGAGGCACTTCAGAAGATGCTGCCGCAATACGACATCAGCGCCTTTGTCGCGCGCGGTGGCATGGGCGTCGTTTACAAAGGCGAGCAGCGAGCGCTGAAGCGCGCCGTCGCGATCAAGGTCCTGCCGCCGGACATCGACGATGGCGACATGCACTTCGCCGAGCGCTTCAAGCAGGAGGCGCAGTCGATGGCACGGCTCTCGCATCCGAACATCGTCAGTGTCTTCGAGGCGGGCGAGACGCCGGACGGCCTGCTCTACTTCGTCATGGAGTTCATCGAGGGCACGGACGTGCAGCAGATGATCGCCGGGGAGGGAAAGCTGGAGCCGCAGCACGCGCTCTCGATCATCGCTCATGTGTGTGATGCGCTGGCCTTCGCGCATGAGGAGGGCGTCATCCACCGCGACATCAAGCCCTCGAACATCATGGTGGACAAGAAGGGCCGCGTGAAGGTCGCCGACTTCGGTCTCGCGAAAGCCGTGAATGTCGAGTCCACGATGCTCACCAGCGCGAACGTGGCGATGGGCACGCCCGACTTCATCGCGCCCGAGTCGCTCATCACGGGGGCGCGGGTGGATCACCGCGCCGATCTTTATGCGCTGGGCGTGATGCTCTACGTCATGCTCACGGGGCAGATTCCGCGCGGCCGGTTTCAAATGCCGACCGGGATGATCCCGAAGCTCGATCCGCGCTACGACGCCATCGTGGACAAGGCGATGCAAACCGACCGCGAATTGCGCTATGCCAGCGCAGGAGCCATGCGCACGGACATTGATCGCATCCTCACCCAGCCCGTTCCGGCGCAGATGCAGACGATCGCCCAGACGGCGGCGGGCGGTGTGGGAACTCCTGGGAGCAGCACACTCGCTTCGATCCAGCGCAGGCGTCGTCTGCTCGCCGCAGGGGCGATCACAATGCTGGTCGTGATCGCTGGTGCCGGCGAATTGCTGTACAAACACAGCCACGCTTCACATGGCCCAGATGCCACAACAGCGTTGAAGTCCTCGAGGCCGGACGCGATCAAGCTTTGGGACGTGCCCGAGAAGGTCACACTCAAGCCCGGAGTCGAGTGGAAGGACGGCGCACTCGTCCTCGGCGGGCCGACCTGGGGCACGATGCGCTTTGGCGAACCGAAAAGCCGCGACGCCATCATTCGCGCCTCCATCCGCATGAACCTGAATGCCGACCGCCCACAGATCGGACTCCGTCTTACCCGTCCTGGAGGGACCGAGAGGTTGGAAGACCAACCTCGTTACATGCTGGGAATTCGTGCGGGTGAACGTCAGGTCGCTCTCAGGATGGTTACACAGGGTGATGTGCAAACCGATTTGCAAACGTGGCCTCTGCCTCGTGCCTACGGAGTGGATGAATGGGCGCGCCTGGAGCTGAAGGCGGTCGGCGACGAACTGACCGCAACGCTCGATGGCCAGGTGCTCGGCGTCGTTCACAACAGCACCCAGACCGGTGCTGGCGAAGTCTTCGTCTTCGCCAGAGCCAACGGCTGGTTCCGCGACATCGAATATGTGCCGCTGGACAAATCCCTCACGGCGGAACCGTCGCCAGGCCGAAAAGCCACACCACTCGAACCTCGTGCCATTCGGCTCTGGGATTCGCCGGACAAGGTGCCGAAGAGAAGCGGCGTCCATTGGGAAAACGGCAGCCTGCGCATTGATCGCGACTCGGTTCAATACTACGGCACGTGCAATCGTGACGCGATCCTGCGGGCCGAGTTGCGTTACAATCCTGAAATCACCAGCTCGGGTTTGTCCCTGCGCGCACGGTTCGGTGACGCAACAAGCTCCTACTACGTCTTCTCCATCGCACGGGGTGCCCTGCAAATCTCGGTCGATACATCACCCGCCAGGGCTCCGGCGACGGTGCGCAAGACGTTGAAGACGTGGCCTGTGCCCGCATCGATCAAAGCCGACCAGTGGGTGCAGATGGAGTTCCGCGTCGTCGGCCGCACCCTTACTGCCATGCTGGATGGCGAGATTTTGGGCAGCGTGGAGGACGGCGCGC
The DNA here is from genome assembly GCA_019694165.1 of Verrucomicrobiaceae bacterium. GTDB lineage: Bacteria > Verrucomicrobiota > Verrucomicrobiia > Verrucomicrobiales > Verrucomicrobiaceae > JAIBCL01. The sequence continues at coordinate 249,577 of JAIBCL010000009.1, read as the reverse complement.
TTACCGAGGCTGGCGGGGCCGTCGTTCATTCAAACTCCACCGGATTCTTCCGCAACATCGTCTATGTCCCGCTCGATCCCGTGCCACCGCTGGAGCCCGGCACGCTCAAGCTGTGGACGGATACCGCCAGCCTGCCTGCGCAAGAAGGCGTGAGCTGGCAGAAGGGAACCATTCATCTCCAGACCAAGGCCACGCTACGCCACAACGGAGCCGACAGCCGCGATGCCATCTTGCGTGCCGACATTCGGCGGAATCCCGACCGCAGCGGTGCCGGGATCTACCTGCGCCATCGCGTGGACGCCGCCACGAAGGTCGAGGACTGCTACCGGCTCATCCTGAATCAACCCGCCGTCGCGCTCAGCCTCGTTCACGCGGGCAAGATCACCGAACTCAAGTCCTGGCCGCTGCACGCGCCCGCCACGAACGACGACTGGGTGCATCTCGAGCTGCGCGCCATCGGCGACACCTTCACCGTCATGTGCGACGGCCAGCAGCTCGGCACCGTAAAGGACGCCACACTCACCGCGCCCGGTGCCGTCGCGCTCTCCGCCGCGGCCGATGGCTGGTTTCGCTACGTCACCTACACGCCGCTGGACAAACCCGCCGGTGCGCCTCCGAGCAAACCATGAGCGACCGCAGCAAAGACCCCAGCTTTCCCACCACCCAGTGGACGCTCATCTCCCGCATCCGCTCGCGGGATGCGTCCGTGGCCGCCCGCGCGCTCGACGAAATCTGCGCGCAGTATCACTACCCGCTTTACTGCTACATCCGCCGTCGCGGTCTCGACCATCACGATGCACAGGACGCGCTGCACGACTTCCTCGCCAAGCTGCTGCGCCTTGAGACCTTTGAAAACGCCCATGCGGAAAAAGGCCGTCTGCGCTCTCTGCTCGCCGCTGCACTCGGCCGCTTCCTCATCAACTGGCACCGTGATCACGCGCGCCGCGACAGAGAAGTGAGCACCGACTCCGAGGCTGCCCTGACCGAGGCCGAGACACGCTATCTCCGTGAGCACTTCACTGACGCGGATACGCCCGAGCGCGTGTTCGAGCGCAAATGGGCGCAGGAGCTGATGCAGCACGTGCTCAGCCGCCTGAACCTCCGCTTCGAGTCCAACGGACGCGGCGAATTGTTTCGCGCTCTGAGGCCCACGCTTCTGCGCGGCGGCAGCCTGCGCGACGAGAATGCCGATGCCATAGCCAGCAGCCTAGGCATGAAAACCACCGCACTTCGCGTCGCCAACTCCCGCCTGCTGCGCGACTACCGGAAGCTCTTCGAGGAAGAAGTCCGCCAGACCGTGGATCTCGACGAAGAAGTTCCCGCCGAGATCGCCAGCCTGCGGAGCTTGTTTGGCGCCAGGTGAAACCTGCGCCGGTTCGCATCGCATTGCTCGCGGCCGACCTGCAACCCGCTGCGTCATTCGCACGATTCGTCACGGCGCGAAAAATACTTCGATCAGACCTGTTACAAGCTCGCGGCAGCCGGGTAGCAAGGCAGTGAAGGGCATCGTGTGTGCCCATCACTCCTCAGACTTATGAAACACCTGCTACTCCTGGCTCTCGCGTTTGTCGGCGGCATTCTCCATGCCCAAGTCCCCCAGCTCATCAACTATCAGGGGAAGGTCGCCGTCGGCACGACTAACTTCGACGGCAGTGGCCAGTTCAAGTTCGCGCTCGTCAATGCAACCGGCTCGCAGACCTACTGGAGCAACAACGGCAGTAGCACGGCGGGCAGCGAGCCGACGGCAGCCGTCACGCTCACCGTGACGAAGGGGCTTTACAGCGTGCTGCTCGGCGATGCGACGCTCACGAACATGACCGTGATGCCGAGCACGGTGTTCAACAACGCCGACGTGCGGCTGCGCGTCTGGTTCAATGACGGCACCCACGGTTCCCAACTCCTGACACCGGACCAGCGCATTGCGGCGGTTGGGTATGCGATGATGGCAGGCAATGTGCCCGATGGCGCGATCACGTCGTCAAAAATCGCCAGTGGCGCGGTGGGGAGCGCGCAAATCGCCAGCGGTGCCGTGAGCAGCACGCATCTGAGCGCCGGTGCTGTCACTTCCAGTGCCATCGCCGCGGGAGCGGTGGGGACGTCGCAATTGGCGGATCACGCCGTGCAGGCGGCCAACATCGCCTCTGGAGCGGTGAGCACGATCCTGAACCAGAGCGGTCAAACCGGCCTGCCCTACGGGGCGATGATCGCCTCGCCCACGGTGAATCCGGCGCTGGAGTCCTCCGGCTTTCGGAAGGTCTCGCATGTGACCATCGGAGATGCGTGGGAGACGCGCACGGGTGGGGCATCGCCTTCTCCTCGCCATCATCACACGGCGGTGTGGACAGGCAGCGAGATGATCATCTGGGGCGGTTATGATGCGACCTATGGTGGCTCGCTGGCCACCGGGGCACGCTATAATCCCTCGTCGAATTTCTGGACGCCCGTGGCGACTACAGCCGCCCCTGCGGCACGCAACGCGCACACGGCGGTGTGGACAGGAAGCGAGATGATCATTTGGGGCGGTATCGAAGTGGACAGTGGCAACACGGGCGGACGCTACAATCCCACGACGGATTCGTGGACGGCGCTGCCCGTGACCGGCATGCCGGCTTCGCGGATTTTTCACACGATGACATGGACGGGCAAGCATGTGGTCGTGTGGGCCGGTATCAGCACCGCAAACAATGCCGCCCTGAACTCCGGCGGCATCTGGGCACCCGGAGCTGCGTCCTGGACGGCAATCAGCACAGCCGGCGCGCCATCTCCGCGCCTCAATCATACCGCGTCGGTTTGGGACAAGAGTGGCGAGGTATTTGTCTGGGGCGGCAAGGACCAGAGCGGGGCGTTTTTCAATGACGGCGCCTTCTTTAATGCATTCACCAACACATGGCGTGCCGCCAGCAGTGCGGGCGCCCCGGCAGGGCGGGCAGAACATGTCATGGCGGCGGTGAACGATGCATTCTACATGTGGGGCGGCAATGGCTTGGCGGGCAACTTGAACGACGGCGCGCGATACCATCCGGGGCTGGATGCATGGTCCCCCATCTCCGCAACGGGAGCGCCCAGCAGCCGCGCGGCCCATACGGCAGTGGGCACCGATTCGGAAATGATCGTCTGGGGCGGGATCCATCTGACGCTCCTGGGAGACGGTGCCCGTTACAATCCTTCGACGGACTCATGGACGCCGGTGAGCAACAACCAGGCTCCTTCCGCGCGGCAGGGACACACCGCCGTGTGGACCGGCAGCGAGATGATCATTTGGGGGACGGACTATGCTGGCACGGGCGGGCGTTACTCACCTGCCACGGATTCATGGGTGCCCACGGCGGCCAGCACCATTCCCTATGTCGGCTCGGCATTCGGTCCGTCGGAGCGCTACAGCCACGCGATGGTGTGGACCGGCAGCGAAGCCATCATATGGGGGGGCAGGAACTTCCTCGGCACCAAGCTCAACGATGGGATGCGGTACTTTCCCGCCACCAATGCCTGGCTTACCATGTCGGGCACCAATGCGCCCTCCGCGCGGCAGCAGTTCGCCGCCGTTTGGACGGGTGCGGAAATGATCGTGCATGGTGGTTACAGCGGAGCGGCCACTCTCGCTGATGGCGCGCGTTACAATCCGGCCACCGACACCTGGACGGCCATTGCCACCGACATTGGCCGCTCGCGCCATGCTGCTGTGTGGACGGGCACGCAGATGCTGGAGTGGGGTGGCCTCAATGGCTCTGGCACGGCATTGCAAAGCGGTCGTGCCTATTCGCCAGCGACCAACACCTGGTCAGCCCTGTCTTCCACCCTGCAGCCGGCGGCATCTTATGACCACACCGCCGTGTGGACGGACACTCAGATGCTCGTCTGGGGCGGCTATGGCAGCGGCGGCACGCCTGTCTCCACCGGAGGGCGCTATGTGCCGTCCACGAACACCTGGGCAAACATATCCGCTGGCGCACCGGCCGCGCGCGCCGGCCATACCGCCGTGTGGACAGGCACGGACATGATCGTGTGGGGCGGGACCAATGGGTCTGCCCCCGTCAACTCCGGAGCCCGCTACAATCCTACGACGCTTGCATGGACCGCCCTTTCTACGAACACCGCTCCCGTGCCGCGGAGCCTGCATTCTGCCGTGTGGACGGGGAATGAGATGCTCGTCTGGGGTGGGGAATCAAACGGCGGCTATGGCAACCTCAACTATGGCGGGCGCTACAATCCCGCTGCGGACACTTGGAACCAGATCGCTCCTCCCCAGGCATCGCCCGTGGCTCGCAGCGAGGCGACGGCCGTCTGGACCGGTGCCGAGATGCTCGTGTTTGGCGGTCACGACTCCTCGCAGGCGTTCAATGACTTGATGCGGTTCAATCCGGACACCGATTCGTGGTCGGCCAACGGTGCTCTCGCTGCTCCCGCCGGACGCATCGGTTTTTCCACCGTGTGGACCGGGACCGAGATGATTGTGTGGGGTGGCGCCAATAACATGGCCACTAATTACCTGAACACCGGTGCGCGTTACAATCCTGCCGCCAACCTTTGGCGCGCTCTGGCCGTCGCCGGAGCGCCCAGTCCTCGCGCCTCTCACAGCGCCGTGTGGACTGGCACGGAGATGATCATCTGGGGCGGCACCGGCGGCGGCACCACGGAAGGCACCACCGGCGGGCGCTACAATCCTGCCACGAACACCTGGACGCTCATCCCCGGCACTCTCCCCAACACGCCAGCCGCCCGCAACCAGCACTCGGCCATCTGGACCGGAACGCAGATGGTGGTCTGGGGCGGGCAGACAGGTGCCACGACGCAAACCAACACAGGCGGCCGCTTCAATCCAAGCGCCAACGGAGGCGCAGGCTTGTGGTCGGCTACGACGCTCACCAATGCGCCGGCTGCGCGCCTGGCCCACACCGCAGTCTGGACGGGCAGCGGCATGGTCATCTTTGGCGGCAACACCATGCAGTCAGGCAGCCTCAACAGCGGCGCGAGCTACAATCCCGCGATCGACCAATGGACCGCGCTGCCGGCGACCGGCGCGCCATCCGCCCGCGCCGGACATACCGCCATCTGGACGGGCACTGAGATGATCGTCTGGGGGGGAAGCAACACCAATGATGGAGCGCGCTACAATCAGAACTCCAATTCCTGGAGCGCCCTGCCCAACACGCTGGCCGGCACTCCCGCCGCGCGCACCAGTCACAGCGCCGTCTGGTCGGGCGGCGAAATGATCATCTGGGGTGGCAACGGTGCAGGCGGAGCCTTGGGGGATGGTGCCCGCTTTGACCCTGTCACCAGCACCTGGGCACCCACCACCACGGCCGGGGCTCCATCCCCTCGAAGCCAGCACGCCGCCGTATGGACGGGATCTCAAATGCTGCTCTGGGGCGGCATGGGAAGCTCCGGGGACACTCCTTCCGACACGTTCGTCTATGATCCCGCGCAGACGATGTATCTCTACACGCATCCCTAACCATGGCCTGGACGCATTTGCCCAAACTTAGTCGAACTTGTGCCATGAAACTGCTGACTTTGTTTATTGCCTGCCTCGCTCTCGCCTCCTCGCAGGCAGGTGGGGCCGAAGATATCGCCCGGCTCGTGGCGGCGCGCACCGCCATTGAGCGCGTGTATCACAGTCACCGCACCGGCACGAAGGTTTCTTTTGAAGCAGCCGCGCCAGCCTCCGCGATCGAGCAGATGGTGAGCGCCGACTTGAAAAAGGAAGCGGTTCTCGCCCGGACCTACGGTACACACGTCACCGCAGATCTCATCCGCGCCGAGCAGCAGCGCATCGAGACCACCACCCGCGCTCCTGACGTGCTGGCAGAGATCAAAGCCGCGCTCGGCGGTGACTCCGCGCTTTTTGCCGCCGCCTTCGTGCGCCCCATCGTCGCCGAGCGGCTCCTGCGCGCCAGATTTCAGCACGATGCCGCATTGCATGCCGCGCCGAGCAGCGCCGCCGACGCCGTTTGTGCCCGGCTGCTCGAACAGCAGCCCAAAGGGATCGACGCCCAGCTCTCCGTGCTCAGGGAATGCCGTTCCGGAGAGGTGCATTTGAGCGTGCGGTGGTTGTACGGCGCTGAGGCACCCGCGACCGTCAGGCCGCAAGTCATCACGGCCGGCCACGCGGAGCATGCCGGCTCCGCCAGCGCATCCTACTCCAACGAAGCCACCGCGGAACTCGCCCAGACTCTGGGATCTGCCGCCGCCGGCGCGAAGGCCGAGGAGGACAAGCTGCGCTTCTGCGACCTGCCCGACGATTTGCGGCAGGTCTTGCGCACTCATCTGCACAAGCCCGGTGATGTCAGCCCCGTCGTCGATTCACCTTCAGCCTTCCAGGTCTTCGTCGCCCGCGAGTGCGGCACCGAGTTCCTCACCGCCGCCGTCGTCACCTTTCCAAAGCGCAGCTATGACGAATGGCTCGCCCAGCAACCCAACTAATCCGTCATGAAATTGTTGCAAGCCATCCTTTCGCTCGGCACCGCCGTGCTCTTTGTCCAAGCCTCCTTGGCTTGCCCGCGCACCTCGGCCAGCTATTCGGTGAGCGCCGAAACCGCCGATGCCGGCGGCTCGAATTCATCGAGCGCCAGCTACTCAAACACCGGCAGCGCGGGCGGCACCGCAGGAGTCTCCGGCGTGGCCTCGCCGGCCGAGACATTGAAAAGCGGCTTCATCGCGCAGTTGCCCGATGTCACCGCGCTACAGCTCGCTGCCTCGCTACTGACGATCAATGAAACCGGCACGCGGCAGATCAGCGCCGTGCAGTTGCTCGATGATGCGACGACGAACAACCTGCTCGCCACATCCGTGAGCTGGAGCGTGCTCAGTGGTCCCATCACCAGCATCAATGCCAGCGGGCTTGCGACCGCAGCCACAGTCGCGCAGGACACCGCCGCGAGCGTGCAGGGAACCTTCGGCGGCATCACCGGCAGCTTGAACCTCACCGTGCTCGACACCATTCAGGACAATTTTGGCAGCTACGCGGGCGATGGCATCGGCGACGACTGGCAGATACAGTACTTCGGGGCGAACAATTCCAACGCCGCACCAAGTGTGATCAGCGACGGCAGCGGCCTGACGAATCTCTTCAAGTATACTGCAGGCCTGATCCCGAACAATTCCGCCTCGCGTTTCGATCTAGGCACCCAGTCTGTGAGCGGCCAGGCCGCGCAGAAGACGATTTCCTTCGGCCCAACCTTCGCCGACCGGCAATACACCATCCTCTACAGCACCGACCTCTTGACCTGGAACCCGCTCACCAGTTCCCTTGCTGGCAACGGAGCCGTCACCACAGTCACTGATACAAACGGTGGCGGTCAGATGAAGTTTTACCGCATCCAGGTGGTTAAGCCGTGAGCCGGCGGCGGCTCAAAACTTCCCCCTATGGCGTTTTGGAGCGTAAGCGGGCCGGGTATTTCCAATCTGAATCCTCACTTATCATGAAAATGCTCTCCCTTCTCCTGACTGTCGTGCTGCTGATGCAGCCTGCATTGTTCGCCTCTCCCCAATGGGCCATGAATTTTAACATTCCCGGTGCCGATGAAGCGGTCGAGACTGTGGCTGAAACTGTGGACGCCTATTACTACGGGGGAGTATTTCATTCCATAGGGCCGGTCCTGGCAAACAATGTAGCCCGGGTGGACAAGGCCACTGGCGCGATTACTCCCCTGGGCAGCGGCACCAACGGGGTCGTGTGGTCGATCTCCGTGATCGGTTCGGATGTATATGTGGGTGGCAATTTCACCACGGCTGGCGGCGTGGCGGCCAATCGGATCGCCAAATGGGATTCGACAACTGGCACTTGGTCTCCCCTTTCGACGGGTGGAAACAATGGCGTGAGCAACGGCACGGTGTTTTGCCTGCTCACCGTGGGCGCGGAACTTTATGCGGGAGGCAGCTTCACCAGCGCGGGCGGTGTCGCCGTGAATGGCATCACCAAGTGGAATCCAGCAGCGGGCACCTTCACTGCGTTTGGCAGTGGCATCGGGCCGGGGGGCAGCGTGGCTTGCATGGCTGCGAGTGGAGGAACGGTTTACGTCGGCGGCACTTTCACCACCGCAGGTGGTCTGACTGTCAACAGTCTTGCCGCTCTCTCGGGTTCGACCTGGTCAAGGTTCATTTCGTCGGACGATCTCTTCCAAAACCATCCAGGTGTCACTTCGAGCGGTGGTGGTGCGGGCACCGTGACTGCGCTGGCCATTTACGGTGGTGCGCTGCATGTGGGCGGCACCTTCGCCATGGCCGGAGTCACCAATGTGAACAACATCGCCAAGTGGGATGGCAAATGGACGCCCCTGGGTGCCGGTGTGACGTATCCGTCTGGTGCTGTCGGCGTGAACAGCTTCTCCGTGGGTGGCGGCACACTGTTTGTTGCGGGCGCCTTTTCCACAGCCGGTTCAGTGACCACCGATGGTATCGCCGGGTGGAATGGCACTGCCTGGTCTGCGTTGGGCGCGGGCATGGGATACACAGGCTTCAGCTATGTGCAGTCCACTCTGGTGAGCGGCGGTGATTTGCATGTGGTAGCGCAGTCATTTCAGCGAGCGGGCAATGTGCCAGCCAGCCGCATAGCCAGGTGGAACATCACGAGCGGAACATGGTCCGCTCCCATTACCGGCGACGGCATGGCTGGCCGTGTGAACACGACCAACGTGTATGCCATTCTCGATGCCGGCAGCAAAATCTATGTGGGCGGATCATTCCGCAGTGCTGGCGGAGTTTTGACAGACAATGTGGCCTGCTGGGACAAGACGGCGAGGACATGGTCGGCGCTGGGGTCGGGCATCGGTGGTGCCAATGCGGGCACAGCAAACGTCTTTGCCCTGGCCATGATCGGCAGCGATTTGTATGTGGGCGGCGACTTCACTTCCGCAGGAGGCATCACCGCGAACCGTGTCGCCAAATGGAACACCGTGACCCAGACATGGTCGGCACTGGGCACGGGCATCGTGCGCGGCAGCAACAGCGGCAGGGTGCAGGCCCTGGCGGTTATGGGTTCAGACCTCTACGTCGGCGGCGACATCAGTAGCGCAGGCGGAATTCCGGCCGCAGGCATCGCAAAGTGGAACGGCACCTCATGGTCGGCGCTGGGGGCTGGCGCAGACAGCTACGTGAATGCGCTCTGCGTGCAGGGAACGGACCTCTACGTTGGCGGGCAGTTCGGCTCCGCCGGAGGCGTCGCCAACACCAACCGGATCGCGAAGTGGAACGGCGCGACTTGGTCGGCGCTGGACACGGGCATGACAGGCTCGCATGTGGATTCGTTGTGCGTGCTCAATGGCGTGCTTTATGTCGGCGGATTCTTCACCGCTGCGGGCTCGGTGACGTCCATCAGCAACATCGCGGCGTGGAACCTCTCCACGTCCTCGTGGTCACGGCTCGGTCCGGGCGTCGCATCCGGCGGAACAGTTTACTCGCTCATGGCGGGAGCTAGTGAGCTTTATGCAGGTGGTGACTTCACATCCGCCGGCGGAGTGAGTTCCGCAGTGCGGATCGCCAAGTGGAACGGCTCCGCATGGTCGGGAGTCAACAATGGCGTGAACAACGTCGTGCTGGCGCTCGCCTGGATCGATGGTGAAGCTTGGGTGGGCGGTGGATTCACTCACGTCGGTGCAGGGGGCAACTATGCGGGCAGCGTGCCCTCGTCGGCCATCGCCGTGCTCGCCAATCCGCTGCCTCACATTGATATCACCGAGTTTGAAGGCTCGTCGTTGGTGGACGGTGTTTCCGTCGAAAACTTCGGCAGCCGTGCTGTCGGTTTCAGCAGCGACCACTACCTCACCATCAACAATACAGGTCAGGCCCCGCTGACGATCAGTGGCATCACGATCGACGGCACCAATGCCGCTGACTTTGCGGTGGTGACGGCCCCGGCCGCCACGGTTGCCGCTGGATCGGGTACTTCCATGACGTTGCGTTTCACGCCGTCCGCGAGTGGCAGCCGTTCCGCAGCCATTCACTTGGTAAACAATGATGCGGCGCGGACACCCTTCGACTTCGTGCTTTCGGGCCAGGGTTTGTCCGCGATCGAGTCCTGGAGGCAGCTCTATTTTGGAACCACCACCAATTCAGGAGCGGCAGCTGACGATGCGACCTCCGACGGCAGCGGATTGACGAACCTTTTCAAATACACTGCCGGGCTTGTCCCGAACAACGCCGCCTCGACTTTCGTGCTCGACAATCAGCCCACGAACGGCCAGCCCGGCTATCAAACCATCAGCTTCGGCCCAACCTTCTCGGACCGCACGTACACGATTCAATACAGCACAGGCCTCGCCACTTGGAGCACACTTACTGGCCCGACATCCGGCAACGGCGGCACAATGTCGTTCACCGACACGAGCGCGGTCGGGGCGGCAAAGTTTTATCGCGTGCAGGTGGTGAAACCGTAACGTCGCGCGGCTTTCCAAATTCGAGCATTCAGTGACCGGCGAACTTGGAACTTCGCCCTACAATTGCCGGCACGCCTTGATCGTGTTTGCCATCAGCATGGCGATGGTCATCGGACCGACACCGCCTGGCACGGGTGTGATGGCGCGGCACTTCGGGGCGACTTCGTTGAAGGCGACGTCGCCGACGAGACGGTAACCTTTGTCGGCGATGAGGTCTTCGACGCGGTTGATGCCGACATCGATGACGACTGCGCCGTCTCTCACATGCTCGGCGGTGATGAATTCGGGGCGACCGATCGCGGCGATGATGATGTCGGCCTGACGAGTGATCGCAGCGAGATCGCGTGTGCGCGAATGCGCGACGGTGACCGTGGCATTGCCCCCCTTCCCTTTTGCCATCAGCAGCATGGCCATGGGCTTGCCGACGATCATGCTGCGGCCGACGACGACGGCGTGTGCGCCATCGGTTTGAATACCGGCTTCAATCAGCAAGCGTTGGCAACCGAGCGGTGTGCACGGCACGAAGCCGCTCGGATCTTCGAGCGCGAGCTTGGCGACATTGATCGGATGAAAGCCGTCCACATCCTTCGCCGGATCGATGGCGCGGACGATGGCGGCTTCGTCGATGTGCTTCGGCGGCGGGCTCTGCACGAGGATGCCGTGGATGGCCGGGTCTTCGTTGAGCTGGCGAACAAGCGTGAGGAGGTCGTCTTGAGTCGTGCTCGCGGGCAGTTCGTGTTTCACCGAGTGCAGGCCGAGTTCCTTGCACTTTTTGTCCTTGGATCGCACATAAGCGCGCGAGGCCGGATCATCACCGACGAGCACCACGGCGAGGCCGGGTTTCTTTCCTCGCGCGGCGAGTTCGGCAATATCGCGCCGGCATTCGGTGAGGACTTTTTCGGCGACTTCGGTTCCTTTGATGAGCTGCATCTCGACAGGATTGGCAGGATTCGCAGGATTAACAGGATGAATTTGGTTCAACCACTCCTCCGACCATGATTCGCTCGATCTTCACCCGCTGCTCCTCGAATTCTTCTTCCGTCATGCGGCGCGGGACGGTGTGCGATTCATCAAAGGTGATCGTCACCTTGCTGAACGGCAGCGGCACCATGAAGCGATCCCAGGTGGGGAAACAAATCGCCCGCTGGTAATTGATATGCAGCGGCATAATACGCGCGCCGGTGAGCTGGGCCAACTTGATGACGCCCGGCTGCAGCGCGTAGCAAGGACCACGCGGTCCATCCGGCGTGATGCCGACATCGTGATCGGTCTTGATGTGTGCGGCGAGTTCGATGAGCGCGCTCATGCCCTTCAGCGGCTTCGAGCTGGATCCGCGCACCGGCGTGAGGCCAAACTCCGCACACAAGTCGGCGATGATCTGTCCGTCAGCGCTCGGGCTCGCGAGAATCGCGCCCTTCACGTGATCGAACCACTCCTCGTGAATCCACGGCACGATCAGCATGCGATTATGCCAGAAGGTCCAGATGTGCCCGCCATGCAGCCGGCCAAACGTCTTCGCGCGATCCTCCACCTCGAACTTCAACGTGAAGACGAGTGCACGCACCACCCACGAGAGAATCTTGCCGGCGGATTTGATGCGGATTTTCGCCATCGTCAGAGCGGGAGGTAAACCAACTGGCCTTGCGCCTCGTCAGGAGTGATCGCCTCCAACAAAAGAGCGAGATCGTTCACACATTGCCCGATCGCCGTGAACTGATGGGCGTAAACAACGGTGGCGAACCGTTCTCCTGCCTCCATACGTCGAGAGGCTTCCACGAGGAAGTCTTCGTCTTGAGTGAAGAGGATGCGCTTCAGTTCGTCCGCTCGATCCAACAGCTGCGGATCAGGAAATCGCTCCGCTCCATCGTCCTGCGCCCTGAGCACATCAAAACCGCGGCGTCGCAGCGCTTTGGTGATCGTCATGGGCACATGCACATCCATGTAAAGCCCCTGGCTCATGCACGACGCGTGGCTTTAATCGCACGGAGCCGCGTCTGCAGTGATCCTTCTTCCGCCTTTGGCGCGAACTCATTCGCCACTGCATCTCTGCGCGACATTTCGATCTCGAAGTCACGCTGATTATCGTAGAACCACGCCAGCGCGGAATGGGCCTGGGCAAGAGTCAGCGGCGGATGATTGTCAGCCAGCATCTCTGCGTCCCAGCCGTGAGCCAGATGCTCTCTCGCGAGGTCCAGCACACGCAGACCCGTGTGATCAATCCAAGCGACGCCCTGTGCGTCGATCTGGACATGAGATGGTGCGGTGGCGGCAGTCATGCGGACAAGGGTAGCTTCTCACTTTCGATGAGCAACCAGCGCGTTGTCACAACCAGCCCGCCTGCTGAAGACGGCCCGTGAGTTCCATCTGCCGCTCAAGCTGAGCGGCGTAGATGGCGGCGGTTTTCTTGTTCGGCTTGCAGCGCGTCTTCTCGTCGAGCTTCACGAGTTGTTTGCACAATTTGTCGTAGCTCACCTTGCCACCGGCTTGCGCATACGCGGCCTGGATGGCACCACCGAGTGCCGCGCCTTCAGCCGTCGAGAGCGTGACGACCTCCGCATTGAAAGCATCCGCCGCGATCTGCCGCCACACGGCGCTCTTGCTGCCGCCGCCGGTGAGTCGGATTTCCTTCGGCGACATCCCGAGATCGCGGAAGCGCTTCAAACCATACGCGAGACCGAGCGTCGCGCCTTCCATCGCTGCGCGAGCAAGATGAGCCGGCGTCGTGTTCGTCGTTCTCATGCCGTGCAGCACGCCGGAACCATTCGGCAGGTTCGGTGTGCGCTCGCCATTCAAATACGGCAGCATCAGCAAACCATCCGCACCTGCAGGCACGGACTTCACGGCTGCTTCGAGCTTCTTGTGATCCCATCCGAACATCGTGCGCACCTGCTCGGTGACGACAGTCACATTCATGGTGCAAACCAGAGGCAACCACTGATCCGTGCTGTCGCAGAAAGCGGCCACTTCGCCCTGACCATCGACCACCGCTTCGCCAGCCACGCCGTAAAGCGTGCCGCTCGTGCCGAAGCTCGCGGTAATGACGCCGGGCTTGATGTTCCCCGTGCCAATCGCACCCATCATGTTGTCGCCTCCGCCCGCACTGACGATCACGCCATCGCCGAGGCCCCACTTCTTCGCGAGATCCGCGCGGAGCGTTCCGTGCACAGCGCGCGATGAGCCGAGCGGCGGCAACATGTCGCGCACACTTTTGTCGATGAAGTCAGTCAGCTCATGGCACCACTGGCGGGTGCGCACATTCAGGATGCCCATGCCCGATGCATCGCCGTATTCCATGCGCTTCACGCCGGAGAGCCAAAAATTGATGTAATCGTGCGGCAGCAGGATGGTCTTCGTCTTCGCAAAGTTCTTCGACTCCTTCTGCTTCATCCATAGCAGCTTAGGAATCGTGTAGCCCGGCAGCATCGCATTGCCCGCGAGATGAATCACGCCCGGCTGTCCGCCAAACTCGTGCGCGATCTGCTCGCACTGCGCCTGCGTGGAAGTGTCGCACCACAGCTTCGCCGGACGCACGACCTCATCCTTTGCATCGAGCGCCACGAGCCCGTGCTGCTGACCGCTCACGCCGATGCCGCGGATCAGCGACTTCTTTTTGCCAAGCTTCGCGAGACACTGCTTCACGCTCGCATCCACGGCATCGATCCACGTCTGCGGGTGCTGCTCGAGATGACCCGCAGGCAGGCCTTTGATGAGATCATAGCTCTTGCTGCCGCTGGCCAGGATCTTGCCCGTGTCGAGATCGAGCACGATGGCCTTCGTGCTCTGGGTGCCGCTGTCGATGCCGAGGAAATACATGGCCGGCAAGAAAGTGCGATGTGGGCGGGTGGCAAGGACGAAGGACCGAATGGATGACGAATCACGGGACGTGACAGGGTTGGTCCGCGACCTGACCGCCTTGCCTTGTCGGAACATTTGTCAGTTGACGGATTGTTTTCCCTATTGTCCAATAGCCGCCAGTTGCAAGCCGGTTCCCGAACGCCATCCGCGGTTGCCACGCAGATGTCCCTGGTTCCCACCATCGATTTGAAACGCCTCGCCCCGAGGATGTTTTCGCGTCCTCGAATCTCACCGGCGGGGATTTCCACCTCGACAACCTCCGATGAGACCAACGATGTCGCAACATGCCGGCACGAGTTGCAGGCACCATCGCAGGCGGCCGATTTGTTTGAAATGGCGTCCCGGCTCATACGGGACCAGTCTTTCGACAATGCATTTCTGAGCAGCGCAGGTACCCCCGACGAGCGGCTCATCAGCATCATCCACGACTCGCCCCAAGTACGGCGGGTTTTCCTGTGGGGCAGGAATCCGTATCCGTTCCGCATCGACCGTACCAGCCAGCATCATCCGGCGCTTGAGCGCACGTACCCGGAATGGTGGACGGAGAAGCTCGTGTGGTTGCCCGAGGACATCGAAGCCGTGCCGCGCGTGGTGGACCTGCTGATCACTGATCACTCTCCTTGGACCTGCCGCTTTGTGCAGCCACGGTGCTGCGTGCTGCTCGGCGATGCCGCATCTGCCCCCCGCGATGAAGACTACCGTTGGACAAGCGGCCCCGGCTGGCTCCTCGGTCACCGTTGCCGCCCGCGCAGCCGCCAGGCGATGAACTACCGCACCGCCTACAGCCTGAACGGAGGCAGCGAGAATGAGGATCCATTCGGATGGTATTGAACGGGTTCGGGAGTTGAAGCTGCGAGCAGACTCTGTGGCCCCTCACATCTTCGCAGCTCGCTTCTCTCCGCCACTCCAAGATCTGACGTGAGGCTCCGGCCGGTCGACTGTCCGCCACCATTCCCTCAGCCGGCCGCCGTTGACTCTTTCATGGCCTCCGCGAGAACCGGGCCGAACTCGCGGAAGCTCCATGCGGACTTCGTCAGACCCCAGGCCCGATCGGGACCCTTCGTCAGGTCGATGTCGGCCATGATGAAGTCCTCCACATGCCTGCGGCTGCGGGCGACGATCTCACCGCCGGGATCGAGGATATAGCTGTCGCCGTAGCCCACCGTCACCCCGTTCGTAAGGCCGCTCTTCGCGGGGTCGAGCACCACGTTGTTTCCACGCACGAAATAGACGCTGTTCTCCACGGCACGCGCGGTGTGGTCGGCGCGTACCTTCATGAAATGGGGAAGCAATCCCGGCGGGCCGACGGCGTTGAAGTGCGGCGCGAAAATCAGGCGAGCGCCTTTCAGCGCGAGAATGCGCGCGGGATCGATGTAGCCTCCGTCGGCACAGATGAGCACGCCGAACTTGACACCCTTGTGCTCCCACACCGGAAAGGCGCGGCCCTGTTTGTGAAACTTCTGATAGGCCGCGCACTTGCTGTAGAGACCCAGGGCGTGACCGCGATGGGCGACTACCGCAGTGTTGTAGAGGTCGGTCCCGCGCGATTCATTGAAGCCCACGATGGCCAGCGCTTCGTGACGGCTCGTCACGTCGAGCACGCGCGCCATCACATCCCCGTGCGCGGGAAACGCGCCGCGGCGCGCCTCGTCCTCGGTATCCGGGTAGCCGGTGAGAAAGCACTCCGGGAATGACACAATGTCCGCGTGCTCGTCATCCGCGCGCCGGAGACCTTCCTCGAAACGCTTGAGGTTGTGGTCGAAGTCTCCGCACCACGATTCATACTGGCAATGGGCTATACGCATGGCCGCACTTTGCGCACAGTCCGGGAACGCTGGCAAGCACGGCGTTTGAATTTGACGGCGGCCGCTGTTGTCGTCCGCACCCGGTCAAAAGATCATGCTCCCGCACCTGCGGGCGGAAGCAAGATGCCTGCGACTCCTCCGTTAGGCAGGCATGTCCTCTCCTCGCATCACCCGCACTACGCTCGCGCGCGTTCTGTTAGCTCTCATTCTGGCCATGCCCGCCATGCCATCCGTCGCGGCAAAACGTCCGAATGTTCTCATCTTCCTCGCGGATGACTCCGGCTGGGGCGACTACAGCGAAAACGGCAACGCGAATCTGAAGACGCCGAACATTGACTCCATCGCGCGAAACGGCGTGAAGCTGGATCGCTTCTATGTCTGCCCGGTTTGCTCGCCGACGCGGGCGGAGTTCTTGACGGGCCGCTACCATCCGCGTGGCGGTGTGCGCGGTGTCTCGACGGGGCAGGAGCGATTGAACACGGACGTGAAAACCATCGCTGATTCATTCAAGGCGGCAGGCTACTCCACGGGGGCGTTTGGCAAATGGCACAATGGCAGCCAGTGGCCGTATCATCCGAATGCACGAGGCTTCGATGAATACTACGGCTTCACCTCCGGCCACTGGGGCGAGTATTTCGATCCGCCGCTCGAGCAGAACGGGCAACCGGTGCGCGGCAAGGGCTTCATCTCCGACGACCTGACGAACCATGCGATCGATTTCATCGCGAAGAACAAGGAGAAGCCCTTCCTCTGCTACATTCCCTACAACACGCCGCACTCGCCTTTTTGCGTTCCGGACGAGTACTGGAACCGCTTCAAGGAAAGCTCGATCTCGATGCGCGCCCTCGAAGGAAATCCGGAGGAACTCGACGAGACGCGCTGCGTGCTCGCGATGATGGAGAATCTCGACTGGAACGTGGGCCGCGTGCTGAAGCGTCTTGACGAACTCGCGCTGCGAGAGAACACCATCGTCGTCTATTTCTCCGACAACGGTCCGAACACCTGGCGCTGGAATGGCGGCATGAAGGGGAAGAAAGGCCAGACCGACGAAGGCGGCGTGCGCTCCACCTTCTTCATCTCGTGGCCGACGAAACTGCCGAAGGGCCATCTGGTGAAGGAAATCAGCGGTGCGATCGACATTCTGCCGACGCTCGCATCGCTCACGGGTGTGAAGCATGTGGGTGACAAGCCGCTCGATGGTCGCGACCTCACGCCGCTGCTCACGAATCAAAAGGGGATCTGGCCCGACCGCACGATTTTCTCCACATGGGGCGGAAACGTCAGCGCGCGCACGCAGCAGTACCGCCTCGACAATGCGGGCGCGCTTTTTGACATGATCGCCGATCCTGGCCAGACGAAGGCGATCACCGAGGAAAAGCCGGAGGTCGCGGCGCGGCTCGTGCAAGAAGTCGCGGCATGGAAGAAGGAGATGTTTGGCGATGCGCCAGTCGCGAAAGGAAAAGGCAAAGGGAAGGCGAAAGGTGATGGCAATGCGCCGGACGCTCGCCCGTATACCGTCGGCTACGCCGAGTTTCCCCGCACGACGCTGCCTGCGCGAGATGGCGTGCCGCATGGCGGTGTGAAGCGAAGTGCGGGCGCGCCGAACTGTTCCTACTTCGTGAACTGGACAGGCAAGGACGACTCGATGACCTGGAACATCGATGTGCACACCACGGGCGACTACGCCGTGGAAGTTCTGTATGCCTGCCCGTTGGAAGATGCGGGTTCAGAGATCGAACTCTCGTTCAACGACGGTGACGCCAGCATCAAAGGCAAGGTGGCGCCAGGCTGGTTCCCGCCGCTGATCGACAGCCAGGATCGCGTACCGCGCAAATCGGAGTCGTACATGCGTGAGTTCCATTCGCTGAGTCTCGGAACGATGCGTCTGAGCAAAGGAACCGGTCAGCTCTTGCTGCGTGCGCTGGAGATTCCCGGCAAGACGGTGATGGAGGTGCGTTCGGTGGTGCTCACGCTCAAGATTCCTTGAGTCTGTGACGTGGCAGCCGGCAACAGCGTCCGTTGCGTGAACGTACAGTGCGCATGGTTGCTGTTGGTCGCTTGATGGTGCTGCTGTGCGTTGTCGCCGGCAGCGTCGTCGTATCAAGAAGCGAGGAATCTGCCGTGCCGTTTGAGCGTTCGTTCTGGCTGCACGCCTCGCTCGGTCTTTTCACGCAGAGGAACTACTTCGGCGCCGAGTTCGCCGCGACAGCAATGCCGGCGGAAATCGAGGTCATGAATGCTGCACGACTTCTCTCGACCAGGTATGCGGCAAACCGGCTGTATCTCATTTATCATCGCGAGCTTCCGATCAATGAGGCGCGGACGCTTTTCCGTCGCTGGCGCGCGGCGTGTCCGGCGTCGGTGGAAATCGTCCCGGCGCTGGTGCTGCGGATGTATGACAAAGCGGGGACGCCAGTGTGGACCGAGTCGGAGCTGCGCGAGCTGGCGGCATTCTTTCGCGATGAGCTTCGTGTCACGCTGCTCGCGATCTACGACATCGCATCGAAACGGGGGGATCAAGGCACGGGTCTCGACTTGCTGGCGAAGGCCTTTCCGTCAGGAATGATCCGCCTCGGATTGCAACCCGACGAATCGCTCGACCCGCCATTTGACCGCGGTGTGGCGGATACATGGAGCGCGTTTTGTCATGGGCGACGGAATGAGGAGGACTGGCGCCAAGCTGGCTTTGGTGCGGAGACGCTTCGCAAATGGGTGGAGGCGCGCAATCGCGGCGACAAACCGGTCGTTTGGGATCTCGTCGCCGTCGCCTGGGATTACTCGGCGACGGAACGCGGCGGCTATCCGGGATATGACGACGCGGAGAAAAACATGCCGCTGCCCGCAGGTCGGAACCGGGCCGCGATGAAACTGATCCGCTCCACCGCGCGGCCTGGATTGCTCGGCGGATTCAGCAGCGATCTCTACATCCTGCACGAAAACTCGCGTGCCGCGGCTCATGACGGGCGCGGACGGTCATTCTACGAAAGCCTCAAGCGCGGCGAGGAATACCGCGGTTATTACGCCGGGCCATTTCAGGAGATCGCGGAGATCTATCGCGAGTTGTGCGAACGTGGTGAGTGAAGCCAAGCGGTCTTGTCGTTTTGCGTTGCCGTATGAGAAAGATGAACTCGCCGGCTGTTTGCATGATGGTTTTTTTCTGCGGCATCGCGACGGCACGCGACGCGACGCCGTTGAAGACCGAGCACTTCGATCGCGATCCAGGATGGGAAGGACGCAACAACCATATCACGCCCAAGCGGATGCCGACGGTGAAGCAGGACTTCGGCTACAGCGCCACGAATCATGCCGGCAGGGCGGCGGGCGAAATCGGCGGGCGGATTCAGCGCTCGACGAAGCACGCCTCGTATGCGCGGGCGATTTCGACGAAGACGCTCGACGACAAGTTCTCGGCGTCCGGCAGCTTCGTGATCACACAGTGTCAGCCGGGCGCCGGCGTGTTCTTCGGTTTCTTCAATTCGCAGCAGCCGGGCGGCAGCGGCAGGCCGATCGGATCGCTTGGGCTGGATTTTGATTTTGAGGGGAAAGGCGGCCGCCTCGCGTTGCGGCTGATCACGAACACGAACAAATCGTGCGGCACCTTCGTCACGCCGTATCTGCCTGGGAAGTTCCGCCCCACGCCTTTGAGGAACGACGGCACCCGCTATGACTGGACCCTGGCTTACGATCCGCAGGCGGCGGATGGCAACGGGCAGTTCGTCTTCACGATGCAAAGCGATGCGCACACCACGCAGGACTACGGCGCGCTCAGCGAGGCCGCGCAAAAAGAGGCGCAGGCCAGGTTTCCGAACACGACCACGTTCACCATCGACGTGACGCCCGGCTTCAAGATCGAAGGCGCCACCTTCGATCGCTTCGGCGTGGCGAACATGATGAAGTCCGGCGGCGCGGCGACGTTGTTTTTCGACGACCTCGCCATCGACGGCCACGCTGAGGATTTCGCGAAGGATCCCGACTGGGTCGCGAACGGCAATCGCGCGACTTATGAAGACCGCGAGGTGACCGGCGCGCATGACTTTGGCTGGAGCGCGGACACGAATCATGCGGGTGGCGCGGCTCCGGGCGAAGTGGGCGGCGGACTCTGGCGATCCGGCGAGTTCGGCTATTACGCGGATCGTGTCGGGCCACTGAATCTCGACCAGCGCCTCGAAGCGCGCGGAAAGGTGAAACTCGTGGCTGCGGGACCGGACAGCGACATGCTCTTTGGCTGGTTCAGCAGCCCGGGCAAGGAGCGATCGCCCGATGAAGCCGGAAACTTTGTCGGCATCCATGTCGGCGGCCCAACCCGCATCGGTCACTATTTTGTCCCCGCGCTCACGACGGCGAAAGGCACCCGGGCAAAGGTCGAGCAAGGCCCGATCCTCACGCCCGGCAAGGTGTTCGACTGGTCGCTTGTCTATGATCCCCAGGCGAACAATGCCAATGGCGAAATGCATGTGACGCTCGGGACCGAGTCGGTCTCCCTGCCATTGAAGCCCGGCGCAAAAAAGCAGGGTGCCATCTTGGATCGCTTCGGTCTCTTCACGTCGCAGGTCGGCGGCCAGATGGTGAGAATCTTTCTCGATGACATCAGCTACACGGTCGCTGTTCCGTCAGCGAGGTAGTGGTGGGCCCGCCAGCCGTCGCGATGAATAGGCACCTCCCGGGTTGACGGTGGGGGCTGAAGATCACCGAGGCCCGGCGTCAGGCAGAGCATCAGCGGGAGGGGACGGGTGTGGGTGCCCCCAAACAAACTTGGAACTTTGACTTTCCAGCTTCTTTTATAATGACTATATTTTACAGAACTCCAAAACCCTCTGCCCCATGAAACAAACTGCCATCTCTGCCATTTGCCTCCTGCTCCTGTCGGGGGCCGGTATCGCCGGCCCGATCCTCGCCAAGGTGCCCCCTGCCCGGCCCATCGTACCGCCCATGGTGCCCACTACCAGTGCTTGGTATGCTGGTGTCAGCTCCGGCTACCTCTGGCTCAACGACGCCACAGCCTGTGGCTGCCAGGACCTCCATTACAAGGACGGGTGGGGTATCAATGGGTCAGTGGGCTATCGCTTCAGTCCCAGTTTCTCACTCGGTCTCGCCGCCGGTTATTTGAGTGGTAACTACGATGTGGTGGACGGCCACGGAGGTGGTGCCACCGGCTCGGCTGACCTGCACATGGTGCCCATCACGCTGAATGCCACTTACACCCTGAACCTGACGGACTCGCTCCTCATGTATGCGGGCGCGGGCCTCGGCACCGCGTGGTCAGAACTCCAGGGCGTCAGTGCCGGAGAGAAGGATGGCGACTGGCATTTTGCGTGGCAGGCGCGCGCGGGCCTTGGCTACAAGGTGACCAGCGATGTATCGCTGAACCTTGGCTACCGCTACGTCCAGGTGCTCGACGCCATGTCGGAATACGGCGACGCCAAAGGCCACATGGCCGAGGCTGGATTCAAGGTGAATTTCTGACTGATCCCCGTCGGATCAGCGTTCCTCGACCTCCACCGTCACGTCCAGCGCAGCCGTCGCACCGGGCGGGCCGCTGAAACTCCCGCGGATGGGTGCGGCGTCGTCATAGTCGCGACCAGTGGCAATCTTGACATAGCGCTCGTCCGCGAGCGTGTTGTTCGTTGGATCAAGGCCGAACCAGCCGCGCCCAGGCAACCACACCTCACACCAGGCGTGCGAAGCCTGGGCACCTCGAAGCGTCCCGCGCGGGCCGTTGTAAAGATATCCGCTGACGTAGCGCGCCGGGATGTCCAGCGCGCGGCACATGCCGAGCATCACATGCGCGAAGTCCTGGCACACTCCTCGGCGGTCGAACAGCACCTCGTCCATGTGCGTCTGCGCGTGGGTCGCGGCGGGCGCATAGGTCCATTCGCGATGCACCAGATGCATGATCGACTCGGCGACCTCGAAAACATCAGTCCGGTCCTCCTTGGCGTCGATGGCAAGACGCCACACATCCTGGTTCACGTTTACATAGCGGCTGCTGGTCAGGTAAGGCCGCAGCGAGTCGGCCCCCTCGCCGCCGAGGCCGCCCAAGGAAACGCCCGTGGGTCTGCCCTCGGCATACTGGGAACTGGTTTTGATGTGGCTGGTGGCCTCGACGACGAGTTCGGTGTGCGGCTCGGGCAGCTCGAACCATTGCACATAGTTGAAGAACTCGTCACGGAAGTGCCGCAGCCGGCGGGGAGGATGCACGTTCAACAGAAAAAAGCTGAGCCGCTTCGGGTCCTCCGTGGCCGGACGCAGACGCACTTGATTCGAACTGTCCGAAACCGGCACCCGGTAAACGTAGCGCGTGCGGTGAAAGACACGGAGATTCATTGTTGCTGTTGAATCTGCATGTCGAGGTCACCATGCCAGGCACCAAGTGGCGCGACGGTGCATGGTACGGGCGACAGGAGGCTGACCGGCGTCAAATCAGCGTAGAGCACGTGCGTTTCGAAGATCGCGGCGCCTATGTCGTTGAGCCGTGCTTGAAGCCGGTCGATGTAGCCGTGCAGTCCGGCGTCAATGATCTCGTCCACGGTGGCGAGATCGACATCGTTGAACAGGCGTGTCGCCAGCCGCCTGGGGCTGTTGACCGGCGATCCCGGCGGCAGCGGCAGCTGCTTCAGAGCGAGATGCATCTCGCGCACGCAGAAACGCACGGAGCGCGCGAACTGCTCGTTGAGAAACAGGAACTCGACCACGTCCCGGGGTGCCACGGCGGGATGCTGCTCGCGGTAGCCGTGCCACGCCGAGCATGAGCGCAGCAGCGCCTGCCAGCGCAGCGGGCGCGCATCGGGATGCGGCGGGACGGTGAGCGCGACGTCCGAACACGCGTCGATGAGCCGCGAGGTCTTGTCCGCGCGCTCGAGGTACGTGCCGGTCTGGAAAAACTGCCACGCTTCATTGCGCATCATCGTGGCACGCGAGGCGCCCTGAAACAAGCAGCCCCCCTGGATGACCGCCTCGTAAAAGCCCACGGCGGACTCCGCACGCATCGACGCGGCCCTGTCACTGCTGACGAACAAATACAAGTCGTTCACCGCGCGCCATACTTCATCGCTCAGCTGATCGCGCACCATGCGCGCATTCTCGCGCGCAGTGCGGATGCAGTTGTGGATCGAGTTCGAGTTCTTCGGATTTGCCGCCAGATAGTCCTGGACGTAGTCGCCCCGCACTTCGGGATACAGTCCGCCGTAACCGGATTCATCTCCCGTCGTCATCAGGATCGGCTCCCAGAACGCACGGTCATCGCTGATGCCGGAGTCGAGCATCAGCGATTCATTGGCCAGCAGCAGACGCGCGAGATTCTCGGCCCGTTCCATGTAACGGGCCATCCAGTAAACGCTGTCGGCGACGCGGCTGAGCATGAGGCTGGTTGGAGGCGGTTGTCGAGCAGAGTGCTGTCACGCGGCGTCCCACAGCACCCAGGTGTCCTTGCTGCCGCCGCCCTGCGAGGAGTTCACCACCAGCGAACCCTTCTTCAAGGCCACGCGGGTGAGACCGCCGGGGAGCACTTGAATTTTGTCGCCGTAAAGAATGTAGGGCCGCAGATCGATGTGGCGGCCCTCGAAGTGATCTCCGACAAACGTCGGGTGCCGCGAGAGCGAGAGCACGGGCTGCGCGATGTAATTGCGCGGATTTGCAACGATCCGGCGCTTGAACTCGTCACGCTGCCCTTGCGTGGATGAAGGCCCCATGAGCATGCCGTAGCCTCCGGATTCGTTCACGGCCTTTACCACGAGAGAGTCGAGGTGCTCCAATATGTAGGCGCGATCGTCAGGCTCGCCGCCGAGGTAAGTGGGCACGTTCGGCAGGATCGGCTCCTGGTCGAGGTAGTAGCGGATCATCTTCGGCACGTAGGCGTACGTGGCCTTGTCATCCGCCACGCCGGTGCCGATGGAGTTTGCCAGCGCGACGTTCCCGACCGTGTAGGCCCGGACGAGACCCGGCACGCCGAGCAGCGAATCCTTCCGAAACACAAGCGGATCGAGGAAGTCATCATCGATGCGACGGTAGATGACATGGACCTGCACGAGGCCGCCGGTGGTGCGCATGAACACACGGTCGTCGCGCACGATGAGGTCGCGGCCCTCCACAATGGGCACGCCCATCTGCCGCGCCAGATACGCGTGCTCGAAATAGGCGCTGTTACAGACCCCGGGCGTGAGCACGACGATGGCTGGATCGACGACACCCGGCGGCGCGAGATGCGCGAGCGTGGCACGCAGCATGGCTCCGTAGCCATCCACGGGGCGTACAGGCAGCTGCTCCAGCAGATGCGGAAATGTGCGCTTCATCGCCTGGCGGTTCTCCAGAACATAAGAGGCTCCGCTGGGGCACCGGCCATTGTCCTCGAGCACGAAGTAGGCGCCGGAATCGTCCCGCACGAGGTCGGTGCCGCAGACGTGAATGTAGATGTGATGAGGCACGGTGATGCCGCGAAACTCCGGGCGGTAATGCGCGGCGGACTCGACGATCTCACGCGGCACCACGCCGTCATTCATGATCTGCTGGCCGTGGTACACGTCGTTCAGGAACAAGTTCAGCGCCGTGATACGCTGCACCAGCCCGGACTCGATGTGCTCCCACTCATTGCGGGGAATGATGCGCGGCATCAGGTCGAAGGGAAAGATGCGCTCCGTGCCCTTGTCGTCGCCATACACCGTGAAGGTCACCCCTTGCTTCAAAAACGCTGCGTCAGCCGACTGCTGGCGCCGGGCAAAATCCCCCGCGGCCAGCGTGTCAAGCGAGCGCACCACCGTGTCATAATGCGGCCGCACCGCGCACGACGGCGCGAATACCTCGTCGAAGAAGCCGGAGGTGTCGTAGTGCTGAAAAGTCTGCATTCCCACCGGCAAAGCAGGGCATGTGCCAAATCGTCGGAGGGCTGCGGGCCGCAGGATTTCAAGCCACGCCCCGGCCCCCCGGCGCAAAAGGCGATTCCTTGGGACGGAGAAACAGGCTCCAAGACGCGCATCATCCGGAACCGCAGGCTCCCGGGCCGCTCAAAACGTATGGATGAACAGCCCGCTCCTCAGCTTCGGCTCGAACCAGGTGCTCTTCGGCGGCATGATCTGGCCGGCGTCGGAGATGGCCATGAGTTGATCCACCGTGGTGGCGTGCATGGAGAAGGCGACGGAGAATTGGCGCGAGTCCACCAGCTTCTCCAGCTCCGCCGTGCCGCGGATGCCGCCGATGAAGTCGATGCGCTTGCTCGTGCGCGGGTCGTCGATGGCGAGCACGGGCTTGAGCAGGCGGTCTTGCAACACGCTTACGTCGAGCTGGTCGATCGGGCTGGCGGAGGTATCCACGTCCCAGCTCAGGCTATACCACTGGCCCTTCAGATACATGCACGCGCAGCCAGAGCAGCCCGGTTCTTTGTCGGCGGTGGGTTCGACTCTGAAAATGCTGCCGACCTTCGCGATGAAGTCTTCGCGGCTCAGGCAGTTGAGATCCTTCACCGCGCGGTTGTAGGGCAGGATTTTCAATTCGTCGCCGGGGAAGAGCACGCTGAGGAACCAGTTGTAGTCCTCGCCGCCATTGTGTTGGGGATTGCTCTCGCGGCGCTTCTTGCCCACGCGGAAGGCACTCGCGGCGCGGTGATGGCCGTCGGCAACATAGGCACACGGAATGTCGGTCTCGAAGATGGAGGTGATCGAGACGCACTTGCCCGGCGGCAGACGCCAGACCTGATGCTTGACTCCGTCTGGCGCGGTGATGTCATAGATCGGCTTCTCTTTGGTGACATGCGAGTTGATCAAAGCCGTGACGCCCGCATGGCTGCGATACGTGAGAAAGATCGGCCCCGTGTTTGCGCTCAGCGTGTCCACGAGGCGGGTGCGATCGTCTTCCTTGTCGGGCCGGGTCTTCTCGTGCTTCTTGATCACGTCGTGCTCGTAGTCCTCGACGTGGCAGACGGCCACCAACCCCGTCTGCGAGTGCCCGCCCATGATCTGCCGGTAGGCGTACATGCACGGGCCGCTCTCGCGCAGGAGCACGCCGTGGATTTGCAGTTCCTTGAATGTCTCCAGTGCCTTCGCGTACACCGGCGCGGAATAAGGATCGATTTCCGGATCGAGATCAATCTCCGCTCGATCCACATGCAGCAGGTTGATCGCGTTGTCCTTGGCAAGCTCATGGGCCTCATCGCGATTCACCACATCATAAGGAACGGCGGCGACTTCAGCGGCGAACTTTGGAGCGGGGACGAGACCTTGGAATGTGCGGATGCGCATGACGGGGGGGACGAATGCTGAATGACGAATGAGTTGAGGCGCGGAGATTCCCGGGCAGCCAGCTCTTGTCAAACCAGAACCAGAAGCGTGCGACGATCCACCCGCATCCACCGTGATGGATCACCGTCATCTCCCGAAAGCCAGGGCGCTCATCGGCGTCCGGTTATTTCTTGTCCGGTTTCGGAACCGGCGGCGCCATCTTCGGGTAGCCTTCGAGACGCACCTCCGTTTCCTTGCCGGCGGTGGGAAAATCAGCGGGAACGTCGGCCGTCGCCTTGCAATCACCGGTGGCCGCCCACTCCGTGCTGCGCTGCATGATTTCGTAGAAGCCCCGGTCGAGCATCGAGTAATCGGCGTGGCCCATCGCATTGTGGAAGACGCGGCCTTTGCCGTAGCCGATGGCCATCAGCATGGGCTCGGCATTGTTCGTGGTTTCGGATACGGCGGTGGCCAGCACGGTGAGATTCTCTGCAGGACCGCGCAGGCTGTTGTAGAGTTCGTCCTGCCGGTGCATCCACAGCTTCGGCAACCCCTTTGTCACCGGATGCCCTGGGTCCACGATGGTGACTTGAAACGGATGCTGCTTTCCGTGATTGCCACCTGCGCCTGGCGAAGTATCGCGCATGAGCCTGCCGTCCTTGATGAAAAGCCGCGGCCCGCTTTTCTCGTTCCGACCGCCCCAGCCGCCCACGCCGATCATCTTGTTGTACTCCGGCCAGTCAGGGAAGGAATTGTCCGCCGCATGAACGCACACAAATCCCCCGCCACCGGAAACATACGCCTCGAAATCCTTCCGCACCGGCTCCGGCCATGTCTCGCCGTTGTAGTTGCTCACCACCGCCGCGTAATCGGCGAATTTCGGCCGCCACGCATCCCACGCACCGGCCGGTGCTCCCTTCGGCGGCGTGGTGCTGACATTGACGATGAACGCGCCCGATGTTTCGAGCGCATCCCTCAGCACCGGCGTGGTGATGTCCCACTTGTGATTGTTCTGCCCATCCACGATGAGCACCTTGAATTTCGATTCTGCGGCGGATGCCACGCCCGCCACCAACATCAGAGCTAGGAAGATGTTTTTCATGCACAGCTTGCTAAGAGAGCGGCCGGGACATGGCAAGCGGAACATGCCGCCAAGCCCCCGCCCATGATACGCGCGGGACGAAATTTCCGGAGCCATCCGTCTCGTTCATTGCATTGCAGAGAGCGTTGCGTTCTATTTCGCCCCGCCCATGCCGCCCAGTGCATCCACCTCCGCCGTCAGCGTTGAGAACCTCACGAAGGTTTTCAAGGGCCATCTTGGACGGAAGTCGTTCGTCGCAGTTCGGGAGCTGTCCTTCACGGTGGCGGCTGGCGAGGTGTACGGCCTCATCGGGCCGAACGGCTCCGGCAAATCGACGACGATGAAGGTCGTGCTCGGTCTGCTCGCGGCGGACGAGGGACGCACGCAGATTTTCGGCCGGGACAGCACCACGGTGCAGAGCCGCCAGGACGTGGGCTTCCTGCCGGAGAACCCGTACTTCTACAAGCACCTCACCGGCATGGAGACACTCCTGTTCTATGGCCGGCTGTGCGGACTCGGCGGCGGGCGCTTGCGTGCGCGTGCCAGGGAAATGCTCGCCCTCACCGGTCTCGAAGACGCGGCAGAGCGCCGTGTGGGCGGCTACTCGAAGGGGATGCTGCAGCGCATCGGCCTCGCTCAGGCGCTCATTCACGAGCCGCGGCTGCTCGTGCTCGACGAACCGACGGCGGGCGTGGACCCCGCCGGCTCGCGGAAGATTCGCGACTTGATCATCGAGTTCAAACAGCGCGGCATCACCGTGCTCGTCACGTCCCACCTGCTGGAGCAGCTACAGGAGGTGTGCGATCGCGTCGGCATCATGTCGCACGGAAGAATGGTCCGCGAGGGACGGCTCGACGAACTCATCGCCGTCGAGAACCAGACCGAGATCGTGCTGGAGGAAGCCTCTCCCGAGCTGCTCGCGCGCATCCGTGCGCTCGTCGCCGCCGAGGGCGGCGGCTCAAGAGTCCTCCAGATGGGCAATCCTCGCACCACGCTGGAACGCCTATTCCTGAAGGCCACGGACGACACATCATCTGACGCACCATGAACGGCGAAGCTACAGCACCATCACCGACACGGCCGCCCGCCGCCTCCAGGTTCGTGGCCTTTTCGCCCTCGCGCGTGTGGACGCTCGCGACGGCGACGGTCACGCAGCTCGTCCGCATGAAGATACTCGTCTTCCTGCTGGTGTTCGCCGCTGTCGTGGTCGCGGCGGGCTTTGTCTTTCCGGTGATGAATCCCGAGCAGCAGCTCAAGCTCCTCAAGGACGTGTCCTTTGGCGCTCTGCAGATCTTTGCCATCGTCATCGCCATCGTCTCCACCGCGCTGCTGCTGCCGAGGGATCTCGAAGATCGCACGCTTTACACCATTCTGTCGAAGCCGGTCCCTCGCGTGGAGTATCTCATCGGAAAGCTGCTCGGCGTGCTGCTGCTCATCGGCGGCGGCCTCTTCGTGATGGACGCCGTGCTCAGCGCCGTGCTCTGGATGCGACAGAACATGGTGCTGGATGCCGCCATCCACTCCCTCGAGCACGAGAACAAGGCCACGCCCGAGAACATCGCCGCGCAAACCGCCGCCGTCGCGAAGCAGGGCCTCACCTGGGCGCTGCACGCCGGCGTGCTCGCCATCTTCCTGAAGGCGGCTGTCGTCTCGGCGCTGGCGCTGCTCATCTCGTGCTTTGCCAGCACGACGCTCTTCACCATCGTCACCACCTTCTGCCTCGCCATCGTCGGCCACGGACAGCAGATGCTGCGTGAGTATTTCTTTCACGGCTTCTCCGCCGTCGGCGAGAAGGCGGCCAGCAGCGCCCTTGCCATCATCTGCCCCGATCTGGGCGTGTTCGACATCGTGGAAAACATCATCAAAGGCGCCCAGCCCTCGGGCGCGGACTTGCTGCACATGACCTTCATGGCATTGCTCTACGTCGTCGGCTACGTGGCGGTGGCGCACTTGGTTTTCGTCGAAAAGGAGCTGTAACTGCTGATGAAGCGAAAACTCCAGGCCCTGTCCCTCCTCGTCATCGTCGGCCTCGTCTCGCGCCCCGCGGACGAGGCAGTCACGCTCTCCCTGCGCACCAGCGGCATGTTGAGCAGGCCGGTCGATCTCGGCCTGCGCGAGGGCCTCGGGCAGATGGGTTTCGCCGCCTCGCTTGGCGGCCTGCGCTCGCTCGTCGCCAGCATCACGTATCTCCAGGCGTTCACCGCATTCGAGAACATTGACTGGGCCAAGGTGGACAGCCTCTTCCAGCTCACCACGCGCCTGCAGCCAGGCTATGCCACCTATTGGGTGGAAGGATCCTGGCACATGGCCTACAACGCGGCATCAGGGTACCTCTTCGATGACAAGCTGCGCCCCGCCATCCGCCGCCAGCTCGCCCGCGACCATGTGCAGCGCGGCATCGAAATCCTCGACGAAGGGCTGAAGTTCCTGCCTGACGATCCGCAGCTCTGGGTCACACTCGGGGCGATCTACGAGCGGCGGGGACTCGATCCACTCCACGACCGGTGGGTGGAACTCGACCCGAAGAAAGCCGGCGAGTGCTACCTGCGCGGCCACAAGAATGGCGCGCTTCAGGTCTATGAACGCCTCGGTGCCTACCAGCTCGTAAAGGCCGGCGATCCCGCCTCGCTGCGCACCGCGCTCGAAGTGTTGCGGCGGAACTACGGCATGGGCTACCGCACGCCGGGTCTGATCCATTACTTGAAGCTTGCCGAGGAACAACTCGACATCCCGTCCGCCCAGCGGATTCCCGACGCCGATCCGACACCCGGCGGCGCGCGGTAAGCCTCGCGCAGCTCCCCGCCAAAGCCCCGCCATCGTCTGGATCGGGCCGTCTCGAAAAAAAAGTTCTCGACACCGACGACCCATTTTGACTAAAACATTAGTCATTCAGCCAAAATCACCGCCATGCCGAAGGACTCGAACACCAGCCTGACACCGAACGAATGGAAGATCATGCAGATCGTCTGGGAACTGAAGTCCTGCGCGGCGCGGGATGTGTACGAGATCGCGGGCGGACGCTTCGGCTGGGCGCCGACGACGGTGAAGACCTACCTCGCCCTGCTCGTCGAGAAAGGCCGGCTGACGGCCACTCGCGTGGGCAACAGCTTTCTCTACAAGCCTAGGACCAGCGTGCTGCAGTCGCTCCGCCATGCGGCCGACCATCTGCTGGACAAGGTGCTCGGAGATCACCACGGACCGCTGCTCGCCTACATGATCAAACAGTCCAAATTCTCCGCCGGCGACATCGCCGAGCTGCGACGCGTGATCGATGAAGCCGAGAAGTCCGCGCGGAAAGGAGATCGGATACCATGAATGCCGTCGCGACAGACTGGATGGCGTGGGTCCAAACCAGCCTGATCGACGGCTGCATCGCGTGGTTCGTCGTCTCGGTACTGTGGAAACTGGCCGGCAGTCGTCTCGCCCCCCGGGCTGGTGCCGCGCTGTTTGCGCTGGTGCTGGTGAAGTGCGTCGTGTCTTTGCCTGTGGCGGTGCCGTTGCTTCGACAGGCAAGCACGGCAAGCCCGACCATGGATCCCGAGCCGGCGGCTGTCCGCGCCGCAACGATGGAGCCGGTTGCGGTCATCGACCTGCCGCAGCGCGACCAGATGCAGCCCGGATCATGGCTCATGCTCGCCTGGTTCGGTGGCGTTTTGCTTGGCACCGCGCGGGTGGGCTGGCTTTGGTGGCGGACGCGCCTTTTGATCCGGGAGTCGAGAACCGGGACTGGGGATGAGGCGGGCGAGCTGGCGATGCTCGCGCGCCGGATGGGCTGTGAGGGAGTCGCGGTCCGCACATCGTCGCGACTGCATTCCCCGGCACTCGCAGGCTGGTGGCGGCCCGTGTTGCTGCTGCCGGAGGGACTGACCGGACGACTGGACCGCGAGCAACTGCGCTGGGTGCTGGCGCACGAGCTGGCACATGTGAGGGCGCGCGACGTCCTCTGGCAGTGGACTGAGACGCTGTTGCGCGTCGCGCTGTTTTTTCATCCGGCGGTGTGGCTTGCATCGGCTCAGTCGGCACGGCTGCGCGAGCGCGCCTGTGACGAGGAGGCGTTGCGCTGGTCGGGCGCGTCACGGCAGGTGTGCGCGCGGGGTTTTGTCTCGCTCATCGAGTGGACGCACGGCAGACCGCGAGTCGCGATCGCGGGACTCGGGATGGGCCGCGCGGGCCGCGAGGCGAAACATCGCATATGCGCTCTGGCGAGCGAACCCGCGCGCGCGTGCGGTGCGCGCTGGCAACGGCTGCTGGTGGTGATCGGAGCAGCACTTGTGCTGCCGAGCCTGAGGCCTGGTCATGCGCAGGAGTCGCGGGTCGCGGAACTGGAGAAGCGCGTGGCGGAGCTGGAGGCAAAGTTGAAGGCGAAGTCGCGGCTCGATGCGCTGCGCGAGAAGGCGGTGCAGCGCTCCCATGGTCGAGTGGAAGCAGATCAAAGGCGCTTCACTGCGGAGCAGCTCCGTGAGATCGAAGGCATGTATCAGTCCGCGAAGCAGGCCGCCGTCACCGATGAAATGGCGGCGGCATTCCAACCCTTGATGGAAAAATATCCCGCCGCTAACCGCACCGGCTGCGCGGTGCTGCTGCTCGCGCGCTTGAAGACAGGAGCCGGGCGGACGGACCTGCTTCAACGCGCCATCAAGGAGCATGGCGATGCGTATTTCCTCGACGGCACCAATGTCGGAGGCGTCGCGCGCCTGATGCTGGCACAGGATGCAGAGACTGCCGGCCGAGACGCCGATGCGCGGCGCTGGCGCGACGAAATCCGCCGGGACTACGCAGGCGAGCTCGACTTCGGCGCGGTGCCGCTTGTGGACATCCTGGGCAAATCTCCGGCTGCCAGATAGACATCGCGTTTTCCCACTCAAAGAGATCGCGTTTTCCCACTCAACTCAACCCCACCCGCACACCATGCACTTCCTGAGCGTCCTCCTCATCGCACTCGCCGCCGTTCCCCTCCACGCAGCCGACAAAGGCCCGCCGAAGCCCACCCCCGCGAAGCGCGAGAAGGCGCTGCGGGACAACGACCGCGCCGCCAAGGAGGCAATGGCGCGCGATGCGAAGCTCTTCAACGCACGGCAGTTCCGCGAACTGGAGGACGACTACCAGACGGCGTCCGCGCGCTATCGCGAGGCCGATGCGAAAACGGCGCTGGAGACCTTCCTGAAGAAATGGACGAAGGGCAACCGCGTCGGCTGCGCGACGCTCTACCTCGCGCAGAAGAGCAACGGCGACGAGCGCGAGAAACTGCTGCGCGAGTGCATCGAGAAGCACGGCGGCTGCTACTACCTCAACGGCGCGCAGGTCGGCGGGCTGGCGCGGCTGTACCTGTGGGACACTTTGAAGTCGTCCGGCAGGACGGAGGAGGCGGACAAGCTGCTCGGCGAGTTGAAGACGAAGTTCGCGCTCTGCAATGACCACAGCGGCCGCTTGATCATCGAAATCGTCACGGGGGAGTGATCATGCGTACGTTGCTTTTGTCTTTTGTCACCGCTGTGTCTCTTTGCGCGCAGGACGCGCCGCCCTATGCGCGGGACATCGACTTTCTGCTGACGGAGTTTCAAAAGCAGGCGGGCGCCCTGTTGAAACAAAAAGGAGTGGACTGGGATGCGGTGCGTACGGAGTTCACGAAGGCGGCGGGCTCGGTGACGACCGACACGGAGCACTACAAGCTGGTGTCGCGCCTGCTCTCGCAGCTCCACGACGGCCATGCCGGCATCGTGCAATCGAAGGTGAAGCCTGACGACGGCTCAAAGGGCCGCCGCTTCACCGGACCGCGCGTGCATCTGGTGACGAGCGGAGGCAAGGTGCTCGTACGCGCCGCGTTCAAAGACGCCGCCGATGCCGGCATCAAGGCCGGACAGGAAGTGCTCAGGATCGACGGCACGCCCGTGCATCAATGGCTCGACAGGGCGGTGGTGACGATGGAGCAACGCGGCAGCAGCTTCTCCACGCCACACCAGGCATCGTATGCGGCGTGTCACTGGGGCCTCGGCGACTGGGAGGGCACGCCGGTGACGTTCGAGATCAAGGACGAGACCGGCGCGATGAAGTCCATCAAACGCGTACGCAACGGCGGGCCGAATCAAGTGCCTGTCGGGCCGATCTTCCCGCCGGGCGATTTGAAGTTCGTCGGACGTCAGAGCTACGGCAAAACCAGCGAAGGCATGGCTTACATCCACCTGCGCGATGTGCCTGGTGACTTGCCGGCGCAGCTCGACAAGATGCTGCCGGAGATCGGTGACGCGCCTGGGCTGATCCTCGACATGCGTGCGAACGGCGGCGGCGGTTGCGATCACGCGGCAGTGTTCGGCCGTTTCCTCGCCAAGGGGAAACAATGGGGCTATTACGAAGGCGCAGGCGATCACGCGTTCACCGGACCGATGGTGCTGATCGTCGATGCCGGCGTGCGAAGTGCGGGCGAGACCATTGCAGGCATGTTCAAGGAAGACGGCCGCGCCTACCTCATCGGCGACGCACCGACGGCCGGCACTTCGTCGCAGAAGTCGGAGATCAGCACCCCGAGCGGCATGCTCCGCATCCGATTCTCCACGCGCACGAACATGGGGCGATTCAACAAGGGCCGGGGCATCGAGGGCATCGGCGTGAGTCCGCACGAGACCGTGCCGGTGAAGGCGGAGGATTTGCTCAAGAAGGAGGACACGCTGATCAAGCGCGCGGTGGAGCTGCTGCGAAAGGGCTTTCCCGAAGACGTGGTGGATTATCCGGACGAGCGCTGATGCTCACGCAATGATCTGCTGCGCGACCACGGCGCCGAGATCGGCAAGGCACAGCGCGAGCATGGAGTTCACCCGCGAATGTCCCTCCAGCTCACCTCGCAGCCAGGTCAGTTCCGGCACACACCACCGCGTGCGATACGCCATCTCATGATGCGCGGTGCGCACTGTGATCTCCGCATTGCCCGATTCACTTTTCCCTCCCCTTCCCGGCCGCCTCCTTCGGATATCGCACCACCTTCATGTCGTTTTTCTGCGGCTTGCCAGGCGTGCTGCGTCCGTTGCGGATGATCTTTTCGAACGTGGCCTGCATGGACTTCACTCGCTCGTCGTTGGCGGCGGCGACGTTGACGGATTCACCGAGATCGTCGGCAAGGTTGTAGAGTTGGACCGGAGTGTTTGTCACCTTGTCGGCGGCAAGGACGAGCTTCCACGCTCCCTCCCGCAGGCTCGGTGTGCCGCCACAGGCGGTGTTGACCGAATGCGAGCGGATGGGGCGGTCTTCGCCTTTGAGCAGCGGCATCATGCTGAAGCTGTCTTCGCCGGCACTGTCGGGCAGCTTGTCACCGAAGATTTCGGCCATCGTCGCGATGAGATCGGCTTGCAGCACGAGCTGCTTGCACACGGCGCCGGGTTTCACCAAGCGCGGCCAGCGCACGATGAACGGTTCGCGATGACCGCCTTCATACACGCTCGTCTTGTAGTCGCGCAGCGGTCCGCTTGGGAAGTGACCCTGCGCTTCGAGTTCCTTCACGCCGATGTAGGCTGCGCAGCCGTTGTCGCTGGTGAAGAGCACGAACGTGTCATCGCCCGTACCGCTGGCACGCACCGCATCCATCACGCGACCCACGATGGCATCGGTCTCGATCACGAAGTCGGCGTAGTCGCTGCTCAGCTTGCTCTTGCCGCGCCAGTCGCCCTCGACGGCGAGCGGCGTATGCGGCGCGGTGAGCGGCAGGTAGAGCAGGAAGGGCTTCCGTGATCTTGATTGCTTCTCGATAAAACCCACGGCGCGATCACCGAGAGCGGGCAAGATCTTCTCCAGTTGCCAATCCGGCAGCGCGGGACCTTGCAGGCTGGCTTGATTCTTCACGAGCTTGTCAGCAGGCAGCAGTTCGCTCGGGATGCCGACAGTGCGGTCATTTTCGATGAAGCAATACGGCGGCCAGTTCGGCACGTCGGTGCCGAAGTATTCGTCGAAGCCGCGCTCCGTCGGTCCGCCGGGAATGCGTTGAGAAAACACTGTCTTCCAGGTCGCACGATGCGCGTCGGTGATCCCTGTCTCCACTTTGCCACCGCCACCCGACTTGCCCCCGAAGCCCGTGAAGTGCGCCCGCTGATCGTCGGTGATCGGCCACTCGCGACCGAGATGCCATTTGCCGATGCAAGCCGTCGCGTAGCCGTGTTGCTTCGCGAGCGAGGCAATCGTCAGGCGATCAGGCGCGATGAGCGGCTTGCCCCACACGCCGACGATGCCTGACTGCAACGTCGTGCGCCAATGATAGCGCCCGGTGAGCAAGGTGTAGCGCGAGGGCGAGCAGCAGCCTGAACTCGAATGCCCGTCCGTGAAGCGCATCCCCTCCGCCGCGATGCGATCCATGTTCGGGGTCGCGATCTTCGAGTGCTCGGGATTGTTCGCATGCAAATCACCCCAGCCGAGGTCGTCGGCGAGAATGATTACAAAATTCGGCGGTGCCGCGGCGACGAGCTGGCCGCAGAGCATGGCGATGAGGAGGAGCAAACGACCGGCAGACATGGTGAATTCGGAGGCGGGATTCAAGGCGCGCGATCATAGCCGACAGCGCCGCGGCTTCAACTGCCCCAAACAGTCGCCCACGGAACTGGCGCGTCTATGTCGGACAGATGTCAGGCAATCGGTATTTGGATCGCCTTGGGCGTGCTCCAAGATTTTCCGCCGCAATGCGCATGGTTCCTGCTGGGTGACTGGCCGGACATGAAGTCTCCAGCGCCCGCCATCACCGCCCCCTCTTGCCGCCCTGCTGCAAGCTCGCAAAACCCGGTTCCAGCCCGCGCCCCGGAAGCCCGGGTGAACAAGCACGCGTTACTTGCGTGCCGCACATGACAGGGCATGATGCCCGCCCGCTATTTCAAGAACCCCCGCCCCGCCATCATGCCAGCAGCCACCCTCACGCCTCCCGTCCCCGTAAACGATGCACTCGACTCCAGCCCGCTGGACATGTGCGTGGAGAACACGACCGCAGGCTTGAAGAAGTCCATCGCCAACCATCTGCGTTTCACGCTCTCCGCAGACATCGAGACCGCCGGCATGCGCGACTGGTGGGTGGCGACCTGCCTCGCAGTCCGGGACCGGGTGCTGGATCGCTCCACGCAGACACGCACCTACCACCGCAGGAACAATGTGCGGCGGCTGCATTACTTGTCCCTGGAGTACCTCATGGGCCGCCTGCTCGAAAACAACCTGCGCAATGCCGGTATCTACGACGCCGCGAAATCCGCGCTCGCGGAGATGGGCCGGGACCTCGATGTGCTCCTCCAGCAGGAGCCGGACATGGGCCTCGGCAATGGCGGCCTCGGCCGGTTGGCGGCGTGTTTTCTCGACTCGCTCTCGACCCTCGACCTGCCCGCGATCGGCTACGGCATCCACTATGAGTTCGGCCTGTTCCGGCAGGAGATCGTCGATGGCCGCCAGGTGGAGCACCCGGATGCCTGGACGCGCGACGGGAATCCGTGGAAGATCGTTCGGCCCGACTACCGCCAGACGGTGAATCTCTATGGCCGGGTGGTGCAGAAGTTTGACGACCAGGGGCGCTCCCATCCCGAATGGGTGGAGACCAAGGCGCTCGTCGGCGTGCCGTGGGACATCCCCATCGTCGGCCACGACTCGGACACGGTGAACCTGCTGCGCCTCTGGGAGGCGCACGCGTCGGACGTCTTCAATTTTCAAGTCTTCAACTCCGGCGGCTACGTCGAGGCGCTGCATGACAAGGCGCTGGGCGAGACCGTATCGAAGGTGCTCTACCCGAACGACTCGACGGAGAACGGCAAGGAGCTGCGTCTCGTGCAGCAGTACTTCTTTGTCGCCTGCTCGCTGGCGGACATGGTGCGCCGCTTCAAACGCGACAACCGCTTCGACTGGGACCATTTCGCGGACAAGGTGGCCGTGCAGCTCAACGACACACACCCCGCCATCGCCATCGCCGAACTCATGCGGCTGCTCATCGATGTGGAGCACCTCGAGTGGACGCGCGCGTGGGCCATCTGCCAGAAAACCTTCTCCTACACGAACCACACCCTGCTGCCCGAGGCGCTCGAAATGTGGAGCGTGCCGCTTTTCGGCCGCGTGCTTCCCCGCCACCTCCAGATCATCTACGAGATCAACCGGCGCTTCCTCGAGACCGAGGTCGAGCGCAAGTGGCCCGGTGACAGCGAGAAGAAGCGCGTGCTCTCCCTCATCGACGAGCGCGGCGCGAAGTTCGTGCGCATGGCGAATCTCTCGGTGCTGGGCAGTCACGCCACGAACGGCGTGGCCGCGCTGCATACCCGGCTGCTCAAGGAGCGGCTCTTCCCGGAGTTCAACGAGCTTTTTCCCGGCCGCTTCCTCAATCTCACCAACGGCGTCACCTTCCGCCGCTGGCTCGACGTGTGCAATCCGCAGCTCGCCGCCCTCATCACCGAGGCCATAGGCGAGGACTGGCGGCGGGATGCCATGAAGCTGCGCGGCATCGAGGCCTTCGCCGACGATGCGTCATTCCAGGCCCGCTTCCGCGCCGTCAAGCGCGAGCACAAGGTGCATCTGGCGCGGATCATCAAGGACTGCTGCGGCGTGACGGTCAGCCCAGACGCGCTCTTCGACGTGCAGATCAAGCGCCTGCACGAATACAAGCGCCAGCATCTCAATCTCGTCCACATCGTCTCGCTCTATCAGCACCTGCTGGACAATCCTTCGCTCCAGATCCAGCCGCGCGTCTTCGTCTTCGCCGCAAAGGCCGCGCCAGGCTACTTCCTGGCCAAGAACATCATCCACGCCATCAACGCCGTCGGCGAGAAGATCAACAACGATGCCCGTCTGCGCGGCCAGCTCAAGGTCGTCTTCCTGCCGAACTACGGCGTCACCCTGGCCGAGAAGATCATCCCTGCGTCCGATCTCTCCGAGCAGATTTCCACCGCCGGGAAGGAAG
This sequence comes from Verrucomicrobiaceae bacterium, assembly GCA_019694165.1. GTDB lineage: Bacteria > Verrucomicrobiota > Verrucomicrobiia > Verrucomicrobiales > Verrucomicrobiaceae > JAIBCL01. Next base: position 211,367 of record JAIBCL010000009.1, on the reverse strand, counting down.
CCTCCGGCACCGGCAACATGAAGCTCGCTCTCAACGGCTCCCTTACCATCGGCACGCTCGATGGCGCGAATGTCGAGATTCTCGAGGAAGTGGGCGAGGAAAACATCTTCATCTTCGGACTCACTGTCGAAGAAGTGAACGACCTCATCGCGCGCGGCTACAACCCGTGGGAATACTACTGGAGCAATGGAGCGCTGCGCAATGCCATCGACTGGCTGGCCTCCGACTTCTTCACCGGACAGGCAGCCGATTTCAAACCTCTGCGCGACAGCCTCCTCGATCATGGCGACCCCTACCTCGTCCTCGCCGACTTCGCCGCCTATGCAGACGCCCAGTCTAAGGTGAACGACGCCTACCTCGACCACGCGCGCTGGACCCGCATGGCCATTCTGAACACCGCGCGCATGGGGAAATTCTCCTCGGATCGCACCATCAATGAATACGCCGCGAAGGTTTGGAACCTGCCTGCCGTGAAGATCGGCTGATGCCATCCCGTCAGTGCGCGCCGGGCTGATGCAGGAGCAGGAAAGCCGTGTTCAGCACTCGGTTCACGACGCTCACGCTGCCGCGCGTCGGCGGGGTCTCTTGCCACTTCGTCCGGTCCTTGCGGCCGGTTTTTGCAATTGCGGGCCAAAACCGTCGCCAGCTCCGGCGTATAGTGCGCATGAACCGGCTCACGCTTTCACTCCTCACCTTCGGCATCTTCTGCGGCCTCCACACAATCGGCTGCCGTGCCGAGACGCCCGTCTCCATCCCGCCCATCCGCGGACTCAGCCGCACCAACCTGCTGGAGTATCGCACGCCGGACGGAAGCCGGAAGACGGCGTCGTCGGCTGCCGAGTGGGAGGGCCGCAAAACCGAGGCGCTGAAGGGTTTCCAGCAGATCGCCGGTGCACTGCCTGGAAAAGAGAAACGCTGCGATCTCGATGTGAAAGTGGACGACGAGACCGACTGCGGCAGCTACGTGCGGCGCGCCATCACGTATGCCTCGGAGCCTGGCGCGCGCACCACTGCCTACCTTTGCATCCCGAAGGCTGCATTGGCAGGAAAAGCAGTGCCCGGAGTGCTCTGCCTCCATCCGACGGAGAACAAGATCGGCTACAAAGTGGTGGTGGGCCTCGGCGGCAAGGCGCACCGTCAATACGCCAGCGAGCTGGCGGAGCGGGGTTTCGTCACCATCGCGCCGAGCTATCCGCTTCTCGCAGACTACCAGCCGGACTTGAAGCAGCTCGGCTGGCAGAGCGGCACGATGAAAGCGATCTGGGACAACATCCGGGCGCTCGACGTGCTCGATGCGCTGCCGTTCGTCAAGCATGGGCGCTACGCCACCATCGGCCACTCGCTGGGCGGGCATAATTCCATTTTCACCGCTCTCTTCGACGCGCGCATCCAGTGCATCGTCTCTAGCTGCGGCTTCGATTCCCTGCTCGACTACTACGGCGGCAACATCAAGGGCTGGGTGCAGGAGCGCTACATGATGAAAATGGAGCAGTTCCTCGGCCACCCGCAGGACGCTCCCTTCGACTACTATGAACTCATCGCCTGCCTCGCACCGCGCACGCTTTTTGTGAATGCTCCGCTGCGCGACTCGAACTTCCGGCACGACAGCGTGGACCGCATCGCCAGGGCCGCCGCGGCCATCTACAAGCTGCACGGCGCGGAGGATCGCATCCGCGTCGAGCATCCGGACTCCGATCACGACTTCCCGGATGCGCAGCGCTTCGCCGCCTACGACGTGATCGGCAAGGTGCTGCGCTGAAAGCAGCAGCGTGGGGAGACCGCCGCTGACTGCCGCGATCACTTTCCCGCCATTTTCTTCACGTAGGCGGCGATGTGCTTGCCGATGGCCCGGTTCGTTGCCGCCGAGTAGTGGCTCTCCACCAGCAGCGTCTTGTTTGGCGCCACGCCGCCTTCGCCGGGAAGTTCGGCGGTGATCCACTCCATGGCGTCGATCCAGTCGTAGCCCCTTGACTTGAAGTAGTCGAGAAAGCCCTGGTATATCTTCTCCCGGCCGGCGCGCAGGCGCGGGAAGTCATCACGTCCGGGAAGCCAGAGGATCAGCGGCCTGGCACCTGCGGCGCGCACTTCGTCCACGAAGCGGTCGAAGACGCGGCAGTTGATGGTGAATATGGGATGCCTGGGATCAAACACCCGGTCCTCGCCGACGGGCGCGATCTTTTCCACGCGCTGAGAGCGCTTGAGCACCGTGTTCAGCGAGCGGCGCACATGGACGGTGAAGTCGAGCCACGCCGCCTCAAGGCGGTCGCCGGCCTTGCTCTTGATCAGAGTGAGCAGCGGTGTCGGCGGCGGCTGATGGTAGAGAATGTCCAGTCGGGAAAGCTCGCGCAGCCGCCGCGCGGGATGGGCCAGCAGTTCGCGATAGGCGGCGGCGTCGGGAAGCGGATTCGGATGAAGCACGAGCTTGCCCGTTTCGTCGAGCGTGGGATAAGGCAGGCCTCGCACGTTGGGGGCCTCGCTGGGATTGTCGAGCCGGAAGGGATAGTAGGCGTTCACCGTGCGCCGCACGTCGGCGGTCATGCAGCCAAGTATGACCACGTCAGTCTCGAACTTGCGCCCGTCGTGCAGGTAGCGCAGCAGCGCCTGCGTCATGCCGTATCCGCCGACGCCGAAATTCAGAAACTCCACGCCTCCGGTTTTCTCCGCGTAGTGCTCCCAAGTCTCGTCATTCTTAACCTCGTCACACTGCGTGAACGAATCACCGAAACAGAGCGCGCGTACGGTGTCGGCGGGCTTCGCGGTCGCATACTCGCGGTCCCCGCGCAGGCCCTGCGAGTTCGAGCGGTAGAGGCCGTTCGACGACACCGTGCCCGGCGTGATCGTCCATCCCAGCTCGCGGCTGTGGGTGGTGTAGGATGTGCGCCCGTCGATGATCTCCTGCGCCGCCTGCACCTGGATGTCCGTGAGAGAGAAGGGGTCGCCTCCCCGCTGCGTCGCGCGCAGCCAGGCCCAGCAGAGCACCTCCGCGCACACATATGGAATCCCCGCCCCAAGCAACAGGGCGACGCCCACGAACAACGCCCTCCGCGGCCTGCTCCACGCCGTAAGAACCACGCGTACGATCACCGCCGCCGCATGCACCACGAGCACCAGAAACAGCACCCGCAAGCCCCAGCGCACCACCGACGGCAACTGCGAGACAAACCAAAATCCCGCCGCTGCGACGATCCACGCCGCGGCAGCATACAATGGCGGCATCCGCCACAGAAAGGCAGATGCCCGGGCGGCTGGAGATGCGCGATCCGTCATCGTCATGATTCGTGAGCTGATGCCCGCGCTCTCATCGCGCGGCACATGCTGGGTTTCAACGCTGAATTCCATCTTCGCCTCCGGGCTGGCCATCACGCCTCGCACTCGTGCTGCCGCTTCCAGCAACCGCGCTGCCCGCATCTTGCCCGGCATCATGCGCCACACGCTCCAGAGCCGCACACACGGCACTCGCTCTTGCAATCCGCCCTCTGCGTTTCACGATGGCCGCGCACATGACGGAATTTGCATTTTTCAGGCTGCCCGATGGAAGGGCGTGGATCGGCGAGGGGCCCTTCGAGCCGCTGGAACGGCCAGCCCCGGACGCCGCGTGCTTTTACATCAACGACTTCGATCTGTGCGATCCCCTGCCCTGGAAGAGGCCTTCGCGCCTGCACGAGGCTGATGCGGCTGTGATCTCGGCCTGCACCGGCGTTGACACGACTCCGCTGCGCGTGCAGTGGGAGAAACCGGCCACCGAGTGGTTCAAGATGGCCTTTCGCCGCATCCGCCGGGAAGTGATCGCAGGCAGGCTCGCGAAGATGGTACCCGTGCTCGCCGAGCACGGCACGCGCACTGCGGGCCGGCCCGTGCATCTGCTGGGCCATCTCATGTGCGCGCCGTCGAACGTATGGGGCTACGCGTACGCAAGCGGCGGGCGCGGCTTCCTCGGCGCCACACCCGAACTGCTCTTCCGCATGAGCGCAGGCGAAGTCGAGACCATGGCTCTCGCCGGCACCGCCAAGCCCGGTGATCGGAGTGAATTCCTCTCCGATGTGAAGGAGATCGAGGAGCACGAACTGGTGGCCTCCTATCTCGAGGATCGCCTCCGCGCGCTCGGTACCGTGACCCGCGATCCGCGCGAGGTGCTCGAGACCTCCGGCCTCGTGCATTTCAAGACGCGCCTTCGCGCCGCGCTCGCCTCGCCCGTGGCGGTGGATGAACTGATCACTTTGCTGCATCCCACGCCTGCCGTCGGCTGCCTGCCGCGCACCGACGAGTGGCTCGCCAGACTCCGCGAATACCGCGCCCTGCTCAAGGCACCCGGCTTCTTCGGTGCTCCGTTCGGTTTTTCGCTGGAAGGTTCGCACCATCTCGTGGTGGCCATCCGCGGCCTGGGCTGGGACGGAGACCGGATCGTGCTGCCATCCGGATGCGGCATCGTGGGCGGCAGCGCCTTCGACCACGAATGGCGCGAGCTGCGCCTCAAACGCGAGGCCGTGCTGCGGCAGTTTGGAATATGATTTCCAATGCCGATCTCGCTACGTCCATCCTGCGCGCACTCGCCGGCCTCGGCGTTCACGAGTTCGTCGTAGCTGCCGGCGCACGCAATGCCCCGCTGCTCCCGCCCCTGCTCGACAGCAGCGGTGTCAAAGTTTGGAACTTCTTCGACGAGGGCAGCGCGGCCTTTTTCGCGCTCGGCCGCCTCATGGTGGACCGCGCTCCCGTCGCGGTACTCACCACCTCGGGCACGGCCGTTGCTGAATTGCTTCCAGCGGTGATCGAGGCGTTTTATCAGGGTCTCCCCCTGGTGCTGGTCACAGCCGACAGGCCCCGTCGCTTCCGCGGCAGCGGTGCGCCGCAAGCTGTCGATCAGGTTCGCATCTTTGGTGGCTACGCGGAGGGAACACTCGACATCGATGCGGATACGGTCACTGCCACCGCCTGGCCGCGCCAGCTTCCCGCAAGGCCATTGCATGTAAATGTCTGCTTCGAGGAGGCGCTCGAAACACCCGCAGCAGGATTCGACTTCGCACAGTTCCCGGCTCCACAGCAGCAGCCAATCAATGAACCGGCCGACAATGCCGCAGCCAGCGCAGTGCTCGACTCATGGCTCGAGGATCGCTCGGGACTCGTCGTGCTGGCCGGCGGTATGTCACCCGCTCGGGCCGAATCAGTCGCCAGGTTCCTCGCCGCAGTGAATGCGCCCGTGATCGCGGATGCCACCTCGAACCTGCACGGCCATGCGGAACTCAATGCGCTGCTCGTCCCCGGCGGAGACGCTGTCCTCCCCGCCATGGGCGTCCGTCGCGTGCTCCGCATCGGAGCCGTGCCCGCGGGCCGCTGGTGGCGCGATCTGGAAAACCATCCCGCCATTGCCGTGCTCAATGTCTGCGCCCCCCCCTTTCCCGGACTCGCCCGCAAGGAAAACGTGGAGACGACCGGATTCAGTCTTCTCGATTACAACTGCAAACACTGCCTCGGCGCACGTCTGGCCCGCGCCACACCGCAATTGCAGCCGGACCTCGACGATCTCATGGCACTCTTTCCCGAGTCAGAGCCGGCGTGGATCCGCCGGCTGAGCGGCATCATCCCCGCCGGCGCGCGCGTGTTTCTCGGCAACAGTCTTCCCATTCGCGAATGGAACCTCTTTGCATCGCGCGCGAATCCCGGCACCACCTTCTACGCCAACCGCGGTGCCAATGGCATCGACGGCATCGTCTCCACCTTCCTCGGTGTGAGCGCCGGCTGTGAAGAGTCCTGGCTTGTCGTCGGAGACCTCAGCGCCCTTTATGACCTCGGCGCACCGTGGGTCATCCGCCAGCTTCCAAAAGGCCGGCGGCGCATTGTCGTCATCAACAACGGCGGCGGAAAAATCTTCGCACGCGTCGATTCCCTCCGCGCCCTGCCTCACGCTGCGCGCGAAGTGCTCGAAAACCGCCACGCAGTCTCCTTCGAGCCGTGGGCCCGCCTGTGGAGCATGAACTACATCCGCCTCCAATCGCCCGCCACGTCCGCCCCCCTGCCAGATGGCGACCTCGTCATCGAAATCGTCCCCGACGAAGCCACCACCGAATCCTTCTGGCAGAGACGGCAGAGTACCCGCTGATGCTCGCCATACTGAGGGTCACTGGTCCTCAATCATCCACCGGCACCGTACAGCCTCGCCAGCTCGATCATGAGCTTTTCCATCTCGGCGTAGTACGCGGCGTCTTTGTTCTTGGTCTTCGCATCGAGGGCACGAATCAAGCGTTCGAGTTCGTCGCGGCGGGCGCGTTGGATGTCGGTGAGCTTCGCATCTTCGTCGCTGAGCACGAGGCTGATCTGTCTCGCGCGTTCGCCGTCGGGTTTGGAGCCGTCGGCGGTCTTGCCGGGATTCACGCCGTTGAAGATTTCCGCGCGTGTCCCGATGCCATCGCCGTTGTCGTCGATGATGGAATGCTCAGTGGCCAGGCGGCCATCGGTTTCGTAGAACTCGGCCACCTTCTTCGAGGCAAACAGAAACGCCTCGAGCACCGACACTTGCTTGTCCTGATCGAGATCGGCCTGCAAGTCGCCGCCGATGACCTTTGCGAAATGCTCGCCGAAGCGCGCGAAGTAGATCTCGTCGGAGCTCTTCGTCGAGCTGACGCAGATGCGGCCAGCACCGGCGACCGCCTTTGCAAAGGGCGCACTCGCCGATGTCGTGTCGATGAAGACAATCTCGCGCTTCACCGGTTTCAACCAGGTGCCAAGCTGCGTTGGCGTGATGTCGTCGCCACGCAGATTGAACTTCGCCGCGCGACCATCAAACGTCCCGTGGCCAATGAACACGAGCCAAAGCGCGCCGCTCGCCTTCGCGAGCTCGGCCTTCAGTCGTCCTTCGAGTTGCTTCGCGTCGTCCGTCTTCTCTTTAGCGGTGCCGATGATCTCAAACTTCACCGCCGCTTTCTCACACGCGGCTTTCCAAGCCTCCGCCTGTTCCTTGAACTTCTTCCCATACTCATCCGTCCCTTCTGCACCAACGACTACGATGACGTCCACATCACGAGTCGCGCGGCGGACTTCCTCGGCAACAACCGGCATCGTCAGCACCCAAGCCACGACCAGCCAGACTGAATACTGAACACTGAATACTGAATACTTCATCACACCCACCCCGCCTCTCTACGAATCACCCACTCCGCCGCGAGCAGCCCGAGAATCAACGCGAACACCCACGGCGAGTGCCACAGCGGATCGGTGAGCGTCTCTTTGATCGGCACATTCAGATTCTCCAGCAGCTTCGGCAGCGTGCTGACTTCACTCAATTCGAGCACACGACCACCAGTGTCCTTCGCAATTCGTTCCAGTAAGGCGCGATCGGGTTCCAGCGAGCGGAACTCGTCAGCGAGTGGCGAGTGAACCCAGCCGCTCTGTCGTTCGCCGAGAGACTCGCCTTTGCCGTCTTTGATCTCGGCTTTCACGCGGTAGTCGCCGTTGTCGCGCGGATAAAACTCAGCCTCAAAGACACCCGCGTCCTTCAGACTCGGCTCGGCAAAGAGGTCCACCTTTTTGCCGCCGGGTTGCTCGACGGTGATCTTCATCGTCGCGTCGTCGATCAGTCGGAAACCCTGATCGCGCACGTGCACCTGCAGCTTCACCATTTCCTGGCCGCCGTTCTTTGAATGCTGCTGATCGAGCACCACGCGATCCGGCACATCGACGACAAGCCAGCGCATGAACTGCCGCCATGCCTTGTCCATGTCGGCGTGTTGTTCGGCGTTTTGCATGCCCCATCGCCACAGGTCGCCGACGAGCAACGCAGCAACGCGACCCTCACCAAATCGCTGAACGACGAGCGCCGGATGCGACTTTTGCCCCGCGTCGGATGCGGTGGCGAGAATGCTCGCGCCGGGCTTGATCGAGAACGTCTGATTCATTGAGAAGAAGGCCGGCATCTGCGCCAGCCGCTTCTCGTCCTCCTCCTGTTGCGTGCGGAGTCGCAGCCATGGCTCAAGCCAGCCTTCGCGTGTGAGATTGAAGCGCACGTCCTCGACCGGCTTGTCCTCGTTCACGCGATCGAGATACACCGGAAGCATCTGGCCGATGGGCGTGTGATCGTAGCCGCCGGCGCGATAGCATTCCTGTCCGCCGAGCATCAGCACCGATCCGCCGCGCTGGCTGACGAAGCGCTCGATGAGATTCATCTGCTCCTGCGTGAAGGCGGCTGCTTCGAGGTCGTCGATGATGATCGCACGATACTCGCCGAAGAGTTCGTCCTGCGACTTCGGGAAATTGTCACTCAGCTCCTTCTTGTCCTTCATGCCGAGCCGGATCCACACGGGCTGATCGTAGCGCTGCGCTTCGTCGCCACCATCGGCCTTGAATCCGCGGAAGAGCGGGTTCGATGTCTCGCCCGCGCGCCCGCGCCACTCAAACTTCGGCTCCTTTTTCGCGATGCGGATCAAGCTCGGCAATTGTACGTCGGGATCGCCCGTCAGCGCGCGATGCAAAAACTTGTACTCCCAGTTCGGCCGGCCACCGACATAGAGAATGCGATACGGCCCCGCGCCACGATCGACCGCAATGAGCCGTTCGTTGTTCACCAGCGTCGCTTCGGGGCTTTCCTTTTTCCACGAATCATCCGCCAGCTTCTTCTCGAGTCCGGCTTTCGTGAGCACGACGCGGAAGAATGACAAACCGCTCTTCGCCGTCGGCACGCGAATGCGGAAGACGTGATCACCCTTCGCCGCCTCAAAGCGATGCTTCTCGGTCGCAATCACCTTCTTCGCTTCATCGAGCACCGAGATCGAGACGTCCTGCTTCTCAAAACCAAACGCCTTCACCTTTGCCGTGATCGTCACCGGCGATTCCTCGAACGCGCTCTGCACCGCCGACACGTCGGTGATCGCGAGATCGCGATCCAGCGGACCGCTGCCGACGATCACCGGAAACACCGGCGCGTGTCTGTCCTTCGTCACCTGCCACGTCTCCGCGTCCGTTGCGATGCCGTCCGTCACTACAACGACGGCCGCCGTCGTGCTCGATGCGCCGCGCTCGCTCAGCGACTTCGTCACGGAGCAAACCGTCGAGCTTTGACCGTCGAACTTCAGCTCCGAGAAATCCTTCACGCTGCGCAGCCGGTCGTCGAAGATCATCGTCTTCACGCGAAACATCTCGCCGAGCTTATCGATCCACGTCTCGCCGGAAGTGCCCACGCCCAGCGCCTTTTTCATCGCCACACCGCGCGCCTCGCCACCCGTTTTCTCCGACACACCGAGCCCCGCGCCATTGTCCGCGGCGATGACCACTTCATTCGCTCCCTTTCTCGGCACCTCGCGCGAGAGCTGCGGCTCAAGAAGCAAAAACGCAAGCAACGACAGCGCCGCGATCTTGCAAAGCATCGCCGCCAGCTTCGCACCACCACTCAACGGGCTTCCGCGATAGCCGATCAGCACGAGCACGACCGCAAGAGCGATGCCCGCCCACATCATCCACGCCCGATCCCAGTGCTGGAAGACGATCTGGGTCATGATGCTGCGCAAAGTAGTCCAGTCACTCCGTGACTGGCGTCGATCGGACGGGCGTCTGTGAGCAATCGATCCCACAATACCACTCGAGTATCTTCCCCCTCACCCCTGCCCTCTCCCAAAGGGAGAGGGAGACGATGACGTTGCCACGCCGATGAGTTGAAGAACACCATTCGTTGCAGAATGGGTCGGAAAACAACATAGAGCGGACCAGAAGCCACTGGAATCCAATCACGGCAACGCGGCCAAGCATCAAAAGCATCAACTCCCTCTCCCATGGGGCTAGCGAAGCGCCGCGAAGCGAAAGGGCTGGGGTGAGGGGGACTTGTACAGTTCGCTCTCACACCTCCGCTCGCCTTTACACCTCCGACACGCACACCCCAGTCACGGAGTGACTGGACTTTTTTCCCCGGCTTCGCGCCTCTCTCCATGCGACCGCACCTCATTTTCCAGCACCCAGTTCCTGATAATACTTCCGCACAAGATCGCGATACTGCTGCGGCACGGGATCGCGATCGACGGGTGCCAGTGAGTTGCCGTCTTCGCGTTTCGCGAGTTCTTCGGCCACGCGATCACGCAGTTCGACGAGCGGATCGACGATGCGCGTCTGAACGTGCTCGGCCTGCGGTGGCGCGTTGTTGCGGCGGTAGTCGATGCGTAATGCACGAGCATTGTCGAGCACGCGGGCGGCTTCGTTGCGAAGTTCGGGTGCATTCAGGAGTTCTTCGACATTCCGCAAACGATCGGCCCATTGCTCATATGTACTGCCGGTGAGCGGCGAGGTGTCTTCGACTTGATCAGGCGCATCAAAGAAGAGGCCGCCATTGTCTCCGCCGCCTCCTCCTGCGGCGCTGCGGGAGTTTCGGTTTCCGGCAGCCTCTTGGCCACGTGCCTGCCTGTTGCCAGTCTGACCCGACTGATTTGCCTCGGCCATCTGTCCGAGTCCGCCTTGGCGTTGTCCGTTCTGCGGCTGCTCACCGCCTCTGGTGCCCGGCTGCCCCTGCCCCTGCCCCTGCCCTTGGCCTTGTCCTTCACCCTCGCCTTGCGCGCTGGCTTGTTGACCTTGCTGCCCAGCTTGTTGACCCTTCCCACCCGGCTGCTGGCCTTTGCCATCTTGCGCTTGTGCCATTTGCTGACCTTCGCCTTGCTGACCGGGTTGTTGACCTTGCTCGCCTCCTTGGCCGTTTTGTCCGGACTGCTGGCCTTTGCCGCTTTGTGATTGTGCCGTCTGCTGTCCGGGTTGTTCGCCGCCCTTGCCTGACTGGCCCTCTTTTCCTTCTTCGCCCGCCTTGCTGCCTTCGCCTTCACCTTTGCCTTGGCCATCTTTCGCTTCGGCCATTTGCTGGCCGGGCTTTCCGTCTTTGCCTCCTTGTCCCGACTCACCGGGCTGATCGCCTTTCTCGCCGTCTTTGCCTTGAGCGGTCTTTGCGTCTTTGTCCTGCTGACCTTTGCCAGCTTGTTCGCCGGGCTTCTGACCGTCCTCGTTTCCTTCACCCTTGCCATCCGGTGAACCTTTGCCCTTCTGCGCATCGGCCATCTTATCATCCTTCGCGTCGCCATTGGCTTTGCTCTCGCCATTCCCACCATCAGCCTTCTCGCCAGGCTTCTTCTCGCCACCAGCGTTCGCCTGCGCCTTCTCCGCGTCTCCTTGTCTCCGCTTCTCCGAGTCTTCCCCAGCGTCCGCCTGCTTCTTGCCTTCGTCATTCGGCATTCCGTCATTCTTCATTTTCTCCGCATCATCCTTCTTCATTCCTTTGATCAGCGAGTCCAACTCCGCCCGCGCCATGCGCAGGGCATCACTTTCGCTGCCGAGAATGCTTTCCGCCGCCTTGTCCACGCCCTTCTGGAGTTCGTCGACGGCCTTCGTCGCCTTGCGCTCAGCTTCTTGCGCGTTCTGGCGATCGCCCATGCGCGCGTATTGGCGGGTCTCGTCGAGATTATCTTCCACGCCGCTCGTGTGGGCCTTGCGGACGGCATCATATAAAGACTGCGACAACAACGGCTCGCCGCTCTCAGCTTGCTCGCTGACGCGACGCATCTCTTCCATCAGCTTCGTCACGCGCTGCTTCTGCTCGTCGATCTGCCGCGCGGTCTCGGAGCCATTCAGCATCTTCTCCAGCGAGTTCGACAAATCGCCCGCCTTGTCCGGGCTCTTCTGATTTTCCAGCGAGTCGGCGATCTTCTTCTGCTCGTCCGCCGCCTCACGAGCCTGCTGCTTCATCTGGCGCATTTCTTCGCTGAACTTGCGCGAGGTCTTCTTCCGAAAATCCTCCTGCATCTGCTCAAGCTCGCGCTGCGCACGCGTCGCGGAGTTTGCAGCTTGCGCCATCTGCTGCTGCTTCAATTTCTCCGCGGCATCGACCACCTGCTCGCGCGTTTTTTCGAGCTGCTCCTTCGCATCGGCCATCGTGGCCTGATTGTCGGACTTCTCCATCTTCTCCTTCAAGTCATCGACATCGCGCAAGAGCTGCTCCTGCTCTTCCTGCAGACGCTTGAGCTGATTCGCGAGTTCCTGCTTCTCCTCCTCGGTCTTCGCCTTCTCGATCTGCTTCTCCAGCTCCTTCATCTTCTGCGCGAGCGCCTCCTGGCGACGCGCGAGTTCCTTCAGGCGGTTCAAAACTTGCAGGTTCTCCTTCTGCTCGGCGCTTTGTTCTTCAGTGGCCTGTTTCTCTTCCTCGTAGCGCTGCTCTTTCTGCTTGAGCTCGAGGTTCATGAGCTGCGCCTCGTTCTTCTGCTGGCCCTGGCTCTTCGATTTTGAATTCGCGCGCACCACCTGATGCTCGCGATTCGCCGTGCGGTAGAGCCACTCGAGCGCGCTCTGCTCAAAAACGAGCGCCTGATTCAATGGACCGCGCTTCTTTTCTTCGGCCGCCTGCGTGAGCGGATCGATCGCGTCGCGCATCGCTTTCCAAGCTTCGGTGAGCGAGGTCTTGATCTCGGCATCCTCGGCCTTCTCCATCGCTTCCTTCACCTGCTCGAGCGCCATCTGCTCCGACTGCTTCACGACATCGACATCGGGCGCGACCTTCTCCATTTCCTTGCCCGCATTCGTGTCGCGCACCAGACGCCATGTGGCGTTCACCACCTGCTTCTGAAGTTCCACGAGCTTGTCGGCCTCGCCTTTCTTCGGCTCGCCTGCTTCGCTCGGCGGCGCTTCTTTTTCGCGGAAGATGTCTTCAAAGTAGCGCACATCGGCGAAGAACATGTCGCTCATCGCGCGACGCACCTCGCCCTTCGGCCCCTTGTCCTCGGCCCAGAAATAATAGGACACGAGTTGCCGCGGCTCGACGGACTCCGTTTCCAAATTGAGCTGCGCTTTGACGTCGTGCTTCTTCACGCCATCGAGCCGCTTCGTGCTGAGCATCACTTCCTTCGCCTTTCCCGCGATGCTGAACACCGCGCCCGTCTTCTCGACGCCGAGATCATCCCAGACCTTCGCTTCAACGGGCAGTTCTTGGATCGACGAAACCTGCACGTCGCGCTTTGGGAACTGCACTTCAATCTTCGCAAGCTGATTGCTCTGCACGTTCACCGTGATCCACGGCGGCTGTTTGTTGCTGCGCTCTTTGTCATCGACCAGATGCAGCCGGTATTTCTGCGACTTCTCGGGCTTCCACGCGGCATCGAGCATCGTCGGATCATCGGCGCGCGCCTTGAGCGGGATGATCGTTTTGTCTTCACCGAAGAGTTCCGCGTCCTTCACCGGCTTGTTCACCTTGAATTGAAACGCCACCTCCGAGCCTTCGAGCGCAGTGACCTTCATCGTGTTCTTGATCTCCTTCTCCGGCTGGCCGGTGTAAGCGGGCGGCGTGATCTTCGCATCCGCGCGCTCCAGTTCGGGATGCACATAAGTCGTGATCTTGAAATCATCCGACTTCCCTGCTCCAAACTCGACGCGATACAGGCTGTCACGATCCACCTTCGCGATCATGCCGCCGAAGACCTGCTGATCGACCGTCAGCCGCATCGGAATGCGACGACTCTCGCCGCCTTCCGCATCGCTCACGACGATCGTCGCATCCGCCGGCACGTCTTTGGCAAACTTCGCTTCGACGATGAGCCGCGTGCCCTTTTCCACCTCCGCATCACCAGGCGTGACCGACAGTTCGAACTCCTGCTTTTTCTTCTCGTCCTTCTTCGCCTCGCCTGCGGCAGCGACCGCATCCGCCTTCCGCTGACGAAACGCACCGCGCTCGTTGATGAGCCACACAAATGATCCCGCGAGAGCAAACAGCCCGCACGCCAGCGCGATGCCCGAGCGCTTAAAATCAGCATCGGTCAGTTCATCCGCCCAACGATTTCGCGCCGCCATCTTCGCCGCTTCTTCGAGCACCTGCTCCTGCAAGTAGCTCAACTCCGCACCCGGCTCGATCTCCACCGCCGTGCGCACGAGGGCATTCAGCTCGGGATGCTCGCCCTCGATGTCGCGTGCGAGCTGCTGCAAATCGAAGAAAACTCGCCCCGCCCACCATTTCGCGACAGCGAGCCCGACGAGTACGAAGATCAGCACGCCGAAGCACACGCGATCAAACCGCAACGCATGACCGCCGAAAAACACAGCCCCCGCGACCGCCATCGCCGCAAGGCCAAACACCCAAGCCTTCGCCCATCGCAGCCTCACCGCGCGGCGGGCCTCTACGATCTCACTCAGTTTCCGATGGAGGATGGGGTGGAGCATGGCGGTGAGAGTTTTGTCGTTAATCGGCGGATTGGAGACCAAACACGTTTGCCCCCCTCACCCCTGCCCTCTCCCCATGGGAGAGGGAGACGACGGGCTGCCGCCCTGCGTAAGAAGGAAGCAAATTGATAAGCCGGTGCACAAATGAACTCAGAGAAATCGTCGCGCCTCCGAGTCGCAACGCCATCGAGTCAACTGCGGCGCTCGACGAGCATCTCCCTCTCCCACGGGGAGAGGGCCGGGGTGAGGGGTACGATCTGTTTTGGCGCACCAAGTTCATTATGCACACTTTGACTTCGCTAAGCTGGAACGGTCTGACTGGCTCGTTTTCTCCCCGCCAGCCACGTTTCCCAAACGAGCACAGCAAGAAGCAGGATTAGAACCCAAAGCCACAGTCTTTGTCGCGCCTCTTCCTCGCTGGCGTCGAGCCGTTGTTTGTCGGCGGCCGACTGTGCGGCTGATTTGGCCGTGGCGGTGGCAGTGAGCTTCACTCCGGCCTCGGCGAGCTTGGCAGGCTCCATCGGATGGATGCGGCCTTCTTCGGGCGGAAGATTCACGGCGACGATCTTCGACTCGCCGCCTTGCGCGATCTTGAAGAAGCCGGGCATGTCGGTGGTGACGACGCCGCTCGCTTGATCAACCTTTGAGCCGTCCGGTTTCACGATGGCAGCCGCCGCGTCGCCGAGCGGCAAGGCATCGCCGACGAGCAAACTCTGCGCGGCCTCGTGCGAGAAGCCCGCTGCCTCCAGCCAGCCAAAAAGCAGCGGCACAAACTTCGTGGAGAGCGCGAGCTGGCTGTCTGCCGGATGCCAGCCGGAGGTGAGCACGAGCACCTTTCCCTTGCCGCGCTGCCAGAGGAGCATCGCGGGATCGCCGTTGTCGAATTTCGCGAGCACCTGCGGCTTGTTTGGCTCGTCGTCCTTCCACTTCACCACGCGATGGAGCCAGAAGCGGATCTTCGTGAAGTCACGCAACCGCGCATCGGCAAACGGGCGCAGCAGCGGATGCGTCGTGTCCACATCGCCGAGCATCGCGTATTCGGAGCCTGTGGACTCGATGACGGTGAGTGACTTCAACTCAGCGAGTGCGCTGAGTTCTTTTTCATTCGCGTCGGCAGGCAAAACTAAGACACCGAAGCCGCCTTGCTCGATCCATGACTTCAAACCGGTGAGTGCAGCGGCATCGACTCCGCCACCTTGGACGAAAGCGATGTTGGGTGATTTCGGGTCACTTGGTTTGATTAGCGTTTGCGCGGGGCTTCGAGTAACAGACTGCAAGTCTGTTCCACTTTGCTCGGCGGCCAGCTTCCCGCCGACTTCGAGCACTGGCTTCAGCGCTGGCGTCGGCTGGAGGGCGCGGGTGAGGTAATAGAGCGGCGATGCGGCTTCGTTGGCGTTCGCAGAATTGCCGAGGAAGACCACGCGCGCTTCTCGCGGCTGGGGCGGGGCGACGCAGATGCGATTATCGAAATCCCACGCATCGCCGGTGAGCGTGAGGACATCGCCGCCGATGTTGTTGGGCGCAGGCGACGTCCGGAGCACGCGGCTCGCGCCTGCGGGCAGGTAACCGGTTTGCGGAGCGCCGGTGCCTTTGTCCCACTGCAATGAGAAGCTCTCGGTCTTCGATTCGCGCACGTTGCTCACGCGCACTCGCACGCCGGGCGTGGTCTTGGCAGCGGCGCTGGTCTGGATCTTCGCGCTTTCATCTTCTGACTCAGCGGCGGCGAGAGAGAGCGTGAGATTGTCGGTGTTTGGCAGCGAGACGGAAGCGATCTCGACTTCGACATCGTCGGGCCAGGCAAAGCCGCGCAAGGCATCGAGTCGTGCGCCGTCCTGGAGATCGCTGATGAGCACAATGCGTTTGAACGCGGGCACTTGAGCGGATGAGCCGCTTCGCTGGAAGCTGCCCGCTGCATCGACAAGCGCGCGACCGAGATCGGTGGCCGACCAGCCGGGCTGCTGCGTTTTCATCGCGGCCTCAATGCTTGCGACGCGACTGCCGGCTGACTTCGCGTCTTGATCGAAGCTCCACAGCGTTTTCGTCTCGCGGTCAAAGCGAGCGACGGCGACGCGATCGGCCAGCGTGGCTTTGTTCACGCGTTTCTCCAGTGTCTTCATCGCCTGCTGCCAGAGATCGCCGCGACGCATCGAGGCGCTCGTGTCGAGCAGCAGCACGACGGCCTCGCCTTTGCCCGTTGCCGTGGCATCGCTCTTCCCGCGCACAAACGGCCGCGCGAACATGATGGCGAGGAGGATCAGCGCGAGACACCGCAGCGCGAGGAGAAGAAGCTGCTCCAGCTTGCTCCGCTTCGTGAGGATCTCCGGCGTCTTCTCCAGAAACATCAGCGAACTGAACACCACCCGCTCCTTCGGCGGCCGACGACGCAGATGCAGGAGGATCGGCAGCACAATCGCCGCCGCGCCTGCGAGGTAGAGTGGGAAGAGCCAGGTCATGCGGATAGTAGTCCAGTCACTCCGTGACTGGGTGTGAACAGGAGAGGTGTTGCGTAGATCGGACGCGCAAGACCGAACGAATTTGTCCCCCTCACCCTAGCCCTCTCCCCACGGGAGAGGGAACCTGACGAGCTGCCGCTCAATGGTAGAATGGACGATGAGAGTTGATGCGTGTGCTTTTGGCTGAAGCGCTTTTGACACCAGTCACGGAGTGACTGGACTACTTTCGCCAGCGGCGCGGCAGCGCCATCTGCTCCCTCTCCCATGGGGAGAGGGCTGGGGTGAGGGGGAAATTGTTCGTTCGCTCGCGCGTGCTCGCACTCGCGAAGCATCCGACTGCACCACAGCGCTCCGAGCCTTCGTGAATATGCGGTGACGCGTTTCATGACACAGGCGCTGCCGTGGTGCGGCTGAGTTTTCCTTTGGTCTGCCGCATTGCGAGGAAATCGTACAGCGCGACTTCCATGGGCGTGTCGGTCGGGAGCCATTGGTATTCGACGCCGTGGCGCTCGCAGGAGCGGCGGACGAAGTCGCGATGATCGGCGAAGCGCCTCAGGTAGCTCTCGCGGGCTTGCGCGGGATTCACGAACCACTCGCGACCGCTCTCGACGTCTTCGAACTGCGCGGGCTGGTCGAATTTGAAATCGATCTCGGCGCGATCCGCGAGATGGAAGAGCACGATGTCGTGACCGAGCGCGCCGAGCCAGCCAAGCTGTTGCTCGAGCTTCTCGACGGGCGCGAGGAGATCAGAGATGAGAACGATGAGGCCGCGCTTGTGCAGAAGATCGGCGAGTTGGCGCACCGGCACATCCAGCGAGGTGCCGCCGGCGGGCGCGGGGCGTTCGAGTTCGGTGAGCAGACGGCGGAGATGGCCGGGGCGGTTTCGCGGCGGGATGTGCTCGCCGAGTTTCTCGCCGAACGTCGTGAGGCCCACGGCGTCGCCTTGCTTCATGAGAAAGCACGCAAACGTGGCCGCGAGCGTGGCGGCGTATTGCGCCTTTGTGAAGCTGGAGGAGCCGTATTGCATCGAGCGGCTGTGATCGATGACGAGGTGGCAGCGCAAGTTCGTCTCGTCCTCGAACTTCTTGATGTAGCAGCGGTCGCTGCGCGCGAGCACCTTCCAGTCGATGTAGCGCGGATCGTCTCCCTTCGTGTAGGCGCGATACTCGCTGAACTCGACCGAGAAGCCGTGATACGGACTCCGGTGCATCCCCTTCCACAATCCCTCAACCACGACACGCGCCCGCAGCTCAAGCGACTTGATGCGCATGAGGACGGCGGGGTCGAGGAAGGTGGCGGAGGTGGCGGGCATGCTGTTTCAAAAACAAAGTGCTCAGTGTTTTAGTTCCACCTCACGCGCTTTCCGAACTCGCTCAGCAAACCTCCGTGAATCACCGACAGCAAAGACGATGCTCACTACCACCAAGGTTAGGGCCAGAAACGCGGCAAAAAGCCCGCAGTAGCGAATCCACTTCACGTGGGTGGTGGCGGCAATTAAGGCCAAACAAACGGGAAACAAATACCAAGCGGCCATCACGCTCGCCGTTCCAGTCACCGCACACGACAGCACCAAGGTAATGAACACCCCGACCAAACACATTTTTGCCGCTGACGGAGTGATGGGTTCGAGCTTTGCCATTGGCAGTTATTGCTTGGTATGCTCCAACAACCTCCCAATCACCTTGTCCACCGTCACGCCCTCGGCTTCGGCGCGGTAGTTCACGAGGATGCGGTGGCGGAGGACGGGGCGGGCGAGGGCTTTGATGTCGTCGAAGGTGACGTGGGAGCGACCGGCGAGGAGCGCGCGTGTCTTGGCGCCGAGAACGAGGCATTGGCCGGCGCGGGTGCCGGCGCCCCAGTTCACCCATTCGTTGATGAAGTCGGGCGCGCCGGGTCGATGCGGTCGTGACGCGGCGGAGAGTCGGACGGCGAAGCGCGCGACGTCTTCGGCGATGGGCACGCGGCGGACGACTTGGTGGAAGGCGAGCAATTGCTCCCCGCTGAAAAGCTGCTGCACGGGCTCCGACTTTCCACCTGTCGTGCGCGTGATGACCTTCACTTCATCGTCCTCGCTGAGGTAATCGATCACGATGTTCAGCATGAAGCGGTCAAGCTGCGCCTCGGGCAGCGGATAGGTGCCTTCCATCTCGATCGGGTTTTGCGTGGCGAGCACGAAGAACGGCTCCTCCAATTTCAGACTGTGGCCGGCGACGGTGACCTGATGCTCCTGCATCGCCTCGAGCAGAGCGGCCTGCGTCTTCGGCGGCGTGCGGTTGATTTCGTCGGCGAGGATCATGTTCGCGAAGATCGGGCCTTTGTTGAAGACGAGCGCGCGGCCGTTCTCCGTCTCCTCCAAAATCTCGGTGCCCGTGATGTCGCTCGGCATGAGGTCGGGCGTGAACTGAATGCGCTGGAACGAGAGGCTGAAGACCTGCGCGAGCGTCTTCACGAGCAACGTTTTCGCCAGACCCGGCGCACCGGTGATCAAACAGTGCCCACCGGCCAGAAGCCCCATGAGCATCTCCTCCACCACCTCCTCCTGCCCGACGATGACCTTGCCGATCTCGCTGAGGATTTGTTGTTTCGCGGAGCGGAGGGATTCGACGAGCTGGCGTTCGTTTTCGAAGTCGGGATGGGGTGAGGACATGGGTGAAAAAGAAGAGGAGGTGCTCGGGGCTTCAGGAGAACCACGGATGGGTACGAGGCGAAACGAACGGATAGAAAGCGGTTCGCACGCCGCAGATCGGAACAGCAGCGCGGCATCGAGGTGGATGGACTCGTTGCTTGGCGCGCATTTGCGACGGCAGATCGCAATCTCGCTTTCTGTGATCGGAGGCGTCACAGCGAACGACGGACTTCCCCCTCACCCCAGCCCTCTCCCCGTGGGAGAGGGAGACGATGGCGCTACCGCGCCAGGGTGATGCAACGCATTGCCCAGCCGAGCGGCAGCTCGTCCTGCTCCCTCTCCCATGGGGAGAGGGCTGGGGTGAGGGGGTGGATTCCTGTGCGTTCATAGATTGCCAGCGACCTCAATGCGTCATCACATAGAAGAGCAGGTTGATGGTAAACGGATAAGCGTACTTTTCGGAGAACTCACGGAAGTACCAAGGATCGGTGCCTTCCTCCTCCCAGCCGTCGCCGTAGTCGGTGTTCCAGCAAATGATCATCATGAGACGGCGCTTGTCGTCATACACGCCGCGATAGTGCACGGTCTCCGAGCCAGGCTTGTTCCATTCGTAGGTGATGCCCTGCGCGCGACCGGCGGTGCCAAAGCCGACGCCAGGAATCTGCGGCTTCACTTTGAGCGGGAAGACATTGTGGAAGATCTCGTGCTCAACTGGAATCTCCTCGAACTCGCGGTCCGGCCAGATCTTCTTGAATGCACCGTGGTAGAAACCCTCCCACTCCTCCACGCCCCAGAAGTCGTCCACCATGAGAAAACCGCCGTTCAGCAGATAATCGCGCAAGGTTTTCCCCTGCTCATCGCTCAGGCTGATCGCGCCGGGCTCGACGATGTAGATGAAAGGGTAATGGCGGATTTGCTCCGGATCGATATCGACGAGCACGCCGTTCGGATTCACCTGCATCGAGGTGAGCTGCTGGAGGCGGTAGGCCAGATTCATCTCGCCGTCTGGATAATCCGTGAGCCACGAGCTATGCCGGCGATACCGCCCGTAGCCGCCGCCGTAGCCGCCGGAGTCGTAGCGCACGCGGGCAAAGGTGAAGAGGTCGTTTGGCATCTCCTTGCTCACCGGCCAAGTCGGAAAGTCGGCAAACTGTCCGCCGCGCCACTGGCGCGGATCGCGAGGAAAGTCATCGTCTTTGATCCCGAAGTGATGCGGAGTACCACCCACGCCGGCATTCGCGCCATCATCCTGCCTCGCATCCTGCGCGACGACGAACAGGACTGCCGTGGCGGCGATGATCCCTGTGAGCGCGAGCGGGCGTTTGTTCATCGGCAATTTCAACGGAGCGCATTTCAGCATTTGTGCAGCCAAAGTGAAGCACAAAAACCTGGACGTCGTTCCGGCAAGGACGGATCGCCCCACACCCGATTGCCTCGGGCCGCCCCTGCTTTCGGCCTTGAACGCGCGTCCGTCCGTGGTCCAGTGCGCGGCCAATGCCAGACATCATCAAGCAAGTGCACCCCGAAGAGCTGTACCGCGAGTTTCTTGCCGAACGCGACGAAATCCTGCGGCACAAGTGGATCGAGAGCGAGCGCCTCGGTCGCGACATCGGCTTCGAGCAGGCACTCACCGAATGGACGCTGGAGCATCGCGCCGTGTGGCGCGTGGAGCGTGCAGAGCAAGCGCGGCCCGACTGAACTCGAAGCCGGAGATGACAGGCGATGGCGGACAATCGATGACCCGTCCCTGAACCGACCGAGTTGATCCGGTAGTGCAGGCTTTCTGAGGCGGAAATCGGAGGTGCAATGGCCGCCGACCCGTTTCCCGGCCATCCTCCGGCATCTCTCACCCATCGACTCCGCCATCGGGCCGTGAACCTCAGCCGATGCCCAGAAGCCGGCGCGCGGCATACCCGCCGAGGATCATCGCTTTGCGCAGCGGATGCAGCCGTACGCGGCGGTCCAGCACGCGGAAGCCGCTGGCGCGGATTTTTTCCAGAATCTCGCCATAGACCTGCGCCATCATCCGGGCGGCGATGAGCGCGCGCTCGTCCTGCTTCGGGATGTGGCCCGCAGCCAGCTCGTAGTAGCGACGCGCGAGTTCGTACTCGCTCTGCATCAGCGCGGCGAACTTCTCATCGTGCCGGCCGGCGAGCACTTGCTCCTCGGTGACGCCGTGCCTGTGCAGGTCTTCGAGCGGGAGGTAGATGCGCCCGTTGTCGCGCGCGTCCTGGCCGACATCGCGCAGGATGTTGGTGAGCTGGAGCGCGTAGCCGAGGTTCACCGCGTAGTCTTTGCTGGCCGGGTGCCCGCAGCCAAAGATGGCGATGCTCACGAGACCGACGACGGACGCCACCTTGTAGCAGTAGCCCAGCAGCCCGTCCATGGTCTCGTAGCGCAGGGTGTCGAGATCGCTCGCCACGCCGTCGATGATCTCCACGAGCAAGGCGGGATCGAAGCGGTATTTCACGGCGAGCGCGATGACTTCGGCGAGGGCGGGATGCGCCGAGCCGTCACCCGCCCGGATGGCGTGCTTCCATGCGTCGAGCTCGCTTCGGCGATCCCCGGGCGGGCGGGCGGGATCATCGGCGATGTCATCGACTACGCGGCAGAAGGCGTAGAAGCTGACCATATCCCGCCTGCGCTCCGCCGGCAGGCAACTGAGTGCGAGAGCGAGGTTTGACCTGCTCCTGCTGGTGATCTGCTGTGACGTGCTGTGCGTGGCCCCGGGCATCGCTGGCGAAGCCACCGACCTTGCAGCGATTCGCGCAGCGGTAAAGCGCGGGTCGAGACGGAATAGCCGCCGAGTTCTGCCGTATCGAAGATTCTACCGTCCAGAAGTAGCCAATCCACACGCTCATAAGCGGCGGATCGATGCCCGGCCACCAGCGGAGCGGGAGGGTCAAGGCGGAGAAACATCGCCAACACCTGCGGCCAGGGCTTACGCATGAACCGAAGGCACAAGCCTCAAATCTATGATTTGCCCCGCGAGATTCAGGATTCCACAGATGGATTCAGAAGAAGTCCAATCCGTGGTCGCCCTGAATCCGTGGGAATTCACTCAGAAGCAATTCATGCGTAAGCCCTGGGAGCGCGCATCCGCAGCTTCGGCATTTGCAACCATGGCCGGTTTCGTGAAGATGCGCGCTCTCATGGAAACACCTGCTCACGCCCTGGAACAAATCGCGCCACGCTTCAACGTCGATGCCGTGGAGACGCCGGCATTTGTCGTGGACCTGGGCCTGCTGAGAAGCAATCTGGAGAAGCTGGCGATGGTGCAGCGGGAGTCGGGCGCGAAGGTGCTGCTGGCGCTGAAGGGCTTTGCAATGTTCGCCACGTTTCCGCTGGTGCGGCAGCATCTGAGCGGGTGCTGTGCGAGCGGGCTGCACGAGGCGCTGCTGGCCCATGAGGAGTTCGGCCGGGAGGTGCATGTGTATGCGCCGGCTTTCAAGGCGGCTGAGATGAAGCGGATCATCCCCATCGCCGGCCACATCAGCTTCAATTCCCTGAGCCAGTGGCGCGCGCACCGGCCGGTGCTGGAGGCCGCAAAGGCCCTCGGCCATGCGCCCAGCCCGGGCCTGCGCGTAAACCCGGAGTACTCGGAGGTGGCGGTGGCGCTCTACGATCCGTGCTCGCCCGGCTGCCGCCTGGGCGCGCGCGCGGCGACGCTGGAGGGCGAGGACCTCATGGGCCTCGAGGGGCTGCACTTCCACGCGCTGTGCGAGCAGGACGCGGACGTGCTGGAGCGCACGCTCGCCGCCGTTGAGCGACGCTTCCCGCGGCTGCTCGAGCAAGTGCAGTGGGTGAACATGGGAGGCGGCCACCACATCACGCGCAATGGCTACGACGTGGAGCGGCTCGTCCGCGTGGTGCGCGACTTCAAGCGGCGCCGTGGCAAGGAGGTGTATCTCGAGCCCGGCGAGGCCGTGGCGCTGAACACGGGCTACCTCGTCGCCAGTGTGCTGGACATCGTCGGCACCGAGACCACGCCCACCGCGATCCTGGACATTTCGGCCACATGCCACATGCCGGACACGCTGGAGATGCCCTACCGGCCCCACATCATCGGCAGTGCGCTGCCGCGAGTGCATCCGCATACGTACCGGCTCGGCGGGCTGTCGTGTCTGGCGGGTGACGTGGTCAATGAATACTCGTTTCCCAGGCCGCTGGAGGTCGGCCAGAAGCTCGTCTTCACCGACATGGCGCACTACACGATGGTGAAGACCAGCACGTTCAATGGCGTGCCGCATCCCGACCTCGATGTGTTCGATCCCGACACGGGCGAACTGCGCGTGGTGCGACGCATCGGCTACGAGGCGTTCAAGCGGAAGCTGTCCTGACGGTTCCCTGCCCCGCCGTTTGTGTCTCTCGGCCGCAGGCTTCCACGGCGCGCGGCGGCTGTGTTTCAGATGCCGCCTTGCAGCACTTGCATCCAGCGGGTGCGAAACTCGCGGTTCTCCTCCATGAGCTGCGCGGCGATGGTGGCCGCATCGTGTGATCCCTGGATGCGCGCGAAGGCGGCCATCAGTTCCTGACGGCGGTAGTAGTCGGTGGAGTCCGTCACCTTCGTGCAGAAGAAGTGGGCCATGTCGATGAGCGACTCGGAGTCCACCGTCTCAAGCGGCACGGCGATGACGCCGCGCTCGATGCTCAGGCGCAACTGCCGGCCGTCCGCCACTGTGACCATGCCTTCGAGCGAGCCTGCCTCGCGGCGGTCGATCTTGCCCTTGTAGCCCTGGCGGTTGATGTCGTCGATGACCTGCGTGACAAACTCCTGCGCCTTCGAGTAGAGGTAACGCTTCCCTTCCAGTGCCGACTGCACTTCCGGCGACTCAAACCGCACGTCCGTGAGCAACTGGATCACCGCGCCGTAGTCGTAGCCCTGCACGAGTGACGGCAGCGTGGCGGAGAGTTCGTTGAGCTGATTCAGCTCACGCTTCCGGCGCGCCGCCGCCTCCGCCATTTCCTTGCGCTGCTCGTCCAGGCGGAAGGTCGCGATGTCTTTGTTCAGGTCGCGCTCGATCTTGGCGAGAGACTCGAGATTGCCGGAGGTCTTGAGGCTTTCCCGCGCCTTGCGCACTTCGTCCAGCGCGGCCAGGGCCTCCTGCTCGGTGGCGGGTTTCTCGTCCTGCTTCAAGCGGCGCACGATCTCGATGTCGTGCATGTAGGGCTCGACCAGCACGCGGTAGCGCGGCACCCACTCCAGCGTGTTGTCGGAGGGCTTGCCCGCCAGGAATCGTGTGATGCTCTTCGCCCCTTCGCGCGGCCGGCCGAAATGCCACTCGGCCAGCCCCACGGCCAGCCAGCCCATGAGTTCCTCGTTCGTGTCGTCAAAGTCAGCCTTTGCACCGCGCGATCCTTTTCCAAGCGTGGCGGTCATTGTCTCGCCGAGCTTCGCGAAGAACGCGGAAAGATCGGTCCCGCCCGCTGTCGCCGGCACCACGGACTCCGCGGTGATCAGGCGGAACATCTCGACGGCATCATCCTTCTTGCCGGTGACGATGGCGCAGAGCGCGGCATTGAACCGCGTCCAGTTCAGCGTGGGCTGGCGTGCGCCGGAGCGCAGGATTTCATCAAAACGCTGCCGTGCCTCGGCAAACTTCCCCTGCAGCAGCACCTCGCGCGCGTGGATGAAGCGGTCGGCCGTGGTCTGCGTGCCGGCCTGCAGCGTGACGCCCACTCCGGCGAGTTCCTTCTGAATGACCGACGGCGAGGTGGTGATGGAATTCAGCCTCCGCTCCCGCGTGTTGCGCAGCACCACGCCGACGCCAAACGCCGCGACCACCGCCGCAGCGGCGATGAGGGCCGCGCGCTTTTTTCGCGATCCCTTGCGCAGCAACGAGCGGCCCACGAGGCCTTCGGCGAAACGCAGCTCCTCGATGGCTTCGTCGTAGTTCGGGAAGCGGTCCTCGGGCTTGAAGGCCAGCATGCGGTTCACCACATGCTGCGTGCGTGCGCCGAAGCTCAGCCCCGACTCCTCAAGCGTCACGCGCCGGCATTTGATGATGCGCAGCTCCTGGATGGAGTTTGTGTTCGCCTTGTGCGGCGGCCTGCCTGTCAGCGCATGATACATCGTCGCGCCGAGGCTGAAGATGTCGCTGCGGTGGTCCTCCTTGTTCTCGATCACCTTCTCGGGCGCCACGTAGTAGGGCGTGGCCCAGATTTCGCCGGAATCATCCACATCGCGCTCGACGAAAAGCGCGAGTCCGAAGTCCACCACCTTCGCCGTGCCCGTCTCGGTGAAGAGGATGTTCGCCGGTTTCACATCGCGATGCACCAGTCCCACGCGCTGGGCCGCGCGCAACCCCTCCGCCACTTCGTGGCCGATGCGCAGCACCTCGGCCTCCGGCAGATGGCCCGCCTGGCGGATGCGCTGCTCCAGACTGCCGCCGCCCACCAGCTCCATGGCGATGTAGAAGTAGCCCTGGTCGTAGCCCACCGTGTAGAGCTTGATCACGTTCGGATGGTTCACGTTCGCCGTGATCAGAGCCTCACGGCGGAATTGCTCGATGCGCTCGGCATTGCGGCTGTACTGGCGGTTCAGAATCTTCAACGCCACTCGTCGGCCCAGCGTCTCATCCTCCGCCTCGAACACCCGGCTCATGCCGCCTTCGCCGATTTGCTTGATGATGACGAAGTGGTCGAACTTCCGGCGCACGCGCACCATCTCCCCGCAATGCAGGCACTTGAGCTTCGTGTACGGCTCCAAGGCCGTGACGTCGATCTGCGTGTCGCACGACGGGCAGGTGCTGAGATACTGTTGTTCTCGGACGGGTGCCACTGTGTAGCTTACGTTAAACCTCCATACGCTTCAATGTCTCGGTCCCTTGGGTGACAAAAAAGTTGTTCGCGGCCCCAAGTTCGCAAAGCTCCGCAGGTGCATTTCTTAATCACCAGCGATGATGGTTCCGGCGAACGCCTCGACCGCTTTCTCCAGCGAAAGCAGCCCGAGGTCTCCCGCTCGCGCCTTCAGGACCTGATCCGCGACGGCCACGTCACGGTAAGTGCGAAGCCCGCCAAGCCCAGCACCATCTTGAAAGCCGGCGACCCCGTCTCCCTCGTCATTCCCGAAGCCTCTCCAGTTGAAGTGAAGGCGCAGGACATTCCCCTCGACGTGCTGTTCGAGGACGAGCACCTCATCGTCATCAACAAGTCCCCCGGCTTGGTCGTGCATCCCGCCGCCGGAAATCCCGATGGCACGCTGGTGAACGCGTTGCTTCATCACTGCGACGATCTCTCAGGCATCGGCGGTGAGATGCGGCCCGGCATCGTTCACCGGCTCGACAAGGAAACGAGCGGCTGCATGGTCGTGGCCAAGCATGACCGCGCGCACACTCGGCTGACGGAGCAGTTCTCAGACCGACGCATCAGCAAATTCTATCTCGCCGCCGTCGCAGGCGTTCCCAAGGAAGAGGGCGCGCTCATCAAAAACAAAATCGGCCGACATCCCGTGGATCGCAAACGGATGGCCGTGCTCTATGACGGTGCTGGCAAGGACGCGGTGACCGAATGGAAGCAACTGAGCACGCACCAAGGATGTGCGCTCATCCTTTGCCGTCTCCTCACCGGCCGCACACATCAGATTCGCGTTCACATGAAGGAATGCCTGTTCGCGCCGATCCTCGGTGATCCACTCTACGGCCACCCGTCGCGTCAGCCGATTCCGTCCAGCCGAATGATGCTTCACGCCTGGAAGCTCGCGTTCGAGCACCCGGTCACTCTGCAGCCTTTGACCTTCGATGCGGCGATCCCGTCCGAGTTCGAGCCTTGGCTTGGCGATCGTTCGGTCTTGGATTCCGTGAAAACGATGCGGTGAGCGGCAGGTTACTTTTTCCCCTCCTCCGACTTGCATGTGCAGAGCCACTCGGGGTTCTTGCACTCGCTGCATTTGGCGGTGTTGAACTCGAGGCGTGCGGTAATCGCTTTGCTCTTTGGCGTCTCCTTGAACTGCACGATGAGCCATTCGCCAACTTTGACTAGAGGCACGAGGAAACCTTTGTCATCCTTCGTCACTTCGAGCTTTACGGGCTTGTCGCGGTCGCCGCTCGTGGCAGTGAGTGTCTGTTCCTTCATTGCGACCTGCTTCATGTCCTTGTCGAGCACGGCGATGTGGAACTTGTCGCCTTTGACGGTGACTTCGCCGTGCATGGATTCATTTTTACTGAACTCAAGAATGCGGCCGCCGTTGGGGCCGAGTTCGACGCCGCCGTGACCGAAGGCAGCCGCGGTGATGAAAGTGACGATGAGGGTGGCGAGTTTGGTTTTCATGGGTGGGATGGAGGTGGGTTTGGTTTTTGAATACTGACGACTGAATACTGAATACTGAACACTGAACACTGGCTACTGACACGCGGGCGCTTCATTGCGGATGGCGACTTCGCTCGCTCGTCGGCCAAAGAGCCAGAACACAGCCGGCGTGACGACGAGACCGAAGAGCGTGCTCGTGACGAGCCCTCCGCAAATAACGACGGCGACCGGGTGAAGGATTTCTTTTCCCGGCTCATGCGCGGCGAGGACAAGCGGGATGAGCGCGATGCCGGCGCTGAGTGCGGTCATGAGCACGGGCACGAGACGCTCCAGCGTGCCGCGCACGATCATCTGGCGGGTGAAGTTTTCTCCCTCGTGATGCATGAGGTGCAGGTAGTGGCTGATGAGCATGATGCTGTTTCGCGCGGCGACGCCGGCGACGGCGATGAAGCCGACCATGGTGGCGATGCTGATGTTGTTGATCAGCAGCCACGTAAGCACGAGTCCGCCCATCAGTGCGAGCGGGATGTCGCACAGCACCTGAATGGCAAAGACCGGCGTGCGGAAGTAGCCATAGAGCAGCAGCGCGATCACCGCGAGAACGAGCGCGGAGTAGAAGGCGATGCGCTTCGCGGCCTCCTGCTGCGCGCGGAACTCGCCCTCAAAGCTGAAGTAATAGCCGGAAGGCAGTTTCACTTTTTCGTTCACCTCGCTCATCAAACGGGTGACGAGCGAGCCGAGATCGCGTTCGCTCGTGTTCGCGCCGATGACGATGCGGCGCTGCGTGTTCTCGCGATTGATGACATTCGGGCCGTTGCTCTCGCGCATATCGGCCACGAGGCGCAAAGGAATGCGGCGGCTGGTGCCGGTCTCGATGAGGAGATCGCCGATCTTCTCCGGTGAATCGCGCCATTCCAGCGGCAGGCGCAGCACGAGATCGAGCGTGCGCTGGCCTTCGCGCAGCTCGGCCAAGGTGCGGCCACCGAGCAAGGCGCTGACTTGCTCATTCACTGCGCCAGGCTGCACGCCGTAGGCGAGTGCGCGTTCGCGATTCACCTGAATCTTGAGCTGCGGAATCGGCACCTGCGCTTCCAAATTCACGTCCGTGAGGCCGGGGATGCTCTTTGCGATGTCGCGCACCTGCGCGCCTTTTTCGCGCAGCACTTCGAGATCGGGACCGAAAATTTTCACCGCGATCTTCGCGCTCACGCCGCTGAGCATGTGGCTCAAACGATGACCGATCGGCTGGCCGACATTGACGAACGTGCCGGGCACGGTGCGCAGCTTCTCGCGGATCTCTTTGAAGACCTCCGCTCGCGGACGACCGCCGTCGTGAAACTCCACGTCGTATTCATTCACGCTCACCGGCATCACGTGATCATCACGCTCGGCACGACCGGCGCGGCGGCCGACGCTCTTCACTTCGGGGATGCTTTGCAAAAGACGCACACCGATCTCGCCGATCTCATTCGATTGCTGGAGCGAGGTTCCCGGTGCGTTGGCAAAGGAGATCGTGGCGCTGCCTTCATTGAACGTGGGCAGGAATTCCTTTCCCATCATCGGATACAGCATGAGCGCCGCGACGAGCAACATGCCGACAACCGCGAGCACTAGTTGAGGGGCACCGAGTGCGATGCGCAGGGCCGTGTGTTTGAAGACCGCCTTCATCGTCCGCACGATGAATCCATCGCCATGAGCCTTGCCTTCCTTTGGCCGCAGCAAGAGCGAGCACAGCACCGGAATCACGGTGAGGGACACGACAAACGAGGCGAGCATCGACACGATGGTGGCGATGGCAATCGGCGCGAAGAGCCGGCCTTCGAGTCCCTCCAGGCCGAGCAGCGGCAGGAACACGAGCACGATGATCAGCGTGGCGTAGAGAATGGAGTTCCGCACTTCACCCGAGGCACGCGCGATCACATCGAGCCGTGGATGCGGCTTTGGCAGCGCGGCATTCTCGCGGAGACGGCGGAAGACATTCTCCACGTCCACAATCGCATCATCGACCACCATGCCGATGGCAACAGCGAGACCACCGAGCGTCATCGAATTCACCGAGACATCGAACCACTTGAACGTGAGCACTGTGATCGCGAACGAGAGCGGCATCGCCGTCAGCGTGATGGCTGTGGTGCGGAAGTTCAGCAAAAAGAGGAACAGCACGATGGTCACCATCACCGCGCCGTCGCGGATGGCTTCTTTGAGATTGCCGATGGCGTGCTCGATGAAGTCACTCTGTCGGAACATGAGTTCCACGGTCACGCCCTCGGGCAGCGTGGGCTTGAGTTCTTCGAGCGCCGCTTCGATCTGGTGCGTGAGCTTCAGCGTGTCAAAGCCCGGCGCTTTATCGACGCTGAGCACCACGCCCATCGTGCCGTTCACGCTCGCATCGCCGCGCATGACCTGCACCGCGTAGTCGAGCTTTGCCAGATCGCGGACGAGCACGGGACGATCGCCGACGGTCTTGATCACCGTGCGGCCGATGTCGTCGAGATTCGTCGTCATGCCGAGATTGCGCACCATGATCTCTTTCGGTCCGGCTTGGAGATAGCCGCTCGTTGCGTTGCTCGCCGAGCGGCTCACGGTCGCTTCGAGTTCGGCAAACGAGATGCCATTCGCCGCCATGCGGTTCGGATCGGGCTGCACCTGAATCTGCTTCACGCCTCCGCCGATGGTGAGCACCTCCGCCACGCCGCCGATGCTTTGCAAACGACGCTTCACCGTCCAGTCCGCCAGCGTGCGCAAATCCATCGGCGCGATGTAGCCCGGCTCATCCGCCTTCTTCGTGCAGCGCAAACCGACGAGAAGAATTTCGCCCATCAGCGATGACACTGGTGTCATGCCGGGCGTGGCGTTCGAGGGCAAAGTCGAGAGCACGCTCTGCATCCGCTCCTGCACAAGCTGACGCGCGCGGTAGATGTCCGTGCCCCAGCCAAACTCGGCAAACACGAGCGAGAGACCGACGTCAGAGTTCGAACGCAGGCGATCGAGTCCACCCACGCCCTGCACCGCGCTTTCGAGCGGTTGAGTGACGAGCGTCTCAACTTCCTCCGGTGCGAGGCCAGGGCACTCGGTGAGAATGGTGACGGTCGGCTTCGTCATGTCGGGCAGCACTTCGACCGGCAGATTGATCACCGTTTGATAGCCAAACACGAGCAGCAACAGCGACGCCATCAAGATGATGGGCCGGTGATGCAGCGAAAAGCGGATGAGCTTGTTCAGCATGGCGGCACAAAAGGGGTTTGACGCGTGTTATCAGTGCTAGCATCCTTGCTCATGGCACAACTGCTGGTCAGAAATGTCGATGAGATCACGGTAAAACGGCTGCGGCGCCGGGCTGCGGAACATGGAGTTTCATCGGAGGAGGAACATCGCAGGCTCTTGCGTGACGCACTTCGGCCTCCGGCCAAGAAGCGCAAGCCTTCGTTGATCGAGTTCCTCTTGAACGAAGGCCCGCCATGGCCGGACGATTTTGAGCTTCGCCGGGCCAAAGATACCAACGAACACCGCGTGCCCAAATTCTGATGGCCTGGCTTCTCGACACAAACGTCATCAGCGAGATCGGGCGAAAGGATCGCTGCGATCCGAAAGTACGGCAGTGGTCCATCGCACATCAAAGCGAGCGGCAATTCCTCAGCGTGATCACGCTGGGCGAGATGCGCAACGGCGTCGATTTGCATCGATTGAAGAACAAGGCAGAGGCCAGGGCGCTGGAAGCGAGGTTGGAGCGGCTGTGCGTTGAGTACGAGGATTTCATTCTTCCGGTGACGCTCGAGATAGCCATGCGCTGGGGAGCGATGAATTGTCCGAAGACTTTGCCGACCGCTGACAGCCTGATAGCAGCCACCGCGCTCGAACACGGTCTCACGATCGTGACGCGCAACGAGGTGGATTTCGCCAGGATGGGCGTGCGGATCGTCAACCCATTCGAGTGACTGTCGCGCACTCATGCCGCCACCTCCTTCCGACGCATGATCACGCTAATGACCAGCAGGACGAAGAGGAATCCCGTGCTCGCGGCGAAGTAAGTGGTCATCTGTGTCCAGCCTTCGGCACCGTGTTCGTGTTCGCCATGAGCATGATCGTGCGCGTCTTTGCTCGCTGCAGCCTGCTGCTCCTTCGTCATCTCGGTGCCGTCTTCGTTGTGCGGATGACCGTGCGCGGCGTCGAGCGCTTCTTTGAGCGAGACGCTGCCTTTGCCCGCGAAAGCGAGCGAGTAAGCACCCTTCGTCACGACTTCGTCGCCGGGCAGCAGTCCTTTTTTCACTTCGACGAACTCGTGATTCTCCTCGCCGAGTACGACCGGCACTTTCACGAATGCGTGCTCCAGATCGTAGTCCTTGATGTAAACGAAGCGCGAAGCCACATCGCCCTGCACGGCGGCGCGCGGGATGGACATCACATTTTCGCGTGAGCCGGTGACGATGCTGAACTCCGCCCTCATGCCGGGACGCAGCAGGAGTTCTTCGTTTGGCACGTGAAACGCAGCCTCGATCGTGCCGCTCTCGGCGTCTGCGTAAGCGCCGACGTGAGCGAGTTCCGCTTCGAAGACCTTGTCGGGAAATCCGGGCATGTGGATGTGCGCCTTGAGCCCCTTCTTGAGTTTCGACGCCAGATGCTCCGGCACACGGGCGTCGGCCTCGATGGTGCTGAGATCGACGATCTCGATCAGCGAATCGTCCGGCGTCACCGGTTGGCCCACCGCGATGTTCACTTTGGCAATGATGCCCGACATCGGCGCTTCCAGCATCACACGCGGCGGCGGATCGCCCGGCTGGCGGCTCTCCACCCACATCAGCTCCTCGTTCTCGTCCACCTTCTGGTCTGGCAGCGCGAGCACGGAATACGCACGGCCGGGAATGCGACTGCTGACGACGGCTTTTTTTCCCGGCAAAACTTCGATGCGGCCAAGTGCGAAGACCGTTTGTTCAAACGTCGTCTCTTCGGCTTCGATGGTCTCGATGCCGAGATTGGAGACGCTGGTTTGGTCGAGAATGATGGTGTTGTCCTTCCGGCCCGACGCAGCCGCAGCCGACCATCGAGGAACGGCGAGGGAACTGAGAAGCAGAAAAAAGAGATAGGATTTCATGACAAAAGAAGGGGTAAGAAAGTGAAGAGCTGGGTCACTTGCCAGAGCGGGCTGGCGATGAGGTCTGAGCCGGTGCGTGTTTGCCGGTGGCCGCTTCGTAGCGAATGCGGGCGAGGTGAAAATCACGCGTGGCATCCAGCACGGCGGCTTCCATTTGCAGACGCTGATCGCGCGCGCGCAGCACGGTGATGAGATCGGTCTGGCCCGACTCGTAGGCTTTGTCGAGCTTCTCCGTTTGCTCGGTGATGAGAGGCAGCAGTTTCTCGCGTGTTTCGCTGGCAAGCTTCGCACTTGCTTCCATTTCGGCGCGAGCAGCAGCGGCTTCGTTGGAAATCTCGGAGGCGATGGCCTTCGTTTGCAGCGCAGCGCGTTGAGCAGCGGCGGTCTTCTCGGCGATCTCGCCTTCGTTATTGTTCCAAAGCGGCAGCGGCAGCGAGAAACGCAGACCGAAGAAGCCGGATCGCGTGAGGCCATCCGGCGCGTCTTCCATCCGCTCGCCTTCGAGGAAGAGGCCCGCGCTCGCGTCCGCCCACTTCTTCGCGCGAGCGAGTTCGATCTCCGATTGCGCGGCATCTTCGTTCACGCGCGACAACTGATAGTCCGCCCGCTTTTCCCACGCAGCACGCGGCGGCATCGTCATCGCTGGCATCGCGCCGCTGATCTTCAATTCCGATTCAGCGCTCAGCCCCAGCAGCGACTTCAACGCGCCAATCGACGACACGCGCTCCTTCTCCAGCTTGCTGCCTTCCAGAAGGATGCGCTGGCTGTCCACCTGCGCCTGCGCGGCATCGAGCGGTGAGATTTCGCCCGCTTTCACACGGCCCGACACGAACTCGCTGAGCTTCTTTGCCAGTTCGCTCTGCTGCTTTCTCAAAGCGCGCTGCTGCTCGATGGAGAGAAGTTTCACCACCAGCGACTGCGACTCCGCGATCAGCTTCCGCTCCGCATCGGACACCTCTAGCGTCGCAGCGACGATGAGTTTCTCCGACACCACCTTCTCCAGCCGCAGCCTGGCAGTCAGCGGGAACTTTTGATCAAATCCGATGCCGACCGAGCCTTCCGCAAAGCGGTAGTCATGCTTCAGATCGAAGCCGATCTCCGGATTAGAAAGCCTCCCGCTGCCGAGCAATCGCGCCCGCGCTTCTTCGACACGGAGGCGCGCTGCCGCGAGCTGAGGATTGTGCGTTCGTACCTGCATCGGCACGCCATCGAGCGTGATGATCGAGGCGGCTTGCGATTGGGTGATGGAGGCAAGAATCAGAAGAAGGATGAAGCGAATGGAGATCATGACGGATCGAGAATGTTCGTGACACGCACGGCCTCAGCGATTGCGGCGAGGCCTGGTTTCGGTGGTTGAACTGAAGACGCAGAAGGTCGCGGGTGAAGGATCGCCCCGCCTCACTGCGCCAGGCGAGAATGGCTCGGTTGTGGCCGCGGGCATCGGCCCTTCTGTTCGGGGTATGCTCGCGGCTCGATGTGCCGGGTCGCAGTAGTCGCGGCTCAGCGCCGCAGTCGCTTCAAATGAGCAGGGCCACCGTCAATCGTGGACGGCGGCTGATATCTGATCGTGCGTGATTCGCGCGATCAAGCAGCGCCACATGGCGTGCGGATAATTGAAAGACGGGTTCTATCGCCGGCAACGGTGCCAATGAAAACGCCGGATCGTTGGTCTTCTCATTCTCGCGTTCGCCGCGTGGTGACGTGGCATTGAGACGCGAGCCGAGCACTTGATGATGATCGCGATGCTCGCCGCACTGGTGATTGCATGGCTCGGACGGGTTTTCGTGTTCGTGGTCTTGATTCGACCAGCAATGACAATGGTCCAGCATCGTCACCTCAGGCGTGCCGAAGCACTCGCATACATAGGCGCGACACCAGCCCATGGTCTGGGCCGTCAGCAGCAGGATCATCAAGATCACGCCGGAGAAGCGATGTGATTTCGCGCGCACGAACGGCGGCAACTGTGCGGGCCGACAAAGCGATTGTCAAACGGAGCATGGGGAGTTGCGCGGACACCTGAGACCGCACGATATCCCGCTGCAAACGGGACCTGCCTTCGCCTCGCGCCCTACGGCAGCACTTCCGCGCAGGCTCTCGCGATCCGCCGGACGGTGCTCTCCTTGCCGACGAGATGAGCGATGGTGGTGACACCCGGACCACGGGTCTGGCCGCTCAAGGCAAAGCGCAGCAGCGGCATGATGGCGCCGGGTTTCACACTGTTCTGCGCGGCCACTTGATCGATGGCAGCATGAACCGAGGCTTCGTTCCATTCGCCGGCAGATGACAGGACGGCTGCCACGGCTTGCAGCAGGGCTTTGTTGTCCGGTTTCGCCTTCAGCCTGGCGACGGCGTCATCTTCAAATGGATAATCCTCGCGGAAGAAGAAGTGCACCCACCCGGGCAGTTCACCGAGCAGGCTGACTTTTTCCTTCACGCTCTGCAGCGCTGCCGATGCGTGAGCAAAGGCTTCGGCATCGTAGCCGGCGGCTTTCAAGAATGGCCGCGCCGCATCGAGCAGTGCATCTGGCGATGCTTCCCGGAGGTATTGTGCGTTGAACCACTTGCACTTCGTCATGTCCCAGCGCGCGTTGGCGCTGTGAATCTCGCTGGCATCAAACAGCGACACCAGCTTCTGGCGGTCGAGTTTTTCATCTTCCGCGCGCGGCGTCCAGCCGACGAGGCAAAGGTAATTGAACAGCGCATCAGGCAGGTAGCCTTCATTCACGTAGCTCTCGATGGCGGAGCCTTCATCGCGCTTGCTCATCTTCGACCCGCCGGGGTTCAGGATCAGGGGGATATGCGCATAGCGCGGCGGATGCACGCCGAACGCGTGCATGAGGTCGATGTGCTTCCAGGTGTTCGAGAGGTGATCCTCGCCGCGGATGACATGCGTGATCTTCATCTCGATGTCGTCCACCACGTTCACGAAGTGGAAAATGTAGGATCCGTCCGGGCGACGGATGGTCATGTCGGGTTCTTCCGTGGCGGCGAAATGCACGTCGCCGCAGACCAGATCGGTCACGACGATGGGCTGGCGGCTGAATTTGAAACGCACCGCGCCATTCTCCTCCGTGTAGGTGCGGCCCGCGGTCTCGAGTTTCGCCAGATACGAATCATAGATCGCTTTCCGCTGACTTTGGTAATACGGCCCGAAGTCACCGCCGACCTCCGGGCCTTCGTCCCAGTCGAGCCCGAGCCAGCGAAGACCGCCGAAGATTGCCTCGCGCGCGGCCTCCGTGTTGCGGGCGTCGTCAGTGTCCTCGATACGAAGGACGAACTTGCCGCCACGATTGCGAGCGAAAAGCCAGTTGAACAATGCCGTGCGTGCGCCGCCGACGTGAAGGTAACCGGTGGGCGACGGAGCAAAGCGGACGCGAACAGGAGAGTTGGGCATGGGCGGGCAATGATGGATGGCGAACAAGGAATGTCGAATGACGAATGGTGGATCGTGGACGTGACTTGAATTCCGCTGGCGAGTTTCACCGCCTTGTTTCATGGTCGGTCTTCATGAATCAGATCGATTTGAAAAACAAAGTAGCCGTGGTCACCGGCGGGGCCCGCGGCATCGGACGCGCCATCGCCACCCGCTTGCTGCAATCGGGGGCTGGCGTCAGCCTGTGGGACCTGGATGCCGACGCCATGGCGGAGGCGGCCCTGGAGCTGTCAAAGACCGGACCCGTGCATGTCGCGCAGGTGGACGTGACGAGCGAGGAGTCCGTAAATGCAGCCGCCGCAAAGACGGCCGATGCACTCGGCGGCATTCACATCCTGGTGAACAACGCAGGTGTCGCCGGCAGCACCGCCAGGCTGTGGGAGCTGCCCGTGGCCGAATGGCGCAAGGTGGTGGAGATTGATCTCATCGGCCCGTACCTGTGCTGCCGTGCGGTCGTGCCGCACATGCTTCAGGCCGGCTGGGGCCGCATCGTGAACATCGCCTCCATCGCCGGGAAGGAAGGCAATCCCAACGCATCTCACTACAGTGCGGCGAAGGCGGGCGTCATTGCACTGACGAAATCGCTGGGAAAAGAACTCGCGACCTCGAACATTGTCGTCAACTGCGTGACGCCGGCCGTGATTGAAACCGACATCCTCAAGCAGGTGGGCCAGAAGCACATCGACTACATGCTCTCAAAAATACCCATGAACCGCTTTGGCAAGGTCGAGGAGGCCGGCGCGCTCGTCGCATGGCTGAGCAGCGAAGACTGTTCCTTCACGACGGGCGCCGTGTTTGATCTCTCGGGCGGGCGCGCCACCTACTGACACGATCGGCGCGCGGCAGCACTCCGCCTGCAGGCTTGACCACCGCCCCCGATCACGCACACTGGCCCGTGCTCAGAACCCTGCTCAAATCCAAGATCCACCGCGCCACCATCACCGATGCCAACGTCAATTACGAAGGCAGCATCACCATACCCACGGACCTGATGAAGGCGGCCGACCTATGGGACGGTGAAAAGGTGCTCGTCACCTCCATCAGCACCGGAGCGCGGCTTGAGACATACGTGATCCCGGGCAAAGCCAAGTCCGGCGAGATCGTGATCAACGGCGCGGCCGCCCATCTCATCAACACGGGCCATCTCGTCACCATCATGGCGTGGGCGCTTCATAAGAAGACAGTCAAGCCACGCAGGCTTCTGCTTGATGCGAAGAACCGCATTGTGACGACAAAGGTCAAGTAGATCCCCCGCCATGCACACAAGCCCCACACCCGTCGGCACGCACATTTCAAAATGGGGGGAAGGACCCGTCTGGCATGGCGGCAGGCTGCTCTACGTCGATATCGAAGCCTGGAAAATCATCTCGTTCGACCCGGCGGATGGAGCCGAGAGAATTTGGAATGTGGGCCAGCGCGTTGGCACCGTGGTGCCCCGCGCATCGGGCGGACTTGTGTGGGCGGGGGATCACGGCATCTTCTCGCTCGATGAAATAACTGGCGAGAGCACCCTCATGTGCTCCCCCGAAGCCGGCATCGTGACGAATCGATTCAACGACGGCAAGTGCGATCCCGCAGGCCGCTTCTGGGCAGGCACGATGCATCTCGGCCCTCAGCGCACCGCCACCGGATCCCTTTGGTGTCTTCACACGGACGGCCGCGTGGAGAAAAAATTTGGCCCGGTCACCGTCTCCAACGGCCTGGTCTGGACCCGTGACAAGCGCACCATGTACTACATCGACACACCGCGGAGAAACGTCATCGCCTTTGACTTCGACAATGACACGGGCGCGATCTCGAACGAACGCGTCGCCATCGACTGCGTGGATTTCGCCGGTGTTCCCGACGGCATGACGATTGATGCGCACGACCGTCTCTGGATCGCATTCTGTCACGGCGGACGGGTGCTCTGCATCAACCCTCGCACACGGGCCGTCGAGCACGGGATAGACTTCCCGTGCATTGAGACAACGGCCTGCGCCTTCGGCGGCGCGGACCTTGGTGACCTTTACGTCACCACCGGACTCGGCAAGGCCGGCGATGCGCCCCCGGCCGGCAGCCTCTTCGTCTGCCGGCCCGGTGCGCAAGGCGTGCCGTGCGAGGTGTTCGGCGGCTAGAACTGCTCGAGCAGATAGCGGATCAGATCCGTGCTCGTGACCATGCCGACGAGCGTCTTTTGATCCGTGTCCACGATGGGGATGGAGTGGAAGTCGCCTTTTGAGAGAATCTCGGCCGCATCACGCACCGAGGCGTCCTTGCGCAGCGTGCGGGGGTTTTTCACCATCAGTTGCTCGATGGACATCGTGTGATCCAGAGTGGCATCCACCGCGCGCTGATCCGTGCCGAACGCTTCGC
This sequence comes from Verrucomicrobiaceae bacterium, assembly GCA_019694165.1. Taxonomy (GTDB): domain Bacteria; phylum Verrucomicrobiota; class Verrucomicrobiia; order Verrucomicrobiales; family Verrucomicrobiaceae; genus JAIBCL01. The sequence goes on along the minus strand of JAIBCL010000009.1, from coordinate 173,010 downwards.
CGAAGCTGACGCGCAACACATCGGAGGCGCTGATCAGACCCATCAGCTCATGCCCCGAGACGACGGGGATGTGATGCACTCCATGGTCCTGAATGAGCTTGCGGGCCTTCGAAACCGGATCGCCGTGGTGCAGCGTGATGAGTCCGGTGCTCATGATTTTGGATACGGGTTCGTGTCTTTTCATGCAAGGGATGCTTGCACGGGCGCGAGGCCGATGCTTCTCGCGCGTTGGCGAACGAGCGGCCATTCTTGGTTCGCCGCACATGGATGTGCGGCGGCGCGGGTCCGAGGCCGACTTTGCAGGTTGATCGCGCAGCCATCCGCCGCATTAGTCCGCGCCATGTCCACCGGCCAGGTTCCGTCAGCCGCCCCTGCCCCGCCGCGCGTCCTGCTCGTGGAGGAGAGCCTGCCGTTCCGCCGTGTGATCCGAGAGGCGCTCACCGCTTTCCGCCTGTGCGAGGTGGATGACACGCCGGTTGCCGAGCACGCCTTTGAGATGGCGCTGCGCAAAGAGTACGCCCTGTTCATCTTTTCGCTGCCGCTGCCCGTCGTCAGCGGCGATCTCCTCGACCGGCTTCTGACCCGGGCCTATCCGCTCGCCCATCCGGGCAGTCACACCGCCCCGCCGGTGATTTACCTGTTGCGCCCGCAAGACCGCCCCGCATTTCAAAACATCCAGCGCGACGCCCGCATCAAGGGCAGTCTGGAGATGCCGCCGCGTCTCGACATGCTCCTTTCTCTCACCGAGAAGCTGTTGCCAGCGCGCTCTTCCACCCCGGCCGTCTGAATCATGTTTGGCTCCACCACCCAGCCAGCCGTCAAGATTTGCGGCATCACCCGGGCCGATCAGGCGGCTGACATCGCCACGGCCGGAGCCGATGCACTCGGCATCAATCTCTGGGAGCGCTCGAAGCGCTTCGTTCCGCTGGCGGACGCCACCCGGTGGCTGCCTGCATTGCGGGATCATGCCTTTCTCGTCGCCGTCGTCGTCAATCCCGCGGCGGCCTTGCTCGATGAAATCATTGCCACGAAGCTCTTCCATGCCATCCAGCTTCATGGTGACGAGACCCCGCACACCGTGGCCGCGCTCATGGATCGCGGGGTCGAGGTGATCAAGGCCCTGCAAGTTCGCAGCCGGGAGAGCCTGGCGGCCATCGCCGGCTATCCCACGCCCTGCATTCTCCTCGATTCCTTCAATCCCGGCCTCTACGGCGGCGCCGGCACGGCATTCCCGTGGGAACTCGCCCGCGAAGCCCGCGACCTGTATCCCGACAAGCACATCATTCTCGCCGGCGGCCTCACGCCGGAAAACGTCCGCAGCGCTGTGGAGCAAACGCACCCTCACGCCGTCGATGTCGCCAGCGGGGTCGAGTCCGCGCCTGGCGAAAAAGACCTCAAGCTCGTGCGCCGCTTCATCGAGGAAGCGCGGCCCGCATGAGCACCATGGGCTGGGTACTCACTTCCGGGAAGGCCGGAAACCCGCGCCTTTCACCAGCGTCTTCACGCGGAGCAGGAACATGTCGGCGGTGACATAGAGCGTGCCGCCGTCGTCGCCCCACGCGCAGTTTGCGGTGGCCTGGCCGGTGAGGATGGTGCCGAGGTGTTTGCCTTCTTTGGAAATGACCAGAACGCCGCCTGGTCCGGTGGTCCACACATTGCCCTGCGCATCGACCTTCATGCCGTCACAGCCGCCTTTGAGGCCGGGCTTCTTGAGCGGCTGGGCGTCGAAGAACACCCGCGCATTGGCAGCGCTGCCATCCGCGGCGAGGTCGTAGGCCATCACACGCGTGGCGGCGGGATCGGACACGGCGACGAACAATGTTTTCTCATCGGGGCTGAGAGCGATGCCGTTCGGAAACGTGAGATCTTTGACGACCATCCGCAGCACACCGCCTTTGCCGAGGTGATAAACGCCATTCTCCTCGATCTCCCGCGAGGCCTTGTCTTTGAGGCCATACGGCGGATCGGTGAAGAAGATGTCGCCGTTGCTGGCGACAACGAGGTCGTTCGGGCTGTTGAACAAGTGATCTCCGAGCCGGCCGGCGAGCGTGGTGAATTTCCCGTCGCGCTCCAGTCGCGCCACACGTCGGTCGCCATGCTGGCAGAGGATGAGATTGCCCCGCGCATCGACGGCCAGACCGTTAGAACCCTGGCCTCCCTCGGGCTTCGTGGCGCCGCTCGGCTTGAGAAAGACCGCCGCCTCCGTCTGGCCTTCTTTCCACATGAAAGCCGTGTTCTCCGGCACATCTGAAAAGACGATGCCGCCCTGGTACCACACGGGGCCTTCGGCCCAATTGAAGCCCGAGGCCAGCACCTCGATCTTCGCCTCCGGGGCGATGAGGGTGTCCAACTTCGGATCAAGCCGCTCGATGGACCCGCTGAACGGCGGCACCGGCTCGGCGGCGATGACGATGCTGGCGGCGCAGATGGCGAAGGCGGATAGAACAGGTGTGGTTTTCATCGGATGGAGATGGAGGTGTGCCAGTGTGTGCGCGAGGACCGGAGATCACAAGCGGGAGTATCAAGCAGGCCCGGTGCCGGCAGCCGCGCCCCGCTCATCATACGGCCTCATACTGCCTCATACGGCTGGCCCGGCACACCGCGAGTGTGGACGGACGATCCCCTGCTTGCGCGGCGGCTGGAATCATTGTAGTCGGAACGGGAACCCCTTCGCAAATAGATGCCAGTCGTCGCCAGTTACTGCACCACGTTTTTGAAGCCGGAGATGCTGCACATCTACCGGCAGATCACGGGCTTGCGCCGTTGGCGTACCTTCGTGATCACGCGGGAGTGGCGGCACGCGGATGTGTTCATGATGCCGCCGGAGGATGTGATGGTGCTGCCGGAGGCGCGGAGCCATTTCATCCGACGCTTCTGGCTCAAGTACGTGAAGCGAGAGCCGCCCATCGTGTATCGCGGTGAGTATCGCGCTCTGGAGGGCATCCTGCGGCGGAGGCGGCCGGATGTGCTGCATGTTTACTTCGGCCACACTGGAGTCCATTTGCTGCCCTTCCTCGCACACTGGAAGAAGCCGAGCATCGTCTCCTTCCACGGCATGGACGTGCAGACGCGAAGGCATGACCCGGCCTACGAGCTGCGCCTGCGTGAGCTTTTGCGCACGACGACGCTGGTGCTGGCGCGCTCGTTCTCGTTGCGCGAGCGGCTGCTGGCCCTCGGCTGCCCGGAGGACCGGCTGCGCATGAACCGCACGGGCATCCCGCTCGATGCATTTCCTGTGGGCGAGAGGCAGGGTCCGGCGGATGGCGCGTGGCACTTCGTGCAGGCGTGCCGGCTGGTGGAGAAAAAAGGCATCGACGATGCGCTCCATGCCTTTGCCCGCTTCGCGCACGACAAGCCCGCCGCACGTTTCACCATCGCGGGCGAGGGACCGCTGCTCGGTGCATTGGAAAAACTGCGCGACGACCTCGGTCTGGCGCACCAGGTGACCTTTGCCGGATTCCTCAAAGGACCGGCGCTGTGCCAGCTCTACCACCGTGCGCATGTCTTCGTCCACCCGAGCCGGCTGATGGCCGACGGGAATCAGGAGGGCATCCCGAACTCAATGCTCGAGGCCATGGCCACGGGCCTGCCGACGCTGGCCACCAAGCACGGCGGCATCCCCGAGGCCGTGCGCGATGGAGCGACGGGCATCCTCGTGGCGGAGCGGGATCGCGATGCACTGCACGCGGCGATGCAGCGTCTGACCGCCGAGCCAGGCCTCTGGCCGCGCATGGGCGCGGCGGCAGCGGCGGACATCAGAGAAAGCTTTGAATCCACCGCGCAGATTGCTAGGCTCGAAGATATTTATTTCGAAGCCGCAGCCCTCGCCCGCCATGCCTGAAGACGAATCCGCGCCCGAAGCAGCCGACAACCGTCCGCACGTCATCAGCCTCTGCGGCACCTACTTGAAGCCGGAGATGCAGAGCATTTACCGGCAGATCACCGGCCTGCAGCGCGTGCGCACCACGGTGTATGCGCAGTGGCTGGAGAACGAGGGGATGTTTCCCTTCCCTCACATCCGCCTGCTCACGAAGCAGCACCACCGCCCGCGCGGCAATTTCCTGCTGCGCTTCTGGTACAAGCACGTCATCAAGAAATGGCCGCCGCCGCGCGCGATCAGCAAGTTCATCGGCCCGTGCCATCCGTGGGACCTCGTCGAGCGGCTCGAAGAGGACCGGCCCGATCTCGTGCACGTCTATTACGGGCACAAGGCGGCGGGCTTCCTGCCGATGCTGCGCGACTGGGGCGGCCCGTGGGTGGTCTCCTTCCACGGCGTGGACGTGGCAAAGCACATGGAGGAAAAGGACTACCTCAAGAAGTTGCAGGACGTCTTTGCCGAGGCCAGGCTCGTAATGGCGCGGAGCCACTCGCTGCTCCAGCAGCTCGCCGATCTCGGCTGCCCGGTGGACAAGCTGCGGCTGAACCGCACGCCCATCCCGATGGACCACCTGGAAGCCGTCGCGCACGAGGCGCCTCCGGACGGGCACTGGCGTCTGGTTCAGGCTTGCAGGCTCATTCCGAAGAAGGGCCTGCTCACCACGCTCGACGCCATGGACAGCGTGGCCACGCTCCTGCCCGGCGCGAAGTACATCATCTGCGGCGACGGCCCGATGCTGGATCAGCTCAGGCAATTCGTCGCCGAAAAATCGCTTCACCGGCACGTCGAGTTTCGCGGCTGGCTCACGCAGGAGCAGCTCGTGCACGAGTACCACCAGGCGCATGTTTTTCTACACGCCAGCGAGCAGACGCCCGACAATGACCAGGAGGGCATCCCAAACTCGATGCTCGAGGCCATGGCCACCGGCCTGCCCGTCATCGCCACCCATCACGGCGGCATCCCCGAGGCCGTCACCGACGGCAGCGACGGCCTCCTGGTGCCCGAGCGCGACTCCGGCGCGGTGACAAACGCGATCATGAAGCTGGCGCACGATCACGCGCTCTACGCGCAGATGTCCGTGAATGCCGCCGCCTCCGTGCGTGAAAACTTCGGCGCGGAACAGCAGATCGCGAACCTCGAGAACATCTATCTCGAAGCCATGGGCGAACTCGAACCCGCGCCCGAGGAGGCCGCCGCGTGAGAGGACTGATCGCGTCCTGCTTCGTGCTCGCACTCGCCGCCTGCTCGCGCGAGCCCTCAACCGTGCAGCCCACCGCGCCGCCGGAGACGAAGCTGCCCGCGAGCGCTCGGGAAGTGACCGTGGATGAAACGGAGACCCTCCTGAAGACGAAGCCCGGACTCCTCATCCTCGACATGCGTGTCGAGACAGAATGGGCCGAGGAGGGGCACATTCCCGGCGCACAACTCACAAACTACTACCGCGCGAATCTGCGCGAGCGGCTCGACGCGCTCGATCACACGAAGCCCAGCCTCGTGTACTGCGCCATCGGCGAGCGCGCACGGCTCACCGCCGTGATCATGGGCGAACTCGGCTTCAAGGAAATCCACGTCCTCAAAGGCGGTCTCAACGCCTGGAAGGCTGCGGGCAAGGCCGTGGTGAAGTAGCGGGGCGCAAACGCTTCACGGCTTGTCAAAAAGCCGGTTATGGGGCTCTTTGAGCTGTGAAGTCCCGGAGGCTTCGCGCATCGACTTCCACCGGGATACCGGCGTATCGCGATGAATCACACGAGCCAGCACCAGCCAGCAGCCCCTGACACGCCCATGAACGGCGGCGTGCTCGTGCTGAAAACGGCCGCTGACCGCGAGTCGCTCCGCGCTGGGCGCGGCGCGGCCGCGACGGCGTTGCGGCTGCGGAATGGAGCGTCCTTGTCCGCGCCGGAGGTGACGGACTCACTGCGCGCAGCCGGACAGCGCAACGACGGCACTTCCATCCGGGCCGCTTCCCCGGCGGAAGCCACTCAGACAGAGGAAAAGCAGAAGGAGGCTGCAACGGCAGGGGCGATGAACCAGCCGGAGCATGAAATCCCCCCGCCGGCAAAACCGCAGGCGGATCTGGTGGTCCCATCCGGCACTGTCGGATCAACGTCATCCACGCGTCAGGGACAGCGCCCTTCGACGAAGTCCCTGGTGCTGCGCAAGAAACAAGATGCGGTGATCGAGGGTGGCCGCGACGATGTGCTGGAGAGCGTGACGGAGCCCGTGTGCTGCAACTGCCGCGTGGCGTTTTCCATCGATGCGGAGCTGGGACCTTTGGCACGCATCGTCTGCCCGCGCTGCAACACACGGCAGGTGGTGCCGGCACGCATCGGCCACTTCATCATGGAGCGCGAGCTGGGACGCGGCGGCATGGGGGTGACCTACCGCGCCTTCGATCAGAGCCTGCAGCGGAACGTGGCCGTGAAGATCATCTCGGAGGAGCGCGCGGCCAGCCGTGAGAATGTGGAGTCGATGGTGCGCGAGGCACGCCGTGCGGCCACGCTCACACATCCGCACATCGTGCCGGTGCACTCCATCGGCAGCGTGGAAGGGCGGCCCTATTTCGTGATGGAGCTGCTCTCCGACGGGCAGTTTCACCGCCCGTTGAGCAAGGGCGTGCCGCTCGACGAAACGCTGGTGCTCGAAACGGGCCTGGCGGTGGCCCGCGCGCTCGCGGAAGCCGCCGCGCGCGGCATCCTGCACCTCGATGTGAAGCCCGGCAACATCCTGCACGACCGCTTCGGCGTGGCGAAGCTCATCGACTTCGGCCTGGCCTGCCACTCGGGCGATGACGCATCGAAAGGCTGGGGCACATGCCTTTACATGGCTCCCGAGCGGCTGCTGCGCAAAGGGCAGGACTTCCGCTCGGATCAGTACAGCCTCGGCCTTACGCTCTGGCACGCTCTGGCTGGAAAGGCACCGTATGAAGCACCGGACCTGGAGCAGCTCATGTACAAAATTCTCGAGCGTCCGCCACCGCTCATCAATGAACTGCGCCGCGACATTCTCGACTGGACCGCCGGATTGATTCACAAAATGATCGCGCCTGATCCCGCGGACCGTTATCAAACCAGCGACCAGCTCACCTGGGCCTTCGAGTTCGTGCTCGATGCCTTGCGCCCGAAGTCTGGCAAATCGACGACTGCCAGCCCCTCCGCATCATGACACCAGCCCCGGACATCGCCACGGAACCGGAACGCGACGCTCCGCCATCCTTCGTGCGCGGGCTCGATCTGGAGAGCAGCGAGTATTACCGCGGCGTGGGCCGGCGCGCCGAGGAGTCCGAGGCCGTGATGCGCAAGGTGCAGGCCGAGATGGAGGCGGAGCCGGGCGGTTTTGCCAAGATGATCACCCGCGAGCTGGAGGACCTGCTTGCCCTCGGCCGGCTCGACGGGCTGACCATAGCCTCCTCAGACGGCCTGGTCATCGCCGAGGCGAGCCGGCTGCCCAATGGCGACATCATGGCGGCCATCGGCGCCGTCTTCGAATACGTGGCGGAGCGCGCGCAGCACGCCGGCATCGTCTCGGGCGTGGATGAGATGACGCTGCTCGGCACCAACGGCGGGCTGGCGGTGGTGCGCTACTTTCCGCGTCTCGACCGCCGCTTCTTCCTCGTGGCTTATGCCCGTGAGCGCTGCACTTACCGCCGCATCACGGGCCTGGTTTTGAAACGCTGCGGGCGGTTGCTGGAGAAAAAGTTCGGGCATTTTTGAAGCACTGAATGCCAATCCGCAGCCAGCATTCAGCAGCGACGTGCGGTTAGTCTGGCAAGCGTTCAACCATTTCATCCCGAAACAACGCCATGCCAGCATCCAAAGCCGACGCACTCAAGACCATCCTCAACGGCCTCTCGTCCTCCAGCGGCGACATTGAGGCATCCGCCGTCGTGTCCACCGACGGACTCATGATCGCCTCGAACTTCCCCGCCGGCCTCGATGAGGACCGCGTGGCCGCCATGTCAGCGGCACTCCTCGCGATGGGCGAGCGAACGGCGAAGGAGCTGGAGCGTGGCGGCCTCGACCAGGTCTTCATCAAAGGCGAGAAAGGCAATGTCGTGATGCTCTCCGCCGGACGCGAAGGCGTGCTCACCACCCTCACCACGCCGAAGGCCAAGCTCGGCCTCGTCTTTCTCGACATGAAGCGCGCGGCGGACGAGATCGCGCGCATCATCTAAGCCGCCTGCGCATCGCGCACCGCGGCCGGACCACGAACGCGCAACCACCCGGACCAGGACACATGGCCCCCGGCACAGCATCCGACGCGCCCTGGCGACCCGTGCTCGAAAAGGCACGGGCGCTCACCGGCTTCTCTGACGACGACGCCGAGGTGCTGCGCCACGCCGCGGAGAGCCTCGTGCCGTGCGCGGCGGAGATCGCCTCGGCCTTTTACGACACGCTCTTCGCCTGTGAGCACACGGCGGCCATCTTCCGCAATCTAGGCCAGGACCGCGCCGTGCGCGAAGGCACGCTGCGCCAGTGGTTTGAGTCCGTCATCACCGGCGACTACGACGACCGCTTCTGGACATGGCACTGGCTCGTCGGCCTCGTCCATGTGCAGCACCATGTGGAGCATGTCTATGTGATGTCCATGTTCGGACGTCTCCAGTCGCTGCTGGTGGCCAAGGCGTTCGAGATTTTCGAGGAAGCCAGCGCGGAGCGTCTCATCCAGGCCTTCCTCCGCGCCACCAGTTGCCTCGCCGCGCTGACGGTGGAGGCCTATCACCACGAGTACCTGCACGCCGTGAAGGAGTCCGGCCTGAAGGATCCTGTGCTCACACGCATGGTGGCCTTGGAAGTGCAGAAGAAGATTCAAGAATACCGCCGCATCCTCGGGCCCTGTCCGGTCCGCTAGGCGCGCCGCACGCACAAGAACCGTTCGTCACACACACACCGCCATGAGCAGCATGAAAGTCGCCTGGAGCGATGCCCTTTGCACCGGGAACCGGGCCATCGACAACCAGCACAAGTACCTCATCGACATCATCAACGATCTCGCCGACGCCATCGAGAGCGGGCAGACCGCGCAGTCGATGAAGAAAATCGTCAACCTGCTCCAGTACTACACCGAGTGGCACTTCTGCAAGGAAGAGGACTGCATGGAGCGCCTCAAGTGTCCGGTGGCCGCGCGCAACAAGCAGGCGCACGCCCAGTTCATCGAGGCCTTCCTGGGCTTCCGGAGCGAACTCGAAGCCGGTGGCGACTCCTCCGAGATCGCCACGCGCATGTACAAGACGCTCACCTCCTGGCTCGTGCAGCACATCCAGGGCATCGACGCCAATCTGCGTCACGTTTCCGGAGAAGACGGCGCACCGGCGGCCGCGCCGGCTCCTCCTCCTGCGGAGACACCGCCACCTGCCGCGCCACCGTCGGCGGACGAGAAGACCGAGCCGCCCCTGGCATCTCCGCCCCAGGAGAGCAGCCCGGCCGAGGGCAATGCGGCGAAGAAGTGGTGGCAGTTCGGACGCTGAGCGTGTGACATGACCCACCGCAAGATCATCTTTGCCGGCCCCGTCGGCGCCGGGAAGACCACCGCCATCTGCTCCCTCAGCGAAATCGCGCCCATCGTCACGGACGCGCGCGCCAGCGATGAGACACGCGAGCGCAAGGAGAACACCACCGTGGCGCTCGACTACGGCCGCATCACCCTCCGCAATGGCGACCGCGTGCATCTCTACGGCACGCCGGGCCAGGACAGGTTCGACTTCATGTGGGAGATCCTCGCCAAAGGCGGCTGCGGCCTCATCCTGCTTATGGACAACGCCCGGAACAACCCTCTCGCCGACGTGAAGACCTACACCACCGCCTTCGCCGATGTCATAAAGGATCAGCGGCTCGTCATCGGCGTCACCCGCACCGACGTGAAGTCAGACCCCGGTCTCGAGGAATACCGCGAGCTGCTGGACATGTTCTCGCTCCGCGTCCCCGTGCTCGCCGTCGATGCGCGCAAGCCTGCCGACGTGCTCGTCCTCATCGAGACCCTGCTCGCGCTGAACATCGGGCAGATGTAGGCGCGAATCGTGCCCGGACGTGAACCCAACATGCGGCGGCAAACAGCTCCGGCATCGGACCGTCGGCCGCCGGACGACTATCACGCGGGGTCGCCACGCTGTTCGATTCGGCCGGGGCTCGCACGCATCCCTTGGCAGGGTTTGGCATGGCGTGCGGCAGGCACTCGTGGCGTTCACATTTGAGCACTCGCGCCGGCCCCGCAGATCCACGGTGCCTGCCGCCCGCCACCAGCCGTCCCCACCCACTTCGCTCACCACGATGAATTACTGCGTAACCAGTCTGCGCATCCCGCGTTAGACACGGCACTTCCCCAATTCTTCCCTCCATGAACATCAGGCTCCTCGTCATTCTCGCCACTGGTCTTGTCAGCAGCGGCATCGCGTTAACGCAGCAGTCGGGGCGCGGTCTCGGCGCTCTTGAGGCGCGGTTCGATCACTTCGATGCGAACAAGGACGGCGTGCTCTCCGGTGATGAACTCAACGGCTCGCCGGTGCTGCCCAAGCTCGACCTTGATCACGACGGCAGGGTCACCAAACAGGAGGCCCTCGATGCCCTCGGCAAGCTCAAGGGCGCGATCGCCCCGGACACGACCGCTCCGTCGGCGGGTGAGAACCGCACGGGCGTGATCTTCCGTGCGCTCGACAAAAACGGGGATGCCCGCCTTTCTCCGGAGGAACTCACGAGCGGCGAGATCTTTGACCGGCTTGATCTGAACAAAGACGGTGCCGTCACGCTCGAGGAGTCGCTCAAGGTCATCGGCGCGACGATTCCCGAGAAGTGGCTGAAGCGTCGCAACGGCGCCGCCGAGTCGCCCGCCGCCACTCCGGAGCAGGCGGCCTCGCTGCAAGAGCGCCCGAAACAGCTCAAAGGCAGCGAGCAAGGTGTGGGCCGCATGATTCCCGACATCGCGCTGACAGACACCATGGGCACGGGCGTGAAGCTCGGTGACTTCCAGAAGAACAAGGCGCTGGTCATCGCCCTCTTCGGCACAAGCTGCCCTGTCAGCCTGAAGCTCGCCCCGGAGCTCGCGCGCATCGAGAAGGAATACGGCGCACGGAATGTCGGCTTCCTGCTCGTCGCTCCCGTGGCCGGCGAGAAGCCGGAAAACATCAGCAAATTCATCAATGGCGCCGGGCTCACCTCCGCCGTCGTGCATGACGTGGACGGTGTGCTGGCCGCCGCACTCGGCGCCACGACGACGACCGAAGTCTTCGTGCTCGACGCCGCCCGCACGCTCGTCTATCGCGGTGCCATCAATGACCAGTACGGTCTCGGCTACGCCAAGGACGCGCCCTCCGAGTCTTACCTGCGCCCGGCGCTCGATGCCGTGCTGCGCTCCGCCGCACCCGTCGTCACGGCCACCACCGCTCCCGGCTGCGCGTTGGATTTGCGAACCACGACCAGCACATCCGCGCCCGCCACGCCGACCTGGCATCGCGAGATCAGCCGCATCGTCGCCGGCCACTGCGTCGAGTGCCATCGAGCCGAAGGCCTCGCGCCATTCAGTCTCGAAACGTATGCCGATGTGATCGAACACGCCGGCATGATCAAGAAGCAGGTCACGCGCGGCGCGATGCCGCCTTGGTTCGCCGCGAAACAGCCAGGTGAAAAGGAAAGTCCGTGGGCAAATGACTGCTCCCTGGACGAGAAGGACAAGGCGGCCCTGCTCGCCTGGCTCGACTCGCCGCGTGCCGAGGGCGATCCGAAGGACGCGCCCGTCCCGCATCAGTGGCCCTCCGGCTGGAGCATCGGGCAGCCGGATTACATCGTGCAACTGCCGCGCCCCATCCACATCAAGGCCGAGGGCACGATGCCTTATCAGGTGGTGAACACCCAGACCACGCTCACCGAGGACAAGTGGGTGCAGGCCTATGAGATCATGCCCACGGACCGGAAGGTGGTGCACCACGTCATTGTCAGCGTGCACCCGAAAGGCACTCAACATGTGAAGGACCGCGACGAAGGAGCTGGCGGCTACTGGGCAGCCTACGTGCCGGGAAACTCAAAGGAAATCTATCCCGACGGCTTCGCGCGGAAGCTGCCGGCGGGATCCGTGGTCAGCTTTCAAATCCACTACACACCCTCGGGCAAGGCCACGCAGGATCAGCTCCGCATGGGCCTGGTCTTCGCCAAATCACCGCCGCGCTACATGGTCCAGACCACCGGCCTGCCTCGCCGAGCGCTGAACATCCCGCCCGGAGACGCCAATCACGTCGAGGTCGAAACGCGCACCATCCCCTTCGACATGAATGTCATGGGATTCCTCGCCCATCTGCACCTTCGGGGGAAGTCGTTCAAATACGAGGTCGTGAAACCAGATGGCTCCACCGAGACTCTGCTCGACATCCCGCGCTACGACTTCAACTGGCAGCTCCGCTACACACTCGGCCAGTATCGCACACTGCCCCGCGGCACCATCCTCAAGATCACCGCCGTGTATGACAACAGCGCCGGCAATCCGGCGAACCCGGATCCCACAGCCACCGTGCGCTGGGGCCAGCAGACCCAGGACGAAATGATGATCGGCTACATCGAACACTTCGTGCCCGTCGGCAGCGGAAAAGTGGCGGCGAAGTAAGCTTCCGCCGCCCGCTTCACTTCCCTACCACCCACTTCACCGAGTTGGTGAGGATGGCTTTGAAGGGCGCGAGATCATGCACGCGATCATCATGACCAAGGGCGATGCCGACGATGCGAGCCTTCGGATGATCGGTGATCCAGACGCTTGGGTGAGGCTTGTTGTATTTGATGCTCGGAGTCGTCTCGGCCAGGACTTCGATCTTGTTGGTGCCTTCGGGGACGCCTTCGGCATTCACATAATACAGTTCGTCGGTGACGGCGAAGCTGTCGGGCACGCCGACCATGATGGCGTGATCGCGGCGGGTGACGTTGACTTTGAAATCGCCGAGCTTGTCGTGACCGCGGGCACCGCCGCCGACGACTTGGGCGTTGAGTTCCGGCCAGGCAGCGAAGCCATACCAGGTGCCTGGGTGCAGCATGATGACACCTTTGCCGGCGTTCACACGATCCATGAGGGCTTTGCGATAGCGGGCGGTGTCGAAGAACTTGCGGTTCACGCTGATGACGGCCACGTCGGCTTCGGCGAGGAGGTCGGCGGCTTGGTCACGGTCTTCGGTGTAGTGAACGGTGTAACCCGCGCCCTTGAGCGTGGCCACGTCGGTGTCGCCGAAGAACTTCGCGAAGTTGTGAGAAGAACCGCCGCCGATCACGAGCACCTTCGTCTTGCCTGCTTCCCAATTCGCCGGTGTGGTCGGTGCGAGCGGGCCGTCGCCACCAGCGCCTTGCTTCGGTGAGTCAGGAGCGGCGGGACCATTCTGCGCGGCCTCGGCTTTACCCTTGCCCTTTCCTTTGCCTTTGCCCTTGGCTTGACCAGGAGCAGGTGCCGCCGCTGGTTCGCCCTTCGCTTCTACACGGCCTTCGATGTCAGCCGTGACCGCGACAACCACAGGCGTCGTGCGATTGTCCTTCGGGCTCTCGAGGATCAAGGACTTCGCGATGCCTTTCTTCGTGAGCTTCAGCGTGACGAGGCGCACCTGACCGCCGTTGCAGAGGTCTTCGACAAACTTCGAGCCCGGCACTTCGACGGGGCGGATGTAGTCGGCGAACTCGATGCCGTTCTTCAGATCAAACACTTCACGCTCGCCGCTGGCATAGACCACGGTCGCGAGCATGGCGGTGGCTTTGTCCTGACCGTAGGGCCAGCCCCAGCCGCTGATGCCGCTGAGAAGCTGGAGGCGCTTGGTCTCGACGTTGAGCGCGACCTCGACTTTCGCGGGGAACGACTGCCCGTGAACATCAGGTCCGGGGCCGCCTTTGAGCACGATGAGGTTCGCGCCGGTGCTGCTCTTCGCTGAATCAACGACGGCGAACGGTATGCCTTCGACGGTGACGTTGCCGAACTTCACGAGCTTCACCTGACCGCCCTTCGGATCAGCGCTGGCGAAGAGTCCGTCGCGACTGTCGGCGGTGAAGGCATCGGTCAACGGGATCACGCGGAAGTGCTTGGCGGCATCGCCGACGATGAAGGCGAGGATGTCGCGGATGTTCTCCGCGCCGAGGCCTTCGAGACCCTCGGGCATGAGAGACATCTTCGTGTTGACGCGCTCCTTGATGTCGGACTTCTTCACTTCGAAGTCACCCGCCTGATTGCGCAAGGTGACGCCCGCACTGTTCTCGGAAGCGATCACTCCAGCGAGAGTTTCGCCGTTGTTCTTCGTGATGTTCCAAGAGTAGAAGCTCGGATCGACTTCACGGTTCGGATCGAGCACATGGATGATGAGTTCCGCAGGACCATGAGCGCCCATGCCGGTGAGCGGCGGGGCCACGTCCTTGCCGATGTCGCCGAGCTTGTGGCAAACGGCGCACGCGGCGGTGAAGAGCGCCTTGCCTTTCACGGTATCGCCTGGCTGCTCCACGATCGGCGTGAACTGCGCGATCAACTCAGCGCGCTTCTTCGCGTTCGGGTTGAGCTTGTCCATCATAGCGGCTGCGCGCTTGGCGACGGCTTTGTTCGGATGCGTGCGGAGACGCGCGAGATTGCCAGGGCCGAGGAGCTTCGGATCGACCTTGCCATCCGCGATGGAAGTGAGCAGCGCTTGAGTGGCTTCGGGGCGTTTGAGGACGGCATCGAAAGCGGTCTGTTGGAGTGCAGGCTTTAGCCGACTCAGCGAGGCAACCAGCGGAGCGGCGTTGCCGGTCGAGTCCAGGACGGCGATGATTTCGCGCGAGAGTTCGTCAGGGGTCGAAGGGTCGGCTAAAGCCTGGACTCCAACTTTGCCTGCCTCGCCACCCAGTTGAATCAGCGCCTTGGCCGCGCCGATGCGGTCGGGCAATGGTGCGTCCTTCTTGCCAAGTGTTGTGCTGAGACTCGCGATCTGAGTTTTGATCACATCAGCCAGCGCGCCACCCTTGTCCCACTTCACTGCGAGCGGCAGGGCTGCCGGGGCGAGCGCGGGCTGGGCGAGAAGTTTCTTCAACGCCGCCGTGAGTTCCGGCGTGAGCGCGGGGATGTCGTTCAACTCACGCGCGATGCCTTGGAGGATGATGATCTTCAAAGGATCGGCTTTGGCGGGTGCGGTCGTGCATACGGATATCAGATGTTCTACTCCGCTCTCCTTGACTGAAGGAATCAACGTTTGCACGAAACCTTCAAGCCGTGCCGGCGCATCGTGTTTCAAACAAGCGTCGATAAACCGACTCGCGTGCTGTTCTGCACCAGCAATGAATGCAGAGCGAGTCCAGTCATCGCGAGCAGCAACGAACTCATCGATTAAGTGCGGAATGAAAATGGAGTCATTCAAACCGCCTCGTTCCATCGAACTCTGGAACGCACGAAGCGCCGTGCTTCCAACATCAGGCATGTTGCCTTCGATGGAAAGTCCGGCAGCGGCTTTGCCGGTCGTGTTCGTTGCCTCATTCAACAAGCGAAGCGCAAGTTCGCGCGTTGGACCGTTCGCGTTTGACTGTGCGGCTTCTTTTAGAGCGGCAGGGTTTGTTTTGTCGAGCTTGGCGACCTCCAACTTCTTCGCCTCCTTGTGATTCACCTTCCAGATGCGCCCAAAGTAATGATCCCGATCAGGCCGCACCGCCGCATTCGCAGGCCCGTGAATCGGGCCACGCGTGTCGTTGTGGATGACGGCTTGGTTGTAGAAGTCGATCACATACAGCGCGCCGTCGGGGCCGACGCGTGTCTCGATGGGACGGAACCAGAGGTCTTTGCTGCGAATGAACTCGGTTTCTTCGCGCCCGGCTTCCTTGTGCGACTTGTAGGTCACGCCGTCTTTCTCGACGAACTCGTGATGCACGATGTTGAGCGTGGGTTCGGTGGTGAAGTAGCTGTAGTTCCATTTCGCTGGCCACGCGCCGCCTTCATAGATGGCGCAGCCGGCGGCGGCGGTGAATTCGCCCACGAGATCGATTTGCACATACGCCTGCTCGGGCCAGGACATGAGCGGGTAGCTCTTCTGGTGCTCCATCATGCCTTTCCAGGAGGTCGTGCCGGGGATCTTGCCTTTGGCCAGCACATACTCAGGCAGCACGACGTGGAAGAAGACGGTGCCGCTGGTGGGCTGTGTGAAGAAGACCTGGCCGTCCCAGGTGATGTCGAGGCCCCAGGTGTTGCCGCCGCGTGAGGAGTATTGCTCGAAGGCGCTGCCATCGGGCTTGAAGCGAACGACGCCGCTGCCGTCGGTGCCGAACTTCTTCGAGCCATCGGGCGAGGTCACTTCGCCTGAGCTGTAACCATGCGTTGCGTAGATCCAGCCATCCATGCCCCAGCGCATGTTGTTGATCACCGCGTGTGTGTCGCGGATGCCGAGACCGGTGTAGAGCTTCTCGCGCTTGTCGCACACGCCGTCGCCGTCGGTGTCCTGGAGGTTCCAGATGTCGGGCGCGGAGCAGACGATGACGCCGTTCTTGTAGAACACGAAGCTCGTCGCGAGTTCCAGCTTGTCGGCAAAGACGTGCTTCTTGTCCATCACGCCGTCGCCGTTCGTGTCTTCGAGCCACGAAATGCGGTCGATCGGATCGCGATCGAGCTTCTTGGTCCACGAGCCGCTGTCTTTCCAAGCCTCAACGTTCAGTTCGCGACGACCATTCGGATACTCGGGTGTCTCGACCACCCAGAGGCGACCCTTTTCATCCCAGTCGATGTTCATCGGCTTGTTGATCAGCGGCTCGGAAGCGACGAGCGAGATATTGAACTCGGGATGCACTTCGAGCTTCTCCGCCGCCTTTTCCGGGCGCGTCGGCCCGCCATCCACATAGCGCAGCGCGTCGCCGAGTTCCTCGGGCTTGCAGAGTTCGTCCGCGTTCTCGCGCTTGCCCGCCCACGCGATGCCTCGCAGCAGCATGGCGCGGAAGTTGGAGCGATTGAAGTTCTCGTAAACGTGGCCGGGGATGCAGACGAACGCGCGATAAGCACCGGGCTCCCACATCCAAATTTGCGGCTGGATGTCGTAAATGTTCACGCCCTTCTTCTTCGCCACGGCTTCGGCGGCGCGGGCCTGCGCTTCCTTGTTGCCCTTGCCGCCGGTGTCCTTCGGCTTCGGCGTGTAGGCTCCGGCGAGCACGCGGACGGCGGGATCCACATCCATGTCGTAGTAGATCTCGTCCTCCATCATGAAGTTCGACATGTCCTTCGTGACCGGGTTCTCGCGGTCGGTGAAGTAGAGATGCATCGGCGCTTCCAGCCACTTCGTGTCGGGCCTGCGCCACGAGCCGCCGATCAGCTTCTTGTAGTAGTCGCTGCCTTCCGGTTTGTCCGCCACGCAGCCTGCGTGGATGACCACGATGCCGCCGCCGCGCTTCGTGTAGTCGTTGAGCAGCTCCTTTTGTTCCGCCGTCAAATTGCCGCCGCCATCGCGATGAATGATCAGCACGTCCGTCTGCGCGAGCTGTTCCTTCGTGGGGAACTCATCACCGCCTGTGCACTTCGCACCGCGCGCGTTCAGCATCGGCACCCAGTCGCGCAGGAAGGCCGGATGATCGTGGCAGCCAGGCGCGTGGGACTTCGGACCCGAGCGGATGAAGATGCGAAGCGGCTCGGCTGCCTGCGATGAGAGATGAGGGATGAAGGTCGAAAGCAGGAGTGCTGCGGCGATGGCGAGGCGTTTCATGGTGGTCGGAGATGCTAGCGACAGGAACGCCCGCCGTGAAGGGCCTTTTCGCACGGGGCACTATCGGAAATGCACATCCGCCGCCGGGGCAGCCTGATGTGTATGCGCGCGATTAGCCGTGCCCGCCCGAGGCATCAAACCTTCTGCCTGCCGACACCCGCGACGAGCATGGCGAGCCCCACGATGGCATGGACGGCCAGGATGGCGAACGCCTTCGAGGGCGAGACCAGCCAGGTGCCATTGAGCTTGTCGAAGGCAGTAATCACATCACTGGGATTCAGTGTATCGAGACTGCCAGACCAGGCGGCGTGAGCGGTGACGAGCGGATGCACGACAGTTTCGAACACCGCTGGCAGCGGCAGCAGCGCTCCGGAGAGCGGCACCTGCGCCAGGAGGAGCAGCAGCGCTGCGACGCCTGCACCATGCCTCGAGCGCGAGCAGGCCGAGATGCCCAGGCAGACGAGCGTGAACGCGATGGCCGCGGCCACGAGAAGCCCGAGCCGCACGCCGCCATTGCCGGGCAGCCCGCCGGTCAGCATGTCGGCGAGGAGCGCCATGCACGCCCCTTGTGCAATGCAGAGCGGAGCGAGATAGAGCAGTTTCCCGAGCACGTAGGCGGAAGATCGCAGGCCGCCGAGCTTCTCGCGCAGGAAAAGAGCGCGCTCGCCGGCCACCTCGCGCGCACCATTCCGCGCAGCCATCGCGATGATGAGGAGCACCTGGAGGAAGACGGCCATCGAGGTCGCATACGCAACCTGCGCCGCCTCCCCGCCGGGGATGAAGCGGCCTTTCGAGCGCCACATCATCAGCACGGCCAAAAGCGGGAAACCGACGAGCATGGAGGCATGGGCCAGCCAGTCCGCAGGCGTGCGGCGGAAGACAGTCCAGCGCCGCTTGAGCAAATGCTGCAATTGCGATCCAAACGCTGGCAGCGCGGCAGCAGCCGGCGCACGATCACCACTTCCCGGTGGCAGGCCGGCATCAGCAGCATCCACCCCGGAGTCCTCAGACTCGCGCGTGCGCCCGGGCGATGTCTTTTCATCATCCTCGGAAGCAGGCGCGAGCGCGTCGGTATCGCCGCCCATCTTGAAGGCGTTGTAGTAGGTGTCGCGGTGCTTGTCCCAGGACTCGCCCCAACGGTGAGCGGGCCGCTTGGCCATGCGCGAGTAGATTTCCTCCAACTGCTTGACGCTGAAGTAGTGCGGCAGCGCGCGCGCGGGGCCGTGGAAGCAAACGTTGCCTTCGTTGAGCAGCACTACGGTGTTGTAGGCGGCGAGGTTCGAGAGGTTCTGCGTGGCATTGATCACGAGGCGGCGCGGATTGTCGCCGGCCACCATCTGGAGCAAGGCGGTGAGTTCGCGCTCGGACTTCGCGTCGAGGCCGTCGGTGAATTCATCACAAAGCACCATTGTGGGATTACTTACGAGGGCCACGGCCAGCTTCAACCGGCGGCGCTGCGCGACGGAGAGCGTGGCGGCGCGCTGGCCGGAGATCATCTCCAGCCCGGCCACCACCATGAGGTGGGCCGCGCGGCCCACGGCTTCCTGCTTCGGCAGCCCGGCCACGCGCAGCAGCACGGCGCTGACGATGTTCTCCTGCACGGTGAGCGCGTCGTGCAGCACGTCGTCGGCCTGCGGCACGAAGCCCACCTCGTTCGGGTGGATGGGATTCCTGGCGATGTCCTTGCCGTGCCAGACCATGGCGCCGTGCGAGGGTTTCACCTGTCCGTCCAGGATGTTCATGAGGGTGGTCTTGCCGCTGAGCGTGGGCCCGAGGATGGCCATCAGGTGGCCCGCTGGCGCGGTGAAGCTCACCTGGTTGAGGATCACAAGAGGCTCCTGCTTCTTGCGCGCGATCTGATGGGAGATGCCGACTAGTTCTAGCATGGCGCGGACTCTGGGCGGGGCGTGCTCGGAGTAAAGATGGAAGCAGCGAAAAGTGCCTGCCGCCCGCTGCGACGCAGCATCCGCCGCCCTGCACTGCCGGCGCGTCCGCCATCAAGGCAGCCCGGCAGGTGCATGAAAAAGAAAACGAAATGCTGAAACTGCGCGGGCGGCATCACGTTTATGCCACTCCGAGCGTGAAGCCGGACGTGTTCCGGCAGTGCGCCTTCAAACAGAACCACAAGAAACACACACACCGTATTATGAAATCGATCATCACACTCGTCGCTGTCCTCGGCATCGCCGCCGTCAGCTACTCGGCCGACGACGCCAAGAAGCCCGCCGAAGCCGGCAAGGCCAAGCCCGACCAGGAAGCGGTCTTCAAGAAGAAGGACGCCAACAATGACGGGAAGCTCACCAAAGAGGAATTCCTGAAGGGTGCCAAAGCTGACAAGACCGAGGCCATGACCAAAATGTTCGAGGCCAAGGACAAGGACAAGGATGGCAGCCTGACGCTTGATGAATTCAAGGCGGGCGGCAAAAAGAAGAACAAGTAAGCCCGGACCCCGGCCCGAACACACGGCCACTCACCGCGCCGCATCCGCCTCCCGGTGGATGCGGTGTTTTTTTGTCGCTGTCGGTACGGCGGACGCACCGCCGAACCACAAGCCGCAGTCCTGTTCAGCCCCCAATGGACATCGAAAGCCACCGGCGTGACGCCGATGTGCGGCCCATCAAGCGAGCAACAAGCCGTCGGCGACGACAAAGTGCGATCTGATCCTCGTCAGCGGGTGACTGGTGTCCCGCCGGCTTTCCTGATTCCTTGAAGCGGGACTCATCCGCAAGCTTCACCGGATGAAGCGCCAGGTGAAAGGGTAGCGCGGCAGTTTGCCCTGCTGCGCTCCCATGATCGCGAGTATGACGAAAACAAAACAGAAGATGCCGATCAGTCCCGAGAAAGCGCTTGTAAGCACAGCCGCCACCTGAGCGCCGAGAATCAATGCGCAGACGAAACCAAGCACGAAGCTGATGGCGAATGCCGCGATGACCATCGTGATCGCGAAGTTCAACGCCTCACGCCCGTGTGCGGCCACGAGCGGGCTGGCCTTGCGCTTCCACGGCCAGATAATGATGGGGAACAGATGCGCCAGTATCACGAAAATGCGCTCCTGCTCAGCCGGCATCTGGCCGCCGCCCGGCGCGGGCGCCTCCTCGAAGCGAAGACGCAAGTTGAACGAATCAGAGGTGGGCGCCGAGACGGGGAACTGAGATTTCATGGATGGGACGGGGCTACAGGGTGGATGTCGGTTTTGCTTCAGCGGCACCCATCGTGCACGCGGTCCGGCCGCACGGGTATCCTTCTTCGGGCCTACGGCGAATGGCGGACGCCGCACAGCAGCCGGAAGGTGGGCGAGAAGCCGTCCGCGCGGGGCGGAACGATCACGCAGGCCAAGAGCAGCCCGCCACCTCGCGGCCGCATCACCGCAGTCCGCGCCGCCGCATGTCCAGCCACCACTCCACGAAGGAAGGGATGCCAGTGTCAATATGGGTCGTGGGCTTGAAGTTCAGCAGGCGCGCAGCCTTGCTCACGTCGGCGGAGGTCAGCGGCACATCGCCGGGCTGCTCGGGCATCTCGTTGATCGCAGCTTTTTTGCCGATGGCCTTTTCGATGGCGGCGATGAGATCGTTGAGCTTCACGGTCTGCGAGCCGCCGAGGTTGAAGATGTCACATGCCGGCACGTCGCCACGCGCGGTGTAGTCGAGCGCACCGATGATGCCGTCCACGATGTCGCTGATGAACGTGTAGTCGCGCGCGGTGTCGCCCTTGCCGTAGCGGTCGATGGGCTGGTCCTCGTGGATGAGGCGCGTAAATTTGGAGATGGCAAGGTCAGGGCGCTGGCGCGGGCCATACACAGTGAAGAAGCGCAGGCAGACGCAGCGGATGGCGTCGAGGTGGGCGTAGTTCGAGCACATTTGCTCGCCGGCCATCTTGGTCATCGCGTACGGACTGATGGTCTGCAGGATAGGGTCCTCCTCGGCGAAGGGCACCTTCTTGTTCACGCCGTAAACCGACGAACTGCTGGCAAATACGAAGCGGTGGCAACCAGTGCGCTTGCAGGCTTCAAGAAGATGAAAGGTGCCCTTGATGTTCGTGTCGATGTACAACTCGGGGTCGAGAATGGAAGGGCGCACGCCGGCGCGCGCGGCGAGGTGGATGACGGCGTCAAAGCGGCCTTCGTCAAAGACACGGTCCACCCAGGTGCGGTCGGTGATGTCGCCCTCGTGCACGGTCACGCGATCGGCGAAGCCGCTGGCATTCACCCGCTTGATGGCGGGATCGTAGTAGTCGTTGAAACTGTCGAGAATGAAGACGCGACCCGCTCCGTCGCGGAGCAGACGCTCTACCGTGTGGGAGCCGATGAAGCCGGCGCCACCTGTGACCAGGATGTTCATGGAGAGATTTCTGTGATGCCCTCGCGCCCGCCGGGCAAAAGGGGCATCGTCCATCGGCGAGAATGCGCCGGAATGCAACCCTCGCGCCAGGGTTTGCGCACGAAATGACACTGAAAACACGGACGTTACGAATCTTCCCATCCATCCACGAAGGCCCACAAATCGCACGATCGAAGCGATCAGCGGACCTTCGTGAATCCGTGGGAGACTCCCTCGCTTGACCATTCGTGCGCATGCTCTGCCCTCCCGGCGGGATTCCGCGTTGACTTTTTCGCCGCAGCCCGAACTATGCAGTCGTCATCTTCTGGCAGTCGTTGCAGCCGGCACCCATCAAGCATATTTTTTCCCGTCGTTCTTCACGACGGGCCTGTGACCGTCCCCCCGCACGCACCGAGACATGAGCCAAGACGTTCTTCATTTTCAATGCACCGCCTGTCAGGCACCGCTCACGGTGCCCGTGCAGCTTGCGGGTGTGAGCGGTCCGTGTCCACGATGCGGAGCCACCGTTACTTCGCCTCCGGCACCAGCATCCAGGCAGGAGGCGCTGCAGGTCCCACCCATGCCGGCGATGGCTCCACCAACGATGCCGCCTTTTCCGCCGCAAATGCCGGTGGCGACGATTCCGCCGCCCGTCGAGAGGCAGGTGCCGGCAATGGAATCCGGTGCCGGCGGTTGGAATTCACCGTCGCTTCTGCCCCCCGCGACTCAGCTGCCTGCCGCGCCACCTCCTGTCGTTGCGCATGTGCCGGAGGCTACTCCCCATTTGCCCGCGCAGCTCCCGCCCCGCCGGCCGCCGGGCCAGTCACCACCTTCGCTGGGGGCGAGTTTGCTCAACCAGCCGGGTTCGGTTTCCCTGCCGGCATCTGGAGCCGGCCCAGGAGGTAGCACGGGTGGACCGCAGTGGACGCTGCCCGGTTCCTCGCAGCCGCCGCTTCCGACGATGCCGACGCGCGATCCCGAGGATCCGATGGCGACAATTCTGCGTGGGTCCTCCAGCGAGCCGCAGGTGCTCCATTCCCATGGCGAGGCGAAGCCGCCGACGCTGGATCCCGTCGGAGAGAGGCCAGCGATGCCAGCATCCGTCGCGAGGCCGAAACCGGCGGCAGATTTTCAGCTCGGTGGCAAGCGGAAGCGCGGTGGCCGGCTCGTCGCGGCGCTGGCCGCAGTGTTGTTGATCGGCGGCCTGGGCGTCGCCTGCTGGATGTTTCAGGAGCCGTTGAAAGAGCTGGCGGCGCGCTATTTCCACTCGAAGAAAGAGATCGCCCCCGAACCGTCTGCCGATACCGAAAAATCCGCGTCAAGCGCGACCCAGGCATCAACGGCCCAGGTTCCGAAGTCTGAGGAACCAAGCGGCGGGAAAAGCCCGCAAGTCTTTGATCCGCGCGACAAGAATGCTCAGGAGAAGCCCGCCACCGAGGAAACGCCTGCCGTGAAAATGTCTGCGGGTTCTGGTGGTCCCTTGAATCCGCCTGCGGCAGGACAGGGGCGCCAGTCGGTGCCACCGGGTTTTTCGCCGTCTAAGCCGCCGGGCAGCGACGAGCCTCCCGCCGAAGTGAAACCTGGCACATCACCCGGCACCGTGGTGATGCCGGCGGTGCCGCGGGCCACCATCGTGGAAGACGACGGAACCGATGCCGCGTTAATGCGCGCGCCCAGCAGATCTCAACCATCGCCGTTCCCGCCGCCCGCTGTTGAACCGTCGGCTCCCGCCATCACTGCGGTGCCCACGTCTTCCGAGCCGCTGTCCACGCCTCCCATCGAGACGATCGGCGGTCTCCAGGAAATGAAGCCAGAAGCCGCACCGGCCGCCGCTGCCTTGAAGTCCTTCTTCGCGGCGAAGAGTCTGAAAGAACGCCTTCCGCACACGCTCGGGGCGGCAGCCATACAGCCGCTGATGGAGCGCTACTACGCCAAGACCGATCCCGGTGCCATCGCCGTGGATGAGGTGCAGTTCCTGCGCTACGACCCCACGCCCGAGACAGGCGGCGGCGCCCATTGCGTCTTCAGCGTGGCTAGCAAGCTCTGGCAGTATCCCATCCCCGTCATGCTGCAAAAAGAAGGCACTGTCTTCAAGGTGGACTGGCTGGCGTTCGTGGAGTTCCGCGACGATCTGCTCAAGCAGTTCCTCAGTGGATACCATGACATGCCCGCCCAATTCCACGTCGGCATCCGTCGCACGCACTATTTCGATGATGACGTGCCCGATCTCGAATCCAAGGACTGCTTCGAAATCCAACCGCCGTATCCTTCCTACGTAGGCTTCGTTTTCGTGCCGAAGGGCACGCCCCTGGCCTCGGACCTAGCCAAGCGGATCAGTTGGGAGACAGTGGCATCATACGTCATCGTCGAACTGCGCTGGAAGACCCTCGGCGAGATGAAGTGGGTCGAGCTGGCAGATGTGCCGCAGCTAAACTGGTACAGCTACCAAGCCGCCGCCAAACCGGCTGCCGCCCCCGCCGGCGGAGGCGGCTCACAGAAACCGGCGGGTGGCAAGGACATCAAGAAGCCGAGAAAAAAAGTGGAGTGAACCTGGAAATTTTCACCCTCTGCGATGCTGCCACTGTGTCGGGCGGCAAGCTCAATGTGCTTGGTTCTTTCGACACCATTGCCGCCTCTAGTTTTCCCTGCAAGCATCCGCTCTGCGCCATCGCCATCCGCCTGCGCTTCGACCTGGGTGAGGAAGGCCAGCATACCATCCAGGTGCATTTCTGTGATCCCGACATGCGGCCGGTCATGAAACCGATGATTCAGAAGATCGACGTGCAGATCGCCAACGAGCGCTCCCAGACGAACATGCACATTTGGAATCTGCTCGGGTTCGAACTCAAGGAAGCCGGTGAGTATTACTTCGAGCTGAAAGTGGACGGCCAGACACTCAGCCGTCTCCCGCTCTACGTGCTCCAGTCCGGCGCCTCGTAGCGGCATGTCCCTGGCCGCCCTCCCATGTGCGTTGTCGCTTCGCGTCCTCAGCGCTCGACAATCCGGCAATTTGCGGCATAGCATCCGCCATGCGCGCTCACCCACTTTCCACATTGTTCCTTCTCCTGGTTTTGACCGTTCACGCCGCTGACAAGCCGGCTCCTTCGGCGGATGCACTGGTTACGGAACTCTACCAGTCCGAGAAAAATGGCGCCGATCCCTTCGGCGAGCACATGAGTCGCAAGCTGCTTGATCACTATTTCACCAAGGAACTGGCTTCCCTCATTGAAAAGGACGTCGCAACATCGCGGAAGAACAACGAGCCGGGCGTACTCGACTTCGCCCCGCTTTACGGTTCCCAGGACCTCGAGATCAAGAAGCTCGTCGTCAACAAACCCGTGACTGCCAAGGGCATGACCACCGTCCTTGTCACCTTCATGAACTACGACGACAAGAAATCCACGAAAGTCGATCTCATCCAGCAGGACGGCGTGTGGAAGATTGCCGACTTTCACTACACCGATGGCCCCTCGCTGCGTGCGCTGTTCAAAGAAGCCGGCGTGAAACCGTAGCGCTCTCCCGCCACGATGTGCCGCATGGTGCCTCGGCAGTCAGGCCCCGAAGAATGGGCCTCCTGGCCTGTCAGCGGACCGGGGCTTGCAGCCTTTGGCTTGATTTGGTTCAGGCTCGGCAGGCTGCTCCTCGAGCACAATGCAACGTCGTCCGCTGTAGCGACCCGGGATCAGACCGTCGAGTCCGGTGAGGTCGAAGCCTTGGACAAAGTGCACAACCAGCCGCGAACTGAAACAAGGTCCCGCAACCATCTATTCGTACCACTGCCGCCGCCCATGATTCGCCGGCAAGCCGCCGTAGCAGCCAGTCTCCCTGTAAATGATCACATTCCCCCGCGACGCCACACTCAACGTCGGATTCGCTGCTGCCAGCGAGCCTGGCTTGAGGATTTCGAGATTCGCATCGGCCAAAGCGAGCGAGCATGTGGCGACGAAAAAGACCGTGAGCAGGGTTCCAGGCATCGTGGTGGATTCGAGGGCTCTCGACTGAGTTGGAAGGGTTTGGATTCGATGAGAACAAAACCTCACTGCGGCCATTGGCCGTTCACGATGGGCTTCGCGGTGAGCTTGGCGGGATCGAGCACGACGTGCTTCGCCTTCTTTCGCTGCCAGGTGTAGGTGATGTGAACGAGGCCGTCCTTGGTCTGAATGATGGCCGGATAGCTGAACTCTTTCTTCGGCTCGTCTTCAAAGATCAGCGCGGCTTCCCAGGTTTTGCCGTCCTTACTTACGGCGAGATTCAGCGGGCTGCGACCTTTGGTGGTGTGGTTGTAGATCAGCAGATGGCGACTATCGGCGAGCGTCACAGCGTCGATGCCGGAATTCGGATTCGGCAGGTCGGTGAGCGCAATCTCACCCCAGGTCTTGCCTCCATCCTCAGAGGTGATTTGGAAGACTTTGCTCTGCTTCGTACGGCCCACGGCTTGCAGCTTGTCGCCGCCGAGGAAGAGAAGGCTCGGCTGAATGGCGCTGATCTTCAGGCCGTCGTGCAGCAGCTCGGTGCGAGTCCATGTTTTGCCGAGATCGGCGGTGCGCTCGAAGTAGATGGCCCAGGCGCTGGGCTTCGTGTCGGTCTCGTTGCTCGTGGGGCAGAGAATGTCGCCATTCGCGAGTTGAACGGGCTTGTTCTTGATCGGGCCGAAGATGCCTTTGGGCAGCTTCTGTGCTGCCGACCACGACTTGCCGCCGTCGGCGCTCGTCTTCAGCTCTCCCCACCAAGTGCTGGGCGAAGGACCCACCTTGTAGAAGAGCATGAGCGGTGCGTCCTTCGGCTGAAACAGCACGGGGTTCCACGTCGGATGCCTCGTGCCGTCCGGCTGCACGCCGTTGGCGGTCTCGATACTCTCGGTCCACTTGCCATCCACAAGCCGGGAGACCCAGATGCACACATCCGGGTTTTTCTCCGCCGTGCCGCCGAACCATGCTGAAACAAGACCCGTTGGCGTCTCGACGATCGTCGTCGCATGGATCGAGGGATAAGGTCCCGTGTCGTAGATGTATTCGGTTTTGAGAAGCGCGGGATCGGCGGCCGAAGCGATCACAGGCACAAGTGCAAGGCAGGAAAGGAGAAGCGTTTTCATGAGTGTGAGAGGTGAGTTACTTCGAGCGCGGATTCTTGAGCGTGTAGAAGCGCCCGTCTTCCGCACCGAGCAGCAAGTCGCGCACGCCATCGCCGTCGAAGTCCACGGTAGTAGGTGACGTGTCGTGGCCAGCGAGATTGGTCTCGCTGAGGTTACCGACGTTCTTGAAGAGCCACTTGCCATTACGTTGCTCGACCTGCTGCCACAGTTCGGCGTTCTGGCTGTTGATTAGGATGTCGAGTTTGCCGTCGCCATTCCAGTCGAAGAGCGTGAGCTTGCGACGACCGGACTTGCCTGCGGGACCGCCGCTGAACTTCAGCGCTTCTCCCTTTTCACTGGCGAGCACGCGCTGCGGAGTGCTGAGCTTGCTATCAGTCGTGCG
This sequence comes from Verrucomicrobiaceae bacterium, assembly GCA_019694165.1. Lineage (GTDB taxonomy): Bacteria > Verrucomicrobiota > Verrucomicrobiia > Verrucomicrobiales > Verrucomicrobiaceae > JAIBCL01. Next base: position 145,701 of record JAIBCL010000009.1, on the reverse strand, counting down.
CTTGAAGAAGGCCAGGTAGCCTTCGTGATCGAGCATGACGAGGTCGAGTTTGCCATCGCCATCGAAGTCCACGATCACCGGCGTGGTGCGCCACTGAGTGAGCAAGGCATTGCCCTCCGGCTTCATCCAGCCCCACGCGAGTTCAGGCTGCTTGCCATTCCATTCGACCTCGATCGGCTGCGCAGCGGCCAGCTTCGGTGCGGTGCGTGTGCCGACATTGCGATACCAGTGAACCTTGCCCCAGATCGAGTTGCACATGATGTCGGGCAAGCCATCGCCATCCCAGTCAGCGACGCTCACCGTAGTGTAGCCCCACTTGCACTCAGCGGGACCTTGAATGCTGCCGTTGGGTCCAGCCATGACGCGGATCGCTTTACCATCGGCTTCAAGATGCCTCGGTGCGGCCCACTTCGGTGATGCGACCTTCGGCCCACTGAGGTTCTCGATGAAAGTGATGTAACCAGCGCTGCTGCCGGTGACAATGTCATCATCGCCGTCGCCATCCCAATCAATGCCCGCAGGTGAGCACAACGCACCCACCTTCACGTCTTCAGCCTCTTGCTGGAAATACACTGGCGGCAAAATCTGCGGAACGCCATCGACGAGCTTGCCTGTGTTCTCGATCAGCGCCACGCGACCGTCTTCATCGCCGCAAATCAGATCGACATCGCCGTCACCATCCCAATCAATCGAGGTGGGTGTGATCATCTCCAGGTCCATGTGGATGAACTTGCCGTCGTGCTGCAAGCGCACACCGCGCGCGAACTTGTATTTCTCCTTCGTGCCTTCGTTCTTGTAGAAGGTGAAGCCATCAATGAACTCACCGGTGATCAAATCGAGATCGCCATCGCCATCGTAGTCTGCGAGACATGGCGAAGGCATGCCGAAGCCATCAATCTGTGTGCCGGCCGCGGCCAGCGTCTTCGGCTTGTCGAAGGCCGGCTTCTCCAGCGTGCCCGTGTTCTTCAGGAAGTAAACGAAACCCCGCAGCAGGTCGGCAGTCCAGTGGCCGTTCTCATCGTAGTTGTTGTCCCAGCCGTAGTTCGTCCAGTCTTCCGCGCCGATGATGAGGTCTTGCACTCCATCGCCGTCGAAGTCAGCGAAGTGCCATTCGTTCGCGCGCAGTTTGTTCGGATGGAAAGCCGTTGCCGAGATCGCCAACTTCACACCTTTGTCGAAGCCCGTGTTCTTGAAGTCGGGATACGTCACACCTGGCGTCATGACGATCGGCTTGCCATTCACATAGCTGATGCGCGCATTGGTCATGCCCTTGCTAATGCGTTTGCCCGGTTTGAAGACTGGCATCTTCGTGCCCTTCGGACTCGCGTTCTCAAAGAAGTAGGTGCCGTTGTAAGGCTTGTCCGGGCAGCTCACGACGAGGTCGAGATCACCATCGCCATCGAAGTCCATCGGCAGCGGCCACGCCCACAAGCCAACGCCGAGATCGACGACGAGGCCCGGGTTGTTGTATTGCAGGCGCTGGAGCGGTTCAGCGCAGGCGGGCAGCGATGACAAAACGCAGAGGAAGGACAGAAAACGGGAACGCATGATTTTGGCGGGTGGAATTCACTGAACGGCTGCCGCGATCTTCTCCTTCAATTCGGCGAGCACCTGTTCGATGCGGCGGCGTTGCTCGTCGCGGAAGCGATGGAACGGCTCGGCCATGAAGTCGTCGCACACGCCTTCGATCGAGAGCGCGCACTTGAGTCCTTTGATGATTGCCGACGAGTGACGGCCCACTTGATAGAGGTTCGTGGACACATCCATCACCAGCGCGTGAAGCGCACGAGCGCGGGCCATATCACCGCTTTGTGCCGCGCGATGCAGTGCGACATAGAGCTGCGGAAACAGATTCGCGCCGCCATTCACGCCGCCGTGACCACCGGCGAGCACGGCATCGAGCAGCAGCTCCTCCGGCCCCATGAGCACGGTCCAGTCTGGGCGATCCACGAGCTGCCGGCAGAGACGATGGAAATACGTCATGTTGCCCGAGCTGTCTTTGATGCCGTGGATGCGCGGATCGTCGAGAAGCGCGTGCACGGTATCGACCTCAAAGCTGACCTTGGTCAGCGACGGCATGTTGTAGAGATAAAACGGCAGCGGCAGCTCAGGCAGCAGGTGATGGATGTATTCGAGCAGCTCCGGCTGACCTTCCGGCAAATAATATGGCGGCGCAGCAACCAGCGCGTCCGCCCCGGCATCGGCTGCGTGCTTGGCGATGTTCACCGACTCGACAAACGCCGTGTCCGTGATGCCAACGAGCACCGGCACCCTGCCCTTCGCAAACTTGCACGTGTGATCGATTAGCTCGCGACGCAGCCGATAGCTCAGGCTCGGTCCTTCGCCTGTCGTTCCGATGATGAACAGGCCGCTGACGCCACCATTGATGAGTCGCTCGACCAATCGCTCAAGACCGGCGACATCAAGCGTGTCGCGATCAGACAATGGCGTGACGAGAGGCGGAACGATGCCGGTGAGTGGGGATGGGATCATGGAATGGAATCAGGCAAGCTTCACGTCACCACACAGATGCACCTGCAGCCCGAGGCCGCTCATCGCGGCAGCTTTGATGCGAGCGGCGCGGTGCGCTTGTTTTTCATTCGGTGCATACACGACCTGGATGTGATTACTCTTGTGGCGAGCCATCATTTGATCGCGCGACACACCTTTCATCACCGCGTGCATGATCGGCCATTGCGGCGTGGTCTCCTTCCAGCGGCGATTTGTTTCTTCGTCTGGCAGCTTCACGACTTCCGCGACGCCGATGTCGCAGTGCAATTCGTCGTTCATCACAAAGACGCGACTCCACACGATGTGGCCTGGCTTGCTGACGCCCTTCAGTGTGCCGCCGCCGAGTCGGAAATACATCGCGGGCTGTCGCTCGCTGCTCGCGCCTTTCCATCCACCGATGAAGTGCGCGGGCGGAGCGGCACCACTGATAAGGAGCACCCAGACGTAGTCGCCTTTGTAGCCAGCGCCCCAGCGCAGATCGTGAAGCGTATTCTCCGGCGAAAAGCCGAGTTCGCGCCACAGGCGATACGTCACCAGGCCATCGAGCCCTGCGCATTCATCCACCTCATTGAAATGCGGCACTGCTTCGCCCTCGAAGAGCACACGCTTTCCATCGGCTGACTTCACCGGCGGGCGATCCGAGTTGTTCAACATGCCTTCGACGAGATCGCTCGCGGGTGTGAGGTCTTTGAGACCTTGCTGATACTGGATGCCGATCGCCGCGCAGCCGAACTCATCGGCGAGCCGCACAGCGGCCACATACATTTTGCACTGGAGCAGCACCTGACTCTCGGTGAGGTCAGTTGCGTCGTTCGTGCCGAAGACAAATCGCAGCCCTTTCTTCTTCAGCCACCCATACACCGCCGCCGCATCGGCATCGTTCACGTTTTGCATCGCGGCGAAGAGAGTGGACTGGCTGAGGCGCTCTTTGAAGACGCCCGTCGGATGCAGAAGATGATCCGGCACGATGGCATTGAACATGCCCATGCAGCCTTCATCGAAGACGCCGATGATCGCCTTCTCGCGTTGGAATCGACGGGAGAAATCGCGACCGACGCGCAGATCGTCATCGGGCAGCTTCAGCAGCGACAAATCACGCACATGGCTTTGATCATGCGTCACGGCGCCGGTCTGCAACCACTCGCGCAGGCCGTTCTTGAAGAAGCTGTCTTTGAAATCCTCGCTCCACAGCGTCGAGTAGCGCACCCCCGCCTTTGTGAGCGAGGCATTCAAATTTAGCAGGCCCACGAGACCCGGCCACTGGCCGCTCCAATTCGCCACCGTCAGGATCGGCCCGCGATGCGTCGTCAATCCGGCTAGCACGTGATGCGAATATTGCCACACCGCCTCGGCCACGATGAGCGGTGCGTCGGGGTCGATGCCGCGGAAGACCTCGATGCCCATCTTTTGCGAGTCGATGAAGCCGTGCTTCTTCGTTTTGTCGAACGGATGCGCGCGTTTGACGGTGAAACCCTCGGCCTTCAGCGCCGCACCGAGTGCGGTCTCCATCGCCGCCTGAGCAGCCCAGCAAGTTTGATTGGCGGCAAGGCGCAGGTCGCCACTGGCGACGAGATAAATCGTGCGGTTGGTCGGTTTCATGGTCGGGAGATCATCGTGGCGGGCGGGCGAAAACAATCAAACACCTTCCATTGCGCATCTTTGCCGCCTGCATGACGATTCCTGACCTCGGGCCATGAGCACCACCCAACAAGCCGACTATTTCTCGAAGCAGGTGCTGCGCACGCGGCGCTTCTTTTTGCCGGACTGGAAGGAGCGTCGCAATACAGATGAACTGTGCCTCGTTGGCGGCGGCTGCGAATGGTGCGCGGGGGATTTCGTGATCGAGCGCGAGCGGTTTCCGTTTCTGGCGTTCGAGTTCGTCGCACGAGGCAAGGGCAGCGTGGTGCTGGGTGGCAAGAGTCATCCGCTCGGCACGGGACATGCGTTCTTCTTCGATCCCGCGACGTCGCATGTCATCCGATCCGATCCTGACGAGCCGATGGTAAAGTACTTTTTCAACTTCACCGGCAAACGCGCCGCACGACTGCTGAAGGAGCTGTCACTCGCACCCGGCACGGTGATTCGCTTGCTCGATGGCGGCCGGATTGTGGCGCTGCTCGAAGAGGCGATCGATCACGCACTGCGCGCTGGCTCGCTTGGGCTGCGTTGCGCGACGGCGGCGCTGGAACACGCGCTCGTTTTATGTGCCGATGGTCGCCAGCCCGCCGTGACGAATCTTGATCCAGCGTATGCGACCTATCTCCGCTGCCGCGGTCATCTGCTGCGAAACTATCCCGTGCTCGCGAGCATCGAGGAAGCGGCGAAGCACTGTCACGTCTCGGCCGCCTACTTCACGCGATTGTTCCGCCGCTACGACGAAGAGACTCCCCTTACCTGCCTCACGCGCCTGAAGATGTCCCAATCCGTGATCCTTCTCCGCGAACCCGGCGCGCAGGTGAAGTCCGTGGCGAGCGAACTCGGCTACAAATCCGCCGCGCACTTCTCGCGTGTGTTCAAGGCATGGCATGAGAAATCGCCGGTGTCGGTAGCCCGAGCCTGAGGTCGCTTCGCCCCCAGTCCCTTGACCTCCAGTGAGAGATTGGCTGGCAAAAAGGCTCCATTTTGCGTGGGCGGCGCAAAATGCGGTTCGACAGGATTGCCATGCCCAGGTGATTCTGTTCTACTGAAATCAGTCATCCCTTCGCCGTGTCATGTCCGCCCGCTTCCGAATTCAGAACAATCCGACCTTTGAGATGCTGCTCTCTAGGGAGGACCTGTATTTGCTCGTAGAACGCGGATCAGTGGCGAGGGGTGATTTTTGCTTCGATGTGAGGACGGGGAGCAGCCATAAGGTGGGCGAGTTGATTGACGGCATGCATCCGCCCCGCTCGGGTGGCTCAAACACAAGGATCGACCGCCCGTACTATCGGGAACTAAGGGCCGATGGCCCTGCGTCCGATGACCAGGAACCCGAGACGTCTGGAAGCGAACCCTCCCTGGATGACATGGACGAGTCAGGCTACACCGCCAGTGGAGAGCGCATCCACTATCATGGACATCCCTCTTGGTGGGCTTTCACGAAGCCGTTTACCCTGTTTTTTTTGCTCGGAATCGCGTCTGGGCTGGGCTTCCAGTTCGGCTGGCGCTATTTCCTGAGCGGGGCCGGTCTGGCATGTCTTACGCTCGCATGTACAGCTGTCGCCCGGTTCTCTCGCGACTACTATGTGACAAACGAGCGCGTGGAGGTGGTGTGGGGAGTCATCGGACGGAGTTCCAAGGAGGTGCGTATCTGCGACATCCGGGCGATTGACGTTCACGAGGCCTGGTTGACGGGCTTGCTGGGCGTGGGCAGCCTAGATTTCTCGTCAGCAGGTACTGCGGGCGTGGAGGTACAATTCAAGGACATTCGCAACGCCCATGAGGTGAAGGAAATCGTCCGAGAACTCCAACGAGCAGTGGCCGACGAGTAGTCGTTCCAAGTAAACCCTCCCGAGTCAGGGGGATGGGTTTGCCACGGTCAAAGATCAACAGTTGTAAACAATGAGGTCGGAACTGGCACAAAATGTACCGTTTTTAGGATATTTGTTGTAATTTCCATAACTTTGTTCTAAACTACCGACAACCGTGACTCCGGTCACACCCTTCCCGTGTCATTCAAGTTCTGGTCATTCCTATTCACCTTCGTCTTCGGCCTCTTCGGAATCGGCCAGTTGCACGATTATCTGGTGACGGGCCAAGCTCCTACTGACTACCAAAAGGCCCCTTTGGTGCTCCGCTCCATCATTGATTCCCACGACAAAACAAACGCCCGTCGCTTGGTCGAAGCAGCCGCCCTGGCCAACGCTTCGGGCCAGTACGCAGTCATCCCTGGCAATGTAAAGCGTACCATTGAGCGACTGACAGGGCGCATTGAGAGGGACATGGCAGACATTTCCACCGTCCGCGTCAGCGTCCCTGGATTGACCGACTCGGAGTGTCTGCGGGCAGCCCGATTCCTTACTTTCAAGGACGAAATTCTGGTTCTGGCAGACGACCCCCAGCCCGTGTCTGGAGGATTGAGTGCACCGTCAAACGAACGGAGCGACTTCGTTGCGGCCCAAAAACCGCGCATAGCCATCAGCCGCCCCCTGGGGACGAATACGGGCTTCGGCATTTGACGTTGGTGGCAGTTGCCCCAAACGTTCACATTCTCGCCAGCAAGGCGTCGAGTTGTTGCTCGAACACCGGTATGTCGTCCGGTGGCGGACGGTAGCCTGGCTCAGGCGCGTTCAGACCGAGACGCCCGTTGCCGTCCACGAACCAAGCAACCGTTTTCCCATCACTAAACACGGCTTTGCCGCTCACCATCGCGCCGGGTATGGCGACCTCGTCAGCCGAGACAGAGACCCGCCCGCCGCCGCCAAGGCCGACGTCAGGAGCACTTTCCCGCTCCTGACTGGGAGCAAGAACCTCGGCAGCCTTCTCCACCGGGCGAGGCTTCTCGATAAGTTTCACACCAAGATCGATGAGCAACATACGTGCGTCCAAATAGGTGAGCGTGATGCCGAATTCAGATTTCAGCCGGCTCTGAATGTCGTTCAAGGTCGCACCGCCGGCGGCCCATGCCTCGACCTGCTTTTTCTGTTCGGAAGACAACTTCGCCATCATACAGTGAGATCTATAAGGCTGTTTGTCAGTCAGCGGAATGCCCCGTGACTATTCGCGCCAGTTGATCCGCCTTCCCCCTGAGCGCCTTGACTTCCTCCATGGTCAGCACTTTGCCCTCAGGCACATCGACCATTGGCAGCAGTTCCTCCAGGCCTTTGCGCAGTTTCTTGATGGGCGGGAGTTTCTGCAAATCCGGGTGAAGGGACTCGACGCTCATCAGGTAGTATTCCACGATGTCACGGCGTCCCAGTTGGCGTGATTTCTCCGGCTGGTAGGTGTCCGTCACCGACTGCGTCGCGATCTGAAAGGCGCGCAACCAGCCGCCCAGGCTCACGAGGTGCGCAATATCGACGTCGCGAAGGGTCACCATTTCGCCTTCTACGTCTGCCTGGGTCAGCGCCAACTCCGTGCGCAGTTGCTTCCAGTTTCCCTTCACGCTGTGGTCAAAGAGACTCTGCGTATGCTTGTTCATCCGCGCCCCGGCTCCGAGCGACTTCGCGTACTTCAGCAGCGCGCGTCCCACATCGTCCATCGCCTCCACCTTCTCGCACTGAACCACCAGAAAACCGTCCGCGATCAGCGCCCCCAGGCCCAGCGAAATCTGCACGCGATCTGACGGCGGTTGATCCGATATCTTGCGATGCAGCTTCTCATACGAAAGCGTCCCGAGGGCATCCAGCATTTCGAACAGCTTCCGGATGGACGGCGTGGTGAACTCGTTGACGCCAAATTCCTCGCGCACATGCTCGTCGCCGACGAGATCCTCCGGGATAATGGGCCGGCGCACTTCCTCGACAGGATCGATTTTCGTCTTGTTGCGCTTTTGGTCGCCGTGACTTGAAGCGGGGATCATTCCGGCCAGCAGGCCGGCTGCCAGCAGGTGAGAGACGAATCGGGTGTTCATGGCTGCATTGGTGTTCGAGGCGATGATAGGGGCATTGGCGGACAATTCCAGCGCGGCCACGCAAATGTTGGCACCGCCCCTGCCTCGCCCTGCCCGCCGCGTCAATGCGCCACCTCTCCCATCTTGCGGAAATTCTCGTAGCGCCTGCCGAGAAGCTGGTCCGCGCCAAGTGGCACGAGTTCCGCCAACGCCTTGCTCACAGCCGCCTTCAGTGCCGCAGCCGCAGCCGCATGATCGTGATGCGCACCTCCGGCAGGCTCCGGGATGATGCCGTCGATGATTCCCAGCCGCTTCAGGTCCTGCGCGCTAAGCTTCAGCGCCTGCGCCGCCTCAGGGGCATGCTCACGGTGTTTCCAAAGGATCGCAGCGCAACCTTCCGGACTGATCACCGAATAATACGCGTTTTCCATCATGAGGACGCGATCGGCGATCCCGATGCCGAGCGCGCCGCCGGAACCACCTTCTCCTATCACCACCGCCACCACCGGCGTGCGCAACAGCATCATCTCCCGCAAATTGAAGGCGATGGCCTCCGCGATGTTCCGCTCTTCCGCACCGATTCCCGGGAATGCCCCGGGTGTGTCGATCAGCGACACGATCGGCAGTGAGAACTTCTCCGCCATGCGCATCAGACGCAGCGCCTTTCGGTAGCCTTCCGGGTGCGCGCTGCCGAAGTTTCGCAGCAGATTCTCCTTGGTGTCGCGGCCTTTCTGGTGGCCGATGAGCACCACTCGGTGCTCTCCCCATGTCGCAAAACCGGCAGGCATCGCATTGTCATCGCCCACATGCCGGTCGCCGTGCAGTTCCACAAAATCGTCGCAGCACAGCCGCGCGTAGTCGAGCATGAATGGCCGGTTGATGTGACGGGAAATTTGCACGCGCTGCCAGGGGGTGAGGCGGGAATGTATGTCCATCAGCAGCGAATGCGCGCGTTTTTCCATGTCCGCGATCTGTCCGGCCAGCTTGTCATTTGGTTTCGCGACCTGCTTCTTCTTCAGTTCGTCGATCTCGTCGCGCAGCTTCACCAGTGGTTTTTCAAATTCCAGCACCTGTTTCATAGTCGTTTGTTCTTCGCGTCGGCCCTTCGTCAGCGCACGATGCGGAGTTTCGAGCCTTTGCGCACCAGCGCAAAGAGTTCCTCAAGATCATCGGGCGCGAGAAACACACCTGAATCCGGCGCGGCCGCCTGCTCCACGGCATCGCCTCCCTTTGGCGTTCCCTTCCCTTTCACCGTTGGTTTCGTCTCCGTGACCACCACGGCCCTGGCCACCGGCACCGTGCGCAGCGCCACGCCGGCCTTCGATCCCGGCACCCACTTTTCCGCCTCGATGTAGCGCGGATCGGTCGGCGTGACCGCCTTGCCCTCGGCCATCGCCTGTTTTACTCCGACCTCCATCTCCACCGGCGCACGCATGCCTGGTGGCAGGCGCACGTCGAAGGCCGTGTACTCCTTGAAGAAGTATTGCCGGGCGCCAACCGTGCGCAGCAAGGACACTGACTTCGCCGAGACGTCCACCACCACGTCAAAATTCAGCGGCACGACGATGAGGTGATCCCCCGGATGGAGCGTGTTCCCCACCAGCCCGTTCATGCGCATGATCATGTCCACGCTCGTCTGATTCCGCGTGGCGATGAGCGCCAGCGAATCCCCGGGCTGTACGATGTAGTCCTTCTTCCCGGCCATCTGGTTGGGGGAAAAAAACGAATCGAGATTGATCTCTCCGATGATGCGTTTTGCCTCCGCGCAAGTCGGCGATTCGGGGAACTGCACGAGCAGTTTGTAGAGCGCGTCCCGCCCCTCGTCGATCTGACCGTGGCGGATCATGTCCACCGCCGCGTCGAATCGCCGCGCCCCGGGGTCGGGCGGTGCCACCACGTTCTTGTGCGCCTTCTTGATGTCAGCGGTGATTTCCGACTCCCGTTTCAGTTCCTTTTCAAACACCCACCACGCCAGCGCCGCACACCCGGCCGTGATGCCCACGGCGAGGAGAAACACCAGCAGCTTCAGTTGCGTCCTGACCATCGTCCCGTCCCGTGCGCCGCCTTCAGAGCAGACCGCGCCGCTTGAAGTCGAATTCATTGATGCCCCGTGACTTGGCGATCATCTCCACCGTGAACTTCAGCAGGCAGATCTCCCACGCATCGTCCACACCCTGGATCACCGCGCGCATCGGATTTCCCGAGACGCGCGTCTGCTCCACCAGCTTCCCGCATACCTCGTCCAGCGGCTCATGCACGATCTGTTCGCTCATGTCGCTCTTCTTGAATTGAAATCCATACTGAAACAGCGCGATGCGGTGCGCGTGTTCCCGCAGCCAGGCGCCGAACTTCTCCGCCTCAGGACCAAACCCCTCGAAATCGAATCCACTGAAGCCGTCCGGACGCAAGATCACCGGCTTCTGCGCCTCGATGCGCCCGTTGCGGATGCGCACCTGATTCACCTGGTCCATCAGCTCGGAGACGAGCTGGAACTCGAACTGCGTGTTTCCAAACGTGTCGATCCGCCGATCCGGTTCGTGCAGGACCGTCGTCATCTCGAGTGCGTATTGGATGTCGGACTCCGAGTGCATGGAGCGGCGACAGTAATGGCATTGAAGGAAGCAGCGAGCGATTTCTTCGCCACGAGCCAGAGCGCCGTCATCGCCTGATTCCCCTGGCTTGGCTGCTGCGCGCGTTGCTTCCGCTTCCGGCCCGGCCAGCCTCGACAACTCGTCATGTGCCAGGTTCCGGCCCGCCCGCTCCGGGATCCGGCGCAGGGGGCAGCAGTTCCTCGCGCCGGAGCAATTCGGGAATGTTCAGCAGCAGCAGTTCACCCGCCGGAGTCCGGCACAGCTCGCCGAGGAATGGCGTGATGCGGTCCACCTCGGCCACCGCCGCATGGACGAGCGCCGCGATGATCTGTTCATCAGCCCGATGGCGCGGGAACACGTTGGTCACCCTGAAGAACACCTGCCCATGATCCCAGTCGAGTTCGAAATTGCCCACGTTCAGCGTCTTGTTGACCCGCATCAGCAGCTCCGACGCCGCGGCGTGATGCGTGTGAGGCACTGCAAAGGACGCGCCCGCCACCACGCTCATGATGCCGGACTCTCCGAAGCACTGCACATGCAGCATCACCTTCGCGTGGTGCGCCTCAAACCCCGACTCGACAACCTCCTGCCCCTCGACCTTGCGGTAGGTCCAGCCCCGGGTCTTGAAGGTATTCAACACAGCGGCATGGAGCGCGGACACGGCGGTCGGAGAATCTGAAGTTCAGGAAGTCGGCTGGCTGGCCCTCCGCTTGATGCGGAGGTGGTCGGGGCGGCGAGATTCGAACTCACGACTTCTTGCTCCCAAAGCAAGCGCTCTACCAGGCTGAGCTACGCCCCGCGACGAAGGGCGCGAAAGATGCCCGCGACCACGAATCGTGCAAGCGATACATCACTGGCGTGAACTTCGGAGGAAGACCCAGGTCAGCGTGCGCCAGCGCCAGGGACTCCCCGAGCCTCCCGTCCTCACGCGGCAAGCCTTTCCCCGGACCACGACTTCCAACGAGGCAGGAAGTCCATGCTACGGACCGCCCGTCACTTCCGTACTGGACTCAGCCACTTCCGCATCAGAAGCCGCAGTCCCTTCACCTTATTCCTCTCTGCCATGCACCCAGCCAAAGCCGTCCCTCTCGCCGCTTCCGTCCTTTGCGTCCTCGCCGGACACGTCTCCGCCGCCGACGCCATTCAATCCAAATCCACCTACGCAAAGTCATACGGTGAGACCAAAGGTGCCGTCACCGTCGATCCCGCGAAGGATCTGCCGCGCTACCCGGCCGTGGAGCCAAAGGACGCCATCGCGACCTGGCAGGTGAAGAAGGGATTCCATCTCGAACTCGCCGCCAACGAACCGCAGGTGCGCTCTCCCGTGGCGATCAGCTACGACGAACGCGGGCGCATGTTCGCCTGTGAGATGATCGACTACAGCGAGATGCGTGATGTCACGCCGCACCTTGGCCGCGTGTCGATGCTCGAAGACAAAGACGGTGACGGCCATTTTGAAACGAGCACCGTCTTCGCTGACGATCTCGCCTGGCCCACCGGCCTCATTTGCGCCAATGGCGGCGTGTTCGTGATCGCCACGCCGGACCTTTGGTTCTTCAAGGACACGAATGGCGACGGCAAAGCCGACGTGCGCGAAAAAGTATTCACCGGCTTCGGCACGGGCTTGAAGCTGCTCAATGTGCAAGGCCTCGCGAACAGCCCGATGTGGGGGCAGGACAACCGCATCCACATCCTCGCCGGCGGCGGAAACCGTGGCGTTATGACCTGCCTGAAGCGGCCCGATCTCAAAGGCGTGGAACTCGGCGGCAAAGACTTTTGGTTTGATCCGCGCACCTTCGAGTTCGGGCTTGAAGCCGGCGGCGCACAGTATGGCATGAGCTTTGACAACTACGGCCGCAAGTTCGGCTGCTCGAACTCCGACCACCTGCAATACTGGGTTTACGACGACAAGTATGCGGGCCGCGATCCCTACTTCCAGATGCCACCGTCGCGCCAAAGCATCGCCGTCGATGGCGGCGCGGCGGAAGTCTTCCGCATCAGCCCCGACGAGCCGTGGCGCATCATCCGCACGCGCTGGCGCATCGCCGGCGTCGTGAAAGGCGCGGTCGAAGGCGGCGGACGCGTGAGCGGTTACTTCACCGGCGCGACCGGCACCACCATCTTTCGCGGCGACGCCTATGGACCCGAATTCCTGAACAACAGCTTCAGTGGCGATGCCGGCGGCCAGCTCGTACATCGCAAAATCATCCGCCCCACGGCTGACGGCATCTCGCTCGAAGGCGAGCGCCCCGCTGACGAGCGCGGCTTCGAATTCGCCGCCAGCAAGGATACATGGGTGCGTGTGGTGAACTTCGCCAACGCGCCCGACGGCTGCATGAACATCATCGACATGTATCGCGAGGTGATCGAGCACCCGTGGAGCATCCCCGACGAGATCAAAAAGCACCTCGACCTCAACAGCGGCAAAGACCGCGGCCGCATCTACCGCATCGTGAAGGATGGATGGAAACCCGGCGCCGACCGTCGCGGCAAAGGCGTGAACCTCGCCGACATGAGCACCGAGGAACTTGTCAACGCACTCGGCCACCCGAACGGCTGGCACCGCGACACCGCCCAACGCCTGCTTTACGAACGCAACGACAAATCCGCCATTCCGCTGCTGGAGAAGGTGCTCGAAGGCAACAACGCGCTGGCGAAGATATACGCGCTCGGCGCCCTCAAAGGTGCGGGAGCCTTGAGCAACGACGCTTTGTCCAAGGCACTGGGAGATTCCGATGCCAAGGTCGCCGAGCGTGCGTGCAGTCTCTCGGAGGACTTCATCGCTGCCTCGCCGAAAGCCGCCGACCAGCTTGTGCCTGTCATCGTCAAACTCACCGCGAAGGACCGATTGCCTCGCACACGCTATCAGGCGGCGCTGACACTCGGAACGCTGGGCTATCAGAAGTACGGCTCGAATGCCGATGCGCTCGACGAGAAGATCGTGAATGCTCTGACCGATGTCGTACGCACTTCGTCCAGCAACGCAGGATTGGTCGCTGCCGTGGCGAGCGCGCGCGCCACGGTCATCCACGACGTGGCCTTGAGGCTGTTGAACGAGAGCGCAGCCGATACGCCGGTGTCGCTCATCGAAATCCTCGCCTCGATGCCGATGCACGGTGACAGCACTTCGACCATCGTGAGCAAAGTCAGCTCTCTGTCAGGCTCTGCGCTTAAGAATGCCATCCGTGCCCTGGCCACCGGTTTCAAACGCGCTGGCACCAGCATCGAGAAGGCTGACACCAGCCACAAACTCGCCGCCGTCTTCGCCACGGCTGCGGTCACAACCGCCGACACAAAAGCCACCGAGGCCGCCCGCCTCGAAGCCATCGAACTCCTCGGCCTCACCTCATCTGCCGACGCCGCGAAGGCGCTGGAACAGTGCCTTGGCGAAGGGCAGCCCGATGCGATCCAGTCCGCCGCTCTGAAAACGCTCGCGCAGCATTCGTCGGCGAAGACCACGAAGCTCCTGCTCGACCACTGGCCGCACTATGGCGCGAAAACCAAAGCCGCCACGCTCGACGCCTTCCTCGCGCGCGATGATCGCGCGATTGCCTTGCTCGAAGCGAACGTGATGAAGCCCGCCGATTTCAGCGCCACGCAGGTGCAGGCGCTCGTGCATCACAAGAACGACAAGGTCGCGTCACTCGCCAAAACCGTGCTCGCCTCCGTCATCCCGCCGTCCCGCGAAGAAGTCGTCGCCAAATTGAAGCCCGCGCTCACGATGAAGGGCGATGCCACACGGGGCGCGCAGCAGTATGCGGCACGCTGCATCGCGTGCCATCGCGCGAACGGCCAGGGCATCCAGGTCGGCCCCGATCTCGTGACCGTGAAGACCAAGGGGCGCGAGGCTTTGTTCACCGCCATCCTCGAACCTCACAAGGAAGTCGCGCCACAGTTCATCGCCTACACCGTGAACACCAAAGACGGCCAGACGCTCAGCGGCATCGTGACGAAGGACGACGCCAGCAGCATGACGCTCAAGCTCATGGGCGGTGCCGAGGTGAACGTTCAGCGTGCCAACATCAAGGGCAGCAGTTCCTCCGGCCAGAGCCTCATGCCCGAAGGCATCGAAGCCGGCCTCGACCCGCAAGGCATGGCCGATCTGCTCGACTTCATCGAGGCGGTGAAGTAGCACGGAGAGCAGGAAGATCTGGCCGCCCGCCGCATTCTCCGGCCCGAGGAAGCTGGCGAGGAGGGGCGCACAACCGCTCCGTGATCATCGGAGGCCGGTGCAAGTGCGCCAGGCGCCGCCATTACCATTCCTCTTGGCAAAATGCGACGTGTGCGCAAGGTGCGGGCCATGGCTTTCATCCACGACGATTTCCTCCTCTCCACCCGGGCCGCACGCAGGCTCTACCACGATTATGCGAAGGACGAGCCGATCCTCGACTACCACAATCACCTGCCGCCGAACGACATCGCCCGGAACCGCAGGTTCAACAACCTCCACGAGATCTGGCTGGAGGGGGATCACTACAAGTGGCGGGCGATGCGCTGCAACGGCGTGCCGGAGGAACTCATCACCGGCAGGGCCGATCCGCGCGAGAAATTCATGGCCTGGGCGCGCACGGTGCCCCACACGCTGCGCAATCCGCTCTATCACTGGACGCACCTGGAGCTAAAGCGCTACTTCGGCATCGACGAGCTGCTCAACGAAAAGACGGCTCCGGCCATCTGGGAGCAGACCTCCGAGATGCTCTCGCGCCCGGAGTTCAGCACGCGGGGCATCCTCAAGAAGTTCGCCATCCGCGCACTGTGCACCACCGACGATCCAGTCGATGACCTGGCGGCACACGCGAGGTGCCGGGACGATGCATTCGGAACGGGCGTGTTTCCCACCTTCAGGCCGGACAAGGCGCTGGCAGTGCATCAGCCCGCAGCCTGGAACGCGTGGTGCGACAGCCTGGGCGAGGCCAGCGGCATCGAGGTGAAGGATTTCGACTGCCTGCTGCGCGCGCTCGAGCGCCGGCACGACTACTTTCACGAGCACGGCTGCCGCCTTTCCGACCACGGGCTGAATCATGCGCACGGGAGTTTCATTCCCGCAGTGCGCGCGTCGAACATCTTCAACAAGGCGCGGCGCGGAAAGGCGCCCACGGAGCAGGAGCATGACGAGTTCGCCTCGAACGTGATGCTCTTCATCGGACAGCTCAATGCGAGGAAGGGCTGGACGATGCAGCTCCACCTCGGCCCCATCCGCAACAACAACTCACGGCTTGCACGCAAGATCGGCGCTGATGTGGGTTGCGACAGCATCGGCGACTGGCCCCAGGCCGCCGCGCTCAGCCGTTTCCTGGACCGGCTCGACAGCGAGGACTCGCTCCCCCGCACCGTGCTCTACAATGTGAATCCGGCGGACAACTACGTCTTCGGCACCATGGCCGGCAACTTCGCCGACGGCTCCATCGCGGGGAAGGTTCAGTTCGGCAGCGGCTGGTGGTTTGTGGATCAAAAGGAAGGCATGGAGTGGCAGATGAACGCGCTCAGCAATCTCGGCCTGCTCTCCCGCTTCATCGGCATGCTCACCGACTCCCGCTCGTTCATGTCCTTCCCTCGTCACGAGTACTTCCGTCGCACGCTCTGCAATCTCATCGGCAAGGACATCGAGTCCGGTGAGGTGCCCGCCGACTACGACCTGGTGGGCGGCATGGTGAAGAACATCTGCTATGAAAATGCGCGCAGCTTTCTGCGCCTCGAGTGACGCGTGTCTGACGTCAGTCCGCGGCGGTGGCTGGCCTTCGTGGGCGCGCGCGGCCGACGAATGGACGTGCCTGCCGCCGCACATTTCCTTGCAAAGCGCCTTCGCGGCCTGCGTTTCTCCGCGCATGAAAGCACCCGCTCTCGCACTCGCCGCCGCCGTTTTGCTCCTGACTCCCTGCACTGCGCTCCATGCAGATGCCAAGAAGCCCAATGTTCTCTTCATCGCCATTGATGACCTGCGTGACTGGGTGGGCTACCTGCACCACCGCGAGCAGGTGAAGACGCCGAACATCGACCGCCTCGCGAAGATGGGCACGGCCTTCACCCGCAGCTATTGCGCCGCGCCGGTGTGCAATCCATCCCGGGCCGCGCTGATGAGCGGGATGCGCCCGTCAACGACCGGCGTGTACAACAACAACAATGACTGGCGCCTGGCCATCCCCGAGGACAAGCCGCTCACCACGCAGTTCCGGAAGGCCGGCTACTTCGTGTGCGGCGCGGGCAAGATCTACCACGAGAGCTACAAGCGCCGCAGCGAATGGGATGACTACCTTGAGAACGAAGGCGCGGGCAAGGCGGAGAAGAACCTCTCGAAAAAAGCAAAGGACGACGGCGTCGGCGGCATCAAATTCGCACCGCTGGATTGCGAGGACTCCGATTTGCCGGACTACAAGATCACGGACTATGGCATCCATCAGCTCGGCGAGGCGCACGACAAACCCTTCTTCCTCGCCGTCGGCCTGCACAAGCCGCACATGCCCTGGAACGTGCCGCAGAAGTGGTACGACATGTTTCCCGCCGACAAGATCGACCTGCCCCCCTATCTGAAGGACGATCTGGCAGACGTACCGCCATCCGGTGTGAAAATGGCCAGACCCGAGGGTGACCACGCAAACATCGTCGCCTCCGGCCGCTGGAAGGAGGCCATCCAGGGCTACCTCGCCGCCATCGCCTACACGGACATGAACATCGGCCGCCTGCTGGATGCCTACGACAAGTCCGCCTGCAAGGACAACACCATCATCGTCTTCTGGTGCGATCACGGCTGGCACCTCGGGGAGAAGGACCATTGGCGCAAATTCGCGTTGTGGGAGAACACCACGCGCGCGCCGCTGCTCTGGGTGGTGCCCGGCGTGACGAAGCCCGGCAGCGTGTGCGAGCGCACCGTCGATTTCATGACCATCTATCCCACGCTCATGGACCTCTGCGGCATCCCCGCGCCCGCGCACGTCGAGGGCAAGAGCATCAAATCCCTGCTGCAAAATCCCGCCGCCCCGTGGGAGCAGAACGCCATGACCACCTATCTCTTCAACAACCACGCCGTGCGCAGCGAAGGCTGGCGCTACATCCGCTATGCCAACGGCGAAGAAGAACTGTACAACGAAGCCCTCGACCCCGAAGAGTGGAAAAACCTCGCCGCCGACCCGCAGTACGCCGGCACAAAAGCCGAGCTGGCCAAGACCATGCCGGCCGCCAATCACGAAGACATCGGCGGCAAAGGCGGCGCGGAAGGCGGCGGCGGCGGCGACGAGAGGAAGGCGAAAAAGAAAGAGAAGAAAGCGCGGCTGAAGTCAGCGGCGCAGTGAGCGCCGCTGCAGCCGGCGTTTTTCGCCGCAGGCATGCGTCCCGTTGTTCGCCGTGTGCCAGTCACGCCCGTGTCGGCCGCGCCACGCTGCCGCCGGTTCCTTGCGAATCCAGCGGCGGACAAAAATTCATCAGTTCGATCTCCACCGCGTGCTTTTTTCCGGGCTGGATTTCCACGACGCTGATGCTGCCATACTCGATGTTGAAGTGTGCCATGCGCTTCAACGGCATGTCGAGCAGCAGCGCCAGCATTACCCGGATGATGCCGCCGTGGCAGAAGACGGCGGCGGTGCGGTTTGGATTGTCACGCAATACCTGGAGCAGGGCGGGCCTTACGCGGTTCATCAAATGCTCGGCCGTCTCGCCATTCGGGATGCCGCCATCCTCGATGATCTCCAGCCAGTCGAAGGCGCTGACCCCAAAACGCTGCTGTACCTCGTCCCAGCGGAAGCCCGTCCAGTCGCCGAAATCCATTTCACGCAGGTCGGGCACGATGGCCGGGGTGAGTCCGCGTTGCTTCAGCAGCGGAGCCATCGTCTGGCGCACGCGCGTCATCGGACTGGCGTAGATGGCGTCGAGATGGGTGTCCGCCAGCCAGCGCGCGACGGCTTCCCCCTGGGCGAGACCGCGCGCGGAGAGCGCCATGTCGATGCGGCTGCCGCCGAAGATTTTGTGGTAGCGCTCCTCCACCTCGCCGTGGCGGATGAAGCAGAGCTGCGTGGGATGACCGGGCAGATGAGATTTCACCCGCACACAAGGAATGCGATGCACGGATTGCGCAATCAACTTCCCGCGGAGCCAGGCCGCATGACGGCCCGGGCCGTCGTCTGTCCGGCCCGCTGTAGTGGTGCAGCTCACGCTTGCATGGCGCGCTCGGCTTGCTACCCACACACATGGCAAAAGCATACAAGATTGCAGTTCTCCCGGGCGATGGGATCGGACCGGAGGTGATGGCGGAGGCGCTCAAGGTGATGGCGAAGATTTCGTCCACGGGAGGCGTGATATTCGAGTACTCGGAACAGCTCGTCGGCGGCGCGGCCATCGATGCGAAGGGCAAAGCCCTGCCGGCCGAGACCGTCGCGGCGTGCGAGGCGAGCGATGCCATTCTGTTCGGCTCCGTCGGCGGCCCGAAGTGGGAGAAGCTCCCGCCCGACGAGCAGCCCGAGCGCGCTGCGCTGCTGCCCATCCGCAAGCACTTCGGCCTCTTCGCCAATCTGCGCCCGGCCATCTGCTATCCCGAGCTGACTTCATCATCGCCGGTCCGGCCTGACATCGTGGCCGGAGGCTTCGACGTGCTCTGTGTGCGGGAGCTGACCGGCGGCCTCTATTTCGGCCCGAAGCGCACCGAGAACCTGCCCGACGGCGACGTGCTCGCCGTGGACGAGATGGTCTATAAGAAGAGCGAGATCGTGCGCATCGCCCATGTGGCGTTCAAGGCGGCGCGCGCGCGCAAAAAGAAGCTCCTCTCCGTGGACAAGGCAAATGTGGTGCGCAACTCCGTGCTCTGGCGCGAGACGATGAAGGAAATCGCCACACAGTATCCTGACGTGGAACTGGCGCACATGTACGTCGATAACGCCGCCATGCAGCTCATCAAGATGCCACGCGAAATCGACGTGTTCGTCACCGAGAATTTGTTTGGTGACATCCTCAGCGATGAGATGGGCGCCATCACCGGCTCGCTCGGCATGCTTGCCAGCGCCAGCCTCGGGAAGCCGCGCGCCGACGGCACCTATTTCGGCCTCTTCGAGCCCAGCGGCGGCACTGCCCCGGACATCGCCGGGAAGGGCATCGCCAATCCCATCGCGCAGATACTCTCCGCCGCACTGCTGTTGCGCTTCGCGCTCGGCATGGAGAAAGAAGCCGCGGCCATCGAGGCGGCGGTGAGAACCGTCATCGAGTCTGGACTGCGCACGGGGGACATCTTCACCGGTGCCGCGGGCACGCGGAAGGTGGGCACGAGGGAGATGGGAGATGCAGTGGTCGGGGCCCTGTGAGGTGGCGATGGTAGTGGATGAGAGTGGCGCTGGATTGTGGTTCGCCCCTTTCACAACCTCGATCCACCGTCATTCACGACCCGCCATCTGCAATGCACCACCCGCCCATCCCATCATCCCCCAAGCTTGACGCATTCTGAACCTGCTCTTACTATCGCCGGATGATCGCCCCAGCATTCCGCCGTCTGCCCGCTCTCGCCGCCATGTCCGCGGCGGGTCTCCTGGTGACACAGACTCCTGCTTTTGGTTTCCTCGACTTTTTCAAGAAAGGGGAGAAGAAAGCTCCGTCGGCATCCGAGAAGCAAGTCCAGGAGGGCACGGCCTCGGCCATGTTGCGCGAGGCCAAGGCTGCGGAAGCCGCGGGCGACAACAGCAAGGCGGTGGGCATCTACAGCACCATCGTGAAGCAGTATCCCTTCACCGACAGCGCAGCGGAGGCCGCCTTCTCCAAGGCCGCCGGCGTGCGTCGCACCGGGCAGCTCCAGGATGCCTTCGACGCGTTTCAGTCGTTTATCGACCGTTACCGGCAGAGCGCGCGCTTCTCGGACGCCATCCGTCAGCAGTATGAGATCGCCGAGGAGGCCCGCGGTGGAAAGAAGCAGAAGAATTTCATGGTCATCCCCATGAAGCTCGGTGCCAAGGATGTGATCGACATGTACCAAAAGGTCATCAAAAACGCACCCTTCGGGAAGCTCGCACCGCTGGCGCAGTTCAGCATCGCGGAGATCCAGCAGGAAAAGGGCGAGAAGCCGCTGGCGATCGCCGCTTACCAGGGCGTGGTGGACAATTACCCGAACACTCCGCAGGCCGCTGAGGCACAGTTCCGCATCGGCTCCATCAGCAATGTCGCGGCCCAGAAGAGCCAGGACAGCGGGAATCTCACCTCGACGCGTGACGCACTCACGACCTACGTCGCCACGAATCCGACCGGTGAGCGCGCTCCCGAAGCGCAGGCCATGCTGCAGCAGGTGGACACGGCGCAAGCCGCGGAGTCGCTCAAAATTGCAAAATTCTACGAGAAGCAGGGCAAGACCAAGGCTGCCGCCATCTATTACAATGAAGCGCTGAAGTTTGGTACCTCCGAGGCCTCTACCGAGGCCCGTACGCGTCTCTCCGAGCTGGCCCGTATTGATCCGGCGGCGATGACCGCCTCTAAAAACAAAGGCGGCAGTGATTTCACCGTGCCTGCCGCCGTGGACCTGCGCTCGCGCGAAGATTATGTGGGGCCGCCCTCGCCGGAACTCGCCAAGCTCAGCGAAAAGCCAAAGATGCGTGCCGACGACGGTTTCCAGCCCATACCGCTGCAGGAGCCGAAGCTGCCAGTGCGTCAGGGAGCGGACACCACGCCCGCGCCCGGCTCCCTGCTGCCGCCGGCCGGCACGGACTCGAACAAGCCGCTGCTCCTGCCTGTGCCGCCGCCGCCTGGTTCGGGTGAAGGCGCTCCCGCCGTGCCACCGCCACCCGCACCGCCGCCGCCGGCCGAGAAGAAGCCCTGATGCGCATTCTGCCGCGCAGGTATTATCCGCCCGATCACTCTCCTCCATGAAGCTCCTCCACGCCCTCGTTCTCTCCACCGCCGCTCTTTTCCTCTCCAACTGCGCGGGTTACCACATCGGCAATTCGAAGCCGGCGCACATGGAGAAGGTGGGCAAGCTCGCCGTGCCCGCCGCGCAAAACGACACGCTGGAGCCGCGTCTCTCCGCGCTGGTGACCAATGCGGTGATCAAGCAATTGCAGTTGGATGGCGCCTATCAGGTCGCCTCGAAGGACAGGGCGGACGCCGTGCTTGAGTGCCGCATCAAGCGCATCAACCGCTCCCCTTACCGGTCCGTGCGCACCAACGTTCTGGTGACCAGTGAACTCTACGTCGGCCTCTACGTGGATTACAAAGTGAAGGAGTCCGGCACCAACACCCTCCTGCACAGCGGGCGCGTGTACGGTGCCTCCTACATCGTGCTGGACCCTAACTTCCAGCTCTCCGAGCACCAGGCGATGGAGGAGGCCTCCCAGCGCATCGCCTCGCAGATCGTCAATGAGATCGCAGAGGGCTGGTGATGATGAACACACGGTAACTTGATCCCACCGGGGCAGGCGCGCGATGCTTGCCCCGTTTTTGTTTTCATGAGCACCGTCAGCAGCGGGACCGACCAGTCAGTCTTCGGCGCAGATCGCCCCGGACTGCGCATAGTCGCCACTCCCATCGGCAATCTCGGCGATGTGACGCTCCGTGCGCTCGAAGCGCTGCGCTGCGCCGGTCTCATCGCCTGCGAAGACACACGGCACACCGTGAGGCTCCTGCAGCAGCACCAGATTCACCGCCCGCTCGTCAGCCTCAACGAGCACAACGAAGCCCGCCGCATCCCTGAGATCATCCAACGCATTCGCGCGGGGGAATCCGTGGCGCTCGTCTCCGATGCCGGCATGCCGACGGTGTCCGATCCAGGCCAACGGCTCGTCCACGCCGTGGTGAATGCCGGCCTGCACGTCGAAGTGCTGCCAGGCCCTTCTGCTGTGATGACCGCGCTCGTCGGCTCGGGACTGCCGGTCATGCCGTTTTACTTCGGTGGCTTTCTTCCGCACAAGAAGGGCGCGCGCAGCACTGAGCTGGGCGCGGCGCTGCGGCGTGAGTGTACTTCGGTGTTCTTCGAATCCCCGCACCGCATCGTCAGTACGCTGGAAATTCTCGCCATGCTCGCGCCGGAGCACCTCGTCGTGGTCGCGCGTGAGCTGACCAAAAAGTTCGAGGAATTCCGGCGCGGGACCGCGCGTACGGTGTACGAGCACTTCAACGCGAGGCCGCCGAAGGGCGAGATCACGCTCGTCATCGCCCCTTGCGAGCTGCCCAAGTGGGCGCGTGAGGCCGTCACAACGACTGCATCCGGCCCGCACACGGACGGACGCGACGAGAAACTGGAACGTAACCCGTGGCAGTGACCATCCTCCGCTCCATCGCCGAACTCACCGAGCTGCCCGGTCCGGTGGCGCTGGCCATCGGTGTCTTCGACGGCGTGCATTTCGGCCATCAAGCGGTGATCGGTGCTGCCAAGGATCACGCTGCGCAGCACGGCGGCACCGCGGCTGTGCTCACCTTCGATCCGCATCCCGCGCGCGTGCTCAGGCCGGAGAATGCACCGCGCCTGCTCTGCTCGGCGCGCCATCAAATGCGCATCCTGGAACGGTTCGGTGTCACTCACACGGTGGTGTGCGCGTTCGACGCCGCGTTTGCCGCGACACCGGCGGCGGACTTTGTCCGTGCGCTCGCCGCTTCCTGCCGGCCGCTGGGCTTCATTTCCGTGGGTTACTCCTGGCGATTCGGTGCGCGGGGCGCGGGGGATATTCATCTGCTGATGGACGCCGGTGAGAAGCTCGGCTTTGCCGTGTATGGCGTGCCGCCCGTGTGCATCGATGGTGCGGTCGTGAGCAGCACCGCCATCCGCGAGGCCGTCGGCCGGGGTGATTTTGAAAAAGCGTCCCGGCTCCTGGGGCGGGCCTATTCCGTTCTCGGCGACGTGGTGCGCGGAAGACAACTGGGCCGGCAGATCGGCGTGCCCACGGCCAATGTCGCCGTCGAAGCCGAGCAACTCCCGCCTCCAGGCGTCTACGCCGTGCGTGTGCGCATCGACGACGCATGGCGCGACGGGATCGCCAATCTCGGTCACCGTCCCACCGTGGCAGCGCACGGTTCTTCCCTCGCGCTGGAAGCCCATCTGTTCGACTTCGCTGGTGATCTCTACGGGCGGGAGATCGAAGTGGGCTTCGTACGGCATCTGCGTGAAGAGCGGAAGTTCAACGGCCTCGATTCCCTCAAGGACCAGATCGCGCGGGACATCAGCGCAGCCCGCGAGATTCTGCGGGCGAACGGCGCCCAGCCGCGGTGACTCTGCCATGGGTGACGCGCCGCGGCACACCGCTCACAGCATTCCCGCCTCTTTGAAGCTGAACCAGTGGCTGGTGCGCCCGCCGCCTGGAGAGCCGATGATGATGTGGTCCACCAGCTCGATCTTCAACAGCGCCGCGGCGTCGCGAAGGGAGCGCGTCATGCGCACGTCGGCGTCGCTCGGCGCAGGATCGCCGGAAGGATGGTTGTGGACGAGCACGAAGGCGTGCGCGTTGTGGACGATGGCCTTGCGCATGATCTCGCGCGGGTGGCACACGCTCTCATTGAGGGCGCCCTTGAAGACCTCGTCGATGCGCACCACGCGGAAGCGGGTGTTCAGCAGGATGACGCGCACGGACTCGTGCGGCAGGGCCTGCATCTCGGCGCCGAGATGGCGGTACACGTCTTCCGGTGTCTGGATTTGCAGTTCGCTGAGCGCCTCGCGCTCGGCGCGACGTCCCAGCTCGAAGGCAGCGGCGAGATTCGCCGCCTTTGCGGGGCCGAGCGCCTTGTTTCGGACCAGCGACTCCGGCTCCTGGCGCGACAAGTCGCGCAGCGAGCCTACCTGGCCGAGCAGACGGCGAGCCACCTGGATGGCGTTCTCGCCTTTCACGCCGGTGTTGATGAAGATAGCCAGCAACTCGGCGTCGGAAAGCGCGGCGGGTCCCAGGCGCAGCAGCCTCTCTCGCGGACGATCCTGCTCCGGGATGTCTTGAATGCGGTGGGACATGCGGAAGCGGTGCGTGTGGGTGCTTTCGTTGCCCGAGGACTGCCGGTGAAACGCGGAACGCGGCCCGGCGTCACGCCACCGCACGACACTTTTCCAGCAGGCCGTGCAGGTAGCCGGTGATCTCGCGCAGGGCGCGGACGTGAGGAGATTCCGCGAGGCAGACCAGTTCCGCGCCGGCGTCGTCGAGCAGTTGTTTCGCGGTGGCGACGGCGCGCTCGACGGAGCCGACGTAGTCGGCGATGCCGGCAAGGATGGACGTGTCCATCGGCTCGCCCTTGAGCAACATGCGGCTTAGCTTGGTCTTCTGACCGTCGGTGGCGCTCTGGAGAAGGTAGAGCATGGGCAGGGTGAGTTTGCCCTTCGCCAGATCAGTGCCCAGCGTCTTGCCCACCTGCTTCTCATCACCCACGAGATCGAGGCAGTCGTCGTAGATCTGGTAGGCGGTGCCGAGCTTCACGCCGTAGCTCTTGAGGGCGCTCACCACACCGGAGTTCTGCCGGTTGAGCACCGCGCCGAGTTCCGTGGCTGCGGCAAAGAGCGCCGCGGTCTTCATCTCGATCATCCGCTGGTAGTCTGCCACGGAGAGATTCAAGTCGAAGCGGCGCTGCGTCTGGAATATCTCGCCGCAGCAAACATCGCGCGAGGCACGGGCGATGGCGCGGCACACGTTGGTGTCGTCGAATTCGGTGGCCAGTTCCAGCGCATAGGCAAAGAGGCTGTCGCCGAGCAGCACGCTCAACGAATTTCCCCACTTGGCGGCGGCCGTCGGCAGGCCGCGGCGGATGTCCGCGCCATCCATGATGTCGTCATGCACAAGGGACGCGATGTGGACCATCTCAAGTATCACCGCGAGCCTGCGGTGCTCCTCCGTGACACCACCGGTCGCTCCGCCGGCCAGCAGTGCCAGCGCGGGCCGGATGCGCTTGCCCGAGCTTTTGCACACATAGGCCACATAGCCCTCGACGGCCGGATCGAACGCCTTGGCCTGCTCCATGATCGCATGCTCCACTTTCTCCAGTTCGGGACGAACAAGCGTGAACGGAAAGGCGAGGGCGCGGGGCGTTGGGGGGGGCTGGATCATCGGGCGGAGCGGCACCGCGATGCGACCCGCGGACTTCGGGAGACAAGAGACGCAGACGAGCCGTCAAGTCAATCACCGTTCCCTGCGGGAACGAGTCTTTGCGGCCTCATTTCTTGCGCGCGCCACCCAGGCGGCCCGCCACTTCGGGCAGACGGTCCTCAATAAGGCCCACGCTCGCTTTCGGCAATTTGCTGAGTTGCATCGGCACAACGATAGTGTCCTCGACATCGAAGCGACCCGCCATGCGGCCATATTTGTAAGCGGAGTCGAGCGAACCGTCGGTCGTAATCTTTGCGCTGGTGCATGAGGGATTTGGCACCGAGATGAAGAAGGCGTCGCGATCCAACGAACACTTCTCCTCGCCATTCAAACGCAGCCGCGCACTGGCAAGACCGCGGAAGAGTTCCTTGGCCGTGAGTTCGGCGGGATTCACGAATTCGATTCGCTCGGCTATGAGATTGCGCAGCTCGGGCACCGCCGATCGGGCGGCGGAGAAGGCGTCGGCTATTTCT
The DNA here is from genome assembly GCA_019694165.1 of Verrucomicrobiaceae bacterium. Lineage (GTDB taxonomy): Bacteria > Verrucomicrobiota > Verrucomicrobiia > Verrucomicrobiales > Verrucomicrobiaceae > JAIBCL01. The sequence continues at coordinate 119,588 of JAIBCL010000009.1, read as the reverse complement.
CTTTGCACGAGCGGAAAATGCGTGCAGCCGAGAACGACGCGGCTGATCGGTGGTCCGCCTCCATCGGCACGATATTTTTCGACCAGCGCAGTCACATCGCTGCGCACGATGCTGACGACTGATTCAGCGGCGGACTGCGACGGCAGCAGATACGCCGGGTCGCCCTCGATCGCACCGGCGAGCGAGACGCAACCCTGCTGCACGACTCCCGGCACCGATTTGCCTGCGAGACCGACCACGCGACCGATGGCTCTGGGGTACGCATTCGCATTGCAGGTGCCGACGGTGGCGAGCACGGCGACGGCGTCCTTCCTTCCGTCGCGTGTGGTTTCAGAAACGCCGCGCGCGCCTGCTTCGACCACGCCGATGACGAAGACGGGGATGTTCCACTTCTCAATGGCCGCACGGATGTCTTCGAGTCCATAGGCCGTGGCAGTGTTGCAGGCGATGACGATGGCCTTCACCGGTGGCTTGTTAAAATGCGGTGCGGCACCCCCGGCCGGCCACGCGCGTCTGCCAAGGAGGAAGATGGCATCTTTGAGGATCAATTCGCGGAGATAGTCTTCCTTGCGGGAGCCAGGGTAGTTGCCGTACGGCATGTTCGCCTGATCGCCAAAGTAGATGAACCGTTCGTTTTCAAAGTCGCGACGGCCATCCGCGCCGGGCTGGAGAGTGTCGTTGTTGAAGGCATCGAGCGAGAGGATGGCTTCGAGTACGGTGAGTCCGCCGATGCCGGAATCAAAGACGCCGACAGGCAACTGCTTGATGTCGCCAGTGTAGGCGCTGGCATCGAATGAATACGCTGCGCGGCCGTCGGCGTGCGAGGATGCGTGTGAGACGATGGAAGGGGGAGCATCAGCCGCAGCGATGCGCAGGAGAGCGACGACAACGAAGAGCGACCGGGCGAACGGCGGATTCATGTGTGCGCTCTTACTTCATGGTGACGGCGAAGTCGAGAACTCAGCTGGAGCAATGCCTCAGCACAAGGAAGCGCGGGACAGCCATTTTTCTCTCGCCAACGAAACGGGCCGTGCACATACTCCGGTCAGCCATGACTGATCAACCCATCCCTGACTCTCCCTTCGGCAATGCCGCTGCACATGATCCCTTTCAGGCCGCGAAGGCCAGCGCCCTGAAGGCTGCGGAGGAACTCCGCGCCGCCACCACCCAGAAGGCGCAGGAGCTGCGCAGTGCGGCCGAATCGAAGGCCTCCCAGCTCCGTGCTGCCGCCGAGCAGCGTGCCGCTGACCTGCGCGAGCGGGCGGAAGAATATCGCGATTACGCAGGCCAGGCATTTTCCGATGCGAGGACGCGCTGTGCCGACCTGCGCACGGAGGCAGAGAACTTCGCACGGGAGAAACCCATGCAGGCGATCCTCACGGCCTTCGGTGTCGGCCTGTTTGTCGGCCTGCTGCTGCGCAAGTAACGACGAGCGCGCATGGACTCCGATGCTGCCAGCGCTCCCGCTCCGGCGGATGCTTCCGCCCTGCGCGGGTTCATCCAGGCGGGACTCTCCTATGTGGAGGCGCGCAGCCGGTTGTTGCAGATCGAAGCGCACGAGGCGGGCCGCCTGCTCTTGCGGCTCGTGGTGCTGGCAGTCATGGCGGCGGGCCTTCTAGGCGGCGCATGGCTGCTGCTCACGCCGGTGCTCGTCTGGTGGCTCTCCTCGCTGATGAACTGCTCTTGGTACTGCGCGGCGGGCGTTCTGGGGACGGCACATCTCGTCGCGGCCCTCGTCCTTGCATTGCGGCTCAGGGCTTGCGTCACGAGGCTGAAACTCTTTGAGGAAACCATCAACCAATGCCGGAGGGATCGAGAATGCCTGGGCGGGAACAGGAACGAAGCGAGCTGAAAAAGCGGCTGCTCGCCGAGCTGGACCGTGCGCGGCTCGACCTGGGTGTGCATGCGCGCCGAGCATCCGATCAGTTGTCGCCGACGGCCATCGTCGAACGCAGCGTGCGCAAGCATCGGGTGGCTTGGATCGCGGGCGCCACGGTTGCGGGTGTTTTGGTGCTGCGCCTGCTGATGCCCTCGTCGTCAGTCAAAAATGAGCGTGACAAATCAGCGAAATCCGGTACAAAGGGCACGCTTTTTCGGCTGTTGTCGGACTCCTTGATAACCATGGGGAGAAAGGCGGCGGTCAATTATGCGACCCGATTTTTCCAGAACCAATTCAAGCAACCCTTCCAAGCGTCGGCCCACGAGGACGGCGCTCCCTGAATCATTTTCCAAATGTCCGAAGAAGCCGTCGCAGTCGCCGTAGCCGTGGAAGATCAACCGCAAGCTCAGACCGTGCCCGTCCTGGGGTCAGTCGATGATTACCTCCGGTTCTGCATCGAATACGACGCTTCCGATCTGCACCTCGCCACCGGCTCGCCGCCCACATGGCGACGTTACGGGAATCTGAGTCCGATCTGGGACACGGCCGCCCCGCTCACGCCCGAGGATGCGCAACGGCTGGCCTACGGTTTCCTCACCGAGGCGCAGCAGAAGCACCTCGAGGAAAAGGGCGACGTGGACTTTGCCTACTCGCCCGCGCTCGGGCGTTTCCGCGCCTCCGTGGTGCATCAGCGGCTGGGCATCGACATGAGCTTCCGCATCATCAACACGCGCATCCGCTCCATCAGCGAGCTGGGCCTGCCCGACACGGTGCGCACGCTCATCCGGTATCACAACGGACTGGTGCTCGTGACGGGTCCGGTCGGTTGCGGAAAGAGCACCACGCTGGCCGCGCTGGTCGATGAGATCAACAAGGAGCGCCAGGACCACATCATCACATTGGAAGACCCTATCGAATACGTGCTCGAAGCGCGAGGCTGCCATGTGAACCAGCGCGAGGTGGGCACGCACACCGCCTCATTCGCGGCAGCCCTGCGCGGCGCCCTGCGTGAAGACCCCGACGTCATCATGGTGGGTGAAATGCGTGACCTGGAGACCATCTCGCTGGCCATCACCGCCGCGGAAACCGGGCACCTCGTGCTCGGCACCCTGCACACCGGCAATTCGGCGCGTACGCTGGACCGCGTGCTCGACGTGTTCCCCGCCGACCAGCGCGATCAAATCCGCGTGATGGTTTCCGAGTCGCTGCGCGGCATCATCTCGCAGCAGCTCATCCCGCGCTCCGACGGCAAGGGACGGGCCATGGCGCTCGAACTCCTGGTGAACACCCCCGCCGTCTCCGCCACCATCCGCGAGGGCAAGACCTTCATGCTCAATGGCATCATGCAGACCGGCAAGAACGTCGGCATGATCACGATGGACGACTCCTTGCGCCACCTGTACTCGGAGGGACTCATCAGCCGCGAGGAATGCGAGTCGCGCGCCGAGGACAAGATCGTGATGCGCAGCTTCTTCAAGTCGTAGCCCCCTTCTTTCCCCATGCCGATCATCGACAATCTCTTTCACAAGCTCATCGAACTGGGCGGATCCGACCTGCACCTGAGCCAGGGCCAGCCGCCCAAGGTACGGGTGCATGGCAGCGTGAAGCCCATCTCCGACGAAATCCTGACCGCTGAAAGCCTTTCCACGATGATGATGGAAATCTGCGAGCCGCGGGCCTGGGAGCGCTTCCAGGAAAAGGGCGATCTTGACTTCGCCTACGAGATGGACGCCAACAACCGCTTCCGCTGCAATTACCTCCGCCAGCTCCACGGCTATGGCTGCGTGTTCCGCATCATTCCCACGAAGATAGCCAGTCTCGAGCAGTTGGGCATCCCGCCCACCGTCAAGGAATTCGGCCATCTCCGCAGCGGCCTCGTACTGGTCACCGGCCCGACCGGCTCCGGAAAATCCACCACGCTCGCGGCCCTGCTCGACTACATCAATACGAACTTCCGCCGCCACATCATCACCATCGAGGAACCCATCGAGTTCGTGCATCGGAACAAGAAGAGCATCATCACCCAGCGTGAAGTGCCCATCCAGACGCCGAGCTTCGCTGACGGACTGCGCGCCGCGTTGCGCGAGGATGCCGACATTGTGCTCGTGGGTGAAATGCGCGACCTGGAGACCATATCGCTGGCCTTGACCGCTGCGGAGACCGGTCTGCTCGTCTTCGGCACGCTGCACACCAACAATGCGCGCAAGACCGTTGACCGTATCGTGGACGTATTCCCGTCGGATCAGCAGAGTCAGGTGCGCACGATGCTGGCCGCCTCCCTCAAAGGCGTGGTGGCCCAGTTGCTCATGAAAAAGGCGGACGGCAAGGGCCGCGCCGCCGTGAACGAGATCATGATCTCCACCCCGGCCGTCGGTGCCATCATCCGTGAGGGTGCCACGCAGAAACTGTACGACGTGATCATCGGCGGCAAGGCGCAGGGCATGCAGTTCATGGACGAGGCCATCTGGGAGAAGCTGCGCGACGGTTACGTCTCGCCGATGGAAGCGTACATGAAGGCCATCGACAAGGCCCGCTTCAAATCATTCCTCGCACCCGAGGATCAGGCCGTCGGCAACGCCGGTGGTGGCGAGAACAAAAAGTGACGCCGCGGGAGTTTCCGCCAGCGCCGTGGAACGCCCGAGGAATCGGTGATTGCCGGCATGTCCGCCCGGATTCTCCACGCGCTTTTCACAGGTTGCTCACAACCGGTCCGGCCAGCATCTTCACAGCTTGTTCACAGCCTGCGTTTGGCTGGTGAATGGATGTCTCGCCACTTCCGCCACCCTTGCCCGCCGAGGCACGCATCAAACCAAAAGTGAAACGGATGCACCGATGCGCGCGCGTACCTGGGCAGGCATCACTACCCTCATCTCTCCAGCGTGGCGGCCTCATCAGGTGACACCACCAGCGCATGTGCTGGCACCGGTCGCCTGTCTGAAATCCGATTCGATCCCGGCTTTCGTTTTGTGCATGGCCGTTCCACAGCCAGTTCCACGCTTCATGCCAGTTGGTGCTCACTTATTCACACCGACGGGAACAACCTCCGCCTGCCTTCTCTCACCGGCTTCTTTCTCCCCCGTCTTGGCTCTCCTTGCCAATCGCCACGGGCCACCGACACTGCCGCCTCCACGTCACCATGAAAGCCTGGCAAATCACTGGCACCGACGGCCTTCCGTCACTCAGACTCGCCCAGCTCGCCGACCCGGCCCCCGGCCCCGGCGAAGTCCTCGTGCGCATCCGCGCCGTGTCCCTGAATTACCGCGACTACATGAATGTCATGGGCATCAAAGGCGTGACCGGCCCCGTCCCGCGGATTCCCTGTTCCGATGGCGCTGGCGAAGTGGTCGCCCTGGGTGAAGGCGTCACGGCTTGGAAGCCTGGCGACCGCGTGGTCTCCCCTTTCATGCCGTCCTGGCTCGACGGCGGCTTCACGCAGGCGCACGCCGCGAAGGCGCTCGGCGGTGCCGTAGATGGTCTCCTGCGTGAGCTGGCCGTCCTGCCTGCTGCCTCCCTGCTGGCCCTGCCCGGGTGCCTGAGTTTCGAAGCAGCCGCCACCCTGCCCTGTGCCGCCGTCACTGCCTGGGATGCGCTCGTGGTCCGGGGCAGTTTGAAAGCCGGCGAGACGGTTCTCATCCTTGGCAGCGGCGGCGTCTCTGTCTTCGCGCTGCAAATCGCGAAGCTCAAAGGTGCTCGCGTGCTCGCCACCACCAGCAGCGCTGACAAGGCACAACGCCTTCTGGCCCTCGGTGCCGACGCCGTCCACAACTACTCGACCGATCCCGCATGGGACGAATGGGCCGTCGCGCAGACCGGCGGTCTAGGTGTCGATCACGTCATGGAAATTGGCGGACCCGCCACTCTGAACCGCTCGCTCAAAGCCACGCGCTATGGCGGGCACATCGCCCTCATCGGCGTGCTCACCGGCATCAGCGGCGACCTCCAGACCGTGCAGATCCTCCGCAAAGGCATCCGGCTCGACGGCATCTACGTCGGCAGCCGCGCCATGTTCGCCGACATGCTCGCCGCTTTCGCATCAGGCGGCATCAGACCGGTCATCGACTCCACATTCTCCTTTGATCAGGTGCCCGAGGCATTCCGGCGCATTGAGAGTGGGCGTCATTTTGGCAAGATCGTCATCAGCCCAGTCTGATGACGCATCCTCCGCCGGCAGCATTCTCGTTCAGCAAACCTCAATGCTCGTCCTGCCGTTGGCATCGGCCGCCGCGCCACGCGCATCCGACGGACGGTTCCCCTGCCCCAATGCAGACACGGTCGCCTGTGCGCGTTCCATGAACGCCTTCTTGCCCTCGCCTTCTTCGATCCGCAGCGGACGGCCAAACACGACCGTGCTGATCAGCGGGATCGGCAGCAGATGGCCTTTCGGCAGGATGCGGTTGAGGTTTTGCAGGAAGACCGGCACCAATTCCGCCTCCGGCACGCGGGCAGCCAGATGATACAAACCCGGCTTGAAGGTGCCGATCGTCCCGTCCCGGCTGCGCGTGCCTTCGGGGAAAATGATGAGCGAGTCTCCCGCCCGCAGCGCCGCCTCCATCTGCGCCACCGGATTGTCGTCCTTCGTGATGCCCTCGCGGCGGATGAGCAGCGCGTTGAAGATGTCCGCTGCCACGAAGCGCCGGAACCGGCTCCCGCCCCAGTAATCCCGTGCCGCCACTCCACGAGTGCGCCCGCGCAGTTCCTCCGGCAGCGCGGCCCAGAGCGTGACGAAATCCAGATGACTGCCGTGATTGGCGAAGTAGATGCGCAGCTTCCCTGAGCGCGGTTCACACCCCTGCCACACGGCACTGGCACCGGTGAGGAGTCTCACGAGAAGAATGAAAAAACCGCGGAGCATGGCTGGGATATGATTGCGCGGCGCAAAGCTGCGCGATCCTTCGTGTTGAAGCAAGCGTCCCTGCCGCCTACTCTCACGCCACCTCACCATGCATCTCTACCGCACCACCGCAGGAATCCTCGTCGGACAAAACGGCCGCTGGCACCGCGTGCCGGGCAATGACTGGGATGCGCTGATCAATCACGCCGATCTCTCCGCATTCCTGGCCTCCTGCATGGCGGATGCCAGCACGCAAACCGGTGCCCCCGCCGACAATGCCATCCTCGCGCCCTTGCAGTCGCAGGAAGTCTGGGCCGCCGGCGTCACCTACTTCCGCAGCCGCACCGCGCGGATGGAGGAGAGCAAGGACGCCGGCGGCGGCTCCTTTTACGACCGCGTGTACGCAGCCGATCGGCCCGAGATTTTCTTCAAGGCCACGCCTCAGCGCGTGGCAAATCCCGGAGCCGCCATGCATCTGCGCTCCGACTCGAAGTGGATGGTGCCCGAGCCGGAACTCACGCTCGTGATCAACGCACGCGCCGCCATCGTCGGCTACACCGTGGGCAACGACCTCTCCTGCCGCGACATCGAAGGCGAGAATCCGCTCTACCTGCCGCAGGCGAAATGCTTCGAGCGCTGCGCGTCCGTCGGCCCCTGCATCCTCGTGCAAAACGAAGCGCCCTCCCCGTCCACGCGCATCATGCTCGAGATCGCGCGCAACGGCGCCGCCGTCTTCACCGGCGACACCACGCTCGCTCAGCTCAAGCGCACGCCCGAGGAACTTGTCGGCTTTCTTTACCGCGACAATACCTTCCCCGCCGGCGCGCTCCTCATGACGGGCACCGGCATCGTCCCCGCCGATGATTTCACCCTGCGGCACGGCGACGAGGTCAGCATCACCATCGAAGGCATCGGTACGTTGAAGAATAAGATGGACTGACGTGCCGCCACCGGGCCAGAATGCCCGGGACCGTCATGTTCGTCCTGATCAATTCCACGGCTTCATACTGGAGTCAGCATCTCACCCAGAGCCTGCTGGCGGCACACGGTGTCCGCTCCTGCGTCTGGCACGACCACGCCGCCACTCTTTATGCCGGCGGCACGTTTCTTAACTGCGCTCTCGCCGTCGATGACGAAGACCTCGACGCAGCAGCCGAGGTGTTGAACAGCCCGCCAGGCGAGCTGCCGGAGATTGAGGCGGACACGGCTCTCCCGATCAGCCGCCACGATCTGTATCCCGACACCGCAATCCTGCTTGCATGTGGCATGGCCTACTCCGCCGCGTTCGACATCGTACTGCTCCTGGCACGGGCGGTTGCCAAACTCACGGCCAGTCGATTCCCGCCGCGAGTGTGGTCGGACCCGGGCCTGTCCTCCTCCGAGATCACCGCCGTGTTCATGTGTTGGCTGCTTGGCAGCCTCGTTTGGACCGCATCGACAGCCAGCCTGCTCCTGCCCCTGAGATGGAAGGACGATGGCAAATGGTCTTGTCTCTGGGCCTACCTCTATGGGCGCTGGGTGTTTCCATGGCTCGTCCTTCTCCCGCTCGTCCTGTGGACGTGGATATTCCAAAAGCTCGACCTGCCGCGTAATCCGTTCTGAGAGCCTGTCCGGCAAATGCTCTGAATCATCATAGCCAGGCAAGCGCAAGCGTGAGAGCAAACAGATCGAGTTTTCCTTGGTTAAGCTGGAGCACACCCAGAATGTCGCTCCATTGGCGATCCGAGTTCTCACCACTGAGACGATACCATTCAAGCTTTGCGATCGCGATGTCCTCGGCGCAACCCACCGAGGCTTCGATGAGCGGGTGGCGGTCCGTAGGCCTTCGCTGCAAGCTCCGCACCAACAAGGCGGCCGGCCACCAAGCGATGGATCTGCGCATCGGTCAGGGGCGGATTGGCTTGCTGAATCGAAGCGCGGCTGAGTTCGCGCACCGAACGGCTCCAGCCCAACGCAAGCCCCAGCCGCCGTGCAGGCGACATGGCTTGCAAAGCGTGCAAGCGCATCGCTTCGGCAGAGGGCATGGTATCGTCCATGGAGGTGAGACTGCCATTCAGCTTGGGTTTCGCAATCTTCTGTCTCCGAGGATGGAGAGCGTATCTCTTCCTCTCGCGTCTTCTTGAACTCTCGCGGTGCATCCTATCAGCATTGAAATTCAGCCGCTGCTTCACCGTTCTCACTGCGCATGAAACCCCTCGCCCTGCTCATACTCGCTATCTTCACCTCTTTCGCCTTTGCCCAACAACCCGACGCAGGCAAAGCAACAAAGAAGGGCAAAGGCAAAGCCAAGACGACCTCTGCGGAGCTGGCGAAGCGGATGACGACGTGGTTTCCGGAGTTCGACCACACACCGGACATTGTTTACAAAACTGTCAGCGATCAAAAGCTCCAGCTCGACCTGCTCACGCCGAAGGGGCTCAAAGGTGAGGCGGCACCGCTGCTCGTGTATATCCATGGTGGAGGCTGGGGCGGCGGAGATCGCTATCGTTGCTCGCGACCAGACATCGGCGGCGTCTTCAAGCGTTGCGCGGCGGCGGGCATCCTCTGCGCGACCATCGAGTATCGGCTGAACTCGCCCAAGGCCACCGCCTTTGACAGCGCGACGGATTGCAAAGACGCGCTGCGCTTCCTCGTGAAGAACGCGAAGCAGTATCGCATCGACCCCGAGCGCATTGGCACCATCGGCGGCAGCGCGGGCGGGCATCTCTCGCTCGTCACCGCGCTCGGCGATCCGAAGGACTACCCTGGTGATCCCGCGCTCGCGGGTTTCGATCCGAAGTCGCTGCGCTGCGAGGTCGCGCACTATCCGGCCACCGACTTCACCGATGTGAAGCTCGCTGAGCGCTTCGTTGGGTCGAATCGTGCCGTGCTCATGTTTGGCGGCCCTGCCGAACAAAAAGCCGACATCATCCGCCTGCTCAGCCCCGTGCAGCTCATCAAGAAGGAGTCCACGCCGGTCTATTGCTTTCACGGCGACAAAGACAGCGTCCTCTCGGTCGAGAACTCCCGCCGCCTCTTCGCGAAGGGCAAGGAAGTCGGTGCCGACATCCAATACACCGAGGTCAAAGATGGCAGCCACGGTTTCGGTTCCAAGGGAACACCCAGCATCGATGAGATTGTCGCCAAGGCGTCTGACTTCGTGATCGCGAAGCTCACCAAATAACGAGCCGCCATCTCCTCGAAGGCTATCCACCGCCTATTGTTGGAGAACTCAAGGCGGCCCCTCGATCACCAGGCGGTAGAACCGTCTCGCATCGTTCAATGCGTCGCTATGGGTGAAGCTCATGGCGGCCAGTGTCGCGCCGGGCATGGGGTTGCGTTGCTGCGTGCTCAGCGGAGTCCAGTCAGCAGGATCACTGGTCAGCGTGGTGCTGGCTTGCAGTGCATAGATCGGGCCATGCAGCGCATGCCAGACGAGCGTGGCGTCGTTGCCACTGCGGCTCGCGTTCAAGGCAGTGAGTGCCTGCGCCCGCTGCACCGGCCGACAGCGCGGCCAACATCCCCGTAAGGAGCACGAGGGGAACGCTGGGGAACCTGACGTGAAGATTCATTCCAGTCGCTATCACAACGAAAGTCGCCATAGCCCGCGGCCGAATGTGCTGGCGTAGAGGAAGCCGTTGCTGATTTGCAATTGCATCACGGGTGCGTTGGGCAGGGTTTGGCCAATGGTGGTCCAGGTGGCTCCTTGGTCGGTGGAGCGCATCACGTCGGTGGCGGTGGCCAGGTAGAGCGTGGCGCCGTGCGCAGCCAGGCAGTTGAGCTGCGCGTTGGGCAGGCTGCCACCGCCAACCGCAGTCCAGGTCGTGCCGCCATCCGTGGAACGCATCACCCTTTGATGCGTGAGGGCATAGAGACGCGTGGCGTTGGTGGGGTCCTCGATGAGTTGCCGCGCGACTTCGTTGGCTCCCACCGCGAAGTTCCCCACGAGATTCCAGGTATTGGCGGCGACGCTGGGGTTCGCGTTCGCGATGACGCGTCCATGTTGCTGGAGTGCCAGGGCTCGGTCCGCAGTGTGTTCGGAGAACAGCACGCTGACCACGGGCACATTGCTGCCTGTGAAACTGGGCCGCCAGTTGGCGAACCCAGCGACCGGCGCGGGATAGTCACCCGTGCTGGCATTCCGCGGCGGACCTCCGGTGGGTTCCGCGTTGCGGCTCTCTGTGATGGCGATGCCAAATTGGCTGTCCTGTCGCTCATGCACGGCGCACAACATGGTGCCGGAACCGGCACGACGGCCAAACGCCACGGTCCCCACCGCGTAGTTGAGCTGGTTGAACACAGGATTGTTGTTGGTAATCATCGTGAAGGGGCGCAGCGGTCTGCTGGGATCGCTCATGGCGAGCAAATCTTCCGTGTTCGGTGGACTCGAGAACGGGAACCGCAGTCGTAAAAGGTCCCGCGTCTGAAACGCGATAAAGAATCGCCCCGCGATGCCTGGGTTGGCAAAAACGAAATCGTTCTCCAAAGCGTCGTTGCCATAGCCGCTGTCGCCACGGGTCGCGCGCGACCATGTCGGATGGTTGGCATTCACGTCCAGAGTGCCACGGATGCCCTGATGATCCGCGGCACCGATCACCACGTTGCCGTTGATGGCGTTGCGATAGAATTGCATCGTGACCAAGCCATTGTTGAGGTCCTTGCGATCGCCGAGGCTGGCGGTGGACAGCGAGAAAACGCCACCATCGTTGGCCACCAGCAGACGGTCGCCCGTGGCTGTGAAGGCCAGGCTTTGCACGTCTTCGTGACCGCAGGGTACGTCGTTGGTCCAAGTGGCACCGCCGTCTTTGGTCACATGCAACGTAGCTTGCCCCACCGCCATGATGCGCCAGTCGGTGGGATGAATCGCGATGGCGTTTGTCCATTCGCCGCGCAGTCCGCTGTAGTTGCCGCGGTAGCCGATGTCGCTGCCGCCATCTTCAGTCCACGCCGGATCGTTGAGCGTGGCTGTCCAGGAGCCAGCCTCTCCGCCGCGATCACTTATGATGACGCGCAGACCCATTTTCGCCACCACCCGCTGACCGTCCGGCGAGATCGCGAGGCGGATCATGGGACTGGTTCGGGCTCCGACAGTCCCGTTGCCAGCAGCAGCCCAATCAATGACCAAGGTCCACGTCCGGCCATCATCGGTGCTGCGATAGATCCCCTGGCCGCGCACACCGATAAAATGAACGCCTGGCTGAGTGGGATGGCGCAGAGCATCAAGCACGTCAGGCGCGTGCGTGGGTAGGAGCGGGTAAAGACGATCCGTGCCAATAACGGCGCCATTGACCTTGCGGATGCGATGATACCCCGTCCTGCCGGCCACATGCACCACGATCACGCGACTTGCCGCGCCCACCTGACCTTTGGCTGGGCGCGGGGCGACCATGCGGTCCTCCATGAACAGCCGCCGAATGTAAACGAATGAGTCGTTGGAGAATCGGGTCCAGCTTTGCCCCAGGTCATTGGACTCATACACAAGACCCAGCGCATTGGCTGCGACCAAGTAGTTGCTGGGATCGGTCGCACCGGACACGGCGATGCCGCGCATCTGGAGGTTTTCCAGACTATCGGAGATCGGCGTCCATCTTCCCGTAGCAGGGTCGAGACTGTCGCGCATCCATACTCCGCCGTTTTCAGCAGCTACGAACAGACGGCCCTCGGTTCGGGGATCGAGCAGGAGGTGCCTGATGCAGCCGCTAGTCTCGAACGGACCGCACGCTTGCCATTGTGGCACCTGTCCATGGGTACCATGCGTGATCAACAAGGCGAACAAGGAGACGCAAATCCAAATCGAGAATCTTGGAGTCATAGGTAACAAGCAAAATTGGAGGGTGACTTCGCGGCAACGAATACGCCCGGAGTCGCAATTTGCTACGAACGATCCTCCTGCTGATCCCTCACCTTCACCTCGCTGGCCTGCAGTGACTTGATCTCCTTCAGCGCCGCGGCAGCTCCACGCAGCGTGGTCAAGATCGGGATGCGGTCCAGTGTCGTGGATGTCCGGGTTTTGACCTCATCCTCACGCGTGTTTTTGCCGGACGGTGGTTCAAGCCGGATGGTTCACAAAAACGGGCCTCAGACAACTGAATCCCTGCTGGCAGCCCGAACACTTCGACCGGCTTATCCGCAGCCCCGAGCACTTCCAAACCTGGCGGTCGGCGAGGCAAGGGCCGCCTGAATAGGCGAGGCCGTTAGATTTCCCGAACCAGATGGCTCCCGGGCTATGATGTGGAGACCATCATCGTGCCTGCGATGGCGGTCGATGAGGGGATAGAGAGCGGACTTGTCGCTCCCGGAGCAGGCACTCGGATTGAGTGCCCGCAGGCAGAACGAATTATCGGATGGGGAAGTCACGCGACGCAGAGGTCACTGGCTTCTTTGTCATCAATCTGCGTCTCGTCGGCCATGCCATATCTTTCACTTCACCAGCCTCACCAGCAAATCCTTGCTCTCGACGCTCTCGCCCACTTTCACGAGAATCTCGCTCACGGTGCCGGCGATGGGTGATGCGACGGCGGCAAACATCTTCATGGCTTCGAGCGTGAGCAGCGTCTCGCCCTCCTTGACCTTGTGGCCGACGGTGACGGCGATGCTCGCCACCATGCCGGGCATCGGCGCCCCGACTTGCGTGGGGTCGGCTGGGTCGGCCTTCGCGCGTGTGACGACATCTTTGGCGACGCTCTTGTTCGTGACGGTGGTGTGGCGCGGGTAACCGTTGAGTTCGAAGATGGCGGTCTGCTGGCCGTTCGCGTCGGGCTCGGTCATGTTCAGCAGGCGGACGAAGAGTGTCTTGCCTTCTTCGAGGTGGATGTTGATCTCCTCCTTGTCCTGCAGGCCGTAGTAGTAGGCGGACGTGGGCAGCGCGGAAACGTCGCCGTAGGTCTTGCGGAAGTCGGCGAACTTCAGGAAGACGTCGGGGTACATGAGGTAGCTCCACACATCGTCGTCGGTGGGCTTCTTCTTCATCTTCTGCTCTAGTTCGGCGTGGACGTCCTCGAGCTTGATCTTCGCGGCATGCGTGCCGGGGCGCCCTTTGATGCGCTTGCCGTCTTTGCCGACGATGGCGTCGGCCAGGGCGTTCCATTTCTTGCGGCTGTCAGAGGCCTTGGCGGATTCCATGCCGTAGAAAGGCTCGCCAAGCCAGCCCTCGAACATGCTTGTGACGTCCTTGCTCCACTTGGTGCCTTGCAGATTGAAGATGTCGGCGGGCTTCACGCCGCGCGCGACGCACTCGATGGCGAGGTCGCCGACGACTTTGCTCGATGGCGTGACTTTCACGATGTCACCGCAAAGCTGGTTCACCTCCGCATACGCGTGCGCGATCTCCGGCCAGCGCGCGGCCATGCCCATGCCGACTGCCTGCTCCTTGAGATTCGTGTACTGGCCACCGGGCATTTCGTGCAGATACACCTCGGCGGTGCCGTAGGGCTCGGAGGTGTCGAACGGCTTGTAGTAAGCGCGCACGGAAGCCCAGTAGTCACTGAACTCCTGGAGCGCATCGGCGTCGAGGCCGGTGTCGCGCGGCGTGTTTTGCAGCGCGGCGACGATGGAATTCAAATTCGGCTGCGAAGTGCCGCCACTGAGCGAGGCGACGGCCGCGTCCGCGACATCGACGCCCGAGGTGGCTGCCTCGATGATGCTTGCGGCGTTCAGTCCGCTGGTGTCGTGCGTGTGGAAATGAATCGGGATGCCGACCTCATCCTTGAGCGCCTTCACGAGCTTCTTCGCCGCGAATGGACGGCAGAGGCCGGCCATGTCTTTGATGCAAAGCATGTGCGCGCCCATCTTCTCCAGCTCTTTCGCGAGCCGGACGTAGTAGGCGAGATCGTACTTGTCGCGCTTCGGATCGAGGATGTCGCCGGTGTAACAGACGGTGCCTTCGCAGATGCTCGAGGTGTCCTCACGCACGGCGTCCATGGCGGCGGTGAGGTTCGGCAGGTAGTTAAGGCTGTCGAAGATGCGGAAGATGTCCATGCCATTGGCGGCGGCATGTTTGACAAAACCCTTCACCACATTGTCCGGGTAGTTGCTGTAGCCGACGGCGTTGCTGCCGCGGAAGAGCATCTGGAGCAGAATGTTAGGCACCTTTTCACGGATGGCACGCAGGCGCTCCCAGGGATCTTCGCGCAAGAAGCGCATCGTCACGTCGAAGGTCGCACCGCCCCACATTTCGAGGGAGAAAAGATTCGGCGTGCGGCGTGCGACGGCGCTGGCGACGGCGAGCATGTCAAACGTGCGCATCCGCGTGGCCAGCAATGACTGATGCGCATCGCGCATCGTGGTGTCGGTCATCAGCAGTCGCTTCTGCTTGGCCACCCATTCCTTGCAGAATTTCTCCGGCCCCATCTCCGTGAGCAGTTGCTTCGTGCCCTTTGGCGGTGCCGTGCGGTGATCCCACTTCGGAATCGGCGGCGCGGTGAATGGCTTCGAAATCTTGTGGCCCTTTGCGAACGGATTGCCGTTCACGATCGTGTCCGCCAGATAGCTCAACAGCTTCGAGGCGCGGTCCTTGCGCGCGACAAACTTCAGCAGGTCGGGATTGTTGTCGATGAAACGCGTCGTCGCCTGACCCGCGCGGAAGTCGGCGTGATGCACCACGTTCATCAGGAAAGGGATGTTCGTCTTCACGCCGCGGATGCGGAACTCGCGCAAGCCGCGGTCCATGCGGTCGAGCGCCTGCTCATACGTGCGGGCAAAGACGGTCATCTTCACCAGCATCGAATCGTAGTAGGGCGTGACGACCGCGTTCGTCGCACCGAGCGCGCCATCGAGCCGGATGCCGAAGCCACCCGCGCTGCGGTAAGTGAGTATCTTGCCAAAGTCCGGCGTGAAACCGTTCTCCGGATCTTCCGTGGTGATGCGGCACTGGATGGCAAAGCCGCTCTTCTCGATCTTGTCCTGCGCGGGCAGCGCCAGCGGCTCGTCGTGCATCTTGTGGCCTTGCGCGATGAGAATCTGGCTGCGCACGATGTCGATGCCCGTGATCTCCTCCGTCACAGTGTGCTCGACCTGGATGCGCGGATTCATTTCGATGAAGTACCACTCGCCGGACTCGTGATCGACGAGGAACTCGACCGTGCCGGCGTGCGTGTAGTTCACCTCCTTCGCCAGCTTCACCGCCGCGTCGCACAGCCCGTCGATGATCTCCTGCTTCACACCATAGCTCGGCGCCTGCTCGATGACCTTCTGGTGGCGGCGCTGCACCGAGCAATCGCGCTCGTGCAAATGCAGCACGTTGCCGTGCTTGTCGGCGAGGATTTGCACTTCGATGTGCTTCGCCTTGCCGACGAACTTCTCAAGGAACACCGCGCCGTTGCCGAAGGCGCGCTCGGCTTCGGTCTGCGCCTCGTCGAGCAGCTTCTCCAAATCCTTCGCCTCGCGCACGATGCGCATCCCGCGGCCACCGCCGCCGAAGGCCGCCTTGATGATGAGCGGGAACCCGATCTTCTTCGCCACGGCCAGCGCCTCTTTGCGATCACTCACCGGCTCGTCGGTTCCTTCGAGGATCGGCACATTGAGCTTGCGCGCCACGGCTCGAGCCGCCGTCTTGTCGCCCATCATGTCGAGAATCTTCGATTCCGGTCCGACGAAGATGATGCCCGCGTCCGCACAAGCCTGCGCGAACTTTGGATTCTCCGAGAGGAAGCCGTAGCCGGGGTGGATCGCATCCACGCCCTTCTCCTTCGCCAGCGTGACGATGCCCTCGATGTCGAGGTAAGCGCCGAGCGGTCCCTTCTCCTTGTTCAATTCGTAAGCCTCGTCCGCCTTGAAGCGATGCGGGCAGAAGCGGTCCTCCTGCGCGTAGATGCCCACCGTTTTCAGTCCCAGCTCCGTCGCCGCGCGCATCACACGGATGGCGATTTCGGATCGATTGGCGACCATCAGCTTGCTGATCGGTCGAATGGAGGAAGGAGCGGCGGACTTCTTGGACATGTCGAGATTGGGCGGGAAAATTTGGGTCCGCCGATTCTCCACGGCACCAGCCCTTTTGCAAGGAAACGGCGGCGGAGAATGACTGAGTCCGGTCCCATGAGCTTGGCCTCGTTTGCGAGACCCTGGGTGTAGCTCGCGTCGGCGTCGTCGAGATCGAGCGTCCGAATCTTGATGGCAACAGGCCGCTACAGCCACTTCTGCGTGCCCTTGCAACCCCCGCCCATGCCGCCGCGCCCGAACAGGCACTCGACATGATACAGAGGTGTCGTTTTCAAGGCGCGCAAATATTACGTCCACGTTCCGAGACGTGCGTTGCCGTTGCGTGGGCGGTTGGATAGCTTCCTCAAGCAAGCACCCGCAACCCGCTTCGCCATCATGCCAGCCCAGCCTCTGTTTCTGCCAAGAACCGTCATTGTGCTGCTCTTCATCCTGGAATCGTCGTGCTTGGTGCAGGCACGCGTCGTTTCGTGGTACAGTTCCGTCGGGGATGTCTTTCTGAAGGCGGATGGAGTCGAGCGGTGGGATGCATCCCTTCAGTTTGACCTCGGTGCGTTCAAGACCGGCTTCGTACCGACCACCGCGAATGTTTCCCTTTGGGAGACCAACTGGCTGCGGTTCGATCACGCGGATGCCGACTCCGCCCGCTGGAATCCCGACGAGGGCTATTTGACGAGCGAGGCAAGCACAAGACCCGCCGCAGATGGTCTGGTTTACTCCAGCAGCGACCCGGCTGGAAGCGCCACTTCAAATCTGTTCAGCGTGTACGACGGCACGGCTGCGACGTATCAACCGGCGTACATCTGGGCCTACAACACTCAGACACTGACGGGCGGTGCCGAGTGGGCGCTCATCGGGAACCCTGGCTGGACTTTTCCGGATCCAGATCCGTTCATCCCTTACTCCGCTGAGTTCTCTCTCGAGTTCGGCGGCGTCGCCTTCCTCGGCGGGCTTTCGACATGGACTGTCAGAGAGGGGCCGGCAGCGTGGCGCTACGCCACCCTCCAAACCATCGCCGTGTCCGGAGCAGCGCCAGTCGTGGTGCCGGAGCCTGCCACCGCCTTGTTGATGTCGGTGGCCGTGTTCTTCTTCCGGATCACGAGGCGCAGGCGATGACCCGTGCGCACCGGGTTGGAGCTGGCGGCACGGTCCCGCCCGGCTGCGACGAACCCCGGACTGCCGCGTGATCCATCGCGGTGGGTTCCGGTGATTCCACGGCACAGACTGCGAACATCGCGCCCCTACCCCGCCGCATTCTTGAACGCGTAGAGCACGCCGTCGTCGGCACCGAAGATGATCATGTCACCGGCGATCGCCGCCGACGAGCGCACGGGCGCGCCGATTTCGTAACGCCACACTTCCTTTCCCGTCTTCAAATCAACCACGTAAATATAGCCGTCGTCGCTGCCGAAAACGACGTTCTTGCCCGCGCAGATGACCGCGGAGCTGTCGATGCGATCCTTTGCGCGGAAGTCCCACAGTCTCTTGCCGCTCGCGCGGTCGAGTCCATGCAGGCGTTTGTCGCGCCCGCCGACCACCACCATCTTCTCGTAGATGGCCGGCGCCGCGTAGTATTCAAAGTCACGCTCGCCGTATTCCCACACTCTCATGCCGTCGGTGATCGAGAATGCCTCGACCTTGTTGCCGTAGTGGCTCACGTAGATCACATCGTCGGCGATGGCCACGTTGTTGCCGATGTAGGAGCCGACCTCGATCTGCTTTATCTCCTGGCCCGTCTTCACGTCATGCACATGCAGCACCGCGTCGCAGCCCCCAAAGACGACCTTGCCATCATACACGGCGGAGCCGCCATTGATGTAGTAGCCCGTCTCGGCCGACCACTCCTTTTTTCCGGTCTCCGCATCGAGGCTGTAAACGGAGTAATCATAGCTGCCGATGATGACGTGGTCCTTCTTCGTCCCGGGATCGGTCCAGATGTTCGCCGCGGCGTGAATCTCGGCCATCGTCTCAAACTTCCACGCCTCCTTGCCCGTCGCCGCGTCCCACGCATATACAAAACCGTCCTGGCAGCCCGTGATCACGCGCGATCCCGAAAAAGCCGCCGCGCCATCGAACGCGCCCTTGGCCTTCGCCTCCCAAATCAGGGTGCCTTTGGCGAGATCGATGCACACGAACTTCTCGTCCTTGCAGCCCACATACACGCGTCCGTCGCGCACGACCGCGGATGACACGAGCATCTCCGACTGCCCCTTCGGCTTGTCCATCATCTTGAACTGCCACGCGAGCGTGAACGGAGTCTTGAGATCGAGCGGCGAGACGCCGGTCATCGCGGCATTCGTGCGGGAGAAGGGCCAGTCGGCGGAAGGCTTGTCGGCGGCGTTCGTCGTTGGAGTCAGCGCCGTGACAAAGACGAACACAAAGGCGAACGAAAACGCCATCCACAAAGTCCCCCTCACCCCGGCCCTCTCCCCAAGGGAGAGGGAGATGAACGAGCTGCCGCCCGGAGCTCGCGAAGCATGCTTTCCTGCTGGCGCGGGAGCGCCTCCGCCCCCGTCTCCCATGGGGAGAGGGTTGGGGTGAGGGGGAAGATATTCGTTCGCCCCGACGACTCCCGAATCATTCTTCGCGCATCTTGGTGGATTCGCTCTCGTTGCTCTCATCATAAAATTCCGCTGTGAAACGCGTGCGCATCCGGCATTGTTTCCACACTTCCCATGCACGACCTCAGCAACGAACCCGAACCGCCGCCGATCCCGCCGGAGCTGCACTCCGATTACACGGACCAGCCCTTCAAGCACTGCTCGCGCTGCGGCGAGTCCCTGCATGATTTCGAAGGCGGCTTCCAGGTCTCGAAGGCGTACAAGCAAGGCGAGTGCGTCTTTGAATACGCGCTGTGCGACCACTGTCGCGCGGGGCTGATGGAGGAGTTCTCTGAGAAGTCGAAGAAGAACCTCATGGATTTCCAAAACACCAGCGTCAGCTTCGACCGCGGCCTCGACGGCTGCTCCGTGTGCGGCGTCAAGCGCAGCGGGAGTCCAATGAAGGAATTCGTCGTCACCGGCATTTGCGAGGGCGACCGCCTGGTGCACGGCATCATGGTCTGCGGCAAGTGCGGCGAGAAAACCCAGGAACTCATCTCCACCCACACCCGCGACACCTGGCGGCGCTTTATCTCCGAGAATTTCCCCGGCCCGCCCGCCGACGCGGCACCGCTCCCTGATCCAGTGGGAGTGCCGGTGTTTTGACGGAGGACGCTCACAGATGCCCGGGCGGCGGATGTCTGCCGAGCGTTCGCTCAAGTGAGCGAGTAATCCGGTTCTCATCGCTGTTCATGCCCAAAGCCTGAATGGTTGCGCGAGCACTAGGCGTGATCCCGACAACTTCGGAAAACGCGACTCTGCCAGGTCAGCAGGCATCGGCACGGTCAATTTCACGGATTGGTTCACAACCCGGAGACCAAGACAACCGGACCATTTGCACAATCTTTTCATCCACCGCCAGCATCACTCAATGATGCCAGCGCCACACGGACACCGCCACGATTCCGGCGACGAACACGCACCAGCCGAGGATGACTGCCGTCCAGCTTTCGTCATCGACATCCCATCGACCAAATGACGCCAGCCAGGCTGCGCAGACTCCGCGCTTCCTGATGACAGTCACCCCGACGTACTCGACAAGCCCGATGACGACATCCGAGGCGATTCTGAGAATGGCATCAATCATGAAGTTCGTAACACCGCAGCCATCATCGCACTTGCACACCCCGGCACAAGATCGGATCGCTGGGCCGCGTTGTAAGACGCACTCGCACTTGTCTCCGCTTCGCCCTTCTCATGAACCTCGCCCTACGCCCCGCCACGGTTGACGCTCTCAGGCGCTTCCGCTCGCGCCGTTCGAATCTGCTCTGGCTTCGCGCCTTTCTTTGCATCGCAGGTCTGGCGGTCGGTTTGCTCGTGGTGCTGGCGCTGCTGGATCGCGCGTGGTTTTTGCCGGACGAGATTCGTCCGTGGGCGAGCGTGGCGGCTTATGTCGGCTGCGCGATCATGGCGTGGCGCGTGGCGTTGCGGCGCATCGGTGAGGCGCGCGGGGAGATGGGCGCGGCGAGATTGATGGAGGCGGCGGAGCCTTCGTTGCGCGAGCGGCTGCTGGCGGCTGTGGAGCTTTCTCAAACCGGCGACACGGACCGCGTGCCGGACTCGCCGGAGTTTCGCGCGAAGCTGCAGGACGAAGTGGCGGCCACGATGGGCGGCGTGAACTGGAAGCGCGCGCTTCCGTCGCGCTCGCTGCGGCCTTGGTGGCTCGCGATGTTCGGCGCGGTCGCGGTGGCGGTGGCGCTGTCATTCATTCCGATGCTCCATCTGCCCGGGTTCATCGCGCGCGCGGCGTTGCCGTTCGCGAACCTTGAGCGTCCGTCGAGCGTGAAGATCCGCATCGTGCGCCCCGCGCCATCTTCGACGAAAGCGCCGTTCGCCTCCGAGGTCGATCTCGCGGTGGACATCGTCGGCCCGCATCCGGACAAGGTGATCCTTGAAAGCGGCGATCCGTCGGGCAAAGCGAAGCGCGTGGAGCTGACAAACGTGGCGGGCAATCGCTACGAGGGCACCATCACCGTCGGTCAGTCGGATGTGCGGTATCGCCTGCGCGCGGCGGATGCGATGACGGCGTGGCATCTGCTCTCTGCGCGTCCGAGGCCGCGCGTGGTGGAGTTTGCAAAGACGATCGTGCCGCCGGGCTACACCGGTTTGAAAGAGCACACGGTGACGGAAGATCACGGTGATCTCGAAGCGCTCGCCGGCTCGGTGGTCAAGCTCTCGCTCAAGACCAATCAATCCGTTTCCAAAGCCGAGGTGGTTTTGAATCCGGACGAAACCACGCATCCGAAAGCGCCGGCCGCGAGCACGGCCACGCCGACGGAGATCAAAACGGAACTCGCTATCAATGAAGCCACCGCCACATGGCAGGTCGCGCTCACTTCGGCGGAGACCGGCTTCACGAATGACGAATCGTCGCCGTGGCGCGTGGTGTCGATTCCCGATCTGCCGCCCACGGCGCAAATCACCGAGCCAAAGGAACAGCTCGAGCTTTTGCCTGATGAAGCGGTTCGTCTCGCGGGCTTTGCGACGGACGACGTTGGTCTCGCTTCCGTGCAGCTCTCGCACGCGATCAATGGCGCGGATTGGAAGGACGTCGAACTCGCCTCGAAGCCCGGCAAGGAAGCGGAGGTGAAGCACGTGCTGCCGCTCGGCCCCCTCGGCGTGAAGGCTGGCGATACGGTGGTGCTGAAACTCGTGGCCACCGATCTCAAGGGCCAGAAGGCCGAGTCGCAGCCGGTGCGCGTCGTCATTCTCGAGCAGACCATCGATCCGAAGCAGCGCCAGTGGACTGCAGCGCAGCGCCGCCTCGCACAGCAGGCAAAAGATTTGGCGGAGAAGGCGCGCGAGATGCGCAAGGTCATGGAGCCGGTGCAAAAGAACGCGCGCCTCGAAAAGAAAAACAAGGAGCCGAACAATGCCGACAACGCTCTGGCCCGCGCGCAGGAAGAACTGCGCCACGTGAAGGAGCAGGCCGACGATCTGTGGCAGGAATTGAAGAAGGCCGCGCAACTCGCGCCCACGCAGCTCGATGCGCAGGAGGCGCAGTTGCTTGGTGAACGCCTCGCCGAAATGCGGCAGAAGGCGATCCCTGAAATCGAGAAGCAGGTGCAGGAGCCGGTGGAAAGTCCCGAGTCGCTCAAGCGCGCCTCGAGCGAAGCGATGGCACAAGCTGACACGATCGCGAATGCCGCGAAGACCTTTGCCGCCGCCGACACCGCGAAGCTCGCCGCGCAGGCCGCGCAGCAACTGCACCGTCAGGAAAATCTGCTCACTGAAACCGCGCTGCCGGCGAATCGTGACGCGACCGCGCGCCCGAAGTGGCAGGAGCAGCAGCGCGGCGCGATTGCGGCGACGGAGAGCATGAAGAAGGACGTGGCAGCGCTCGGCGAGCAGATCGACGGCGGCCAGAAAAAGAATCTCGAGCAGCTCCGCGATGCCGTGACCGAAGCCTCGCACGATTTGAGCGAGTCGCTCGACAAGAAGGATCAGAACAAAAGCCCCGAGCATCTCTACGGTGCCGCCGACAATCTGCGCCAGCGTCTTGCCCGCACCGCCGATGCGGCGCGCGCCATCGCCGAGGACGCGGCAAATCGGGCGGCGCAGTTGCGCGAGCGTTTGCAGAAGGCGGACAATCCCGGCCTCGTCGCCCTAGAAGAAGGCAAGGCTGCGCTGCATGAAGCCGCGGCGCAGGCGAAATCGCCGAAGCAGAAGCAGAAACCATCGCGCGACGGCCTCACGTCCGAGGAGCGGGCACAGCAGCGTCTCGCCGAGGCTGCGCGGCAGCTTCAGGACCAGGCGGAGCTGCGCGAGCAGAATCCGCTGACCAACGATCAGTCGGCGCTCGATACGAACCGCGCGAGCCGCGCCGCCGACAAGCTCGCCCGCAATGTCACCGAGAAGCAATCCGCCGACGATCTGGAAAAAGCCCGCGCTCAAGCCACCGATCTCGCCGCTGCCGCGCGGATGCTCGACGCGGATGCGAAGGCGCAAAGCGCGGTGAAGTCACTCGCCGAAGCCGCCGCGCCTGAGCAGGCGATGACGAAGAAAGACTCCGCCGCTGCCGCCGAGGAAGCGCGTGCCGCCGCGGAGCAATTGCGTGATTTGCCGGCGGCTCTGCGCAAGGTGAACGCGCCGAACGACCTCGCGAATGCCGCGCAACAGGCCGCGGACACCGCACGGAATGCGGCGGAGGATTTGAAGAATCAGGCGAAGCAGGCCGCGACTCTGGCTCCGAACCAGCCCCACGCGCCCATGAATCAGCAGCAGACGAACAACGCACTGCAAAAGGCGGCGGACGTGGCGCAGCAGCTTGCATCGCAGGCGCAGACCGCGCGTGATGCGCTGGCGCAGCTCACGCCACAGGTGAGCGAGATGATGAAGCAGGTCGCACAGGATTTGAAGAAGACGCAGGGCGAGACGCAAACGGCCGCGAACGATGCAAAGGAGAACAAGCCGGTCGATCAGGTCGCCGACCAGGCGCAGCGACTGCAACCGAAGGCAGCGGACAACGAGAAACGCATGGAGAGCCTGCAGGCCGCGCTGCGACAGGAGGCCAATCAGGCGAACCTCGCGCAGGCCGATCAGCGCCAGATGGCCCGCACCGCCGATGTTGCGCTGGAGCAGATGCGGCAGAAGTCGCCACAGATCGCGCAGAATTTGAAACAGGCCGCGCAGGCCACGCAGAGCCAGCCGCAGGCGCAGTCGCTCCAAAAGGCGGCCGATGCGCAGCAGCAGACGGCGCAGGCGCTCGACCAGCTCGCGCAGAACATGTCGAAGATGGAGCAGGGCCAGGAACTCACGCAGCAGGAACTCGCCGCCGCGCAGCAGATGGAGAAGGACTTGCAGGTGCAGGAGCCGCTCGACGAAGCTTACGACCGCGCGAAGGATCTCGCGAAGCTCGCGGAGGAGGCGGCGCAGAATCCGGAGAAGGTTCTCGCCGATCTTGAAAAGGAACTGCCGAAGAATCCCGCGATGCAGAAGGCGCTGGCGGACATCGGCAAGACCACCGCGCAAACGGCCGAGCAGCAGCTTGCCGAGAAGGCCGACCAGCCCGCGATGCTGAGCATGGCCGCGAAGTTTGCCTCACATGATCTCGCGCGCGTGGCGCGTCACGAGCAGCGCCTCGGACAAAAAGAAGCAGCCGAGCAGGTCGCGAAGGCGAGCAATGATCTCCAGCAGACCGCAGCGAACACGAAGACAGATCCGAGCAAGGCCACGCAGCAGGTGACCCAGCAGGCGAAAGACAACGCCACGCAAGCCGCAAAGGCCGCCGAGCAGACCGCCGCGAAAGCCCCGGCACCCGCGACGAACACCGCGCTCGAGCAGACGCAGGGAGCGATCCTCGCGCAGGCGCTCGACCAGCTCGACCAGTCGCTGCATCCGATGGAGAGCGACATGCCCGGCAACCAGCAGCAGCAACAGCAGGGCCAGCAGTCTGGATCACAGCAGAGCCAGCAGCAGGCGCAGCAGAGTTTGTCGAACGCCGAGAAGAACCAGCAGCAGTCGATGGCCGACGCGCGCAATCAGGGCAAAGTGCCCGGCCAGCAGAAGTCATCGCCGCAGATGGCCGACAACAAGAAGCAGAACCAACCCTCGCAGCAGAGCAAGGAAGGCGGGAACTTCGACACCAACCTGCAGGACGGCGTCCTCGGCGCCGAGACCGTGCTCGTGAACGGCGACTGGGGACACCTCCCCGCGCGCATGGCGAAGGATTTGACCGAAGCCACGAGGCAGGAAGCCGCGCCGGAATACCGCGCGGCGATCGAGAGCTACTACAAGGCGATTGCGACGAAGGCGAGGAAGTAGGAGATGAGGGGTGTGATCAGTATTCTGTTTTCAGTTTTCAGCGGGCGGAGCGGAGTGCTCAGTGCCCGCTGCTCAGTGTCGGGGACAAGTGAGGCGAGACCGGGCGGCGGTGTGGCAAGCGCTTCGAACTTAGGGGAACCCACCCCCTCACCCCAGCCCTTTGCTGGACTTCCTTCTGAGTCATCTTGTCCAGCTATCTCGCTGCGCTCGGTTCCCCGTGGGAGAGGGAGACGACGGCGCTGCCGCGCCGAGACGAAAGTGTGCTTTGCCCAGTCGAGCGGCAGCTCGTTTTGCTCCCTCTCCCAAGGGGAGAGGGCTGGGGTGAGGGGGAAGTCAATCGTTCGCTCTGGTGCCAACGAACATCAAACACTGCGGAGCCAGGCATCTGGCGGTTTCACCTGGCACAGACTCACGCATCCCATCACCCGCATGTCGCTGCTGCTCCGTCATTCGTCATTCGTCATTCGTCATTTTCTCTTCCTCCTCCTCGCCCCCTGCGCCCTGATCCACGCCCAGACGAAGCCCGCACCGGAGATCATCTCGCCGCAGGTGAAGCTCGCGGTGGAAAAGGCCAGCGCGTGGTTGATGAAGCAGCAGAAGACCGACGGCTACTTCTCGGAGGACAAGTCGGACACGAAGGTGCATCGCGGAGATGTGCCCTCGCACACAGGAGCGATGACGTCGCTCGCGCTGATGGGCCTCGCATCCGTCGGCCACACGCCGGCGGACAAGACGCCCGAGGGCAAGGCCGCGGCGAAGGCGCTCCGCTTTGTGATCGACAACATCGAGCCGGATGAAAACGGCTACCTCGGCCGCAGCGACCGCTCACGAATGTACGGCCACGGCATCATGACACTGATGCTCACCGAGATGCTAGGCATGTCCCCGGATGAGAAGACCGACAAGGATCTGCACCGGATGATTGACGGCGCGGTGAAGCTCATCATCCGCGCGCAGCAGGTGCCGAAGAGCGAGGCGAACCGCGGCGGCTGGCGCTACGAACCGAGTTCGAGCGATTCCGACATCTCCGTAAGCGTCTGGCAGGTCATGGCCCTGCGCGCCGCGAAGAACGCCGGCTTCGACATTCCGAAGGAGGCCATCGACAGTGCCGTCGCCTACATCAAGCGCTCCTATCGCGTCGATCGCGACTCAAACGGAAATCCGAAGACCAACGAAGCCGCGTTCAGCTACGAACCGTACGGCGGCCGGCAGACTTTCTCCACCACCGCCGCCGGATTGCTCTCGCTTCAGGTGTGCGGTCAATACGAGACGATGGAAGTGGTCGGCTCGTCGAACTACCTGCTCAAGTTCCCGCCCGACATCACCGAGCCCTGGTTCTTTTACGGCAACTACTACTACGCGCAAGGCATGTACCAGCGCGGTGGAGAGCACGCCGCCACCGCACGCCAGCGCACCGAGCAGACGCTTGTCTCCGCGCAGACTCCAGAGGGCGCGTGGTTCCCGCGCAACGGAAACGAAAAGAGCGCCGGAGCCGTCTATGCCACCTCCCTCGCGCTGCTGAGCCTCTCGGTGTATCACCACTTCCTGCCGATCTATCAGAAGTGAAGGAGAGCAGGTACCTCCGGCAGGCCGCCATCGTCGTCCGCTGGCGACTGAGTTCGTTCTGAGCGGCAACGGACGCAGCGCTCCCACGCAGCGATCAGGCTGCCGCCTGCTTTGCATACTCGGCCACGAGCGCTCCGAAACATGCCTCCTGGCTGAAGCGGCTTTCGGCGGTCTGACGGTGATTCGACGCGCGCGCCATCGGCAGATCAGCCACCCACTGGCTGATGGCTGCGCCGATCTGATCCGGAGCCTCCTTGGGTGCAGACCAGCAGTGCGAAAGACCCATCTGGATAAAGTCGAGATTGCCCGGCACCTCGCTGAGGATCACCGGCACGTCACAGGCGAGGGCCTCGAGCACGGCGAATGACAGCCCTTCGTAGCGTGACGCCAAAATCATTCCGTCGATGGCGCGGTAGAAAGACAGCGGCTCGCTCAAGTACGTGCGGCGGATGATCCTCCCGGCGATGCCCAGTTCTTCCGCAAGCCGGGCGCACTCGGTGGAGAGCTCGCCGTCGCCGAGATGGTAGAGCCACAGGCCTGGATCTTTTTTGAGGGCAACGGCGAAGCTCCGATAGAGCGTGACGGGATCCTTTTGAAACGCGAGCCTCCCGACCGAGCCGAGCAGCGGCGCACCATCGGGCACGCCGAGTTCCTTGCGCAGCCGGCGCTTCACCTCGGGTGCGGCAGGCACGAAACTGTGGGTGTCCACGGGATTTGGGATGAGACGCAGACGCTGCTGCGGTATGTGCAGGGTGCGCCGTGCAAAGGCCGCCTCACCATCGGAGAGCGTGATCGAGGTACCAATGCGGCCCATCACGCACTCCACGGCGTTGAAGACGCGCGCCTTGATCCCGGAACCTCCCGCCATGCCGTAGTAGGCATGCGGCGTGTAGAACAACGGCTGCCCCACGCCGAGAAGACGCAGGGCGCGGACCAGCGCACCGGCCTTCGAGCTGTGCGCATGGATGACGTCAGGCCGCACCTCGCGCACGACGCGCAGCAGCTCCGCGAGCGCCGGCAGATCATGCGGCCCCGGCGCATTGCCCACGCGCAAATTCACTGTGCCGCCACCAGCGGCTGTGACATCCGCCACGAGACGCGCGAGCCGATCGGAGCCGCGGACGTCGGAATAAGCCAGATGCACCTGATGGCGACGGGCGAGAAGGAAATGTGCCAGCGCCTCGACGTGGCGAAAGACGCCGTCCACGCCGGGTTCGGAAGCCAGGAGAACACGCATCGGCGAGACTGCGGACGAAGGGTTCACGCGACGACGGGGCCATCTCACTCCAGATACAACGTAACGCCCCGCGCCGGAGGCGGTGGCTTTTTGCCGCGGCTGAAGAATCCGCCGCCCGATTGCGGTTTTGTCCGTGATTTCACGGAGACCAGCGACGTGGGCGCTTCGTCCGTCTTTGAGCGGCTCCGCACCTTGGCGGCAGGCGCGGGCTGAACAGGCGCGGCGTCGTGGCGCGGCGCATCGGCCGCATTGCCGGTGATCAGCACAGGCGTGCCGTGCGGTGTCTCCCGGAAAAAGATCTCCGCCATATTTCCCGGCATGCGGATGCAGCCGTGCGAGGCGGGATAACCGGGCAGAAACCCCTCGTGCATCCCCGCGGCACCCGTGATGCGCATGAAGCACGGCATCTCCGCGCCGACAAAATGCGTGCCGGGCGGCGCGCGATCCTTCCGCACATCCACATCCGGCACCACGATCTGCCCGCCTGCATCACAAAACGCGCCATAGAGCGAGGATCGATGGTGGCGGTCTTTTTCGATGATCCGGTACGCACCCGGTGGTGTGGAGTGCCCCTCGCGTCCGGACGAGATGGGGGAAATGCCGACCATCTCCCCGCCTTTGTAAAACCGGACGCACTGCTCGCTCAACGAGATGTGAATCTTCGGGCTGCCGTTCACGCCGTCGCCCTTCCACCAGCACTCGCCGTGGAGGACCTGGCGCGGCGTCTGCGATGCGGGCGCCTGCTCACCGGTGGACTGAGGGGTCGAGCAACTGCTGACCGCCGCGGCGCACGCGACGGCCAGCACGAAGGTGGCAAAGCGGACGAGGGGAGCCTGGGTACTCGGATCGGCGGCGGGCGTCATGGGCGCGCACTAACCTGCATTTCACACACCATTCAACGCCGAAAGTGCTGCGCATGGACCGGGCGGACCAAAGCCTCGTTTTTCAAGACCTGCGTTTCCCACCCCGGACGCACCCGGGTGCCAGGATGCCCGCAGGAAACATCGGCCGGAGCAAACACCCGCCTGTGCCGCCGGCATGGCCGTGATGGGTGTGGAAAAAGAGGCTCGCGCGCCGGTTGAACGCGGGCTGATCCACGGCACTCTGACGTGCCGCGAATCCGACCCAACGCGGCATTCCTTTCCACGCCATGCGCCGTCTGCTGCTTCTTGTCTCAGTTCCGTTTTACATTCTCGATGTCGCCACGAAGTCGTGGATCGTCCGTCACTTCGATCTGAACGGCGCCGACGAACAGGTGGTCGTCCCCGGCTTCTTCTGGCTGCACCACACCGCGAACACCGGCATCGCATTCGGCATGTTCAACAACGCCGAACACGCGAACTGGATTTTTGGCGCAGTCTCGCTTGGCGCGCTGAGTCTGTTCACATGGTTTTACCGCAAGGGGTTGTTCCCGGGCCGGCTCAGCCGCTTTGCGCTGGCTCTGCTCGTCGCCGGCATCTTTGGGAATCTGACCGACCGGCTCGTACATGGCTACGTGGTGGATTTCCTCAAATTCGACCTCCATGTGCGGTTCGCCAGTCCGTGGCCTTCGTTCAATGTAGCCGACTCATGCGTGGTGGTGAGCGCCATCCTGCTTGCGCTGGCCTCATTCGTTGAGACACCGCCGGAGCCGGGCAAAGCGGCGGAGTGAAGGCTCGAATTGCGGCCTCGTCCACGATGCGTAAAGATGCGCACCAGGCCCGCGCGCGCAGCATGGGCCGCCACTCACCACACCACCATCCTTTCCGCCCATGAAATCCGCCGCTGTCGTCAATTACGCTCCTGAAAAAGGGTCTGTCGAAATCCGTGAAATCGAGAAGCCCGGCATCGGCCCCGAGGACGTGCTCCTCGAAGTGGCGAACGTCGGCGTGTGCGGCAGCGATCTCCACCAATGGACCGCAGATCATTCGTGGCCGGTGAACTATCCCGTCGTTCTGGGCCACGAGTTCGGCGGCCGCATTGTGGAATTGGGAAAGGATGTGGAGCACTGGAAGGAGGGAGACCGAGTCGTCTCCGAGACGGCGGCGATCATCAGCAAGGACAATCCCATGACGCGGCGCGGCCTCTACAATCTCGACCCGACGCGCAAAGGCTTCGGCTACGGCGTCAATGGAGCGATGACGAAATACGTGCGCGTGCCGGGCCGCATCCTGCATCATGTGCCGGATCAGCTCCCCTTCGAGCAGGCGTGCCTCACGGAGCCCTGCTGCGTGGCCTACAATGCCGTGGTCAAGAACGCGCGCATCGAGCCGGGCGACCGCGTCGTCGTGCTCGGACCAGGCACGATCGGCATTCTTTGCGCGGGCATGGCGCGCCTTTGCGGTGCGCAGGTGGCCATCGTCGGCCTGCCGCAGGATGCACACCGCCTCGAGATCGCACGGAAGCACTATGGCTGCGAGGTCATCATCGGGGATGCAAAACCGTGGGCGCAGGAGCGCGACGGCCTCGGCTGTGACGGCGTGATCGACGCCGCCGGCGCGAGCATCACCCTGAAGATCGCGCTGGAACTCGTGCGTCCCGCCGGCTGGATCAGCAAGGTGGGCTGGGGACCGCAGCCGCTCGGCTTCAACATTGATCCGCTCGTGCAGAAGAACATCACGCTGCAAGGCAGCTTCAGTCACAACTGGCCCGTGTGGGAGCGCGTCATCGCGCTGCTGGGCGGCGGACAATTCGATGTCCGGCCCATCATCGGCGGCATCTGGCCCGTGACCGAATGGCACGATGCGTTCGAGAAAATGCACAAGGGCGAGGTGGTCAAGAGCGTGCTCAGGCCGGTTTGATGCCGGGCTTGCCCTTGGCTCACGGACAGTCCGCTCAGCCTCGAGGCGGCGGTTCGGTGCTGGCCCCGGCGCCGAGCATCTCGTCATCGACCAAGGCGAGATCGAAGTCCGAGAGCTGCACCTCGCCGTGCTTCACCTTCTTTTTCGACATGGCGACGGATAGCCAGCGGAATTCCTCGCTGTTGTCGAGCATTACCTTGGCCACCATCGTCAGCGGCACGGAGAGGAACATGCCGATCGGCCCCCAGAGCCAGCCCCAGAAAACGACCGACAAGATGATCACCAGCGGCGAGACCCCGAAGCGGCGGCCGAGGAGCGCGGGCTGAAGGAAATTGTCGAGGAAGAAATTGATCACCGCGTAGCCGATGCCCACGCCAACAGCGGCGCCCACGCCGTCGGAGAGCAGCGCTTCAAGAATGGCGGGGATGGAGGCGATGGTGGAACCGACCGCCGGGATGAAGATGAAGATAAAGGCCAGCAGCGCCCAGAGGAGCGAGTATTTCAGGCCGAAGAGAAGGCACCAGAAGAAGGCCAGCACGGCGGTGAGTGCGCCGATGAACGCCTTGATGCCCAGATACTTCTGCACATCGCTGGCGGACTGCACCAGACCGCTCATGTCCGGCCCGCCGGCGAGCCGCACGGCGACGAAACGCCCCAGCGTGCCGCGCGCCTCCATCAGGATGAAGAACAGAAGGATCATCACCACGCTGATTTCCCCCAGCAAGGATGCCAGCGTGCCCACCGTGCTGCCGAGCGCGGAACCCACGCTCGAGAGCACATCCTGCTGCGCGACGTAGTCGGTGATGGTCTTCCAGTCGAAGAAGTGCTCGGCGGTGTCCTTGGCCCCCTGTATCCCCTGGCCTTCGAGCCAGCCGCCAACATCGCTGACGCAGGTTTGCAGCCTCGGCACGTACACGGCGCGGAAGTCGTGCTGGAAGCTTATCAGCGTACGCACGCCAGCAGTGACCAGGCCGGCGATGACGCCGATGATCACCAGCATCGTGAGCGACATCGCCAGCACATAAGGCACGCGCAGGCGCACGAGCACTGCGATCAGCGGAAAACTCAGCACAGCCAGGAAAAACGCAAAGACCACCGGCACGAAGAAGCCTGCCGCCGCCTTCATGCCCGCGAAGACAATCACCAGGCACGCCAGAGCCAGAAGCATCCGAAACCCTTTCCGGCCCCAGTCCTGCGATGCGTCATCCTGTTCAAAGTGCGTCATTGGCCGCAACGGTCCTTTATGAGGGCGCGCCTCACAAACGATTTTATTTCGACTTCACAGACGTGAATCGTGACGGCGCGCGCCCGCTCGCGGCCCCGGGGATCCATCCGACGCCGCTATTGCGGAAATCGTTGTCCGAGTTTTCATCCGCTTCAATGAAGTCACATTCTCTCGTCATCCACACGTTGCTCCTTGTCACGCTTTCTCCAGGCGAGCTCACCAGCCGCAGCCAGGAGACTGCCCCGGTGCTCAAGCTCGAGACGGCGGCTGATTTCCTGGCCCTCCACGTCAGCGGCATCGCGCCACCAGGCACCTCGGAGCTGGAATATCGGCTGGCGGAAACCGGCGCCGTTGGCGACACCAGGGCGTGGACGGCAGCACCGGCACGCGCGGCCGATGACGGGGCATTCCGATTCGATCTGCCGCTGAAATCATCGCGCTGGTCCGAAATCCAAGTGCGCGCCATGAAGAGCGGTGTGCAACTGGCAAAGAAGGAAGCGCACTCCAAACGCGAAGTGTTTGCGATGCTCACCCCGGAGCGCATCGCAGAGTTGCCGGAGCCGGCGCGTGCCGCATGGACCGCCTACATGCAACGCTCCATCAGCCGGCGCGATGTCGAGTTTGACCAGCTCGCCGCCGAATGCCGCAGTCTCGGCGTGGCGAACGCCAGCACGGCGCCGGCCAATCGCGCCGAACTGGAAAACGGCAGCGACACGCCGTCGGCATGGTTTGCCACTCCCAAGGCGCAGCAGATCGCCGGGGCGATCATCAGTTACCAGACGCCGACCGGCGGCTGGTCGAAAGCGGTGGACTACAGCCAAGGACCTCGCAAACCCGGCACTCACTGGACAGCGCAGACGGGCGAGCAATGGCACTACTGCGGCACCTTCGACAACCGCACTACCACCGAACAGATCAAGCTGCTGGCCGGCGTGTTCACGGCCACGAGAATCGAAGACGCACGGCTCGCAATGATGCGCGGCATTGACTACCTGCTTGAGGCGCAGTTCCCGAACGGCGGCTGGCCGCAGAACTACCCTGTCGAATCCGGCTACCACGAGGCGATCACGCTCAATGACAACGCCATGCTGCATGTGCTGGAGGTGCTCCTGCTGATCGCGGAGAAGCAGCAGCCGTTCGCCTTTGTGGACGACGCGCTCCAGCAGCGCGCACAGGCGGCCTTTGACAAGGGCGTGGACTGCCTCATCAAAGCTCAAGTGAAACTGCACGGCAGGCCCGCAGTTTGGTGCGCACAGCACGACCCGCTGACGCTTGAACCCGTGGCCGCGCGCAAGAAGGAACCGCCGTCATTAAGCGGCGCCGAAAGCGCCGAGCTGCTGAAGTTCTTCATGCGCAAGGCACCGGTCAGACCCTCGATCACCGCCATCATCGAGCCGGCGGTCGAGTGGTTCGACGAGCACCGCATCACGGGACTACGCAAGACAAAGAACGACAAACGAAAGACGGACTACGTGGCCGACCCGGAGTCGCAGGAAGTTTACTGGGCGCGGTTCTATGATGTGGCGACGGCCCGTCCGCTTTTCGCCGGTTCGCAGGATGGCGTGATCTACACTTCCTTCCATGAAATGACGGAGCACAACCGCGTCGGGTACGATTACTACACCACCAAGCCAGCCGAACTCATCGACAAGGAACTCGCCCGCTGGAAGAAGCGCCTGGCGAAGACTGCGTCAAAAGCGAAATCGAAATAAGCCCGTGAAACATCCCCATCACATCACCGCAGATGTCTGCCCGTCCCCTGCGGCCAGAACTACACCCGTGGCCCGCTCGATGCAGCCAGCGCATTTCATCATCTCCATTCTTGCCGCGACATGGTCGTTCGTGGCTCCGGTGCCGGCGGCCGATTCGTCGCCGCCGATGCGCGCGATGTGGGTTTACAGAACAGAGCCACTCATGGAGTCGGCTCGTGAGCAAAAGACGCTGTTCGAGTTTTGCGCAAAACGCGGCATCACCGATCTGTTCTGGCAGTGTCACTACGAGAATGCGCAGAACGGAGTCCGAACGCTCAGGGACCAAGCGCCGACCCGCGCCTTTCTTCATGCCGCCCATGCGCGGGCGCTGCGCATCCACGCGCTCGGCGGCGATCCCTCCCACACGCTCACGAAAAACCACATCCGCGTACTGGCGATGGTGGACGCGCTGCTGGCCTTCAACGAGGCCGCCGGTGGCGACGACGAACGCTTCGATGGCGTGCATCTCGACATCGAACCGCACGCGCTGCCGCAGTGGAAGACAGCAGACCAGGCCGCGAAGTGCGGGCTGCTCACGCAGCTCGTGGACATTCACACAAAAGCCGCTGCGCGGCTTCACGACGCCGATGCGCGCCTGGCATATGGCGCAGACGTCGTCTTCTGGCTCGACAAGACAAATCCGGACGGCTCCCCTGCCCTGCCCGTGCTGCATCACGGCGTAACGAAGGACGCGGCCAAACATCTGCTCGATGTCGTCGACAACGTCGGCATCATGAGCTACCGAAACACGAGTGGAGGCAGGAACGGCATCATCGCGCTCGTCAAGAAAACCATCGCCTATGCCGACACCGCCCGCAGTCGTGCCTTCGTCGGCGTCAAAATGGCGGACATGGGACCGCGGATGGAGACGTTCTTCGGCCAGACCGAGGAGCAAATGATGGCAGAGCTGAAGCCAATCGATGACACCTTCCGCCCCCACCGCGGTTACGCCGGCCTCGCCTTCTTCATGTGGGAGGCATTCAAGGAGATGCCATAGTGGTGCGTGCGAGCAAGGTTGATGGGCCGCAAGCATGGGGCGCGGCCGTCTCGGCTGCGCGAACAGGCGGGACGCCTGTTCCCCATGCCCATCAACCGTGCTGGAATGACCCAATCGGTCCCAAGCTTGGCGACGGGACACTGCGCGATTTCGCGCCCGCTTCCGCCAAAGCAGCACCCGGCGTCAATCACGAGATCAACGCTCCGGCGAAACGGAACCGCCACCCGCCTTCTGCACCGCGCGGTGCGCCGTGGCACGCAGAAATTTTGCGTATTCGGCATCGAGGCCTTTGGGCATGAAGGCATTGTCCACGACGCTCTTGCCAAACAGCACTTCATACCACACGCACGCGCCGAGGTACTCGCCCGCCATGCTGGCGTGATGGCCGTCCATGCCGGGTTTCATTGAACCGTCCGGCTGCTTCTTCCAGGTCCACCCGACATGCAACGAGTGCGTCTGATCCGGCAGTTCACCCGGCTTTGCCGCGCCAGCATCGAACGGTGTTGCCGGCGCACGGAATCCGAATTTACCATCACGATCCGCTGCATGAAACGCATCCCCCACCGGGATCAGGCTCACCCCCAGCTCCTTCGCGATGGTGGCGTAGGCGATCTTCAACCCCGCGTACATCTCGTCCTGTGACCTCGGCTCGCCAGGTTTCTGTGTCTGCTGCGCAAAGCGCGGGTCATCCACACGATACTCCCACGTCTGGTGCATCAGCAGCTTCGCATCCGGCGCATGCTGACGAATGAAGTCCGCCAGTTGCCGCGCATACGGGCGATACGTCTGCACGTCATGGCTCTTGATGCTGGCCTGCTGGATGGTGATGAAATCCCACTTTTCCTCGATGAGGTCGTCCTGCAAACACTTGCCTCCGGCATAGCGGCCGAGGCTGCTCCGCGGGTCCTTCCGCCAGGCTTCGAGCTTCTTGAGGTGAACATCGAAACTGGCGCCGCCAATGTTGTCCTCGCGCAATACGAGTGTGTCTCCTGCCGCCCTGGCGAGGTCGCCAAGGTAATGGGTGGCATTGTGAGAAAAGCTGTTTCCAACGGTGAGCAGACGCACGGTCCTCGGCTCAGCAGCGGACATGTGAAGCGATGCGAGGACGAAAAGGATGAAAGGGCGTATCATGGTGCGTTGGATGGCGCATGGGTGAAAAAAACCCGGCCCGCGGAATTGCGGGCCGGGTCTCACAGAAATCAACTCAACGGAAGTTGCCTCAGAAGTTGTAACGAACACCGACGCCGAAACCATTCTCGTCCTGCGAGAAGTGGCCGCGGACGACGAGCTGCACTTGAGGGGTCACATTGTACAGGATCGCCGCGCTGGCGCCGTGGTGGGTGTCGTCACTGTCCACGGAGAGATCGTAGGCGAGTTCAAGTTCCGACCGAGGGCAGGTACGGATGCGCAGACCCGTGGAGGCATTGAACGCCCAGGAGCTGTCCGACTCAGCGGCCGCATCAGTCTCCACCCAGCCGGCTCCGGCGGTGGTGAACCAATGGACGCGCTTCACGAGCGGGATGTACACGCCCACGCCGAGGTCCACGAGATTGCGGTCCGGATTGCCGAAGTCCTGGCCCCACTCGCCGAAAAGATACAGCGAGTTCACAGGCGAGAAGCTTGCATGAAGGTAATAACCGTCGGTGTTGCCGAAGTCGTCAAAGTTGAGGTGCGTCCACCCGGCTTCCAGGTAGTTGTACGAGAAGGCCGGTTCTTCGGCCGGAGCGGGCTGGCAGCACGCTTTGCCTGACGGCGCCGTACCCGCGAAGGACGGAACTGCCGCGAGCAGGAGTGCGGCCACGATGGAGGTGGTATGTTTCATGGTTGATGGTGGTGTTGGTATTTGGTTGTTGGGTTGGGGTCTGGGAGCTGGTCGGGATGGTTTATGACGGGGATCACCGCCCGTCTCTTGCGGGAGGGGCTGGCCGGGGGCAAAAAATACTGGCTGGGTCAGCGCGAGCGCTTTCTCAAGCGCATCCAGGTAGGAACGTCAAGATCTTCTCCATCCGACATGGATGGCTCAGTATCCTTGAAGCGCCCGCGGTCTTCATCACCGAGACGGAAGGTCTGCTGCTCACCGCGACGCGCTCCAGCGCCCGCCATCGCCGGCTGCAATGAGGAAGAAGACGGGGCATACGACGGTGCCGAAACCTCCTCCTCCACAACTTCTTCCGCCGCCGCCACATGCGCCGCCACGGCAGATGGGCTGGCGAGGACAGCCGCGAGCACGCCGCGCGAGCCGGCAGGCTGGCGCTCGTTCCTACGGGGCCGTACGGTTGTCGTCGCAACCGGCGCCCGCTCCGGCTCACGTACCTGCGGGACTGCCACAGGCGTCACTACCGGTGGCGCGCTGGCAAATGCGAAGGGCACTGGCTCGGGTTCTTCGTGATGAATTTCGGTTTCCGGCATCATGGCAGCAGCCGGCTCCTGCTCTGCAACGACAGGTTCATCTTCAATTTCGTCGTGAATCTCATCTTCGGGTTCGTCGAACGTATCCACGATTTCCTCATCGGACGCATCCGGCTCATCCGGCTGGTCAAAGACTGGTTTGCTCACCTGCGGCACCGGAGCCGCCGGATGGCTGGCGGCAAACAGTTCAAGAGGTTCTTCTTTCACAGGCGGGGGCGCAGGAGGCGCCGCTTCAATGATGGCCGCAGGCGGCGGCTGAGGTGCGGGCACCGGTGCGGCCGGACGTTTGCGTTCGGCGGTCACGGGCTTCGGCACTTCCTCAACGACCTGCTCCACAGCCTGCCGCACGGCGAGCTGCTCGAGGCCAAGTGAACTGATGAGGGTGACGGAGATCGATTCGCCAAGTTTTGGATCGACCGCGAGACCGAACAAAATTTGAGTCTGCTCGGGGACGCTGCGCCCGAGCTGCTTCATGATGCCGTCCACTTCCATGAGCGTGAGAGACTCGCCGCCCACGATGTGGACGAGGAGATTCTTCGTCTCCTGCAAGAGACGACCGGAGTCTATGAGCGGGCTCTTGAGCGCCTTCTTCAGTGCGTCGGTGCCGCGATTCTGCCCCTTCGCCTCGCCGAATCCAAAGAGGCAGCGGCCATTCGATGCATTGAGCGCCGACATCAGGTCGTCGAGTCCGAGCTTGACCAGACCGGGGGTCGAGACCATCACGGCCACCGCCCGCGCGCATTGTGCGAGGGTCTGGTCGGCCAGCGTAAACGCCTTCTGGATGCCTTCCTTCGGCAGCACCAACTCGCCCATGCGATTGTTGTCGAACAGCACCAACGCGTCGGCCCGTTTTTGCAGGAGTTCGAGCGCTTCCTCGGCTTGATTCAGACGCCGCCGGCCTTCAAAACTGAACGGCATGGTGGCGAGCACTACCACGAGCGCGCCGGAACTCTTGGCTATCTCCGCCACGACTGGCGCGGCACCGGATCCCGTGCCTCCCCCGAGCCCCGTGCAGATGAAGACGATTTCGTGGCCGGCCAGCGTCTGGCGGATTTGCTCCTTTGAGAAGAGCGCCGCCTCTCGGCCGAGGTCAGGGTCGCCGCCGGCACCGACGCCTTTCATCAAGTCGCCGCCGAGCTGCACCTTCGTGGGTGCCATGCCATGGCTCAGCACGCGGACATCGGTGTGGAAGCACATGAGGTCGGCATCCACCGACCGATCCAAGGTGATGCGGTCGATGACGTTCGATCCCGCGCCGCCGACTCCAGCGACGCAGATTTTCAAGGATGCCTTGTCGGCGATGGCGTTGGTTTTCGTGCGTTCGTATTCGATCATGGTGTGGTGGTGTTGATGGTTTGTTGTGTGATTTGTTTGTGGGCGGCAGTCACATGATTTGTTCGCATCGCCAGGGTGGCGGATTGATGCTGGTCGGGAATTCGGCGGAATCGTCAAAAGACCCAGGCGGAAAGCAGGTCGGCCATCCGCCGTCCGAGTCTTGCCAGCGGCGAGAGAAACGGCTTCTCGCTGTCGAGTATTTGAGCGTAGCGAATAAGGCCGATCGGAGTGGAGTACTGCGGGTTCTCAAACATCGCGGTGACGCCGCTCACCGAGGCGGAACCGGCGCGCGTGACTTTCACTCCGAAGACCTCGCGAGCAACTTCGTCGATGCCCTTCATGAGGCTCACACCGCCGGTCAGGAAAACCCCGGCGGCGAGACGTCCCAAGTGGTCCTCACAGCGCTCCTTGATCTTTTCGAGTATCTCCCTGGTGCGCAGGTAGATCACTTCATTGAGAAAGGCGCGCTCGATCTCGCCGATGCACAGGCCGTTGTCGTCATCCACACTCAACAGTTCGCCGGGAGGCACATCCTCGTAGCTGGCGCCGCCCTCCTCCACCTTCAGCCGTTCGGCCCGGGTGTTCGGAATTTGGAAAGCCATCGAAATGTCATTGGTGATGTGATCTCCGCCGAGCGGCACGCAACCGGAGGCGGTGATCATGCCTTCATCATAGAGGACGTAATCGGCCGTGCCGGCTCCGAAGTCGATCATCAGCGCCCCTTGGTACTTTGCGTCGCGGCTGAGCACCACCTGAGCGGCAGCGATCGGGTTGAACACCACGTCTTCCACTTCCAGCGGGATCTCCCGCACGCAGCGGATGGCATTCTGAATGCGGCCGCGCACTCCGTGGATGATGTGGTAATCAGCCTCCAGCATCCGGCCTTCGCGACCGATCGGCTGGCGCACGGCCTCCTGGCCGTCCACGATGTACTGCCGCGTGATGCTGTGCAGGAACACGTTCGACTGCGGCACCTGGACATTCCGGGCAATTTCCTTGGCCTCCTCCACATCCTCCTCGGTGATCTCGTTCTGATCCTCCGGCAGACGATAGCAGCCGCGGTTGTTCAGGCTCTGAATGTGCGCGCCGCTCACCCCAAGGAAGACATTGCGGATCATGACATCGCTGCGGTCCTCAGCTCGCACCAGCGCGTCATTGAGGCAGGTCTGCACCTTCTCGAAATCGACGATCTCGCCCTTTCGCACACCGCGGGAAGGCGCGGATCCCATGCCGAGAATCTTGATGGCACCGTCTCGCTTCGCCTCGCCCACCACGACACAGATTTTGTGCGTGCCTATTTCCAGTCCAGCATAGATGGTCGATTTTGCCATGGTGTTTTCTCGGGGGTGATTAATTGCGTCGTGCCACGCTCCTGTCTCGCGCGCGGGGCGTCGTGTTGCGGCGCCCGCCGTCAGCCGGCACGGAGGCCACGTTTCGGAAGGTGACCGGAATGTTGTCCTCTACCAGGAGGTTCAAAGTGGCGATCTGCCATCCCCGCGCTTTTTCCTCGCCGCGGATGCGTGCGTAGCGGGCCAGTTGCTCCCTGATCCCGTCCACACCGAAGATCACTTCGGCACCGTCGCTGAAACACGCCGTCATGGCGAACGGGCTCTTCACCTCCACGCTCACCAGTCTGTCGCCGTCCTTGCCTTCAGTCACACGCCTGCCCAATTCCGCGACCATCTTCAGGGCGGCCGCCATCTGCACTGACCTGATCGCCACGCCTTGCCTCACGGTGTCCAGCCCCTCGTCACGGATGACCGGCAGCGTCAGGTGCTCTTTGAGCAGCACATCACACGGCACAGGCACCCCGAAGCGGTCGATGAGGAAACTGTTCGCCGTCTGCCTGGGCGCGAGCTTCAACTTCCGGCTTTCCAGCCATGCCACCGGCTGACGCTGCTCCACCTCAATGATGAGCTTGCCATCGAAATCGCGTTCGATCCTCGCGGAATGCACCTGCGGCAGTTTCTCGATGCGCTGCATCACATCGCGGAGATCGACGGCCATCAAGTTCTGCCCCTCGACCAAACCGGACACCCGGACAATTTTCTGCTCCGTGAGCACGCCTTTGGTGTCCACCACCACCTCCTTCAAAACGAAGCGCGGATCCTTCTCGAAAGCCTCTTTTACCGCCGCCCTGACGAGGGCCAGGAGACCCAGAAAAACAAGGAGACCGGCCGCGATGTGGAAGCCCCAGCGGACACGCTTCACAGACTCGATCTCACGAGTCACCGGTGACTCAGGTTCCAGGTTCAGCCAGTGCTGCTGCGCGTCGGCATTCTTGCTCCCGCGCAAGGAAGCACGTTTGCTGCTTTTGAAGGAACGCTTGGGTTTTCTGGGCATTCGGCGTGGGAACGAGAGTCGAGAGCGATTTTTCCCTGATTTTTGCCATTTAACCTAAATAATCAAAGCTTTTGAAGCATTTTCTTTGAAATCAGGAGAAATTCTTGCCGGTGCCCGAAACTGCGACGCATGATGATCTTCCCGGCAACCTTGTTCACAGTCCATTCACACTCCGTGTGAACATCTGCGACTTCAAGCCGTGAACCAGTCATCGACTACCGCAACCAGATGCCGGCACACGGCCGCGCAGGCACATCGTTCCGCCCTCGGCGGGATCAATACGGCGGACGACTGTTGAACGATCCTTGGTTCACGGTGACAGGCGTGCCCGTCTTGTTGGTGAAGTTGCCGTGAGTGCCGTTGTTGAAGTTGGCGGTGTCGGAGTACACGCGGGTGCCGCCCGGGTGCGAGAGCCGCACGAGGCTGCCGTTGTCGATGGTCACGGTCTTGCCGGCGATGTCCACGTTTACGGCGTTGAGGGTGTTGTCGCCGCTGAAGCGCACGCCGCTGGCACCCTCACCGTAGAGCTTGATGAGGGAATTGGCGGCCGGAATGTCGCGTCCGAGGACGCTGCCGTTGATGTAGAGCTGGCCGCCGGCATCGAGCACGCGCGCCTTGATGACGTCGGCCAGGATGGAGGCATTCGAGATCATCACGCCGCCGCGCTCGCTGAGCATGTCCAAGTTCGTGGCGTCCACGTAGGAGTTGAGCACTTCGACGTTGCCATTGCTGGCCTTGAGCAGGATGGAGAGCGGATCGGTGGCGGAGAGCGCGCGGAGTTGGGAGGAGTTCTGCACATGGATGTTTCCCAAGGCATTGACCCGCAAAGAAGTCTTGGCGTGCACGATCGAGCCGCTGGTGACGGTGACATCGCGACCGGCCGTCAAAGCCACTTCGCCTGCGGCCACCTGCGCCCCGGTCAGGACAATGTCGCGGCCGGCGTAAGCCTGAAAGATACCATTCGAGAAGTAGATGCTGTCCGGCCCCTCCAGACCGCCGCCCTGAATGAGCACGTCGGACGAGGGTCCGTAGGCATAGAAGCTCAACTCCTGGTGCTGCCCGCTCTCGCTGTCACCCTCCTGAAGTGAGAACGACGAATCCATGCTGATGGAGCCATGCTGTGCGGTGACCATGAGGGCATCGACCGAGAGCGGAAGATTCCATTGGTTGTCCGTGCCGGACACCGAGAATGGCGGAGAGCTGGTGAAGCGCACACTGCCGATGGCCCCCAGGATGATGTTGCGCGGCCCCGGCGTGGTGTTCACGTCGATCTGGCCGGAGATGTAGAGTTCCTCACCCTTGAAGACGAACCAGTTTCCCCTTCCGGCGAGATAAGTGTCCGCATCCGGGAAAGTCTGCGGATCGCCATACATGTAGGTGTTGAAAAAGCCGTCGGTGGCGGGGCTGTAAATCGTGCCCTGCATCGTGACCACGGAGTTTGAGATCGAATTGAACGCCGTGGCATGCGGATTCGTCACGATGGACGAGCCGGTGCCAAAGACAGTGGTGCCGGCATTGAGGATGGGCTGGTTCAGCACCTTCCCCGGTGTACTCCCGTCGGTGTTCGAGCGCCCATCCCCGGCAGCCCCGTTGGAGCCAGTGCCATTGCCCCCGTTGCCACCGCCATTGCCGCCGGAGGAGTTGCTTCCATCGCGGTCACGAAGGGTGATGTTCTTGAAAATCTCCTGCCGCGCCTCGCTAGTGAGCGTGACCTGAGTGCCGCGGCCCATGATCTCGAAAGCGGTGGCAAGCAGCTCGCCGTTTTTCTTGAGGCCCGCCTGCTCGTCGAGCGCGCCGGCCAGATGCTTCTGATTGCCGAGCGCGCCGAAGTCCGCCTCGCTCATGAGCTTCGAGGTCCGGCGGAGCAACTCGAGGTCCACCTTCACCGGCAGCGGGATGGTGGCCCCGCGCACCTTCATCGCCTCCAGATTCACGATGAGCATGTCTCCGGCCACAAGCGTACGCATCTCACCGGGATTGTCGTTCAAGTACACATCCACCTCGCCCTCGAGCACGATGATCTTGAGCGTGCCGTTGGGATCGTACTCCATCATCACCGTGGTACCGGTGACGGCAGCGGTGACGGCCGCCGTGCGCACTTTTGCACCACCGATCTGCTTCGGAACCTGGAGAAGCATCACGCCTTTTTCCAGATCCACGGTGCGGTCCGCCTTGTCGAGCCGGAAGACCGTGTTCGCGCCGATGCGTGTGAGCGTCTTGTCGGGAAACTGCAGTTCCGCGCGCGAGGCGCTGCCGGTGGAAACCCCGGTCTGTCCGGAAATCTTGTCGCCCACCTTGGCCGGCGCGGGCTGCTGCTGAATCGGCATCACCCGCACGTCATTGATCACACGGGTGAACTCCGCCTGCTTCAGACTCGCGCCATGGGCGGCGGCGGCGAGCAGGAAGGACGCGGCGAAGATTCTGAGGTGGAGATGCTTGCTCATGGCGTTGTTGGGTTCGTGGTGACGATGAAGTCCGGAATGCTGGAAAGGT
This sequence comes from Verrucomicrobiaceae bacterium, assembly GCA_019694165.1. GTDB lineage: Bacteria > Verrucomicrobiota > Verrucomicrobiia > Verrucomicrobiales > Verrucomicrobiaceae > JAIBCL01. Next base: position 76,467 of record JAIBCL010000009.1, on the reverse strand, counting down.
GTGTCAATAGGCTGGCCGGCTGCCGTAGGGTCCCGTGGTCACCGTCACGGGCGCGCCCGCCTTGGTGGTGAAGTTTCCGTGCGTGCCGTTGTTGAAATTGGCCGTGTCGGCGTGGACCCGCGCATTGGCCGGATGCGAGAGGCGCACCTTGCCGCCGGTGTCGATGGTGACCGTCTTGCCGGCGATGTCCACGCTCGTGGCGTTCAGCGTGCTATCGCCGGTGAAGCGCACACCGGCCGTGCCCTCGCCATACAGCCTGATGAGAGAGCCTGCGGCAGGCGTGTCGCGCCCCAGGATGCTGCTGCTCACCAGCAACTGGCCGGACTCGGTGACGACGCGGCCCTTGATCACGTCGGCGGCGATGGTCGAGTTCACGATCGAGATGCCGCCCGTGCTGCCCGGAGTGACAGCGCCAGCAGTGCCCGAGGTCATCTCGACATTCGTCGCATTGATCGTCGCATTGGTGAGTTCCACATTGCCCTGCGCAGTGAGCAGCACCGAAAGAGGATCGAGGCCCGCCAGCGCGGCGAGCTGGGACGAGTTTTGAATCTGGATTCTGCCGCCGGCTTCGATTTGCATGAGCGTCTTCGCCATGAGCTTCGAACTGGCGTCGATGCGCACATCGCGGCCCGCGCGCATCTTGATGTCACGGGCTTCGATGACCGCGGAGTTCGTGATCACATCCTGGCCGGCGCTGGCGAGAAAGGAGCCGAACGGCACATGGATGCCGGAGAAGGGTCCCGTGGCAGTCAGGCCGTTGATGACCACGTCCGCATAGCGCGAATAGAACACCAGATCCTGCAGCCCGCCGCTGCCTTGGATGGCGAAGTCAGGCTGCATCGTCACCGAGCCGTTTCCGGAAGCGATGATCACCGAATCAACGGAGGATGGCAACGTCCACACCGCATCAGTCGCGACACCAGCGTAGGGTGTGACGCTGGAAAGCGTGGCGCTGCCGACGGAGGCCAGCGCGATGTTTCGCGGACCGGAAGCCGTGTCCACCGCCGTGTTGCCGGAGATGTAGAGGCTGTCACTCTTGAAGGCAAACCAGGTGCCGCGGCCGGCGGCATACGCGTCAAATTCCGACGTGAACAACGGGTTGGACGTCGGCGCGCCTAACAGGAAGGTGCCGAAGCTGCCGTCGGCCAACGGGTTGTAAGTCACGCCCTGCATCGTGGTGACTGCGTTCACCACCGAGTTGTAGGCCGTGGCGTGCGGGTTCGTGGTGATCGACGATCCAGTGCCGAACACGGTCGTGCCGGGGGCTCCTAACAGCACGGTGGTGCTCGTGCCGAAACCGCCCCAACTAGTCATGGCGACAGCGCCGACCGAATAGCTCCCACCCGAGTAACCACCTGACGACGAACCGCTCCCACCCGAGCTGCCGCCGCCACCGCTTCCACTGCTGCCACCGGCAGACTGCGAGCCGCCGGTCCTGCCGAGCGCCTGTGCATACAGATTGCCCGCCGAGCCGCCTAAAACACCGCCGCCAAAGCCGCGAAGCTCGCCGTCCACCGCTCTCCCACCGCGATCTCGACCGGCGAGCACGATGTTCTTGAAGACCTCCTGGCGCGCCTCGTTCGTGAGCGTGACCTGCGTACCCCGGCCTTTGATCTCAAAAGCGCTCTTGAGCAGCTCGCCCTTGCTCATCAACCGCCGCTGGTCGGTAAGCGCACCTTCCAGGTGCCTTTGATTGCCGAGAGGCCTGAAGTCCTCCGAGTTCACCAGCCGCGAAGTTTTCCGCAGCAGTGCGAGGTCCACCTTCACCGGCAGCGGGATGACCTTTGCGTCCGACTTCATGACCAGCAGGTCGCCCGCCACCAGGGTGCGCACCTCGCGCGGGTCGTCGTTCAGATACACGTCCACCTCGCCTTCGAGCACGATGATCTTCACGGTGCCGCCCGGCTCATACTCGAACATCACCGTGGTGCCCGTGACCGCGGCGGTGAACGCGGCGGCCCTCACCCTCGCGCCGCCGATCTGCTTCGGCACCTGCAGAAGCATCACGCCTTTTTCCAAATCCACGGTGCGGTCCGCGCGATCCAGCCGGAAGACCGTGTTCGCGCCGATGCGCGTGAGCGTCTTGTCCGGGAACTGCAGCTCCGCGCGCGAGGCCACACCGGTGGACACGCCGGTCTGGCCGGAAATTTTGTCGCCCACCTTCGCCGCCGCCGGCTGCTGCTGGATGGGCATCACCCGCACGTCATTGATCACACGGGTGAACTCCGCCTGCTTCAGGCTCGCGCCCTGCGAATGCGCGGCGGAGAGGAGCGCGAGCGCGCTGAGGATGCTGAACCTCGACGGAGAAAGAATGCTCAGTGCGCAGTGCCCGGCATCACTGCGAATGCGCGCCGGGCACTTCCCACGCCACCCAGACGGGAGCACCCTTGTCACACAGCATCGATGCGCGCTCATGATCTGATTCAAAACTTGATCTTCACGCCAAGGCCGCCGCCGAGGCTGGCGGTCTCGTAGTCAAAGGCGTCGATGCTGGAGTTGTTGAAGCTGAAGCTCGAGATCGCATAGAGATCGAGCCACTTGCGCGGAGACCACGTCAGCGTGGCGCCGACGATGTTCAGCGAGTCGCCACGATCCACGTCGAGGTAGTTGAACCATGTGTAGCGGTAGTTCACGGCGAAGACCAGATCGCGCATGATCTTGAAGCGCCACGTCACATCTCCGATGTATTCGTGGCGGCGGAGTTCGTCGAGATCATTGCTGATGTCCCAGTCGCCCATCACGCTGAGCTGGAGGCTGTTGCGCCGGTCGATGATGAATGTCTTCTGCGCACCGGCGCGCACCGAGACGCTGTTCATCAGAGCCTCGCCGAAGTCGTCGTTGGTGATGCGGTTGAAATTGAACTGCGTGAAGAAAATGGTGTTCGCCAGTCTCGGCTCCACGTACACCAGCCCTGCGTCCACGTCGAGGGACTCGAAGTCCAGCGCGCCGTAGCGGTCGTAGCGGAACATCTGCTGATGCACGTCGAGATCGAGGAAGAGCTTCTTGGCGATCCGCGGCTGCCAGCCCACGCCCACCCGTGCGCCCCAGAACCAATCGTCCAGTTCGCCCACGGACGTGTTCGCCGCATTGTTCGTCCAGTAGCCGAAGGTGTCGGCGTAAGCGCGGAAGGGGCGGCTCTTCGGCGTCTCCTTCAAGATCAACTGCTGGCCGATGTCGCTGTCGCCGGGCGAGGGCGGGGCGAAGGCGTTCTGCTCATCGAGGCCCAATGCACTTTCGCTCATCGACTCACCGATGGTCAGGCCGCCTGGCCGGCTGACGGACTCATCGACCCGCGTGCGGTCCACCTGCGCGTGGACGACGGCGACGGAGAGAAAAACAACCGCGAAACTGCGGAGTGACGAACGGAGGATACAGGAGACGTTCATAAAAGTGGCGCGATGTTACCGGACTGCGCGACGAGCGTCAATCACCAAGGAGACCCATCACCGCAGCACTGGCCGTTGACTTTGCAGCCTGCTGCTTTCAAAGCTGCCGCTGTTCTGTCGTCGAACCACATCAAGCAGCATGAGCCGCCAAGTCCGCTGGAAGCAGTCACCCCGCAAGCGCGCGGCCGCCTTGCTTCTCATCGCGTGCGGCGTGGTCCTCACGGCCGGCGTGTGCCGGCACTTCGAGGACTTCGAGGCCGAGCTGAAACCTGCGGCGGACGAGGAAGTGCTTCGGGAGCGGATGCTGCACTGGACGCCGGTGCGCACGCTTGGCCGCGCCTTCGAGGAGCAGGAGTGGCGCATCTATGACATGATCCACCGCCGCGCGCATGTGACGGCCGTGGATCCCGAGATCGTCGTGCTCGGCATCGACGAAGGCAGCATGACGCCGGAAGCAACCGCGGAGCCCGAGGAGATCGCCAAATCGCGGGCGCTCCAGCTCATGGCCGGTGGCTGGCCGTGGTCGCGCGAGGTGTATGCGCTCGCGCTGGAGCGGCTCCTGGCGGCGGGCGCGCGGACCGTGGTGATCGACCTCATGCTGCCTGCGCCATCGGCCACAGCGCCGGAGGGAGATGCGGCGTTCAAGGCCGCGCTGGACAAGTACAAGGGCCGCGTGCTGATCGCCGCGGACTTCACCACGGCGGCCAATGGTGGCGTGGCGCTTGCACTGCCGTGGGATGGATTCGTGCCTTCGGGCTGGCCGGCGGACGAGCGCATCGGCATGGTGAGCGTGTGGCCGCACGCCGACGGGGTGATCCGCACCGCGCGTTTTTTTCATTCGGAGACGAATGAACCGGAGCGCGCGCTGCCCTCCTTCGCAGCCGCGGTCATGCGCCTGCAAGGCAGGCCGGAGATCATTCCGCTCGATGCGCCGGATCATTTCTTTCGCTTCGGACCGCGCGACGCCTACCGCCCGTGGTCGCTCATGGACATCTTCGTGCCCGCCCTGTGGGAGCGGAATTTTGGCGGCGGCGGCTTCTTCAAAGGCAAGACCGTGTTCATCGGCCCCACCGCGCAGTCATTGCAGGACTTCAAAGAGACGCCGGTCGGCACCATCCTCGGCGTGCAGCTTCACGCGCACGCGCTCGGCGCGCTGAAGGGCGGGAGCTTCGTGCGGATGGCGCCGCTCTCCGTGCGCGCGGGACTGCTCGTCGCGCTGGTCTTTGCCGCATGGCTGCTCGTCGTGGTGCTGCGGCGGCCGCTGTGGGTGATGTTCGTGCTCATCGCCGGCATCGCGCTCGGCTTTGTGGCGCAGTGGTGGCTCTTTGACGCGGCCTCGCTCATCGTACCATTCGCCGTGCCCGTGCTCGGGTGGGCATTGTGCGGCTTCACGGGCCTCACCTTCGACTACGTGCTGGAGCGGAAGAGCAAGGAAGCGCTGCGCCGGCGCATCGGCCGCTTCCACTCGCCCGACATGGTGGCCGCCATCCTCGCGGACCCGGACGATTACGAGCGCTCCCTCGCCGGGGCCAAGCGCACCATCGCGCTGCTCTTCTCCGATGTGCGCGGCTTCACCACCATGTCCGAGTCCATGCCGCCGGAGGAGATGATCGCGCAGCTCACCGAGTATCTCGACCGCATGGTCGAGGTGGTTTTCAAACACAACGGCGCCATCGACAAATTCATCGGCGATGCCGTGATGGCCGCCTGGGGCCGGCTGCGCAATGCCCAGGACGAAGCCCTGCTCAAGCGGGACGCGCTGGACGCCGTGGCCACCGCCATCGAGATGCTCGAAGCGCTCGGCGAACTCAATGCCGCCTGGAAGCAGCGAGGCATGGAGGCACTGCACATCGGCATCGGCATCCATCAGGGCGAGGCCATCGTCGGCGAGCTGGGCTCCGGCAAATCCGAGTTCACCGCCATCGGCGACACGGTGAACTCCGCCTCGCGCCTTGAGAGCGCCACGAAGCAATACGGCGTGGACCTCATCATCAGCGACGTGGTGCGCGAGCGTGTGAAGGACGCATTCGTCTGCCGCACGGCCGATCTTGTGAAGGTAAAAGGCAAGACGAAGCCGATGGAGGTCTTCACCGTGCAGGGCCGCGCCGGGACGTGTGACGCGGCGGAGATCGCCACCTTTGAGAACGGCGTCCGCCTCTTCCGCGAAGGAAAGTTTGCCGAGGCGCTCGTCGAGTTTGAAAAAGCGCGTGCTGGCGGCCTCGATGACGGCCTCACCACGCTCTATCGCGAGCGCTGCGACGAACTCATCGCCGCGCCACCCGAGTCGTGGGACGGCGTGTGGACGATGACGAAGAAGTGAAAGCGCGCTCCCGCATCGGCACCCTTCATCGCTTCGGCAGGCCCCAGCCGGACACCTTGCCTGCGGTAAACTCCACGAAGGCGGCATCGTGCGGCACATAGCTCACCGCGGGGCGGGCGTAGTAGGCGGCGTCATAGGGATCGCCGTGGACGCCGGGACCGTGATAGGCATACGGCGGGCCGTAGGACTGCGTGAACACAGCCTCCACCTCCACATAATTCCATCTCTCGAACGTGTGCCCGTTGCGCCTGCCCTCCGTCACACGCGCAGGCTCTCCCCACGCCAGGAGCACCGCGCTCTTGTCCAGGCCCTCGCGGATCTTTCCCTGACGCACCGCCGCCTGATCCTGTTCATTGAGCCTGGCAAACGCCTCCGGATTCTTCCGGATGCGCCGCTCGACCGGCGATGTGCAGCTCGTCATGCCCGCTCCCAGCAGCACCGCCGCCAGCACGATGGTCATCGAATGTGTCTTCATGGTTCGAGAATAGACCCAAACCTCCGCCAGGCAAACTCACGATTGCCGTCTCCCCTGCCCTGCAAGTCCGTCGGGCCGCGCCTCACCAACCACCATCGACCGTCCATCACCCGCCATCCCCGCCTCGCTTGTCTCAAATCACCGCGCGCCGGCCAAAACGATCCAAGACGCTCAATGCCACCTGTGCTTTGATGCCGGCCATGCCATCCCAGCCAGCTTCAAAATGGAGCGGGGTCTTCCCCGCCGTCACCACACAAATGCATCAGGACCAGTCGCTCGATCTCGATGCGACTGCCCGCCACTTTGAGGCATTGATCGAGTCCGGAGTTTCCGGCTTGATCGTCTGCGGATCACTCGGTGAAAACCAGACTCTCCACCCGGATGAGAAGCGCGCCGTCGTGAAGTGCGCTGTCGAGACCGCGCGGGGCCGCGTCCCGGTGCTCAGCGGCGTGGCGGAGACAAGCACGCAGACGGCCGCGCGTTACATGCAGGACTGCGGGAAGCTCGGCGCGTCGGGCTTCATGATCATGCCCGCGATGGTTTACAAGGCCGACAACCGCGAGGTGATGCATTGGTTCCGCACGCTGGCAAAGGCCGCGCCGCTGCCGTGGATGCTCTACAACAACCCCGTCGGCTACACCATCGACGTCACGCCCGAGATGTTCGTGGAACTGGCGGACGTGGCGAACCTCGTCGCCATCAAGGAAAGCAGCGCCAACACGCGCCGCATCACCGAGCTGCGCAACCTCGCCGGCAATCGCTACCAGATATTCACCGGCGTGGACGATTTGTTCCTCGAATCCGCCATCCTCGGCATCGACGGCTGGGTCGCGGGCAGCGGCATCGCGTTTCCAAAGGAAAACCAGCGCCTCTGGCACCTCGCGGCAGAAGGCAGATGGGACGAGGCGCGTGCGCTGTATCGGTGGAGTCAGCCGCTCATGAAGCTCGATACGCACGTCCACTTTGTGCAATACATCAAGCTCCTCTGCCAGGAGACCGGCCTCGGCAAAGAGTGGGTTCGCGAGCCGCGCCTTCCCATCACAGGCACGGAACGGGAGCAGGTGCTGAAGATCATCCGGGATGCGCTCGCGATGAGGCCGGCATGATCCACCGCATCTCCATCATCGACTCCCACACCGGCGGCGAGCCGACGCGCGTCGTCGTCAGCGGCGGGCCTGACCTCGGCGGCGGCAGCGCGGCGGAAAAGCTGCGCGTCTTCCGCGCGAAGCACGACCGGTTCCGCCGCGCCATCGTGAACGAGCCCCGCGGTTCGGACGTGCTAGTCGGCGCGCTGCTCGTGGAGCCGGCGGACAAGTCGTGCGCGGCCGGCGTGATCTACTTTGATAACGTTCAGTTCCTCGGCATGTGCGGACACGGAACGATCGGCCTCGTGAAAACACTGGAGCACATGGGCCGCATCAGGCCGGGCGAGCATCGGATCGAGACTCCCGTCGGAGTTGTGGGCGTGGTGCTGCATGAGGACGGCAGCGTGTCGGTGAAGAACATCCCCGCGTATCGGAAAGCCGGCAACGTGAGCGTCGAAATAGGGCGTGACGGCGATGCGGTAGGGCGGCTGCTCCCACAGCCGCCGCGAGAGGCCGAAGAGTCGTCGGCGGTGAGTGATGACCGTCGAAGCCACGGAGACGCCGGCGGCGCTTGCGGGAGCAAGCGCCCTACCATCGCTTCGCGCCCTGCCGTCGCTTCGCGCCCTACCATCGCTTCGCGCCCTGCCGTCGCTTCGCGCCCTACCATCGCTTCGCGCCCTGCCGTCGCTTCGCGCCCTGCCGTCGCTTCGTGCCCTGCCAGCGCTTCGTGCCCTGGCTTCGTCACTGGTGATGTGGCGTGGGGCGGGAATTGGTTCTTCATCACGGAGGATCACGATTTGCCGCTCGATCTCGCGAACGTGGGGCGGCTGACGGATTTCACATGGCGCATCCGCCAGGCGGCGAATGCGCAGGGTTTTCCCGAAGTCGATCACATCGTGCTCATCGGACCCGCGGGATCGAGCGCGGCCCATGAGCGGGATTTCGTGTTGTGTCCTGGCAGAGCGTATGACCGCTCCCCTTGTGGCACGGGCACGAGTGCGCGGCTGGCATGTCTCGCCGCGGATGGGCGGCTGCAGCCTGGCGAGCCGTGGGTGGTGGAGAGCATCGTTGGCAGCCGATTTCGCGGAGTCTTTCAATGGGAAGATCGCGAGGCAGGCCGCGTGCTGCCGGTCATCACCGGCACGGCACACATCACGAGCGAAGGCGTTCTCTTGCTGGATGAAGGTGATCCGTTCTGCTGGGGCATCGGAGGGAACGACGAATGACGAATGATGCGAAGCGGATTGTGGTCATCGGCGGCGGCGTCATCGGATGGTGTGCCGCGTATTTCAGCGCAAAGCGCGGTCACCATGTGACGGTGATCGAACGCGGCAGCGGCGAGGACGGCTGCTCGTTCGGCAACGCAGGCATGATCGTGCCGAGTCACTTCACGCCTCTGGCGGCGCCTGGAATGGTGGCGCTTGGGTTGAAGTGGATGTGGAACCCGGAGAGCCCGTTCTGGATCAAGCCGCGGCTGAGCCTCGACCTCCTCGGCTGGGGGCTGCGCTTCTGGCGTGCGGCGAACGACCGGCAGGTGGAGGCTGCCTCCCGCGTTCTGCGTGATCTTCACCTCGCCAGCCGCGCTGACTTCGAGGAGCTGGCGGATGCGTGTGGCAACGAGTTCGGACTCGTGCGGAGAGGACTCGTCTTGCTCTGCAAGACGGAGCACGCGCTTGAAGAAGAAGCGAAGACCGCGGCGGCCGCGAATGCACTTGGCGTGCCGGCTCAAGTTCTCAATGCCGCGCAAACTGCCGCGCTCGATCCAGACGTGACGATGGACGTGCGCGGCGGCGTGTACTTCCCGAAGGACTGTCATCTGTCTCCTTCCTCCTTCATGCGCTCGCTGAAAACGATGGCGGAGAAACTGGGCGCCAGAAGTCTCGCCGGCATCGAAATCTCCGGCGATCAACTCGTGGCGAAGGGCCGCCGGATGATCGGCGTGAAGTGTGGTGATGAGGTGCTGGAAACGGATGAAATCATCGTCGCCGCGGGAGCGTGGTCACCGGCGCTCGCGCGTGCGATCGGGCTTCGTCTGCCGATGCAGGCCGGCAAAGGCTACAGCCTCACCTTGCCAAAGCCGCCGCAACTGCCGCGGCTCTGCTCCATCTTCACAGAGGCGCGTGTGGCGGTGACGCCGATGGGTGCGTCACTGCGCGTGGGCGGCACGATGGAGATCGCGGGAAACGACACGACCGTCGATCCACGGCGCGTGAACGGGATCGTGAAAGCGCTGCCGGCCTACTTTCCGGAGTTTCGCGTGGAGGACTTCGCGGATGTGAAGCCGTGGGCTGGATTGCGGCCGTGTTCGCCGGACGGCCTGCCATACCTGGGGCGCTCGCCGCGGCATGAGAACGTCATCGTGGCTGCCGGTCATTCCATGATGGGGCTGAGCCTGGGGCCGGTCACCGGGCGAATCGTGAGCGAGATCGCGAGCGGCGAGAAGCCCTCGATCAACGTGGCGATGCTGGCGGTGGGCCGGTGACGAAAGCGGTGCAAGCCGGCGCCTTGCACCACCTCATGTGCCGCGCTTGTTCCCGAACCACTCGATGTGCGCCCGCGGCGAGAGCCTCCAACCCTTGCGCTTGCAGAGTTCGATGAGCACCGGCGTGCGGGAGCGCAGCGCTTCGATGTCGGTCCCCTCCGGCATGAGCATGATTTTTTGCGGTGGAACCGGCAGGCCGATGCTGGTGACGACACCTTCGATTTCATTCGCGTCGTCGGCCGAAGACACGACGAACTTCAACTGGTAGTCACAGTACTCACACCACTCGCGCAGCAAGGACGGTTGCAGCCGGGCGCGCTCGTGCTTCTCCACCCACGCCGTGCCGGCGGTCGCTGCGGCAGGCGTCGAGTTTGCGAGCTTCGGACTTATGGACGCCAGATCACATGCCACGCCACCCGGCGCGACGGTGCCGGCCGTCTCGATGGTGATGTGCTTCCCTTCCGCACGGAGCGCGGCGAGCAGCTCGCGGATGCCTTTGGCGATCATGGGCTCGCCGCCGGTGACGACGACAAAGCGCGTGGGATGCCGCCCCGCCTCGGCGACGATTTGCCCGACGGTCATCTCATCGCCCTCGGGACTCCACGAGGCGTAAGGAGTGTCGCACCAGGCGCAGCGAAGATTGCAACCGGAGGCGCGGATGAAGACGGAAGGCACGCCGGCGAGCGAGCCTTCACCCTGGAGCGAATAGAAAATCTCCGAGATCAGCATGGCTGAGCATGGCATGTGCGGCGCAGAGCGCCACATGAGGCTTGCGCGTTTTGCGCTGGTTTGGTTCAATGGCGGCCCATGAAGCCAGCGACCACTCCTTTCCTCGCCCTGATCTGCCTGACCGGCCTGATGAGCTGCTCGACGGGCAAGCGTGAGTGGAAGTATGAGAAACTGGGCGCGCGAACGGCGATCATCATCGATGGCAAGGCCGTGCCGCCGGCAAACATCCCCCATGCCGCGCTGCGTGCGGTGGCCGCGGGAAATGAACTCGTGGGCAAACCGTACCGCATGGGCGGAGGGCACAAATCATTCAACGACAATGCCTACGACTGCTCCGGCACCGTGTCCTACCTGCTGCACAGCGCGGGCTATCTCAACGAGCCGACGACATCCGACGCGCTGCGCAAATTCGGTGACAAGGGCGAGGGAAAGTGGATCACGATCTATGCGAAGAACGGCCACACCTTCATCGTGGTTGCCGGGCTGCGAATGGACACCGGATACAACGGCGCACGCGAGGGACCGAAGTGGACCACGCGGCCACGGCCGACGAAAGGCTACGTCCTGCGGCATCCCCCGGGGTTGTGACGGCGGGATGGTGGATGATTGATCGTCGCCGACGGCAGGGATGCTCTTCAAGACATCCGCCGTCTCAAGATCGACAGCCCGCCATCTACGCCCCTCCTTGCGCGAGATGATTGAGCGCATGCACTTCCCCGACCTCGGTGCGCCAGGCGAGATGGGTGCCGATGGCGCGGGTGATGAAACGCTTCCCTTCGGCGACTGCGTCGGGCAGCGGCAATCCTTTGGCGAGACCGGTGGCGATGGCGGCGGAATACGCGCAACCGGTACCGTGGGTGTGGACGCCGTGCGTGCGCGGCGCGGAGAACCAGCGGAGCGTGCCGGCATCGCACAGCACGTCGGCGGCTTCGTCGCACACAAGGTGGCCGCCTTTGAGCAGCACGGCCGTGCCGAAGCGTGTGTTGAGCGCGCCCGCACACGCAGCCATGTCGTCGCGCGTGCGGATGGCGGCTCCGGAGAGCACGCGCGCCTCGTCCATGTTCGGCGTGATGACTCGTGCGAGCGGCAGCAGGCGGGAGACGATCTCACCGATTGCGTCGTCCGCCAGCAGCTTCCCGCCGCCAGTGGCCACCATGACGGGATCGACGACGAGCGGCGGCGCGGCGCTTCCAAGCGCGGTCCAGTGCGCGACGACCGCCTGCACCTGCGCGCGACCGCCGAGCATGCCGGTCTTCACCGCGGCGACGGGAAAGGCGGCAAAGAGCACGCGCAACTGGTCGGCGATGATTTCCGCATCAAGCACGCGGATGGCCGAGACCCGGCCGGGCGTCTCCGACACGACGCTCGTCAGCGCATTAAGTCCGTAGCCACCGAGTGCGGCGATGGTCTTGATGTCAGCCTGCGCGCCCGCCCCGCAGGACGAGTCTGATCCTGCGATGGTGAGCACGACTGGTGGCGCGGCGGGCATGGCACGCATGGTAGGAAGGGTGCCCGGCAATGCAAAGCCCTCTTGGCGAGGCGCTGCCCGTTCATTTGCTTGCATCGCACGCCGGCCCACGCTTCGATGGCCGCCAGTGTCCGCTCTCACCCAGGATTCCATCCGGCAGTTCACGCGCAGCATCGCGCGGGAAGTGTCGCGCATGATCGCCACGGCACGCCCTCTCTGGAACAGCGTGCGCTGGAAGAAGGAGCTGCTCGTGACGCTGGCCCTCCTGCTCACGCTCGTCGCGCCCTTCGCGCTGCGGCCCGCCCAGAGCACCGCGCCGTCGCACTACGACCGGCGGTTGGTCGTCATCACCCCGCATCACGACCGCATCCGTGCGGAGTTCGCGCGCGCCTTTGCCGCGCACTGGAAGAAGACGAAGGGCGAGACCTTGTTCATCGACTGGCGCGTGCCCGGCGGCGCATCGGACATCGCGATGTTCCTGAAGTCGGAGTACGCCGCCGCATTTCAGAATCACTGGGTGCGCAAGCTGGGCCAGCCGTGGTCGGCCTCCGTGGCGACCGCGTTCGCCAGCAACCGCATCGCGTTGCCCGCGGATCCGAAGGCGAAACGCACGCCTGCGCAGGAGGCGCGCGAAGAGTTCCTCGCTTCGGATGTCGGCATCGGCGTGGATTTGTACTTTGGCGGCGGCGCCTACGACGTCATCCAGCAGGCCGAGGCGGGCATGCTCGTGGCGGAGAGCGGCCGCACACACGCCGGCCTCGCCATGCTGCATCAGAAACACCCGGCGTGGTTCGGTGACGAGGGCATCCCGGAGGCCGTCGGCGGCGAGCCGTATCGTGACAAACGGGACCGCTGGGCCGGCACATGCCTGTCGAGTTTCGGCATCGTCTTCAATCGCGACGTGCTCCGCCGCCTTGGCATCACCAAGGAGCCGTCACAGTGGGAGGATCTCACGGATCCGCGTCTTTTCGGCCAGGTGGCGCTGGCCGACCCGACGAAGAGCGGCTCGGTCACCAAAGCCTTCGAGATGATCATCCAGCAGCAGATGCAGAAGGAGATCGACGCCCTGAAAGCGAACCCCGGCAAGCTGCGCACCGAGGCCGAGACGGAACTCGAAGGCGTGCGGCGCGGCTGGGAATCGGGCTTGAAGCTCATCCAGCGCATCACGGCGAATGCGCGCTACTTCACAGACGCCTCGACGAAAATCCCGCTCGAGATCGCACGTGGCGATGCCGCCGCCGGCATGAGCATCGACTTCTACGGCCGCTCTACCGAGGACGATGTCCGCGCGACGGATGGCAGCTCGCGCGTGGGGTTTGTCATGCCCGCCGGCGGCACGTCCATCGGTGTCGATCCCATCGGCATGTTGCGCGGCGCGCCGGAGCCGGAGCTGGCGATGGCGTTCATGGAATTCGTGCTCGGCGATGAAGGCCAGCGGCTCTGGTCCTTCCGCGCCAGCGTGCCCGGCGGTCCCACGCGTTCCGCGCTCCGACGGCTGCCGGTGCGCAAGGACTTCTACACGCCGCAGAATGCCATGCTGATGACGGACGCCGCCGAGAAGCCCTACGAGCAGGCGCGCCAGTTCGTCTATCACCCCGAATGGACCGACGGCATGTTCGACGCCATCCGCTTCCTCATACGGGTGACGTGCATCGACGTGCATGAGGAGCAGCGGGAGGCCTGGGCCGCCCTCTTCGCCGCCGGCATGCCGGAGCGCGCCACCACGTTCTTCCACGAGACGAAGCTCATCAGCTACGAGACCACCAAGAGTTCCTTCAACGGCATCCTCCGCTCCCGCGACAGGGTGCAGGAAATGCGCCTCGCCAAAAAACTCAGCGACCTCTACCGCCTGCAATACGACCGCGCCGCATCGTCGGCGAAGGAGGGCAGATGAACGACAAGTCTCGAATCACCGATGACGAACGGCTCCCGCACAACTCCGCGCACTGACCTGATGTGAGCCTTCGTCTGCCCTCCCGCATTTCCCGATTCCCCGCCACCCACCATGAGCACCAACCTCAGCCGCGTCGTCTTCGCCAGCATGGCCTTGTTCTTCGCGTGCTTCTTCGTGCTGCCCATCGTCAGCACGGTGAAGGCCGCGTTCGTCACGGCCGACGGCGGCTTCACCTTCGACTACGTGCTCGCGATTTTTCAAAACGAGCTGTACCGCCAGGGCCTCGCCAATTCCCTGGTCATCGCCTTCTGGACCACGCTCGGCTCGCTGCTCGTGGCCATCCCGCTGGCGGTCGTGTACGTGCGCTTTGAGTTTCCCGGCAAGACCATCCTGAACTCCCTGGTGCTCACGCCGATGATCCTCCCGCCCTTTGTCGGTGCCATCGGCATCAAGGCCATGCTCGGCCAGGCCGGCGCGCTCAACAGCTTCCTGGCCGCGTTCGGCCTCATGAATCGCGCGCATCCGTACGACTGGCTCGGCGGCGGCAGCCTGCTTGGCATCGTGGTGATGGAGGTGCTGCATTTGTATCCCATCCTTTATCTGAATGCCGCCGCCGCGCTCGCAAACGTCGATCCTGCGCTCGAAGAAGCCGCCGCCAGCCTCGGCTGCGAGCCCGCGCGGCGCTTCTGGCGCGTGACGCTGCCGCTGATCATGCCCGGCGTGTTTGCGGGCGGCACCATCGTCTTCATCTGGGCCTTCACGGAACTGGGCGTGCCGCTGGTCTTCGATTACACACGCGTCACTTCCGTGCAGATTTTCAGCGCCATCAAGGATCTGAACGGGAATCCATTTCCGTATGCGCTCGTCGTCGTCATGCTCGTGCTCAGCGCGCTCATCTATGCGCTCGGCAAACGACTCTTCGGCTCCGCCGGCGCTGACGGCGGCGGGCGTGCCGCCACGGCGCGCGAGACCATCGTGCTGCCGCGCAAATGGGGCCTCGCTTGCACCGTCGCGTTTTCCCTCGTCACGTTCCTGGCCGTGATCCCGCACATCGGCGTGGTCTTCCTTTCCGTCGCACGGGACTGGTACGCCACGGTGCTGCCCAGCTCCTTCACTCTCGCGCACTATCACGATGCGCTCGGCCACGAGCTGACGCTCAGCTCCATCGCCAACAGCCTGAAGTACTCCTCGCTCGCCACCTTCCTTGATCTCGTGCTTGGCATCGGCGTCGCCTACGTGGTCGTGCGTACCAACATTCGCGGCCGCCAGCTCCTGGACGCGATGGCCATGCTCCCGCTCGCCGTGCCCGGCCTGGTGCTGGCCTTCGGCTACCTCGCCATGTCGCGCGAGGGCAGGTCCTTCCACTGGCTCATGCTCGGCGAGAATCCGCTTCTGCTGCTCGTCATTGCGTACTCGGTGCGCCGCCTGCCCTACGTCGTGCGCTCGGCCGCCGCCGGCTTGCAGCAGGTCAGCCCGGCTCTGGAAGAAGCCGCGCAAAACCTCGGCGCCACGCCCGAGCGCGCGCTGTGGCGCATCACGCTCCCGCTCGTCGCGCCGAATCTCATCGCCGGCGGACTGCTCGCCTTTGCCTTCGCCATGCTTGAAGTGAGTGACTCCATGATCCTCGCCCAGCAAGCCGCGCATTACCCCGTCACGAAGGCCATCTACTCCCTCATCTCCGCCCTGGGCAACGGCCCCAGCCTTGCCGCCGCCCTCGGTGTGTGGGCCATGATTTTCCTCGCCGTCACCATGATCGGCGCGGGCATCATCCTCGGCAAGAAACTCGGCGCCATTTTCAAAGCTTGAGGGCGGCGCCAGCCCGAAGGTCATGCCTCGATCTGTCCGAGATCCGGCAGCCGCGCCAGGGGTTACGCATGAAATGCCTCTGTGAGTCTGGTGCTTCTGAGTTGTCCCACATGATTCAGGGTTCCACAGATGGATTCAGAAGAAGTCCAATCCGTGGTCGTCCTGAATCCGTGGGAATTCACTCAGAAGCAATTCATGCGTAAGCCCGGCAGTCGCGCGGGTCGGGGTGAATGGGCGATTGTGCAACGGACGTGGTGATGTAAGGAGGCGCACATGACCTTTGATCTGTGGCTGGCGCTGTTGTGCGCGGTGTTGTTTTCGGCGGGAGCGCTGCTCGTGAAGCGGGCCAACCAGCTCGGCGTCGGACCATGGGAGACGACACTGGTGTCAAACCTCACCACCGCTCTCGGCCTCATGGCGCTGTGGCCGATGGGCGGGCAGATTCCATCGTGGTCGCTGTGGTGGCAGCCGGCCGTCGTCGCGGTGTCGTTCATCGCCGGACAGGCGTTCGTGTTTCTGGCGTATCATCGCGGCGATGTCTCGGTCGCCACGCCCGTCCTCGGCGTGAAGATCGTGCTCGTGGCCGTCTTCACGACGCTGATCGGCGGCGACCATCTGCCATGGCAACTGTGGCTGGGCGCGGTGCTCAGCACGCTGGCAGTGGTATTGCTCAACCGCACCGACCGCGCCCCCGCCAGCGGCAAGGCCGGCATGACAGTGGCGCTCGCCGTCGGCTGCGCGCTGTTCTTCGCGCTTTTCGATGCGCTGGTGCAGAATTGGGGGCCGGCGTGGGGTGCGGGCCGTTTTCTGCCGGTGATGATGCTGATGGTGGCGGTGCTCTCACTCGTCGCGCATCCGTTCTTCGGCGGCGGCATGCCGCGGCTCAAAGGCGGCGGCGCGGCGTGGTTGTGGAGCGGCACGGGCCTCATCGCGCTGCAGTCCACCATCTTCGTGGCCGCCATCGTGGTGTACAAGAACGCCGCGCCGGCGAACGTGATCTTCAGCTCGCGCGGGCTGTGGACCGTGGCGCTCGTGGGGCTGGCGGGCCGGTGGTTTCAAAGCAGCGAGCAGCACGCGGGCGGTGCCGTGCTGCGCTGGAGGCTGATCGGAGCGGTGGTGATGATGAGCGCCATCGCGCTGGTGATGTTCGGGAAGCGTTGATGAGTCCGCGCGCCTGCAAAGCTCGCGTGCCCGGCTCACACCCCGCCGAAAACATCACGCGGCCTTCCCGCCCAGGCTGGCGAGCAATGTGCGGGCACACGCCTCGGCAAAGGCGGGGTCATTGATTTTGCAGTCCATCTCCACGAGCGGAATGCCGGGCTTCAAGCAGCTCTTGATCGAGGAGAACAGCGCCGCGTCCGCCGCCGCATCGTGAAACGCACCGCCCTCGGCGCTGATCACACTGACGGCCTTCCTCGGCAGCAGCACGGTCACGGGCCCGCGATACGCGTTCACTTTCTCCGCGAGGATGCGGCCCAGTTCCTCGCACTCCTGCGGCGTGGTGCGCATGAGCGTGACCTGCGGATTGTGCTGGTAGAACACGCGGCCGGCGAATTTTGCCGGCACGCTCGCGCGCTCGCCGAAATTCACCATGTCCAGGCATCCGGGGGCTACGATGGCCGGCACACCCGCCTTGCCCGCGGCTTCGAGCCGCGACGGTCCCGCGCCGAGGATGCCGCCCACCAGTTCGTCCGCCCACTCGGTGGTCGTCACATCCAGCACGCCGCTCACCATGCCGCTCTCGATGATCGATTCCATGATGCGTCCGCCTGTGCCGGTGGCGTGAAACACCAGCACCTCGTAGCCTGCGTCTTCGAGGATTTTCTTCGCACCGTTCACGCACTCCGTGGTGTTGCCGAACATCGACGCGACGATGAGCGGCTTGTCTTCAGCCTCCGGCACATTCATCTCCACCATGCCGCAGATGGCGCCGGCCGCGCGGGCCAGCAGCACGCGCGAGATGCGGTTGATGCCGGAGACATCCACGATGCTCGGGAACATGACGATGTCCTTCGTGCCGACGTAGGGCGCCACGTTCCCCGCGGCAAGCGTGGACACCATCACCTTCGGAAAACCGATGGGCAGCGCGCGCATCGCCGCCGTGCCGATGGCGGTGCCGCCACCTCCGCCGAGAGAGATGACGCCGTCGATACGCCCGCTGGCGGCGAGTTGCGACAGCAACGCAGCCGCCGCGCCCGCCATCGCCGTCACGGCCTCGCCACGGTCTTTCCTCTCCACGATGCCTTTCAAATCCACGCCGCCGGCAGCGGCGACGTCCTCGCGCTTCACATCGGGCTCCACCGAAGGCGGATCACCGCTGCCGGTGTCGATGAGCACCGTGCGATGCCCGCGCTGCCGGATCAAATCGGCGACGTATGCGTGCTCCTGTCCTTTGGTGTCGAGTGTGCCGAGAACGGCGATGGTCTTCATGCGGTTGGGCTGTGGATGGCTGCTCACTGATGGACAGTCGATGGCGGGCGGGCAAGCGGATTGCCGGTCAGATTGAGCGGCGATCTGTCCATCCCCGCCCCATGTGTCCTGGTGCGGCCGGACGGTGCAACCTCGGCGTCACGCATCCCGGATCCTGAATCCCGCTTCTCCTCACCCTGCCTTGCGATTCTTCTTTTCCGCGGGCTTCGCGATGTAGCCTTGCAGCGTGTTGAGAGGCAGACCGAGAAACCTGGCGGCGCGCTCGGCGTCGTCGTCGAAATGCCGCACGGTCAGCTTGGACAATTCGCGCTCCACCCACGGCATCAGTTCGATGTCCGGCGTGGACTGCGAGACGCTCAGAAGCATCTGCAGGGCGTCCCTCATGCGGGTGACGCTGGTCGTCGCGCTGCCATGGCGGCTGCCGCTGGTGCCCAGAGGGATGTCGGCTGGCAGAAGCACGTCGGTGTTGGAGAGCGCACATGCACGCTGGATGGTGTTTTCCAGCTCGCGCACGTTGCCGGGCCAGTCGTAGGCTTCGAGCATCGCCAGGGCATCTTCTGAGAAACGCATGTGCGTGCCGCGCCTCCGCGCGCTCATCCGGTTGAGAAAGAACTCGGCCAGCAGGCGCACGTCCTCCCGCCGCTCGCGGAGCGGCGGGATGTGGATGCGCACGACGTTCAGGCGGTAGAAGAGATCCTCGCGGAAGCTGCCCTTCGCCACCTCGCCTTCGAGATCACGGTTCGTGGCGGCGAGCACGCGCACGTCGCTGCGGGTGGTCTGATTGCTGCCCACGCGGCAGAACTCACCCTCCTGCAGCACGCGCAGCAGCTTGCTCTGCACACCGAGGGGCATGTCACCGATCTCGTCGAGGAAGAGCGTGCCGCCGTCGCACTGCTCAAAGCGCCCGATGCGCGTGGCCATCGCGCCGGTAAAGGCGCCCTTCTCGTGGCCGAAGAGTTCGCTCTCCAGCAAGTTGTCAGGGATGGCTGTGACGTTGATCGCCACGAATTCCTTCTGCGCGCGCGGGCTGAACTTATGGATGGCGCGTGCGACGAGTTCCTTCCCGCAGCCGCTCTCTCCGGTGATCATCACCGGAGCGTCGGAGCGCGACACACGGCCGATGAGTTTGAAGACGTCCTGCATGGCGGAGGAGCGGCCGATGATGGTCTCCTGAATGGACTCCGAGGGGACCTCTGCCGCGTTGGCGAGCGTGGACCGGCGCGCCTCCACGGCGCGCAAGGCGCTCTCGACCACCACGCGGAGGTCAAAGTTCAGCTTGTCCTTCTGAAGCACGTCGTAGGCGCCGAGGCGCATGGCATCAATGACGTGGCTGGTGCTCACGATCCCGCTGAAGAGCAGCACCATCGCGTTCGGGTCGCTCTGGCGCACGCGCTTGAGCAGATCGATGCCGTTCATGCCCGGCAGCCGCACTTCGGAGAGCAGCAGATCGCAGCGATTCTTTTGGTATGCCACCAGTACATCTTCCGCCTTTGCAAAGGTCTCCACTGTCACCGCCGGAGCCTTCAAGTGCGCCGCCGCCCAGCCGAGGAAATCGGAGTCGGGATCGACGACAAAGATGCGTGTGACCAGTTCGGGCATGAAAGGGGGCGGGAGAATAGGAGTCAGCAGGGAGGATTCAAGATTCAAATGGCGAAAGACGCGCCATCACCAGTGCTTACGCATGAATTGCTTCTGAGCGAATTCCCACGGATTCAGGGCGACCACGGATTGGACTTCTTCTGAACCCATCTGTGGAATCCTGAATCTTGCGGGACAAATCATAGATTTGAGGCTTGCGCTTTCGGTTCATGCTTAAGCCCAGCGCCATCACGCACGGGAGCGGTGTCCGGGCGTCGCCACACCAGTGAGGACCCGATCCGAAAAGGTCCAGTCCGGCCCGGTTCGGCATCATGATCCGCCGAACGCCCTGAACCTCTCCGCCAGTTTCGTCTGGTCGGGCTCGCCGGCCTCGATCAGCACGCGGTAGCGCTGGATCATGGACTGGCCCTTGGGCAGGATGTGATTTCCCTTCGTTTTGTCCGCGTCCTTTTCGAAGTCGTGGATTCCAAAGGGATTCGCTGCGAAGAGGCCGTAGTCGCGGGCATGCCACCAGGTGGGATGGCGCAGGTTTTGCGGGTGGTCGAAGACGGTGACGCTGACGGCATTGCCCATCGGATCAGGACCATGATAAGTGACCCACTTTGCTCGCGTGCCCCAGGCTTTCTTGTCGGTGACGCCTTCGCTCGTCGTGATGTGCGCGTCCTTGCTCTCCTTGATGCTGAGGGTCGAGCAGAGACGCAACGCGAAGCTCCCTTCCTTCGTGTCATTGAAGGTCACATCGCCCGCGCTGGCGAGGAGCCTGATGGTCCAGTCCACGATCGCGCCGCCGCCAGGCAGCGCCTCGACACGGATGGTGCGCTCGTCATTCATCACCAGAGTGCCATCGGGCAGCACCCAGTTCGATTTCGCCACGAATGAGCCTGACACACCCTCCGTCTTCATCTGGCCGAAGCCGGCGTGCTTGATGGTGCCGTTCTTCTCGCCATTGCCCCAGAAGTCCACGCCGTTCACGCCGCCGTGGGTGAACCACATGGAGCGATGATGCGGGTGATCCTCGGCTCCGCCTTTCTCCATAGGATAAGGGCGCGCAAGGTTCGCTCCGCCAGGACCGATGATCGGATACATGTAAGGCCGCTGCGCGTCCGTGGTGCGGTACTCGCTGAAAAGCCGGCCGTCGATCTCGATGCGCAGCCCGAGATCAGAAGGCTTCAGCGAAACGATCTGCGCCGAGACGGCAAATGGCAGCGTGAAAATGGCGATGGCGACGAGCTGGGTATGACGGAACGAAAACATGGTCCGTCAAATACGACAACGACCGCCCTGCACAATCAGTTTTGTAGTCCGCCGCCGTGCCGGAAACTTCAGAAGACGATCAACGTCCGCGCCACCTCGCCGCGCTCGAGCGCGGCGTAGGCTTCGTTGATCTCGTCGAGCCGCCAGGTGCGCGTGAGCAGCGGATCAAGCGCCAGCTTCCCCACACGGTGAAGCTCGATGAGCGCAAGCAGGTCCACGCGCGGGCGCATCGAGCCGTAGAGCGTGCCTTTCAGCGTCTTCTCGGCATAGACGAGCTGGTTCACATTGATCCGCGCGCGCACATCGGCACGGCTGATGCCGGCCACCACGCATGTGCCGCCCTTCTTGAGCGAGTCGTACGCCTGCTCGATGGTTGCCGTCAGTCCCACGGCTTCGAAGGCATGGTCAACGCCCTTGCCCCCCGTGAGGTCTTTGACCGCCTGCACCGGATCGCATTCGGCTGCGTTCACAAAATGCGTGGCTCCAAGCTCGCGCGCCTTCGCCTCCTTCCCTGCGTGAATGTCCACCGCGATGATCTGCCGCGCGCTCATCATGCGCGCGCCCTGCACGATGTTCAGGCCGATGCCGCCCACACCGAACACGGCCACGCTGCAACCCGGATGGATTTTTGCCGCATCACTCACCGCGCCGACGCCTGTGATCACGCCGCAGCCGATGAGCGCGGCGTGCTCGAAGCTGCAGTCCTTCGGTATTTTCACCACGGCAGCCTCCGGCATGGTCGCCATCGTGGCGAAGGTGGAAACTCCGGCGTAGTGGCGGATCGGTGCGCCCGCGCTGTTGCGGAAGCGCATCGAACCATCCGGCATCACTCCCTCGAAGCGCATCTTCGTGCCCATGTCACAAAGCGCGGGCCTCCCGGCGAGGCAGTACTCGCACTGGCCGCACGAAGCGCGCCAGACGGGGATGACGTGATCGCCCGGAGCGACGGAGGTGACGCCTTCGCCGACGGACTCGATCACGCCGGAGCCTTCGTGACCGGGGATGATGGGCATGGGCATGTGAAGATCCCCCTTCATCACATGCAGATCGCTGTGGCAGACGCCGGCGGCTTTCATGCGCACGAGCACCTCGCCTTTCCGCGGCGGTTCCACCTGCACTTCCTCGATGGAAAGCGGCTTGCCCGCCTCATATAAAACGGCGGCCCTGGCTGTGATGGTCTGCGCTGACATGGCCGGCGAATATGAATAGTGATTGCCAGATTGCACCCGTTCTTGATAAAACCCTGCAGAGGCAACCTGCCCGCCATCATGAAAAACGCCGCCATCGTCTTCCTCCTGCTGCTCGTGGCCGCTGGCATTGCCATCGGCGGCTGGTTCATGTCGCAACCGAATCCGGCGACCTCCGAAATCGTGCGCCTCGAGAAGGAGCTGAAGGACGCCAACGCGCAGATCGAGCGGCTCAAAGAAGCACTGGACAAGATGAAGACCACCGTGGCCGCCAGCGCGCCGCCCGTGCCCTCCGCAGGGGCGCCCGGTGCGGCCGGCTCCGAGAGCGCGCCCGGCTTCGATCACTCGCCCGCCGGTGAGAAGGAGAGCGGCCTGCTGGGCAAGCTCTTCTCCTCGAAGTCTTCCGGCATGTCCGCCTTCAAGGAGATGATGAAGAACCCGGGCATGAAGGACATGATCAAGCAGCAGAACATCGTGCAGACGGAACTGCACTACGGCGGCCTTTTCGATCACTTCAAACTCACGCCGGAGGAGAAGGAGAACTTCAAGCAACTGCTGGCCGCCCGCTCCGGCGCGCAGACGGAGATGGGCCTCAAGTTCATGGACGAGAATCTCACGCCCGCGCAGCGCAAGCTGATCACCGACGACTTCGAGAAGGCGAAGAAGGCCTCGGACGCCGACATCCGCACCTTCCTCGGCGACGAGGGCGACTACCAGACCTTCCAGCACTGGGAGGAGACCGCTCCCGAGCGCATGCAGCTCCAAATGATGGGCGGCCTCAGCCAGTTCAAGGCCGTGGGCGAGCCTCTCACACCCGAACAAGAGCAAAAGCTCATCGATGTCATGGCCGCGGCCCGCAAATCGCCAGGCGGCCTTCCCGACATGAGCAAGCCTGCTGAACTCAAGCCGGAGAACATGACCGACGAAATGCTCCAGAAGCTCCTGGCCAAGCACGACCACGATGCGCAGACGGTGGTGCAGAATGCCGCCGGCTTCCTGTCCGCGAAGCAGCTCGAAGCACTCGGCAAGATGCAGCAGCAGCAGCGCAACATGACCGAGATGGGACTGAAGATGTCCCAGACTTTCATGAAGGGGCCTTCCAACAAGTAGCGGGTGCGGCGGGCGCGCTTCTCTCAAACGGCGCTGAAGAAGGAAATCGCCTCCGGCACAAAGTTGGCCCGTGACCTGCTTTCCAGGATTCATGACCACGGGGTCACCCATCCGGGAAGGGACGTGCGATGCACGCCCCTTCCCTGGCGGACTGGCTCCGGCGGCTTCGACTCAACCTCCTCAACTCACAACCCACGACCCAACACCCATGAAATTGACTCCTCTCATCGCACTCACCCTGCTCGCGCTCGCGGGCGGCACCGCCTTTGCCGGCGTGTCTGCCAAGAACCCCAAGGCACCAGCACCAGTCGCTCCTGCCGATGACAGCCTCGGCTTCAGCCTCACCGCCGGCTATGACTCCAGCTACATCTTCCGCGGTGTGAAGTACGGCGACAATCTGCTTTCCGCCGGCCTCACGGCTCCGATCAAACTCAGTGACAAGCTCACTTTCACCTTTGCGCCGTGGTACGGCCACATCGCCGGGGAGAAGTATGACGAACTCGATCTGGTGGCCGGCCTCACCTACGACGCTGGCTTCGCCACCCTCGGTGTCGGCTACACCTGGTACTACTATCCGTTTTCCGGCTTCGACACCAGTGAGCCAAACGTCACCATCCAGACCTGCCTGTGCTCCATAGGCGCATGCAAAATCAACTGGTTCGCGGGAGCCTATCTCGACGTGAACGCCGACGGCGGCGACCTCTTTGCCAACAAGGGCGGCAATGCCGGCTGGTACTTCGAGACCGGCCTCAACACCACCATCAAGGTCACCGACACCGTCAGCCTCGTGCCCGAAGCACGCATCACCTACGGTGAGAGCTACTACGGCGTCAGTGGCTTCAACAACGTGCTGCTCAAGCTCGGTGCCCCCATCGCCCTCACGAAGACCGCCACGCTCACCCCCTACATCGCCGGCTCGTTCGCCATCGACAGCCTGCATGATCTCGGCGTGGACAACTACCTCATCGGCGGCGTCAGCCTTACAGTCACCTTCTAATCTCCAGGCACGGCCTGACGTCCATCTTCTGCGAAGCATTCTTGGTTGGAGCTTCGTGGATCAACACGGTCCGGCGGGATTTTGGTTGGGTCCCGCCGGACTCTTTTTGCTCTTTTGATTCTTGAAAATTGACTCCTGAATCCCAGGTCACTCCACCTTCATCACCCCGTTCATCACCATCCAGTGGCCGGGAAAGGTGCAGAGGTAGGGATAGTC
Source organism: Verrucomicrobiaceae bacterium (assembly GCA_019694165.1). Lineage (GTDB taxonomy): Bacteria > Verrucomicrobiota > Verrucomicrobiia > Verrucomicrobiales > Verrucomicrobiaceae > JAIBCL01. The sequence continues at coordinate 52,029 of JAIBCL010000009.1, read as the reverse complement.
GCCCTTCTCTTTCGGCGCGGTGAAGTGGATGGTGAACTCGCCTTTGGGATTGGTCATGTCGGTATAGACGATGACGTCCTTGGAATCGGGCACGTAGTGCTTCGCGAGGCCCTGCGGATCGGTGATCATCAGGTTCGCGAGGTTGCCGATGGATTGCAGCGTGCCGGGTTTTGAGAGCATCCAGTTGTGCGGCACGACATCGGGGTTCTTGAACGTGAGGGAGAGTTGTTCGCCTGCTTTCACGCGCAGTTCCTTCTGCACGTATTGAAGGCCGAGCGCGGCTTCGATCACGACTCTGCGACCAGGATCGCCCTTTGCCCAAGGGTTGGGTTTGCTCGGCGCTGGCATCACGATGCCGGTCTGCGCAGCGTGATTCGTCTTGGCGATCTTCGTGTAGCCGGGGAAGTCGGTGAACGGCTCGGCGAGCGCGTGCGCCGTCATGAAAATGTCATGTGCGCGCTCTGAACTGACACCGACGTGCAGATGCACTGTGTTCGCCGGAACGATTTGCGGGATTTCGAGGAAGAGCGCCTTGCCGCCTTCGAGCACGTGCGCGCTGCGCATTTCGAGCGGATCGTGGCCCGGCGTGTCGGCGTAGCGAATGGAAAACTCGGGCGAGCCATATTGCGGGCCGTAGTGGTAGTTCCAGCATTGCACGAAATGCTTCGACGCATCGGCGGCGATCTTCGCATCGAGCGGCTGATTGAAGCGGAGCAACACGCCATTGTCGCGAGCTTCAAAGGCTACCGGCACCGGAGTCGCGACGCCGGTGAAGCGGACGCGCTGGAAGCAACCGTCCTTCGGCGTGTAGCTGCCCCAGCCTTGCATGCCGTTCACGTAAAGATGGCCGTCGCGTGGATTGAATCGCGCGCACTGCGGGCCGGAGTCAAAATTGCCGCTGATCTTCACTGCCGCGCCCTGCCACTGGCCGCTGACGTTTTGTCGCATCACGAGCCACGCGCTGCCGCCGCCGGAGGAAAGGTGGACGAGATTGCTGCCGCCGTTGCTGAGGCCCGACCACTCTTTGCCCGTGATGAATGCCTGGCTGCTGCATGAGTTGTCTTCGCCGCGTGGCATTTGCAGCAGCGGCTTCGCGGGCGGCTGGCCGTTCTTCGGTCCGCCTGCGCCAAAGTGCGCGCCGAGATCGTGATCGAGTTCAATCTGGCAAACGGCAGAGGCAGGCGTCCAGTCTCCTTCCTGAACGCTCGTGGTGATGAAGCGGCCATCCGGCGAGATACCGAGGCCGTTGGGATTGCGGAAACCGGTGGCGAGGACTTCGAGTGAAGCAGACACTCCTGTCTGCTTCTTCGGAACAGACAGGAGTGTCTGTTTCACATCAATCCGGCACACGCCCTGATTCCCCGACGCGAAATACCAGCGGCCCTCTGCATCGGTCTCGAGTCCAACGATGAAGTCGTGTCCGCCCGGCGAGGTTTGCATCGCGTTCGTCACGCACTCGTAGAAGTCGGCTTCATCGTCGCCATTCAGATCGTGCAGGCAGGTGATCTGATCGCGACCGAGCACATAGAGTTTGTCCTTCACGATCTTCATGCCCAGCGGCTGATGCAGACCGGTCGCGAAGCGTTTCCAGCGCAGCTTCTCCAGCTTCTCGTCGATGCCTTTCACGAGCCACACTTCGCCCGTCATCGTTGCGATGGCTGCGGTGCCGTCCCTGAAGAAATCGTGCGCCGTGATGAAGAACAACGTGCCATACGGATTCTCGAACGGGATCGTGATGCGATCCGTCGCGAACGGCGACTGCATGCCGAGTTCGCCTTTCGTTTCGATCCACTTGGGCCACTGAGCGGCGCCGCCTTTGGTCAGCGGTTCAAGATCGGCCTCTTCATCCTCGCGAGCGTTTGCGAGATGATGTTCGCCATTCACCGAATAAGAAAAGATCACTTCTTTGCCGTGTCGGTAGAAGCCGTGATACACGCCCGGACCGTCGCCTCCATCGGCTTCCTTTTTCACGACTTTGCCATCCATCGCGCCGCCGCCCATGAAGCCGTGGCGTCCGTCGCCGAGTTTGATGAAGCCTCCGCTCCACTCGATGGGAAACGACAGTGATGCCGGATCGAAGACCGCTGCTTTGTCGTCAAAGCGAACGCACACGGCCTTCGGTATCAAGAAGCCGCCGCCTTTGAAGACCGTGCTGAACACGCTGCCGAGATCACTCGCCGCGAATCGCCCATCCTTCCACGTCACCTGATCATTCTGATTGCCCCAGTGGCCCTGCTGGCCGCCGTCGAGTCCGGGGAACTGCGGGATGAGATAGTCGCCAGGCGCAGCATGGGGCACAGGCGTCTCGCCTGTGGCCCGGGTCCGCACAGGCGAGACGCCTGTGCCCCATACAGTGCCCCATGCACTTCCCCGTGCCTTCATGAATTGCATCGCCTGCTTGCCGTAGTAGTCGAAGACGCGCTCGCGGTTCACAAACTCCTGCCAGTGAATGTTGGTCGTCTTGTCGAGCGGCTCGCGTGTCGGTGTGAACTCCGCCGCCTTCGGCGCGGCCGGCGGCAGGAGCGCGTCGAGATTGTCGAAGCTCCAGATGCCGATAGTGTTGTCCATGCGCTGACGCGGCGAGTCTCCTTTGCGTGGCTTCATTACTCCGCGAGTGAGGCGCACGTCGTCGATGATGCCGTCGCAACCGATGCCCCCCTCGACCAGACGGCCAAACGCGATGCCACCGACCTTTGGCGCGCCCTTCAGTGGCTGCACGGCCTTCTCAAAGACCTGCTTCCCATCCACCCACATCACCACGCTCTTGTCATCGACACTCGCCAGCAGGTCGTGCCACTTGCCGTCGCACACATCGACCTTCGAATCGTAGTCGCCGCCACGTCCCGGCATGTAGAGCGACAGCGTGCCGCGAGCCGCGTGCGTGTAGAGCTCCCAATGCGTCGCCGATGTCTTCACATCCGACGCGACGAGGATGTTGTAGCCATTTTTGCCATCCAGCTTCGCGCGACACTCCACGGTGAACGGTACCTTTGCATGCTCAGCGCTGCCGTCCGTCACCCATCCGCCTTTCAGCGCCTTGCCAAATTCTTCATTCAGTGACGCCACCGTCTCCGCTTTGCTGACTTCTGACTTCTGACCTCTGCCTTCTGACCTCTGATCTCTGACCCCTGCCTTCTCATCCCACGTCCGATACTTCGGCTTTGGCCCAGGCTTCGCATCATCGAGTTGCGGCACGAGCCAGCGAAGGCCGTCGAGATTGTCCTGCAGCCGGCCTTCCGCGTCTTCGTTCGTGTGATTCAGAATACCGATCGGTCCGCTGTAGCCGCTGGCGCGAATTTGACGCAGCACCTTCACATCTTGCGTGCCGACGCCGAGCGGCAAAATCTTCCGGCCCTTGGCCTCGCCGTCGATGTCCATGCCGTTGAGATTCAGGCAAAGCAGATGCGGCAGCAGTCTCGGCAGCACTTTGTCGAGTCGATCGAGATGGCCGTGACCGTGATGCAGGTTGTAGATGATGCCGATGTTCTTGATGCCCTGCGCCTTCAGTCCTTCGCACACCGCGATCATATTCTCCGGTTCGCCGCCCCAGCCGCCATGATTGTAAATGCCCACCGAGCAGCCGACGGGCGCAGCGGCCTCGCAGATCGCTTTGAAGCGCGCGATCTCCTTTTCGACGCGCGACTTCTGATCGGCCTCGTCCTTTGCGCCGATCGCGCCACCGCCGCCGCTGATCCAAAGCTGCGGATGCACGCCATGACGTTTGAAGAGATCGAGCGCCTTCTTTGCCTCGTCATTCACCGAGCCAGGAAACCACCAGCCCATCAGCTCGACGTGATGTTTTTTCAGTGCGTTCAGCTCATCCTCCCACTGCGGGATGTGCTCGGCGCGGTAGTCATAGACGAACTGCCTGAAGCCCAGCTTCTCCAGCATCGCCGCCCGCTCCTCCGGCCCGCGCTTCTTCGCGTCAAACGGCACGATGCACCACGCGACGAGGTTCTTTTGATCGAAGAGATCGGCGGCGCGAGTGATCGAGCAAAAGAAGCAGAGGGACAAAAACAGCGAGAGGATTTGGCAAAGCATGGTGAACGAATTGGATGATTGCGAAGCGGAAGGATGGAAGACAAGCTCAGGGCATGGATAAACCGGCGATCGATCCAAAGCTGCCAAACATCCCTTTGTTTCAGGAATTGATGGCAGAGGAACTTGCCATACAAGAGCGCTTCGCGGCGGAACCCGTCCATGCGAAAACGGGGAAAGGTTTTCTCAAGAGCGCCGGAGTGGATGAATTGAGGCGAATCAAGCAGGCCGCTCCGAAGAAAGAACTCTGATCCATGAAAGCGGAGCAGGCTTGGCTGCGCAGATTTCGCCTTGGAAATCGTTGACTGCCGAATCGTGGAACGGCATCCTTGGCACCATGGAAAAAAAAGCGATCATCCTGGACACGGCCGAAGAGCTGAGAGCAGCGCGCTCGCGGCAGCGCTTGATTTCATCGGAAGAATTGATCGCTCAGAGCGAGCGTCATCGTCGCGCGAGCGAAACTTTCGCTGCGGCCGCGAAGAACGCGACCTCCAGGCGTGGGCTCGTCAAAGCGGTTGCTGGCTAGACGATGTTCGTCCTTGGCTGGCCGGAATGCGGCGCGGCGGAGAGGAGCATCGCGTGCTTCACCTTGCGCCGCATTACGTCAAAGCCACCTACCCGGGCCGCTACGGCTTCACCGTCGTCGCAGGCCCCGTGTATCCCGGCCTTGCCGCCGCGCTGCCCGGCGAATACCTCACGCGCCTCGAACTTGGCAATCGCATCTTCGGCGACGACTGGCGCTTGGAGGCCGTGGGCATGGAGGAGGACAGGCTCGTCCTCTTCACTTCGCAAACGACCGTCATCGGTGAGGCGGCAGCGCCCGATGAGATCATCGCTTTCATGCAGCGCCGCCGGCTCATGCTGCTCGACGGCATGTCCATCGGCCATCCCGGCGCGCTGAGCTTCTACCGCGACCTCGACCAGCTCGCCGTCTTCGACGCGCATCCGGCGAACGTCCTCAAAGACGAGTCCGGCGTGCTGCTGCCCATCGACCTGATCATGCTCACCGCCGAGGGAGCGCTGGCGGAGCAATTGGAGGCGGCTCTGAGTTGAATCGATGCATGTGGAAAGAATTGTCCACATATTACCGTTTTCAGTCCACGCCATGCAGTCCACATACGCCAACCTTGCCAATTACCTCGCCAAGACCAGGCAGCCGGCCAGCTACGTAGCCGGGTGCGCGCGCATCACGGAGGCGAAGCTCACGCGCTTCCTTTCCAATCAAGGGTCGCTCTCGTCAAAGGAGACTGAGCGCCTGGACGAATTCCTCGGTCAGCACCGCTCCTGGCTGAAATCCTGGGTCGTCAGAGCAGGCGCCGCCGCCACGGTCATCGGAGGTGCAGCCTGCACCAGCACGGTGCAGGAAGGCGTGAAAGCCATCATCCGCCACTTCTTCCCATGATCATGAACAAGCCCGCCATTCTCCGCAAAGCTCTCGCTGACTTCCTGACGAACAACGATGTTTCCCGTCGCGAACTCGCGCAGGAGGCGGGCATCGACAACAGCCAGCTCGGGCGTTTCCTAAAGACCGGTGCCGGGCTCTCGGACGACCGGTTGGAACGGCTCGATCAAGCCCTGCACAAGCATCTCGGCCTCAAGCGATCAAAAGGCATCATCGCTCCGGCGGCCATGCATGATCTCGCGCAGGCGCTGCGTGAGGAGCGGCTCACGCTCTTCGTCGGCGCAGGCTTGTCCCGCCAGGCGAAGCCTCTGCGCGGCACGAGGCAACTGCCTTTATGGAGCGAGCTGGCGCAGCGTCTCACGCGAGAGATCCTAGGCGAGTCGGTGGCTGACGAACGCAAGACATTGCCTCCGCTCGACCAGCTCGACTGCATCCAGGCCGAGGGGTGCAAGGACCAGGTCATCCGCCTTCTGCGCGATGATCTGCTCAACGATCGCGACTACGCGCCATCGCCCGCGCATCTCGTGCTGGCAAAGCTGCCCTGGAAGGCCGTCATCACCACGAACTACGACGGCCTGCTCAGTCATCGTGACGTGATGAACGTGCGCTACCCCGTCGTCACCGAGCGCGATTTCCTCACCCACGATCCACGGAGCATCCGCCTCGTGCATTTGAATGGCGACCTGCGCGAGCCGCACACCTTGTTCAGCAGCGACTATCACGGCTGGGAGCAGGCGCATCCACGCGCGTTTGCTTTCCTGCGGAGCGCGGTCAGTCCGCCGAACCGCGCCTTGTTCGTGGGCTACAGCTTTTCCGATCCATTTCTCCAGGAGCTGCTCGCCACCGTGCGGCAGATGAGCACGCGGGAGGGTTTTCAAAACGTCGTCCACGCCTGGATGTGGAAGCTCAATGAGGCGGACAAGCTCCTGCTCAAACACCGCTACCATGTGGAAGCGCAGTCCATCGACGCGGACAGTGGCTGGGAGAGAGCCTTCACCGAACTGGGTGATGCGTATCAAAAACTCAGCGGGCGCGCGCTCGGTTCCGCGCCGCCTGTGGCCAGCGCGGACCTGCGCCAGAAATATGCCGACCAGCAGCGCCAGACCTATGAGCGCGCCACGCTTGGCGGCCTCTACGTGGGCGAGGCATACCGCGCCGAGGACGTGCTGCTGGAGAACATCTTCGTCGAGCCTTCCCTCTGCCTATCCGAAGAAGAACAGCGCGAGCGCGCGAAGGATAAAGACCTCCTCGTCCGCAAAGGCCGAGGCACCGCTGGCGGCGATGCCACCTTGGAAGGTTGGACGGAGCCGTACGACTGCCGCCTTGCCTATGAATGGATGGAGCACGAAAAGCTGCCCTGCCTCGTCATCCTCGGCGAGCCCGGCAGCGGCAAGTCCTCGCTGCTTCAGCGCTTCATGCTCGATCATCTCAAGGCCTGGGTGAAGGACCCGGCGGACACCTTCCCCATCTACCTGCGCCTCAGCTTGTGGGAGAAGGAGCGCGTGCATGGCGCGAGCCTGCTCGATTACGCGCTCGTGGTGATGAGCCGCGACCTCGGCCTCACGGATGAAACGCAGAGCCAGCTGTTGCGGCCCTGGCTCACCAGCGGTCCGGTGCACTGGTTGCTGGATGGTATTGACGAAGTGCGAGATCCCTCTGCGCGCGCCGCCCTGCGCGATGAGCTGGAGCGGCTGCGCATGGAACACCCCGCCCACCGCTGGACCGTCAGCACGCGCCCCAGCGGCTACCGCGAGGAGCATCACCTGCGCGCACCGTGGCAGCATGTGGAGCTTGCTCCGCTGGATCAGGAACAAAGCCTGACCGTTCTGCAAAAATGGTCCGTCCTGCTCCAGCGCCTGCACAAGCTCCCGCAGCCCTACTTCAACCCCGAGGAAGTCTTCGGCGATCTCGGCAGCCAGCCCGGCCTCAGCCGCCTGCGGCACAATCCGCTGCTGCTCACCATGATCATCCTCTTCTTCCGCGACCTGTTCCGCCTGCCGCACAATCGCTGGGAGTTCTACACCCATGCCACGCAGTCCCTGCGCTTGCGCTGGGTGCGCCACCGCTCCACCGCCGCCGCTTTCGGCAGCGCGGAGCGCCGCGCCGTCGAGCGCCCGTTCTACGACACGCTGCTGCCCCAGGTCGCCATCGAGGCCATGCGCACCGGCCGCCCCGTGATGAGCCGCTCCGAGCTGGGCGACATCCTGCGCCGCGTCCTCCAGCTCGATGGCTGGAGCGCCCGCGAGATCGTCGAGGAAGCCGACTTCTTCTTCAATGTCGCCATCGCCCTCATCGGCGTCATTGTGGAGAAAGGGCTGGAGCGCTTTGGCTTCGTCCACCTCACCTTTGAGGAGTACTACGCCGCCTGCTGGCTGCACCAGAACCCGAAGGAATGCGCCGAACTCATCCGTACCCACGCCCGCCACCCCGACTGGCAGGAGGTGTGGGAACTCTACGCCCTCGGGCTGGGCAACAACAAGGAGAAGCTCGATGAACTGCACGCGCTCGCCGGCAGTGACGATGAAGCCATGTCCCTCCGCGTTCACTGGCTCGGCCTGGGCAATGCCAGCCTGCCGCAGCCAGACGACAGCGGCGCGCGGCAGAAGACGCAGCAGTGGGCGCTCGCTCAGCTTCAGGCCCCAGCTACACATGCCCCCGTGCTTAAAGCTCTCGCGGATTGGGAGCGCGAGTATCCGCAAGAACTGCGCACGGCCCTGCTCGGCAAGCTGGACTCCGAGGACAACGAGCAGGCCCATACCGCCGCCGCCGCCCTCGGCGAGCAATGCGAGGGCCGCGAGCTGCGCAAGGAACTGCTCGGCCTGCTGTGCAAAGAACCCAAAACCCCCAAAGACTCCGCGCGGACGCGCGGCTTCGCAGAATTCGCGCTCAGCCAGAAGGCGGACGCCCCCGCCGTGCAGCGCGCCTTGCTCTCACTTTACCAGGGCGCCGCGCCGGAGGGCTTTGTCGGCACGCCATCACCCGAGGCGCGGGCAGCCGCGGCGCGGGCGCTCGGCGGGCGCGTGGCGTCCGTGTCGGTGTGGGATCATTCAGGCATCGACACGCGCGTGGTGCAGCTCGCGCCAGAGGTCGCCATCACCTTCGTGCGCATCCCGGCCGGCACCTTGCCTGCGCTGGATGAGCGCACCCATCCCGTCACGCTCAGCGAGTTTTGGCTGGCGCAGACCCAGCTTACGCAGGCCCAGTGGCTTGCCGTGATGGGAGGTGAGAATCCAAGCCGGTTCAAAGGCGATCACCTGCCTGTGGAAAAGGTCTCCTGGGACGACATCACGGGTCGGTTCAATGCAAAGCTCGCCGCACTGGATGCCTTCGCGTTAGTCTTCCCTGGGCATCAAGCCACGCTGCCCACCGAAGCGCAGTGGGAATACGCCTGCCGTGCGGGCACCACCACGCCCTTCAACAACGGCACCGACGCGCTCATTAGCGCCCAGGCGAACTTCGATGGCAACCACCCCGCAGGCAAAGATGCCAAACCCGGTGTGCATCGTCAGCGCACCGTCGTGGCCGGCAGTTTCGAGCCAAACAAATTTGGGCTGCACGACATGCACGGCAACGTGTGGGAGTGGTGCAGTGATTGGTATGGTGACTACCCAGCCAATGCCACCACCGACTATGCTGGGCCTGGCACTGGGGCGGGGCGTGTGGTGCGCGGCGGCAGTTGGTTCGGCCACGCCGGGCGTTGCTCCTCCGGCGTCCGCTTCAGGTTTGCTCCGGGCGGCGGGGGCGGCGACCTGGGCTTCCGTCCCGCAGTGACCATCAGGGGCAATCCAGCCAGCAGGGCCGGAGGCAAAAGGTAGCGTAGCCACGGCTGGCGGAGCAGTGACGGAGGGAGGGACGACCGGAGGAACGAGAAGGTGGCGGTGGCGGATCGGCGATAGGATCAGCCATGCCGAGCATTGCGCCTCCCGCGTCCGCAACAGTAATGCCCCGACCTGCCTTTCGGCAGGCAAACCCACCAGGCACCCCGGCGCGCACGCCAACCGTGACTCCGGGGTGCCGTTCGGTGTGGGCGGCCTCGGCGCAATCAGAGACGGAACAGCTTCCTCGCATTCCCCGAGAAAACTTTCTCTTCGATTTCCGCACTCAGCTTCAAGCTGCGGAAGTCGTCGCTGATCACCTCGGGCTGCACCCACGGGTGATCGCTGGCGTAGAGCAGTCGATCCGGGCCGACGAGGTCGAGGCACATCTTCATCGCCTCAGGCAGTGGGGAGACGATGTCCATCCAGATGCGATGCAGGTAGTCGAGCGGTGTGTGTTGAAGATTTTGCGGGCCGCGTTTCAAGACGGTGACCTGATGCTGCAAGCGGCCGACGATGTAAGGCAGTGTGCCGCCGAGATGCGGGCAGACGAGTTTCAAGGCGGGCAGCTCATCGAGAATGCCGGACATGAGCAGGCGGGTGAGCGCGATGGTGTTGTCGAACATGTTGCCGAGCGTGCTGGTCATCTCGTAGCCTTTGACCTGCTCGGTGGTGAGCGGCTTGGCGGGATGCAAGAGCACGGGCACGTCGAGTTCGACGGCACGTTTGAAGAAGGGACGGAACTCCGGCTCGTCGGAGAAGCGGCCAGCGAGATTCGTGTAGAGCAGCACGCCTTTGATGCCGAGTTCCTTCACGCAGCGGTCCAACTCGGCGAGCGTGGCCTTCATGTCCTGAAACGGCAGCACGCAAAGGCCGAAGAAGCGCGTGGGATGTTTCGCGATGACACCGGCGACGAAATCATTCGCCATGCGCGCGACTTTCGCGCCCTCATCGCCAAACCACTCGGGGCCGGGGTCGTTGATGCTCAGCGCGGTCATCGCGATGCCTGCGGCGTCCATCGTCGCCAGCTTCGCATCCACATCGAGATACAGCGGCGGCACCTTGCGCAGCCAGTCGCCCATTTTCAGGAATCGCGTGCCGTCTTTTGTGAAGATCGTCGGGTCCGCCGTGCGCTTCTCCATCAGCGCGAGCATCTCGGGCGAGAAAAGGTGGCTCTGGCAGTCGATGAGGCCGGACGCGACGGTTTGGGCGCCCGCGTGACTCGCGGCGGCGAGCACGGTGCCGGGCGCGGTGAGCAGAGTGCGGCGTTTCATCTTCGAGGTGATCAGATCACGGCAGGCTTCACCAGCGTTCCGGCTTTCACCACACCGCCCTGCATCACGGCGAGGAGATTGTTGCGGTCTTCGAGGAGGCTGATGTTCTTCATCACATCGCCATCGACGACGAGCACGTCGGCGAGCTTGCCATTTTCGAGCGAGCCGAGTTCGTGCGCGCGACCCATCATCTTCGCACCGCCGAGCGTGGCGCACTTGATCGTGTCGAGCACGCTGAAGCCGACGTAGTTCACGAAGAAGGTCAGCTCCTGCGCGTAGGTGCCGTGCGGCGTCCAGCCGAAGCCGTAGTCGCCGCCGAGTCCGAGCGTGCCGCCCGCCTTGAGCACCATGCGTGCGCTCTCGGCTCCAGCTTCGAGGGTTTCTTGATGACCGTCGATCACACGCTGCGACAAGCCGAAGTCCTTTCCGCGCTCGACGCTCCAGAGTTCAAAGCCAAGCCCAGGACACATCGGCACGTTGCGCTTCAACAGCAAGTCGAGGCACTCCTGGTCCATGAAGGTGCCGTGCTCGATGGCGTCGTAGCCCGCCTTCAGTGCATTGTAGATGCCCTCGCGTGCACGGCAGTGGCCGGTGACTTTGAGGCCGTGATTGTGCGCAGTAGCGACGACGGCGTGCATTTCATCGAAGGTCATGCACAGCGTGTGATGATCGTTGATGTCCGGCGATGCCGCGTCGCCCGTGGGATACGTTTTCACCCACTCGATGCCGTCTTTGACGAGTTTCCGCACGGCGGTGCGTGCCTGCTCCGGGCCGTTCACGATGAAAACGATGCCTTCCATGCCGATGCGGCGGTAGTCCGGGTTCCAGTCCATCAAACCGCCCGCGCCACAGATCTCGCGACCGCTCGTGCTCAAGCGCGGGCCGGGAATCATGTCCTCTTCGATCGCCTTTCGCATCCACACGTCGATGTTGTGGAGACAACCACCACTGCGCGCCGACGTGTAGCCGCACTCGAGCGCGGTCTTCGCATTCACACCGGACTGGAGCGTGACGTATTCGACCGGGAACTTGATGTCGAGGTCCTGCAGCTCGGTGACATTGAAATAGGTCAGATGGATGTGCGCCTCGATGAGTCCTGGCATGATCGTGCCGCCCTTTGCGTCGATTTTCCGTGCCTCCGGCACAGGTGGCGCATCTTCAGCCGGTCCTGCGTAAGTGATGAGGCCATCGGTGACGACGACGGCGGCATTCGGGATCGGCGGCGCGCCTGTGCCGTCGATGAGCTGGCCGTTGGTGATGAGCGTGGTGCCTGGTTGGAGCTTCATGGAGTTGTGTTGAGTGGGGTTATGAGGATCAGCCGGAAGGCCCGCGCTGGCTTACATGGCAATGGTTTGCAACAGATCAATCCGCTCCCCCGATCCGCTCACGGTGACTTCGAGGACGGTGAACACCCAGCCCTCTTCTCCGCGCTTGTAGCCGACGGCATGAATGTAGCCGTTGAGCTTCGGTCCCTTCACCGGAATGCGCACGTCGGCGGAGCTGCTGCCGTTGGCCGTCTCGATGTTGCCGCTGGTGAACCAGCCGCGAGTCAAGGGAGTGCCGAGCTGTTCCCTCACCTTCGGCGACGCACTCGCGCGTTTGATGGCCTCGGCGACCGCGTCACTGCTGCCGATGGCGGCAAAGACGCTGAAGAAGATCACCGCAAACACCGCGGCGATGCCGGTCACGATGATCGCGCATCCGCCGCAACCGATGAGCACGCCCTTGCCGATGGCGGCGCGATTCTCTGTGCGGGCGATGGTCGGGTCTCCGAATGTCTTGTCGCCGGGTTCGTGACTCATGATTGCGGTTTGAGGTTGCTGACTAAACGGCTGCGGAGCGCAACAATGTCGCAACCTCCGAGGCGGGCGTGATCGTGCGGTCGGCGGCGCAGGCGGGCAGCAGGAAGAAATCGCCGCGTCGAAACTCGCGGCCGCCGCAGCGCACGCTGCCTTCCACTACGGTGAAAATGGAGCCGATGGCTTCGTCGTCACGTCGTGGACCACGCAGCGTCCACCGATCCACGCGGAAGTAGTCGCACGATACGAGCGTCTCGCCATCGGCGCGGTCGAGCGCAGGTTCGTGATCGTTGAAGTCCATGCTTCTGAGCGACTCGTCGATGTGGAGTTCGCGCGGCTTGCCGGAGGCGTCGGTGCGGTTCCAGTCAAAGACGCGGTAGGTGGTGTCGCTGTTTTGCTGAATCTCGATGATGAAGCAGCCCGCGCCGATGGCATGGCAGCGCCCGCTCGGGATGAAAATGAAATCGCCCTGCCGCACGGGAATGCGGTGCAACAGCTCCGCGCAGGCACCCGTTTTCAAGGAGGCCGCGAAGGAGTCTCGCGTGACGCCATTGCGGAAGCCGACGAACAATTCCGCGTCTGGCTCCGCATCGAGCAGATACCACATTTCGGTCTTGGGCTCGGCGACTGGCTCGGTTGGAGTTCGGTCCGTTGGAGTCCCGCCTTTAGGCGGCCCGGACGCTCTCTGCGCACCTTCGCTGTCTTTGGGATCGCACAGGGACTGCGAGCCGGCTGAAGCCGCGACTCCAACATCGACTCCAACGAGCTGCCGCCCGGCATTCATTTGCGCGGCAACTTGTGCAGGCGGATGCACCTGCACCGACAGCTTCTCTTTCGCATCCAGAATCTTCGCGAGCAGCGGAAAGCGTGGCGAGTCCGGGGCGCCTTCCCCAAAAACCGCGGTGCGATGCTCCGTCCACAACTCGTGCAGAGTGATCCCGGCGAGAGGGCCGTCAGCCACGACGCTTTGATCATCGGGGCGATCCACGATTTCCCACGATTCGCCGATGAGCGTGTCCGCTGGCAGATGGCGTCCGAGCTTCTGCTCCAAAAGGCGGCCGCCCCAGATGCGGTGCTTGTAGAGCGGGGTGAAAGTGAGCGGGTGATCGAAGTTCATGGACAGAGGAGGCTGCTGGTCGGGTCTCAGCAGAGGATCGCAACGAAACGAAAATACCGGGCGGGCGAGTCCGCGATTCACGACCGACTCACTATGGGCTGAAAAAGCCGCTTCGGGCAAGCGCGCAGAACATCGGCGTGAGTCAGATGCGAGACGCCTTCCCGGCATCGCCATGACGCCCAGGACTTGCGCATGAACCGAAAGCGAAAGCCGCAAATCTATGATTTGCCCCTCAGATTCAGGATTCCACAGATGGGCTCTGAAGAAGTCCAATCCGTGGTCGTCCTGACTCCGTGTCAATTCACTCAGAAGCAATTCATGCGCAAGCCCCGCATGATGCCCCCTTCCCCGTCAGAGCGATCTTCCGTTTACGATCTCCCTTTCACCATTTAGCATCCGCGAGTCCTCCGCGACCATGAAACGCATTTCCGCCATCCTCACACTCTGCGCCTGCGGCTTCACGTCCGCCATCGAGGTGAAGCCGGCCGTGAACCCGAAGGCACGGCCGGTCGATGAAATCTCACAGGCGGCCGTGCAGTCCGCATTCCAAATCCTGCGCAGCGAGTACATCCGGCGCGATGATCTCTCATTCGACGAACTGAACCGCGCGGCCTTGCAGGGCCTGCTGGCGCGCCTCGATTTCGGCGCGGAACTGATCCGGCGGAACGGCGCCGAGCCGCCGCCCACAGCCGGCCTTCACAGCGAATTGCTCACTCCCGACATCGCTTACGTGCGGCCGCAGGCTTTCGCCGAGGGCGAAGTCACGCAGCTTGAGATGGCGCTCAAGCAATTCGCCGCGCAAAAAGCAGCATCGCTCATTCTCGACCTCCGCTCGCCAGCCGCGCCGGGTTCCTTCGACGTGGCGGCGGGGATGCTCGACTGTTTCCTGCCGAAAGGGGAACTGATCTTCAAGATGAAACAGATGAGCCACGACGAGGCCGAGCTGACCTTCTCGCAGACTGACGCAGCGTGGAGCGGTCCCGTCGTCGCGCTCGTCGATGGCGAGACGGGGAACATCGGGGAGACCATCGCCGCCGTGCTGCATCAGCGGCAGCGCGCGCTGCTGGTGGGCGCCCCCACGCGCGGTGGCACGGTGCGCTATGAGGTGGTGCCGGTGGATGACCGCTGGGCGCTGCGTTTCGCCCACGCCGAAATGCAGCTCGCCGACGGCGGTGCCATTTTCAAAAAAGGACTGCTGCCACACTTCCGCGTCGAGATGTCAGCGGACACCAAACACGCCATCTTCAGGGACAATCCGGGCGGCTCCATCAAGCATCACGTCTTCGACCAGCCACGCCTGCGCTACAACGAAGCGGCGCTCGTGGCCGGGAAGCACCCTGAACTCGACGCGTTCATCCGGCGCAGCGCGGGCGAGGCCATCGACGGCGACACGATGCCTGAGCGTGACCTCGTCGTCCAGCGCGCGGTGGACATGATCCAGTCCAGCCTGTTTGTCCAAAGCGGAAAGCTCCGCTGGCCCGTCAGCGCACCTGCGCGCGTGGAAAAAGGCGCGGGTGCCGCGCCGCCGTCCCCTGCCCGCCCCGGCTCCCGCGAATGACCGCCCCCTCCATCCGCGCCGCCGTCACCGTACGCGAGATACTCACTCCGCGCACATGCCGGGGCACGCTGCCGAACGGCCGCGCCATCCTGGTGTTCGTTCCGCGAACCGTTGCTCCACCGCAAATCAACACGGGTGATGTGATCATCGCGCGCCTTTCGCCCGCTGATTTTTCCACCGGCGAATTCGTCGAAAACTGCGAACCTGCAGCGAAGTGAGGGCGGCTCCGCGGACAAAAGGAACGCACGGAAACGTGCTTACGACCTCCCCTCGGCCACCTTCTCGGCCTCGCGCTTCAAGATGCGGCCCACGCGATGTTTTGCCAGATAGACCTGCGCTGCATTCACTCCCAGCTCCTCCTTCACCCGCTCGGGACTCCAGCCTTTCAGCACGTAGCAGGAGAAGATTTGAAACTGCCGCGGCGAGACCAGCGCACGCACGCGCCTGAGAGCCAGCTCCATTATCTGGTCGCGCCACTCCTTGTCCCAGAGCTGCTCGAGCGCGCCGCCGTTCGGATCGGCGCAGCGGTCGATGGGGGCGGTGCGGCGGTCTTCGTTTTCATCCTCGAAGAGACTCACCTCGCGCTCCTGCTGCTTCTTGCGGCGGCGGAACTGGTCGAGTATGCGCCAGCGTGCTTGATTGAGCAGGAAGGATTTGAAGGAACCCTGGCTGGTGTCGAACTTCTTCTTCTGAAGGTTCTTGGCCACGCCGATGAAGGTCTCCTGCACCACATCACTGGCTTCTTCATCGCGCAGCCCAGCCTTGCGCGCGATGTGCCACACGAATCCCGAGTAGGTGCGGTAAAAAGCATCCCAGCTCGCCCAGTCGGACCAGTTGTCGAGCTTCTCGATGAGCGTCTTGCGAGTGGGCGGCGATCCCGAGTACTCGCGCACGGCCTTCTCTAAATCAGGCTCGTCGAGCTTCGTGGGTGTCTTGGCTTTTTCCTTCGCCTTGGCCATGATGGTGGGGGGCGACGATATGGTGCCCCCTGTTCACTGGCAATTCATATTTGGCCGCCGGAGTCACTTCGCTTCGTGGTCCCCTCACCGCCATTGCTCCCCGCGCCGCAGCACCATCCACGATTGCGGACGCGATTCCGGATCGCTCATCGGCTTGAACCCGAGCGCGGCATATACCCCATGAGCATCGCGCGTGGCCAGGGTCCAGGTGCGCACGGTGGCGAACTCAGGATGATCCAGCGCGTGCGTCACCATCGCGCGGCCGACGCCGTGACCGCGCCATGCTTCATCGACGATCACATCGCACAGGTAGGCGAAGCGCACCTTGTCGGACACCACTCGCATGAAGCCGATCTGCTCGCCGCCCGCGGCAAATGCGCCGATGACGAGCGCGGAGTTCGCCGCCGCGCGCTCGATCACCGCGCGCTCGATGCCGGGCGTCCAGTAGGAGCGTGCAAGCCATCCGCGCACGGCGGAAAAATCCATGGTGTCCATCCCCTCGCGGATGGAGAAACCCGTTTCCAAAGGTGGAATGTCGGCGGGTGCGGACTCGCTCACTTACTTGATCTCCAGCTTGCGCACGCGGTGCGATTCGCTGTCGCCGATGAAGACGGAGCCGTCCTTGTCCACGAAGATGCCGTGCGGACGGCCCATCTTGCACTGGAGCGGATCGCCATCGGGGCCGTCGCCTTTCTCGCCAGTGCCGGCGATGAGTTCGAGAGTGCCGGTCTTCGCATTGACCATGCGGATGCTGTGGCTCTCCGTGTCGGCCATCCACGCATTGCCGTTCGCATCGACAGCCACGCCCTTGGGGCCGGAGAGCGTGGCGGCTTTGGCGGGGCCTCCATTGCCGGTGAAACCCTTTTTGCCCGTGCCGGCCATGAGATAGTACCGCTTCGCTCTCATGTCGATCTTGAAGAGTTGATTGCCCTCACGCGTGACAAGCCAGAGGTCGCCCGCACTGTCCACGTCGAGCGAGCGCGGGCCGTTGATCGGCGTGTCCTTGAGCGGCGCTCCGTCGGGCGTGGGGCCGGCCTTGCCGGTGCCGGCGAATGTGCTGATTTTTTTCGTCTTCATGTCCACCTTGCGGATGACGTGATTGCCGATGTCGCAGATGTAAAGATCGCCATCCGCGCCGAACTGGATGCTGTGCGGCTGCTTGAGCTGCGCCTTTTCAGCCGGGCCGCCGTCACCCGTGTAGCCTGCGGTGCCGGTGCCGGCGAAAGTGGTGATCACCCCTGTCTTTGCATCCACTCTGCGGACCGCGTGATTGCTCATGTCGGCGATGTACCAGTTTCCCTTTTTGTCGAAGCGGACTTCGTGCGGGAGATTGAAAGTCGCTTCCGTCGCCTTCCCCCCGTCGCCGGTGTAACCTTTCTTTCCCGTGCCGGCCATGCTGTGAATCTTGCCATCCGGCGTCACGCGGCTGATGCGCTGGCCTGTGTATTCGCAAAACCACAGCGCGCCGTCCGGGCCGCGCACGAGGCCAAAGGGATTGTCGATCTCCGCCTTCGTCGCCGCGCCACCCTCGCCGCCGTGCCCCTGTTTGCCTGTGCCGGCGAAAGTGGAGGTGCGCCAGTCGGCGGCGTGCGCTGCGATGGAGATCGTCAGGAAGAAAAGAGAAAGGATTCGCGGTTTCATCGGCGCGATCATCGGCTGGTGAACGGTGATTTGTCAAAGTTCAATCGCGACGCTAACGACGAAGATTGACGGGCGTGGAAGGGATCGCTTTTCGATCCGCGAGCCTTGAAAAGAACATCGCTATTGTAATCGCGGGCGGGATTCTCTACGCTCTAGTCCGTCCCGCCGCCCGATTCGGCAAACCCAATCACTCCACCATCATGAACGAAGAACCTCGTCCCAAGCCATTGTTTTACATCGTGCTCCTGCTCGCGATCGCCGGTCTGGTCGCCTACGGAATGCGCAACGTGCTCTTCCCACGTGCGGATCGCTCCGGCCCCGGCACGATCTCCAAGGATGACATTCAGCAGACCAAGGGCGTGGAGGCTTCGGACGCGAACGTGCCCACGACCGTGAAGGAATACACCTTCAAGGCCAGCGAGAAGCTGCCGCCGATCACGACCACGAGCGCCTTCGCTCCGCTGGCCGATCGCACGGTGAAGTTCGCCCTCAATGTTTGGGCCGGCTGGGCGCCGATCATCCTCGAAAACGAAGGCGGTGCGCCGGGCAAACAGTGGACCACGCCGGGCGGCCAGCCTTTCAAGGTCGAACTCGTGCTCATCGACAATCCAGTCGCCATGCGCGACGCCTATGCATCTGGCAAGGCACACATCGGCTGGGCCACGCTAGACATGCTGCCGCTCTTCATGGACGAGCTGAAAAAAGACCCGCGCCTCATGCCGCGCGTGTATCAGCAGGTGGACTTCTCCAATGGCGGCGACGGCATCGTCTTCCGCCGCGCGATGGCGAAGGATGCGAAGAATCCCACCGTCTCCGACTTGCGCGGGAAGAAGGTCGTCCTCGCTCAGAATTCGCCGAGCGAGTACTTCCTGCTCAATGCACTGGTGAACGGCGGCGTGCAGCCCGGCGAGGTGAAGTTCGTGTACACCGAGGATGCCTTCCAGGCCGCGGCAGCCTACAACAGCGACAAGTCCATCGCCGCCTGCGTCTCCTGGGCGCCGGACATCTACAACTTGAGCAAGCTGCCGGAGAATCACCTCCTCGTGAGCACAGCCACGGCGAACAAGCTCATCGCCGACGTGTGGTTCGCGCGCGCCGACTTTGCCCGCGACCATGCCGACATCTGCGAGGGCCTCGTGCGCGGCATTTTCGCCGGCATGGAGAAGATGAAGACCGAGGACGGCCGCAAGAAAGCCGCCGCACTCATGTCGAAGCTCTACAGCATCCCCGAGGGCGACACGCTAGGCATGCTCGGCGACGCGCACGGCACGAACTACGCGGAGAACCGCGACTTTTTCCTCAATCAGAACAACCCCGCAAACTTCGAGCGCACCTGGAACACCGCCTACCTGCTCTACCGCAAGATGAACCGCATCACGCAGCAGGTGCCCTTTGACCAGGTGATGGATTTCTCGATCATCCAGAAGCTGGCCGATGAAGAGCCCTTCAAATCCAGCCGCAACGAATACCAGATCAACTTCGCGCCCAAGAGCGTGCAGACGGTGAAGGCGGAAGGCGCGGAGATTCTCACCAAGGTCATCACACTGCACTTCTACCCGAACTCCTGGGACCTGCGCAAGAAGGTGACCGTGCGCGAGGAAGGCAAGGACGTGGAGAAGCTTTATGAGGCCAACCTCGAAGCTGTACTCACCGAGGTGGGCCAGCTCGCCGCGCAGTACGGCGGCGCGAACATCGTCGTCGAAGGCCACACCGATGCCTCGATGCGCGGCCAGGTCAGTGCGCAGCTCGTGAAGGAACTCGCCAACAACCGTGCCGCCGCCGTGAAGACGGAGATCCTCAACAAGTTCCCCAGCTTCAACCCGAACCAGTTCAGCACCGAGGGCGTCGGCTGGGACCGCCCCTTTGATCCGAACGATCCGGACAATCATGCCAAGAACCGCCGCGTGGAGATCAAGGTCATAGCGCTCGAGCATCCAGAGTGATCTGTCGGGCGCGATGGCACAGGCACCGCTTTTGTTCTTCACACGCAGAGCCGCCGTACGACATGGAACCCGAATCGCACCCTCACCCCCCGCAGAGCGAAAGCGGCGTCTCCTCCCCTTCGGGGTTGCGCCGCCGCACTCCACAGTACCTCCGCCGCGCGCTCACCATTCGTGATGCTCCGAGCTGGCTCGAGGGCGCGGCTTACGGAGTCGCCAGTCTCCTGTGTGTGCTCCTCGTCTGGTGGTTCCTCACGCGTGGCGAGGTGGGGGATCGCATCTTGGACAGCTATACACTGCCGTCGCCGGCGGAGACGTGGCGGTCCATTCCTGATCTTTGGTTCAAGCGCGAGCTGTCCATCAGCGCCGTCACGTCGCTCGCACGCGTGCTCGGCGGGTTCATCCTCGCGGCGGCGGTCGCGGTGCCGCTCGGTGTCATCGCGGGCAGCTACCTGCGCGTGAATGCGTTTCTGAAACCGCTCAGCCTCTTCGGCCGCAATGTGCCCGTTGCCGCGCTCATCCCGCTCACGCTCATCTGGTTCGGCCTCGGTGAGGTGCAGAAGGTGATGTTCATCTTCCTGGCCACCGTCGCCTTCGTGCTCTTCGACACCACCAACGCCGTGCTCGCCGTGCCGGATCGTTTTCTCGACACTGGCTACACCCTCGGCACGCGTGCCACGCCAAGGAAAGGCGCGCGCCTCGCCGCGATCTTCGGCCTGATCTATGGAGTCATCGCGGCTTTCGGCTGGCATTGGCTGACGGAGGACCCGACATCGCTCGCAGTGGAGTTGACGCACGCCGGCTTCTGGTTCCGGTTTCTCGGCGCGTTTGCCGCAGGCTTCGCCCTTTGGTTTCCCATCGAGGGACATCAGGTGCTGCGGAAGGTGCTCTTTCCGCTGGCGCTGCCGGACATCGTGAACAGCCTCCGCCTCATCTTCGGGCTCGCGTTTGGCTACATCATGCTTGCGGAGGTGATCAATGCCCAGCATGGCCTCGGCTCGCTCATCATCATCAGCCAGCGCCAGGGACCGCGCGAGCACATCTACGTCTGCCTCGTCATCATCAGCGTGCTCGCGTGGGGCATCGACCGCCTAATCCTGCGGCTGCAGCGTCATCTTTTCCCCTATTTGAAAAATGGCTCGTCTTGAACTCTCCAGCAACGAGGCCGCGTGCGAACTGAAACCTGTGGAGCAACCGTCCAGCGCGGTCCCGCTTGTCGTGCACTTTGAGAATGTGACGAAGACCTATGATGCCGGCACGAGCCGTGCCTTCACCGCCATCCGAGACGTGACGTTTGCCATCGAGGACAAGGCGGGCATCGGCGAGTTCATCGGCGTGCTCGGGCCGAGCGGTTGCGGGAAGAGCACCGTGCTGCGGCTCATCGCCGGCCTGGCACCGCAGCATCCGGCCACCACGGGCAGCGTGCTCGTACATGGCCAGCCCGTCGAGGAGCCGGGGCCGGATCGCGGCTTCGTTTTTCAAGACTACGCGAACTTTCCCCACCGCACCGTGCTCGAGAACGTGGAGTTCGGCCTCGAATGCGCGCATGTGCCGGAGAAGGAGCGCCGCGAGCGGGCGCGCGAGTGGATACAAAAAGTGGGGCTCGATGCGGTGAAGGACGCCGGCAAATATCCGCACCAGCTCAGCGGCGGCATGAACCAGCGCGTGGCCATTGCGCGCAGCCTGATCATGCATCCGAAGATCATCCTCATGGACGAGCCGTTTGGCGCGCTCGATCCCACCACGCGCTACCGGATGCAGGACCTCCTCGTCTCCCTCTGGCGCGAGTTGGAGGCCACTGTCTTCTTCATCACGCACGATGTGAGCGAGGCCGTGTATCTTGGCGACCGCGTGTTCCTCTTCAGCAGCGCGCCGGGCACCATCGTACACCAGCTCCACGTCGCCCCGCCCGACCGACCCGCGCGCCAGATGCAGAACGAGCCCGGCTTTCTTGAGTCCGTCCGCCAGGTGCGTGCGCTGATGGAGAAAGTCGATGTTGAGAATGGTGGGAAGGAGGCCGCGTCGTGACGAGCCTGGATCAAACGAAGCGAGTAGTCGAAGTGCCGGCCGGAAGTTTCCTCGGCTTCACCGCGCGCCGGTCAGGTGTAATGCCGCCAGGCAAAAACTCTTTGGCATTGGGCGACATGTTCTGCGAACGAACGACCTCCCCCTCACCCCAACCCTCTCCCAGTGGGAGAGGGAGCAGAACGAGCTGCCGCTCGGCTGGTGAAAGTGTGCGTTTTCCCCGGCGCGGCAGCGGCGTCGTCTCCCTCTCCCTTGGGGAGAGGGCCGGGGTGAGGGGGAAGTCTTCCCTTCGCGGAGGGCGTCATCGACTGCCAATTCACGCTTGTTTGACAGCATTGCGCTCAGGCACTGGTCAGGCATCGAAGGCAACAGCCTCTTCTCATTCCACGGTTGAGAAAATGGAGAAGGAGGCTCCATAGTGCGTGATGATGGCCGAAGGCATCGGAGCCAAGATCAAGCGCGCCTTTCTCTGGCACTGGCATTTGCTGGGCCTCGGGACCGGCGCCGGCTTCGCGCTGCTAAGCGGCATGCCGGCCGCGTGGCTGCCGCTTCTCGCCGCGGCGGAGCTGGCTTACCTCGGCCTGCTCGGCCTGCATCCGCGCTTCCAGGCCGTGCTGCGCGGCGAAGCTCTCGCGAAAGACGGCGCGGCCTCCGCCAGCGCCGATGCCGCCGCACGCTACGAGAAAATCATCTCATTCCTCACGGATGAAGACCGCGAGCGCTTCTCCCACCTGCAGCAGCGCTGCGCCTCGCTGCTCGATCTGCGCCGTCGCATGGATTCGAAAGATGGTGACGACGGCGTGGATGAGTTCCGCGGCGAGTCGCTCGACCGCATGTTGTGGCTCTGCCTGAAGCTGCTCCACCAGCGCTCCGGCCTTGAACGCTTCCTCGCGTCCACGAAACGCGGCCAGATTGAGTTTGAATTGCGCGTGGCCGAGGAACAGCTCGCCGAGTCCAGGAAACGCGATGGCAACAGCGCCGGTGGCGTCGAGGGCCGGCTCACCACCTCCATCGTCGAGCGCATCAAGACCATCAATGAGCGCCTGCAAAACTACGACAAGGCGACGGAGAGCCTGGAACTCGTCGGCTCCGAGATCGAAAAGACCGAGCAGCAAATCACACACCTGTGCGAAGTGGGCATGACCATGCGCGACTCCGCCGGACTCACCGCACAGATCGACAGCATCTCGGAGTCACTTCAATCATCCGAGCAGTCCTTCGCGCACGCCAGCGTCGCGCAGATTCTGGACGCCGACGAAGCCGCCCCTCCTTTGCTCTCCGGGAGCCTCACCTCATCATCTACAGGGGCTTCACCGCCGCCGCTGCGTCGTGCTGCCAGGAATTGAAACCGACCCCGCCAGACTCCATCAACGACAACCCACAACACAACCAGCAGCACCATGTTTCAACGTCTCTCCAATCTCATCCGCGGCTTTCTCAGCCTCTTCATTTCCGGCCTCGAAAAGCGCAATCCCGAGGCGCTGCTCGAGCTGGAAAAAGAAAACCTCCGCAAGCAGATCGCGCAATTCAACCAGGGTCTGGCCGCCCACGCCGGGCTTTGCGAGAAGCTCATCTCCCAGGTGAAGCGCCTTGAGCGCGAGGAGCAGGACTTGAAAGCCAAGGCCGCTGCGAATCTGCGCGCGGGCAATCAACGCCTGGCAGGCGAGATCGCCTACACGCTCCAAAAAGTCCGGCGCGAACTCGCCGACAACCGCTCCCAGCTTGAAGACGCCGACAAGACCTACAAGGAGCTGACCATGTCGCGCGACACGGCGATCAAGACCGCGCGCGAGAAGATCGAGACGCTGCGCAAGGACCTGGACGACCTGAAGATGAAGAAGGCTCTGGCCGAGATGAACGAGATGGCCTCCGGCATGTTGACCCAGATCGGCGGCAGCGGCGACACGCTCGACCGCCTGCACTCCATGGTCGAGGAAGAGCGCACCAAAGCCGCCGGCCGTGCCCGCGTCGCGCGCGACAGCATCGACACCAGTTCCTTCAAGGAGGACAAGGCCGAGCGCGAAGCACTTGAAGACATGGCCCTCGCCGACCTCGCCGCCGAGATGGGCATGAGCGTCCCCGGTGCCGCCGCCCCTGCACAGACAGATATCGCCCCTCCGAAGAAGGAAATGAGCGCGCAGTGATCTTTGGAGTGCGGTGGCGCAGACACGGCTTTGACTTTTCGCAGGCAATGCTTCCGCATGACATGCAATCCAGTTCGCATCTCCAACCTCCGCACAGCAAAAGCGGCGTCTGCATCCCTTCGGGATTCCGCCGCCGCACTCCAAAAGGCCAAAGCGACGTCTGCGCTCGTGCCTCGCTTCGCCACCGCACCCCATAAACCATGACTCCGCTGCCGTCCTGGACCACTGATCTGATCGAGCTGTATGAGAGCGGCGCGGCGTCGCAGTTCATCCTGCATGGCAATGTGGCCGATCTTCTTGTGACCGGCGGCGACAAGCCGCGGCTCGATTCGCTGGAAGTGTTTCTCAAAGAGAATCTGCTGGGCAAGTTCGACGTCGTGCTCGCTTACGACGTGGGCAATGGTGCGCGCGTCGAGAAAGGCGGCGAAGTTTTCGCGCAATGGCCGGCGTGGAAGGACAAGGCGCTGCCGTCCGCGCCGCGCGAGGCGGTTCACATGCTCACGCATTACCTGCGCTTTTGCGCGAACCTCGCGAAGCTCAAGCCGGAGCGATCCGTGCGAGTGGCCGTAATCGTACGCGCGGCCGATCTCATCGCGCCGCCATCGCCCGGCGGGCCGAATTACGAACTCAGCGGCATCGCGTGGCAGCTTCGCGAGTGGGCCAGCGACCCGGCCATCGCCGCGCATCAGTGCGCGACTTTTCTGCTCGTGGAGAATCTCAACGACCTCCATCCGCTCGTGTCGCAAAACGGCCAGGCCGCGCGGCTGGCCGTACCGCTGCCGTTGCCGGAGCAGATCGAGTCCGCGCTGGCCGTGCTGCATGCGCAGCATTCGGTGCCGCTGAAACCTTTTGCTGGAAAACTCGCCGAGCCCGCCGCCGCGCTCGCGGGAGCGACGCTCAACAGCATCGAGACGCTCGTGCAGACGCGCCAGCATCGCGGCCAGCCTTTGAGCGCGCAGGACCTTGTCACCTTGAAGAAGGATCTCATCGAGCGCGATGCGCAGGGTCTCATCGAGTTCATCAAACCCGACCGCACGCTCGATGACCTGCACGGCCAGGAGTCGATCAAGAAATGGCTGCGGCAGGACATCGCGCTCTGGCAGAAGAATGATCTGGCCGCGCTGCCGATGGGCTACCTCTTTTGCGGCCCTGTCGGCACCGGGAAGACGTTCATGGTCGAGTGCCTCGCGGGCGAGGCCGGCGTGCCGGTGGTGAAGATGAAAAACTTCCGCGACAAGTGGGTCGGCAGCACGGAGAGCAATCTCGAGAAAATCTTCCGCCTCCTCGCCGCGCTCGGCCGGTGCATCGTCTTCGTCGATGAAGCCGATCAGGCGCTGGGCCGCCGCAACGCTGGCGATGGCGACAGCGGCGTGGGTGGCCGCGTGTACGGCATGATGGCCGAGCAGATGAGCAACAGCCGCAACCGCGGCCGCATTCTCTGGGCGCTGGCGACGAGCCGGCCCGATCTCGTCGAGGTCGATCTCAAGCGGCCGGGTCGCGTTGATGTGAAGATTCCGCTCTTCCCGACCGCGACGCCCGAGGAAGGCTACGCGCTCATCCGCGCGCTCACGAAACGCCGCGGCGTCGTGCTTCCGGACGCATCGCCATCCAGTCTGCGCGCTCAGATTCCCGATCTGCTCACACCCGGTGCGGCCGAGGCATTGTCGGTGAACATTTACCGCGCCCTCAAGACCACTGCCGGGTCCACTCCCGAAACATCGCTCGCCGCCGCCTTGCGCGACTACCAGCCGCCCGTGCGACCGGAGGTGATTGCCGCGCAGATCGATCTCGCGGTGAATGAAACCACCGACCTGAGCTTCGTGCCGGAGCGCTTCCGCAAAACCTGACCAGTGGCAAGGCATCATGCCGATTCGCAGCCGCGGCCTTGCAAGCCCGGGCGCGCACGCGAGTATCAGGGCTACCATGAAACCACATTTCTTTCTCTTCGCCCTGGCCTCCACCACGCTCACCCACGCCGCGGTCGAGCAGATCGCCGGTGCGCCTGTGACGGAGGCGGTGAGCGAGCCGTTCAGCGTGGCGTTTGATTCCAAGGGCGTGCTGCATGGCGTCGAGTTCACGAAGTCGAACCGCGTGTTCAAGCTCGATGGCGGAAAGCTCAGTTTCATAGCGGGCGTGCAACACAGCGAGGAAGAGAAGGGGACGAAGAAATCCACCGAGGTGAACGACGGCGCGGAGCCGCTGAAGGCCATCTTCAACGGCATGCACGACATCCAGATCACGCGCGATGACCGCGCCTACATCGGCGATTCATTTCACAATCGCGTGCGCCTGCTCGATCTCGCAAGCGGCCGAGTCTCCACCATCGCGGGCACTGGTGCCGCAGGCTTTAGCGGCGATGGCGGCCCGGCGACGGCGGCCACCTTCAGCACCACCATGACCGCCACGCTGTCGCCGGACCAGAAGCGCATTTACATCGCCGACATCGGCAACAGCCGCACGCGTATGATCGATCTCGCCAGCGGCATCGTCACGACCGTCGCGGGCAATGGCAAGAAAGGACTGCCCGCCGATGACTCGAATGCGCTTGATGCGCCGATGGGCGATACGCGTGCCGTCACGCAGGCGGATGACGGCACCCTCTACGTTTTGCTGCGCGGCGGAAACTCGCTCGTGGCCGTGAAGGACGGAAAGGCGCGCACGGTCGTGAATGCAGCCGGCAAGCAAGGCTACGGCGGCGACGGCGGACCAGCGCGTGATGCATTGATGAGCGGTCCGAAATACGTCGCGATGGACTCCAATCAGAACGTGCTCATTTGCGACACGGAAAACCATTGCATCCGCCGCTACGTACCGAAGACCGGCGTGATCGAACTCATCGCTGGCTCGCCACCCAAAAGCGGCGCGAAAATCGGTGGCACCCTGCTCGAAACGCAGCTCAAGCGCCCACACGGCGTGCGCATCGGCCCCGACGGAAAACTTTACATCGCCGACACCTACAACAACCGCGTGCTCCGAAGCGACTACAGGTGAAGGCGACCACCAAGTTCACTTCACGCCGTGCGGCATGTGCAAGACGCGGTTGAATGTGATTGTTCAGCAGCCGGCCACACGGAGCGGCACTTTGAGCTACGGAAGCGGTTTGATCTTGAGGTTCCGGTACCACACCGGTGCCTGAGCCTTGCCGTGCAGCCCCTGGAGGCCGATGGGGCCGCTGCGAGCGTAGTCTTTGAGCGCGACGGGGAATTTGTTCGGCGTGCCGTCGGGATTCCTGCCCTTCTCAGGCCAATCGTTCAGGTCGGCGTGGATGACTTCCTCCCCGTTGAAGATGACGGCGACGAGACTGTCCTTGCAGGCGATGGTGAAATGGTTCCACTCGCCCACGGGCTTCGACATGCTCTTCTTCGGCGGCATCGCATCGTAGATCGCGCCGACCATGCCGTACTTGCTGCCGTCGGCGGACTCATGGACCTGGATTTCCAGCGCCTTGAGCACGTTCTTGATGTCGCCGGAACGCAGGAATACGCCGCTGTTCGACTCCTTGGCCACCTTGAATTCGAGGTCGAGGATGAAGTTGCCGTAGCTCTCCTTCGTCCAGATGGTCTCGTGGTCACCGGCGACAAGCTCGCCGTTGGCAAAGCTCCATCTGCCAGGAGCGACAGCATTCGAGAGATCCGGGGCGAACAATTCCTTCCATCCCTTGGTGTCAGGATGATCGGCGGCATACAGCGGCAGGGATAGAGTGGCGAGCACGACGGCGGCGGTGGCAAGCAGGCTGTTTTTCATGGCTGGCTCACAGTGACGAAAAAGCACCGGGACACAAGGGCGCGTCGGCGGCAAGGGCGCGTCGGCGGCGGCAAAGATTGCGGCTTGAACATCGCGGGCCAAGGCTCGAAATAAGCGCGCATGGGATCGAAGAAGATCAAGAAAGTGGGCGTGCTCGGCCTCGGCATCATCGGGAGCCGCGTGAGTGAAAATCTGCGCAAGGCTGGATTCGATGTCTTTGTGTGGAGCCGGAGTGCGCGGGCCACGCCAGGATTTCTCGCCTCGCCCGCGGAGGTGGCCGATGTCTCGCAGGTTGTGCAGATCTTCGTGCGCGATGACGCGGCGCTGGCAGAGGCGATGGAGAGCATGTCACGTTGCCTGCGTGAGGACCATGTCATCATGAACCATTCGACGGTCAGCCCCGCGGCCACGCGCGCCGCAGCCGCGGTGTGCGAGAAGGCCGGGGCGGGATTTCTCGACGCCCCGTTCACGGGGAGCAAGAATGCGGCCGCCGCCGGGAAGATCGTGTATTACATCGGCGGTGATGAGGCACTGGTGGAGCGCGCGCGCCCCGTGCTCGAGGCAAGCGCGATGAAGATCATGCCGCTCGGCCGCGTGGGCGATGCCACGGTGCTGAAGATCGCCACAAATCTGATCACGGCCGCCACTGTCGAGGCGCTGGCGGAGGCGGCGGCGATCACGCGCGCATCGGGCATCCCGACCGAGAGCCTGCTGGCGGCCCTGGAGCCGAATGCGAATTTCTCCACGCTGATCGGAATGAAGCTTCCAACGATGATCAGCGGCGACTACGAACCGCACTTCTCCGTGGTGAACATGCTCAAGGACGTGCGCTTCGCCCGTGAAATGGCGCGTGAGGCCGAGCTGCAGACACCGGTGCTGGACGGCACCATGACCGAGCTGACGCGCGCCCTCGAAGCCGGCAAGGGAGACAAGGACTTCTCGGTCATCGCCGAGGACTTCACCGGTCGTTCGAAGACGGTACGTTGAGCACATGACGGCGGAGCGTTTTCAGGCAATCGAACGCGAAGGCGGCTGCGTGGATCTCACGGACCGCGCGAAATTCCGCCTCACGGGCAGGGATCGCGTGCGCTTCCTCAACGGCCAGGTGACAAATGATGTGCGCACGGCGAATGCGCGCGACACGCTCTACGCCTGCGTGACCGACATCAAGGGGCGCGTCTGCGGCGATGTCTTCATTCATGCCGCGCCTGATGGGGAGGCGCTTTTCCTCGATGCCGAACCTCCGTTGCGCGAGGCGCTGGGTGCGAGGCTCGAGCGATACATCATCGCCGACGATGTCGAACTGGCAGACGTGAGCGACGAATGGAAGCTGCGGCATGTCTTCGGCCCGGCAGCACCGAGCGTGGGGCATGGAGCGTGGGGTGAAAATGCAGTGGGAGCGCGCTGTTTGAAAGCGAACCGCATCGGATGTGAGGGCATCGACGTGTGGGTGCCGGCAGTGAATCCGCCGCCCGGTGCGGTGCCTCCGGTGCTCTCCGCCGATGAATTTGAGACACTGCGCATCGTACGTGGTGTCCCGCGATTCCCGAGTGAGTTGAATACCGACACATTTCCGCCCGAGGCAGGACTCGACGCCCGAGCGATGAGCTACACAAAGGGCTGCTACATCGGCCAGGAAATCCTCTCGCGCATCCGCACCACAGGCAGGATGCCGCGCGAGCTGGTGCGGTGGCAGGCCACTGGCAAGGACATGACCGTAGAGCCAGGAGACGCGTTGTTTTCGCCATGCGCCGCAGACCTGCAAATCATCGGCATGGTGACCAGCGTGGCATGGCATCCGGCCCTTGAACGCCGGGTCGGGCTGGCCTTTCTAAGGCAAGGATTCGCGGGCGCGGATTCGGAGTTGCCAGCCGGCAGCGATGCGCCTAGGATCGCGGCCAGAGTCAAAATATCTCCAGTTCTCAAGCAATGAGTTTGAAGCAGCATCTCTTTTACACCGCGGCGGCAGTCGCGTGTTTGGTCCAGGCAAGTTGTGAGACTGGCGGTCCGCCCGTCGATCTGAAGTATCCGAGCGTGTCTGAACTGGACTCGGCCGATGTGCGCTGGGGCCTGCCCGCCCGCAAGGGCAAGGGTGCTCCGAAGCGCGTTTACCAGTATCAAGTGGACGAGCATGGCGGCAGTTCCGCGGCTGCGGCACCGGTGGCTTCCGCGCCGCCGCCTTCGTCGGCGCCATCCGCGCCGGCCGAGCCCATTCCTGCCAAGCCTGACCCGCAGAACATCGACGTGAACAAGCTGCGCTAAACCGCCTTCTCTCGATCCTCTCTCTCATGAAATCGCTCCCCCGATTGCTCTGCCTGGTACTGGCCGCCGCCTGCTCACACACGATCGCCCAGGAAAAAAAGGACCCGTATGCCGACGCAGCCGCCCGCGCCGCGGACGCCAGGAAGGCCGCTGAAAGCTCAGACCCAAAAATCACGGAAACCGTCGGCAAGACGCCCGGCAAACCGGCGGCCAAGAGCAGCAGCTCCGCCAAGCCACAAGGCTCATCGCTTGGATCCTCGCTGACCTCCGGAAAGAAGGGCAGCACCAAGAGCAAGGTGAAGAATCCGGACGACCCCACCACCTGGGGCAAGAGTGAAGTCCACAAACTGGCCGTGATGGACATCAAGTATGGCGGCGATCTGCGCGAAGTGGTCTTCGAGCTTTTCCCGAATGATGCCCCTCGCACGGTGAGCAATTTCGCGGACAACTGCGCTGCGGGTGCCTACAACGGCCTGGCCGTCCATCGCGCCATCGACGGCTACCTCGTGCAGACGGGCGATCCCTCGACGTCGGACGCGTCCGCCCGCGACCGCTGGGGCACCGGTGGCGAGGACAAGCTCATCTCCGCCGAGATCAAGCGTCCCCACAAGCTCGGTGCCGTCGCCATGGCGCGCAGGAGCGACCGCGTGAATCCCGAGAAGAAATCCAACGGATTCCAGTTCTACTTCGCGCTCGGGAACATGGCCGCCCTCGACGGCCAGTACACGGTCTTCGGTCAGGTCGTCTCCGGTCTGGAGTGGATCGAACGCATCTCGCGCGTGCCCGCGGACAGCAATGACTGCCCGCTTGAGCGCATCGAAGTGAAGTCCATCAAGGTGGTGGATCAAACCGGCCCGCTCACCGTGCTGCAAAACTCCTCCACCGGCAAACGACGCCTCACCCGGCCTGACGCGGCAAAAGGAAAGATTGAGCGCTTCATCGAGCGCATCTGGTAGGACGAAACGCTTCCGTCCGGACGATTTTCCAATTCAATATAAACGCAGGCCCGGAGAAGAATTCCGGGCCTGATTCGTTTTGCGCGACATGGCACAGCATCACTCACAGCGGGCGATGAGCACACGATTTGTTCCGCGCGGCATCATCTCACGCGGGCGGCAGAGCGTGGTGCACCGTGCCTGGGACAGCCGGACGCAGCGCCAAGTGGCCGTCAAGCGCGTGGATGCCGATTCGGGCGATGCGCTGCGACATGAGGCACGCATTCTGGAAGCGGCGGCTAATCCGCACGTCGTCACCTTCCTCGATTCCGGCACAGACGACGACGGCGCGTTTCTCGTCATGGAACCGCTCGACGGCGAGACGCTCGAGCAGTTCGTCGCGCGTGCGCCGCTGGATGCGGCGGACATCGAAG
The DNA here is from genome assembly GCA_019694165.1 of Verrucomicrobiaceae bacterium. Classification (GTDB taxonomy): domain Bacteria; phylum Verrucomicrobiota; class Verrucomicrobiia; order Verrucomicrobiales; family Verrucomicrobiaceae; genus JAIBCL01. The sequence continues at coordinate 20,942 of JAIBCL010000009.1, read as the reverse complement.
CCGTCGCGTCTCAAGTGCTCGCCGCTTTGGTGGCGCTGCATGGGCGCGGGATCGTCCACCTCGACATCAAGCCGGAGAATCTGATGGTCTCTCGCAAGCCCGGCGGCACCCTGGACGTGAAACTCATCGATTTCGGCGCAGCGCTCGAGATGGTTGGCGGCACGTTCCGTCACGGCGATCACGAACCCGTCGTCGGCTCGCTCTTTTTTGTGGCACCCGAGCGGTTCGACCGCGCCCCCGCTGATCCGCGCGCTGACCTCTACTCGCTCGGTTGCGTGTGCTACCACGCCGCCACCGGACAGTGTCCGTTTCAGGGTGACACGGCTCCGCAGGTGATGGTGGCACATGTCCGGCATGTCTTCACGCCGCTGGCCGTGCTGAGGCCGGACCTCCCAGAGCATCTGCGCATGTGGATCGAGCGGATGTTTGCCCGTGATGCATCCGCACGACCGGAGAGTGCAGCCGCCGCGCTGGAAGCGCTGCACGACCACCGGGCGGTACCGTGATCGATCACGCGCTGTAGAACGCCGTGACCTTTTCGTTCACCACGCGCAGGCGGTGAGCGATGGTGCGGCCGATGCCGATGAGCAGCCAGGCGGCAGGCTTCGGGTACTCGTTGATGTACTGGTCCAGCGAGTCCGCGCTGATGCGCCACACCTGGGAAAACTCCACCGCGGTCACCGTCGCGCTCGCCTTGGCGGGATCGAGCAGGTTCATCTCGCCCACCGTCTCCCCGCGGCCGATAGTGCCCAGCAGCACCATGTGACCTGCGCGCATCGAGGTGGCGTGCAACTTCCCTGAAATGACGAAGAAGAGGCTGTTCTGATCGAGTCCCTCCTCGGTGATGGTGTTGTTCGGCTGCACGGGAAGGAATTCGCCGTAGCCGCTCAGGATATCGCGATCCTCGTCACCGAGCGGTTCGAGGATGCCGAGGGCGGGAAGCTTGGGGATGGAGAGGTCTGCGGGCATGGGCAGCGGGGTGGATTCGGGCGGCTTATCTAGCCGGTAATCCAGTCCAAGGCAACCCCGGAAACCGCCGCCCGGTCTACGCACCAGGGCTTACGCATGAATTGCTTCTGAGTGAATTCCCACGGATTCAGGGCGACCACGGATTGGACTTCTTCTGAATCCATCTGTGGAATCCTGAATCTTGCGGGGCAAATCATAGATTTGAGGCTTGTGCCTTCGGTTCATGCGTAAGCCCTGTCTACGCACAGGCAGCCGAACAGGCTGCCCTCCACCACAGTGAAGATCGCCTCCCCGAGTCGCTACCTCGATTCAATCCGCACCATAACAATCTCCGAGATCTCATGTTCTGAATTGTTCGGCAGACACTCGAACGGCCGCTCTTGACGAAACGCTGACAAAACCTGAATGAACCCTTGATGAGCCGACGACATGACGTGCTAACCTCCCGGCCAGGATGAAACACCACCTCACCTTGATCGCCCCGCTCGTCACGCTGCTGCTCATCGCCGCTGCCCCCGATGGCAAACCCAAAGGCGAAGGCAAGGGTGGAGGCAAGGGCGGCGCTGGCGCAGGGGGCCAGGTCGAGCCTGCCGTGGTGCCGCCGTATCTGTTCAATGTGTGGCTCTGCCGGCCAGGAGCGGACTCTGTCACCGTGAGCGTGCTCGCTTGGGAGGACATGGACGCCTTCATTGAGTACGGCAGTCCGCCGCAAAGTACGGCGGCCATGAAGCTGAAAGCCGGCGCCCCTCAAAATGTCGTGCTCGAAGGTTTGAAGCCGGACACGACCTACAACTACCGGCTCACATATCGCCGCGCGGGCGGCGGGACGGTGCAGGATGTGATGCGCAGTTTTCACACGCAGAGGAAGCCGGGGACGAGCTTTCGCTTTGTGATGCAGGCGGACTCGCACCTCGACAACAACACGGATGTCCGGGTGTATCAGCAGACGCTGGCAAACATGCTCGCTGACAAGCCGGACTTCATGATCGATCTCGGCGACACGACGATGGTGGACAAGTTCGGTCAGTTCTTCCGCCGTTCGGAATCACAATACAAAGCGCAGCGCTATTACATGGGCAGCATCGCGCACAGCGTGCCGATTTTCATGGTGCTGGGCAACCATGATGGCGAGCGTGGCGAGCGCCTTGACATGGCGGAGTGGTCGCTGGGCATGCGCCATGCCTATTTCCCGAACCCTGCCGATGGAAATGACAAGCACAGCTACTTCGCCTTCGAATGGGGGAACGCCCTCATCATCGGACTCGATCCATTCTGGGCCACCACGGAGCGCGGTGCCTCGGGCTGGGGCATGACGCTGGGCGAGACTCAGTATCGCTGGCTCGCCAAAACACTCGCGGGCAGCAAGGCCACGCTGCGTTTTGTTTTCATCCATCACCTCGTCGGCGGTCTGGGCCGCGATGCGCGTGGCGGCGCAAAGACGGCGGCCCTCATGGAATGGGGCGGCAGGAACGCCGATGGCAGCGAGGGCTTCCGGCAAAATCGCCCCGGGTGGGAAACACCGATCCACCAGCTCTTGGTGAAGAATCATGTAAACGTCGTCTTCCACGGTCACGATCATCTGTTCGTCAAAGAGGAACTGGACGGCATCATCTACCAGGAGGTGCCTCAGCCCGGCCACCCGAGCGGTGGCACGCGCAGCGCGGAGGAGTATGGCTACAGCGGCGTGATCCTCGGCAGCAGCGGCCACTTGCGCGTAAGCGTGGAGGCGAACGATGCAAAGGTGGACTATGTGCGCAGCATCGTCCCCGGCGTGACACGCGCGGACACCGAAAACGGCACGGTGGAGCACAGCTACTCGGTGCGGCCGCGTTGAGCGACCGCATCGGCGTGCGATGTCCTTGAGAATTCCTATCTCACGGCACAAAAAACGCGGGCTCCACATGCTGCAGAGTCCGCGTTTGGAAAAGGGTGCACGACGCTCCGCGCCGATACGTCAACCATCGCGACCGATGGCTTCGACGGGGCAACCTTGAAGAGCCTCTTCGCAGAGTTTCTTCTCGTCATCGTTCTCGGGCTGCTTGAATACGTAGGAGTGGCCGCCGTCATCATCACGCTTGAAGTTGGCGGGCGCCGTCTCGCGGCAGAGGTCGCAGTCGATGCATTGATCGTCCACGTAATAGGCGCCTTCGGCGTTGTGGGGGAATTTGTTTGCGGCGTCAGCCATGGTCTATTTGGGGTCCGGTTTGAATTGGGCGCGGATAGTAATGTCCGCCCCTGCCATTTCAAACGGTTTTTGTGAATCCTTGCGCCTCTTGAGGCGCACTTGTATCAAGGCGTTGTCGAGTGCGTTTTCCGGCGTATCGGGAGCGGCTCTGACAGCACCAAAACCTTTCCTTCATGTCGAACATCACCCCCATGCCCGCCGCATCCGCCAGCACCCTGCCCTCCCTCGTCCCTCAGGAGGGCTGGTTTGTGTTGCATCTGTTTTACCACATTGATCTCGGGATGTGGAGCCAGCTCACGGACGAAGACCAGCGCGAACGCAAGACGCGGTTTTCCAAGCTCGTGCAAACCATCCGCGCGCATCCGAAGACACAGCTCCTGCTCTTCAGCATGATGACGCCGAAGGCTGACATCGGCATGATGCTGCTCACGCCTGATCTGCAGGACGCGAACCGTTTTGAAAAGCAGCTTGCCCTCGCCCTCGGTCCCGACGTTCTCGCTCCGGCCTACAGCTACCTCTCGATGACGGAGTGGACCGAATACAGCGAGAAGGAGGATGAGGCCGTGGAGCGGCTGAAGAAGGAAGGCCTCGAAGAAGGCAGCGAGGCCTTCACCAAGCGCCTCGACGAGTGGAAGGCCCACATGAAGAAATACTACCAGGACCGCCTCTACCCGAACATGCCGGACTGGCCCGTGTTCTGTTTCTACCCGATGAACAAACGCCGCGGCACGGACGATCAAAACTGGTATGGACTGGACTTCCCCACCCGCCGCCGTCTCATGAGCGGCCACGCACGCGTCGGCCGGAATTGGGCCGGCAAGGTGCGCCAGCTTGTGACCGGCTCCACCGGCCTCGACTCCCACGAGTGGGGTGTGACGCTCTTCTCGCACGATCTCTACAACATCCGCAGCATCGTCTATGAGATGCGATTCGATGAAGTCACCTATCGCTTCGGCGAGTTCGGCGACTTCTTCATCGGCATCCAGCTTCCGGTGGACGAGCTGCTGCGCAGGACGCTGGTGGATTGATTTGCACCTTTGCGCCCGGTCCCATACACTCCGCCCATGCCAACGCTGACCGCCTCTTCCGCCGTGGATGAATTGATGGAGCGCATCCGCACACTCTCTCGGAATGACCGCGAGAACCTGCTGCAAATCATGCGGGACGAACTGGCCGATGACGAGCTTCCGGCCCGTCATCGCCGCCTGCTTGAAGAACGCGAGCGTCTGCTGGCCGAAGGCAGGACGCAGTTCGCTCCGTGGGAAGATGCCAAGGCCCGGCTGGACGCGAAATGGCTGCGCAAATGAGAGTGATCATCCTGCCGGAAGCCGAGGGGGACATCGACGAGACCGCCGCCTTTTACGAAGAGCAGGAGCCGGGGCTTGGGACCGAGGTTTACCGGTTTCGTCGAGGTGAGATCGACACTCTGTCCACCACGGCCGGGATCCACCGGAAACGCGGACGCTTCCGCGCCATGGTCGTGCTGGGCCGGTTCCCGTATTTCATTGTCATGTATCGCAAGTCGGAACAGGCTGCCGAAGTCTGCGCCGTCATTGACGCTCGCCGTGATCTCGAATGGAATGCTCAATGGAATGCTCAACTGCTTACCGGACGCTGATCACCTCTTCCCTGCCATGCCCGCAGCCAGCCAGCCCTTGACCATCGCCTCGCGCACTTTCCGCAGCCGTCTCATGCTCGGCACGGGAAAGTTTGCGTCCGGCGAGTTGATGCATGACGCCATCGCCGCTTCGGGGTCGGAAATCGTCACCGTCGCGCTGCGTCGCGCGGATTTGACGGGCAAAGGCGATCCATTCGCGAACATCCTCGATTTCATCCCAAAGACCGTGTTGCTGCTGCCGAACACCAGCGGTGCGATGAATGCCGAGGAAGCCGTGCGGCTTGCGCGCCTCGCCGTCGCAGCGGGGCTGCCGAACTGGGTGAAGCTCGAAATTCATCCTGACCCGCGTTATCTGCTGCCAGATCCAATCGAGACTCTGAAGGCTGCGGAAACGCTGGTGAAGGAAGGCTTCACAGTGCTGCCCTACATCAACGCCGACCCGGTGCTCGCACGCCGCCTTCAGGATGTCGGCACCGCCACGGTGATGCCTCTCGGCTCCCCGATCGGCTCGCACCAGGGCATCACGACGAGGAGACAAATCGAGATCATCATCAATCAGGCCACCGTGCCGGTCGTCGTCGATGCCGGCATCGGCGCACCCAGCCACGCGGCCGAGGCGCTGGAGATGGGAGCCGACGCCGTGCTCGTAAACACGGCCGTCGCCATCGCGGCCGATCCCGTGCGCATGGCGGTCGCCTTCAGGCAGGCTGTTGAAGCCGGACGTGCCGCATTTGAAATCGGTCTCGCTGAAGCATCGTCGGAAGCCGGAGCGACAAGTCCGCTGACCACGTTTCTCTACGGCACATGAGCCTGCCCGGGCTGGCGCGAGCTTCGATCACGCAGCCGCTTCCGCTTCGGCGATGACCGCGCTGCCGGGATCAGCAGGACGCTTTGCACGGCGGTCCATCGCGGCGACGACCATGCCCACTACCAGCAGCAGCGTCATCAGGCCCCAGAAGATGTAGAGCCACATCCACGCGCCCTCCATCGCGCCGTAGGAGTGAAGGCCCACGCCAAGCTGATTGGTGGCGAACCACGAGAACGCCACCACCATGCCAAGGAAGACTCCGCAGCAATGGAAGCCGGCCTCCTTGATGTAGCCGCCGAGGCGTGCGTGGAGGATGGCGAGGTTCACCAGCACGATCATGAGCGCGCCATTTTCCTTCGGGTCCCAGCCCCAGAAGCGGCCCCAGGAATAGTTCGCCCAGATGCCGCCGAGCACCGTGCCCACCAGCGAGAGGAAAAGGCCGGCCATGACGAAGGCATAAGACATGCGTGTGAGGTCCCGCGCGGTGCCATCGCCGACGTGCACTTTTCCGAGCACGCGAAGCACGACGTAGATCACTGAGAAAATCGCGGACACCATTCCGGCCGTGTAGCCGAGGTTGATGCACGGCACATGCGTGGACAGCCAGAAGTTCGTGATCAGCACGGCCTGGAGCTGCTCCATCGTATCGCGCCCTTCCATGTTCATGAAGCGGATCGAGAGGAACATGCCCGCGGTGCCGGCCACTGATGCGACAGCGAGCGCCCAGCCCTTCTTTGTGATGGCCTCGGCGATGAGCGCCAGAAGCGCGGCGGTCGTGGTGATGAAGATGATCGTCTCGTAAAGGCTCGTGATCGGCGGACGCTCCATGATGAGGCAGCGAATGATGATGCCCGCCGAACCGAGGGTAGTCCCGCCGAGTGTGAGCAGAATGCACACGGCGCGGCAAAGGCGGCCCCAGCGAGTGGCCGGATTCACCCAGCTCAGCGCGAGCAGCAGCAGGCCGAACGTGAAGCAAAGCAGTGCGTTGTAGAAATAGTCGAATCGGTGGTAGTGCAGCTCTAGGCCGATGTGACCGGATTGATTGCGCGCGGCGGCGAGCTTGGTGGTATTCGCGTGCAGTTCCTTGAGCGTCGCCTTGAATGCGGTGGAGTCGGTGACGGTGGAGGCGAGCTTCCCGTAGCGGGTGAGATGCCCGAGATCCTCCGTCGTAGCAGTCGTGCCATCGAGCACGCTCTTCAAAATCGTGCCGGGATTGTGCCACACCTCGATCTTCTCGACCGGCGGCGGAAAGAAACGCGGCAGAGACTCTTCGTTTCCGCTCATCAGCGCGCCGACCAGCGTGCGGTAGTACTCGCGCAGCCACGGATTGCTCATCGGCGCGGCGGCCTCGGGGTGCGACTTGAAGTAGTCGAGCATCTTCGGCAGCAAAGCGGTCCAGTCGGCCTTGCCGTCCTTCACATGAGCGGCGAGTTCCGCCGGCAGCGACGCAGCTTCCTTTCCGAACGGCGCGCGCGCGAAGTCGAAGTGTGAGAGGATCATCTCGTAATCGAGGAAATCGAAAGCCAGCTTCGCGAGCGCGCGCTGCACGGGCGTGCGTTGCTTTTGATCGACGTTGCGCACCTCCTGCATCTTCCGCATCAACGCGGTGCGGCCGGGTTCGATCTCGTTGTAGGAGTAGCGGTCGCGTTTTGCCTTGGCCTTGAGTTCCAGTTCGGTGATCGCCTCGGAGTTATCGACGACGAAGACTGGCAGTTGCTTCGCGATGTCGGGCCGGAACCACGACACCAGCAACCACTCCGTCGCGGTGAAGCGCAGCTTGCCACCTTTGGCATCGACGAGCGGCTTCGATGTGGCCGGGTCATCGACCGGCACCGCACCCTTTGCTTCATCCATGCGCGTGGCGCTGATGCCGGACTGCTTGCCGCTGAATCGGAGAAGCTTGAAGCGCGCGAGCGTGTCCAGCGGTTTCACGCGGCCATCTTCCTGCACCGGCAGTGAGGAGAAAAGGTCGACCACTTCTTTGTCACGCAGCAGATCGAGTGATGCGACTGGAGCGGCGGAAACTGCGGCTGGCGGTTTTGCTGGCTGAACCGATCCGGCGGGTGGTGCTGCGGGAGCAGCGGACGATGGAGCAGCAGAAGCGGCTGGCTTCGCCGGCTCTTGCGCGATCGACAAATGGCCGAAGACGAGAGCACCTCCGAGGGCAAGCAGTCGAGTGAGCATGGCGGATGTATTTGAGAGCCTTGGTGCGCGCATGGGGCGGACGGTTGTCGTCCCCCGCACCCTAACCCTCCCCCCAGGGGAGGGGGAACCTGACGAGCTGCCGCTCGAATGGGCGAAGGATGACTGGTCGGAAAGGCGCGGAGCGCCAGTCGTCTCCCTCTCCCACGGGGAACCGAGCGAGAGCGAGATAGCTGGAGACAAGAATTCAAAAGAAGCCCAGCAAAGGGCTGGGGTCAGGGGGAATTCCGAACGTCTCCCATGTCCAATAGCGCCCGGGTTTTGAGACTTGGTATTCATCGTTCAAACGGTGGCTGGTTTTGATGACTGACGGCTCAGGTATCGCACTAGCTGCCAGATCATGTGGATGAGCAAGCCGATGCCAGCGCCGATGCACGAGATGAGCGGCCAGTGGTCGGAGGGGTTTTGCACCACTTGCAGTGTCGAGCTGGTGCGCATGGTGCCGTCGTCGTTCTGGCCCATGTCGAAGGACTGCTGAAAGAGCGCGTAGCCGCGGCTGCGCAGCGGCTCGTTCATCGTGATGATCTTCTTCATCTCCTGGCCGTTCTCGACGACGGTGACCTCGGACGTGAACTTCCGCGCCTTCGCCGTGCCTGGATGAACTTCGCGTTTGAAGTGATCGAGCCGCACGGAGAACGGCAGCTTCCACGAGCGGCGGTTGAGCGACACGCCCCAGACTTCATCGCCCGCCTTGATCGACAACGGCGCGGCAGCGAAACGCCACACAATGCCCTCCACCTGCGTGCCGTCCTTGAGCTTCGCGGTCACATACGCGCCGTCGGTGTTGCGCTCCTGCTCGAGTTCCTCCTTGACCGGCTGGAGGAAAAATCCATCGACCACCTGGCGGCTCGTTCCGGCCTGCGGATCCTCACGACGCGGCAGGCAGTTCACCTCGTAGTTCTTCACCATGAGTTCGAACGGCAGATCCTTGTGCGTGAACGTCCGCCCCTTCCCGGCGGAGAGATCGATGAACTCGGAGCCATCGATCACGAGCGCCGTGCGCTTGCCGTCCTTCGGCGCTGGCGAGAGTTTTTCGATCTCGATCACACTGTCGTGGAAACTCTGAAATTCATCCGAGGTCTGCCCTTCCCTCAGCGACATGGCGCCGTCTTTTTTGAAGTAGAGCGACACTACGCCCGCCAGCAGCATGAAGACGATGGACGCGTGCGCGATGAACACACCCACTGCACGCGGAGCGGGAGTGAGTTCGCTGAAACGGCCCGTGATGAGACGCAGCGGCAGCTTTGCCAGCCAAATGGCGTCCTTTTTCAACCGTACAAGTCCGCCGAGCACCATGTTGATGCCGAGCAGCACCATCAGCAGATAACCGCCGGGCAGAATGTAAACCGGCAGATCGAACGAACCCTGATACTGCACATGCATGGCGCGCAGCACGCACGCGACGTCGATGCTCGGAACGAACATGGATTCGAAGTACTTTTTCTGGCTCTCAAAGAGGCCGTGCTCCACCTGCTCGACCGTGCCGAGAAACGTCACGAGCAGCAGCAGCGTGAGCACCATGGTGGCGAGACCGAAGGAACGCAGCACGCGGAAGATCAGAGCGGGAATGGATGTCGGTACGGTGCTCATTCGTTTCCTTTCGGGCTGATGGACTGGCAGAACTGGTCAAAGGCCGCCGCGTTCGCTTCCACGAGCGCCTTCGGGCCGATCATCTTCACGAAGATCGTGGCCTGCTCCGCGGAGTGGATGATGCCGGCGAGTCGATAGCCCTTCGCCGCGTCAGTCATGCCGACCCCCTTGTAGTCGCCATCGAACGCGGCATACACGCCGTCGCGTTTGAAGAGCGGCTTCTTCGGCAGCTTGTTGATCTCCTCCTCGGTGTAGTCGGGCTGGCCCATCTGCTTGCGCCAGCGGTTCAGGTTCGCGTTCAAGCCACCCGCCGGCCCGGGCATGATGGAGATGTAACACTCGCCCTCGCCTTTCTCTCCGAAGCGCGCATCCACGAGCCTCATGCCGGAGGGATCACTGCCAGGCGATGCCTCCTTCCATCCGTCTGGCATCGTCCAGGTCAAGAGATCACGCAGGGACGGCTGCTGGCCTTGAGGCTGCTCCTGCGAGCCATCCATGCCAATGGCACGCAAGCCCGGCCCGAACCGCTGCTCGCTCGTCGCGTTCACTTCCTGCGGTGCCGTGGCGGCGGAAATCCCCCGCGTCTCGGAGATCGTCATGCGCTCGTCGAGCTTCCTGCATGACGGCACCGTGACGGCCGCCAGCGCGAGCGCGGCATGAGCGAGCGCGTTGAGCGCAGGGTTTCGACGAGGGGCTGCGGTTGTTTTCAAAATCATGCGGGGCATCTAACGAACACTGAAACTGAATTATTGGATGACAGAACGGCAATGAAGCCCACCCCTGGACAGCGCCTTCCGAAAAGCACTGGACAACGTCCGCGCCACAAGAAATACGACTGACGCAGCGGGTTTGGTTCTGAGCGGCTATCTCTACGTTTGTCGTGCCCCTGTGGTTTCGGACAGCGTTTCCGTAGCGGCGGATTTCACCCCGGTCAATTCCGCGGCGGGCGCATCGATTGCGCGATCGCCGGCGTTTTCCCGGCGGGTGGTGGCAGGGCTGGGAGCGGCGCAATCTCGGCACCCGAGTGAATGACGGGAATGAGCCTCTTCAAGAACCGCCCTCGTTAACGCTCAAAGAAACGGTTTCAAATCCGTCTTCGGCGAGTCGCCCACCATTACATAGGCGCGTCTTTCATCCTGCCACGCGATGATCTCGAAGCCGCCCACACGCTCGACGTGCCCGGCCTCGATGCCGCCAAGACCGCGGATGGCATCGCGGCTGACGACGAACAGATGCGCCTCGTCGTCATTCTTGCCGAAACACATCATGGACACCTTCCGGCCGCGCCACTCGACGATCTTGCAGCCGAAGGGCAGCGCGTCCGTCAGCCCGGCGCGCAGAACGGCGTCCGCCGGTGCACCGTGCTCCGCGAGCCACTGCTTCACCTTCGCCACGTCGGCGTCGGAGTGGTCGAGTTCGAAGCCCGTCTGATGCATGCCTGCATAGACAGATGCCACCTCATCGCGGTACTCACGCAGAGTCGCGGCGGCCAATGCACCGCCACCTTCCGACGCCGCTGAAAAGTAGTTCTCCAGCATCCACACGGCCGCGCCTGCCATCACGATGGCTGCGGCGGCGATCCACAAGTGCCTGCGCCACTCGTTCCGCCGCGTATTCACCCTGGCGCCGGCGAGGATACGCCCGCGCAGCCCGTCGGGTGCCTTTACGCCAGCGAGCTGTCGCGAAACCGCCGCATCCAGCGCCTGCGATCTGGCGAACCACACGGCCAGTTCCGCATCGGCCGGCAGTTGCGCGAGCGCTTCGCGGATCGCGCCGTCGTCGTTGTCCTGTCCGGACGGTCTGCACGCATCCAGGCGCATCTTCAGTTCCAGCTTATCCATGATTCATCCTCCTCGCCGCGGTTTGAAACTCGATCACATTCCCCTTCCCTTTCGACGCCGACGCGCGATCGGCCAGCCTCGCCCGCAACTGATCCTTCCCACGGGACAGGCGCGACATCACAGTGCCGATGGGCACGTCGAGAATCTCCGCGATCTCCTGATACGAGTGATCCTGCAGGTAGAAAAGAGTGAGCGGCACCTTGAAATTCTCGTCCAGTCCGCCGAGCGCGGTGATCACCGCCTTGCCATCCAGCGCCAGCACGGTGTCCGGCTCGATGGCGGGCAGTTCGTGCTCCGCCTCTTCGAGATCCGAGTGTGGAAAGCGCACCGTGCGCCGGTGGCCGCCAAGGAATTCGCGGTAGAGCGTTGTGTAGAGCCAGGTTTTTGCCTTGTGCCGCTCGCGCAGTTGGTGGCCCTTTTCAGCCCAGCGCATGAAGGTCTGCTGCGTCAGATCCTCCGCCTCGCTCGTGCGCTGGCTGAGGCTGAGGGCGAACCGGTAGAGGCCCTGGTAGTGGGCGTCCACCAGTTGCTCGAATTCGGATGGGGTCGTCGTCGCGGAAGGCGTCATTGGGGAATGCCCGGCGAAGGGCATCGCGAATGAGAGGCGGTCCGGCGGTTCATATTCCGGCCTTTTTTTGGCGCTCCATTCCCAACTGGACGGTGTTAGAGAGCCAGAATCTTGTCCATCCGCTCGGTCAGGCTCTTCATGCCACCGGGGAGCAGCTTGATGCCCTGCTCGGAGATGGCCCAGCCTTCGTAGCCTGCACCATCGAGCGCGGCCATGATGGCGGGCCAGTTGTTGTCGCCCTCCATGAGATCGACGTCGAAGCCCTTTGCCACGCCTTCCTCCCTCATCTTCTTGGTGCTGTATTCCTTCACATGGATGCGGTTGATTCGGTGGCCGAGCACCTTGATCCACTGCTCGGGCCAGCCGTAACGGAGTACGTTGCCGATGTCGAAATGCCAGCCGACCACGTCCGGCTTCTCGCCGATTTCATCGAGGAAGCGCACCGCTTCGAGCGGCGAGAGGATGAAATTGTTCCAGACGTTCTCGATGGAGATGGCCACGCCGAGTTCCTTGGCGAGCGGCACGGCCTTCTTGATCTGGGTGACGGAGCGCTCCCACGCCTCGTCATAGGCCGTGGTTTCATTGCACACGCCCGGCACGACGAGGATCGATGTGGCGCCGTATGCCTTGGCATCGCGCAGGGTCTGGAGCACGCCTTGCAGTCCTTCCTCACGAATCTTTTCGTCGGGATGCGTGAGCGTCTGCTTCCAATGCGTGTGGCAGCACACGCTGGCAGCCTTCAGACCGGTCTGGCCATATGCGTCCAGAACCTCCTGCTGGTTCATTCCTCCGTTGGCCTCCACGCCCTCGTAACCTGCCTCTTTTGCCGCCTTGAATTTCCCGAGCACGCTTTTCTCCGCCGATTTGATCGTGCTGTACATGATCGCCTTCCTGATGTTGCGCGTCTTCCCAGCAGCCTGGGCACGACTGGAAACGACAAATCCCGATGCAGCAGTGGCAGCGGCGGAGGCAAGGAAGGAGCGGCGGGTGGTCATGGTGGGTAAGTGTGCGGTGGTTAGTGTTCAGTATTCAGCATTCGGTTTGCGACCGCGAAGCATCGCTGAACACCGAAGACTGAACACTGGATAATTCGCGGAACACTACGCCTCACGACGCCAGTATCTTGTCCAGGCGCTTCGAGATTTCGCCGAGACGCGCGCGGATTTCGATGTCCTTCGGACGGAACGCGGGCTCGACGATGGCCCAGCCGTCGTAGTCGATGCCGCGCAGCGCCTGCATGATCGCGGGCCAGTCGTTGTCGCCTTCGAGATACTCGACCTCGAAGCCTTTGCGTTTCCCTTCCTCCATCATCTTCGTGCGACTGAATTCCTTGATATGGATGCAAGCGATGCGCCTGCCGATGATCTCGATCCACTGCTCGGGCCAGCCCAGGGACATCATGTTCCCGATGTCAAAATGCATCGCCACCTTGTCGGTGCCGAACTGGTCGATGAACTGCACGCACTCCATCGGACTCTGGAGAAAATTGTTCCAGACGTTCTCGACGGCCATCTTCACGCCGGCTTCCTCCGCCACCGGCACGCACGCCTTGATGCACTCAGTGCAGCGGTCCCAGTTCTGCCGGTAGGTGGTCTTTTCGTCCACGACACCCGGCACCACGAGGATGGAGCGGATGCCGTAGCGTTTCGCATTGCGCAGCCCGGCCTTCAATTCGTCCACCGCCTTGGCCCGCGCGGGCGGTAGAGCGCTAGCGAACATCCGGCTCGCCCCGCCGCAGCTCATCGATGCAATCTGCAGGCCCGTGGCATCACGCGCCCGCAACACCTCCTCCGGGTCCTCCGAGATCGCCGGCTCCACGCCGTCAAACCCGGTCTCCTTCAGCATGCGAAAGCGCTCAAGAAGCGGAAGCTTCTTGTCCGGGAAGGTACCCATCATATAGCCTTTGCGGAGCTTCCGCGTGGACTGCTGGGCTCCTGCACGGCCGGCCGCGACCGCCAGGCTCGCGGCGCCGAGCTTCTGAATGAATGATCTGCGGGATGGATTCATGCTGCGATGGTAGTGGCACGGGCGGGCAATCAGGCTATCAGCATTCTCGATCTGCCGGCCATTGCCGGCTCGCGCGCCGGCTGCGTTGCTCAAGGTTTCGCGGGCTTCGCCGGCTTCACTTCCTCCTTTTTCGCTTCGGGCTTCTGCGGCTCGGCTTTCATCAAGCCACCACGGATGAGTTTCTCGCGCGCCTTGTCCGCATCGATTTTCATGCCGGGCAGTTCGTAGCCGAGGGTATCACCGTTCGGCGTGAAGCCGTGGCCGTCGATATCGACGTAGATGGGATTGTTGTAGGCCATGGGGCGCATCTTGGCGTAGTCGCTGGTGCCGTAGCCGATCTTCAGCGTCTCGCTCTCGCTGGTGGCGACGACGATGAGGTGCGCATCCTGCTGGAGCGGCACGTGGATGGTGCGGTCAAATTGCACGACGCCTTTGCCTAACATGTCGGGGTTCGCGGCGCGGGTGAAATTCAGCTTCGGCTCGGGGCGGCCGTTCACGAGGATCTGCACGCGATCGATGCCGGCCCATGTGTTGCATTGCACCTTCACCTTGAGGTCGATGCCGCCATTGCCGCGAACATCCTCGCCGGCGATGTGGCCGTCGGCGGTGGTGACTTCGAGATAAGGACCGGACGAAAGGATGAGATGGCCCTTCTTCATGTGCGCTGAGACCTCGGGCCAGGAAATCTTCGCGGGATCATCGGTCGTGCTCGGCACATAGTTGTGCCAGCAGCCGACGCCATTGCCATAGACCGAGTGCGCGTCCGCGACGCCGACGGCGGTGATGCGATGGCCTTGGTTCAACAGCTGCAGCCAGATGAATTCGCGCACGAACGATGCCTTCGCGGCGAGCGAGCCGGCGGTCCGGCTGACTTTGAAGGGTGCGCCGTAGAGGATGTCGGTGCCGGCCCCATTCTGCGACTCGTAGCCGTCGATCATGCCGCCGATGCCGACGAAGCCGCCGTCAGCGATGCCGTCGCTGTCGCGATCGACGAAGAGGTTCGGCAGATCGGGATGATTGATCTGAATCCAACGTGTCGGCTCTTCGGTCTGCCAGCGGCGGAGCGTGAGCGCATTGATGCGCGGGTCGTCGTTCCACTCCGGCGCGCCGCCGTCTTGCAGCATCGGATCAGGCGTGAAGGGGAAGGAATTGAAGTGCGCGCGGCGGCCTGTGAGTTCGACGCCGGGCACGGTGCTCATGAAGGGCGCGAGGCCGAGCTTCTCGATGAGCGGCTTCCAGTCGTAGAAGCGATTGTGCTCCGTCGTTGGCGCAAACTCGATGTGCTCGGCGGCGAGATTGATCAGGCGGCCGTCGGTGTCGCACACGTTGTCGCCGCTCGGCGTGGAGTGATTGTGCGGGTCCATGCTGATCCAGCCTTTGGTATCGACCACGCGCGTGAGCTTGCCCTTCAGCACAAACTCCTGCGCCGGCTTCAGCTCCACCTCTTTCATGATGTGGTCATACTCCGGCCCGCGAACGACGAACACGCGATACTTGCCCGTCGGGAGCTGCACGGTGAACTGGCCTTTTTCCGAGAAGTATTGATCCACGCAACCATGCGCGCGGTGCTTCGGCCCGAGATCGAGCTTCGGCGCGCCTTCATCGAGCGGCTCAAAGTGCGCCTTCACCGGCATCGACACGCCTTTCTCATCGGTGATGTCGAAGCGGATGCGCGTGGCTGCCTTCATCGCCACCGCAGGCGCGGTGATCTCGCCGCTGTCGGGCACCGTGAGCTGAATGCTCGCGGGTTCGCGACCGATGTCCTCGACATCGAGCACGAGCGGTCCCGGCGCTGCTTTAAAGGTGAAGACACCTTTGTCATCGGGATAGGCCTTCAGTTTCGTTTTGCCATTTGGCACCAGCACGCTCGCGCTGGTGATCGGTGAGCCATCCGCATTCTTCAGCGTGCCGCGCACGGTCGCGACTTTCTCGCCTTTCGCTGCGAGGGCCTCACCCACCGCTTCCGCGGGTGAGCGACCGACCGCGAAGAAGCGCGAGATCACGACTTCCTTGCCGGGAGCGATCTCGACATCGCCGCCGATCTTGTCCGCGCCCGTCACCTTGAGATTCGCGCGCGCATAGCCGCACTTGTGAGCCGGATTGATCGCATCCATCCAGCGGATCCATCCGTCGAGATCGCCATCGGACTCGAAGCGCGTGAGATCGTCCTTGGTGCTGACCTTTTGTGGCTTGTCCGTCTCATTGCGGAGAATGGTCGTGACAAAAACGCCCGCGAGTCCGTCGCGAACGCGATACTCCGTCCGCTTGAAGACGCCGCCATTCTTCGCCGCCGTGGTCACCGACTCCACCGCTGCCGTTCCGTCTTCCTTGGTCGCGACGGTCTTCACATAACTCACCGGCCCGTGACCACAGGGACCATAGGCAACGAGCTGGTCATTGTTCGCGCCACGCAGCGTTAGATCGTAAAGCAGGCCGGGCGTCACGCCGTCATCACCGTAAAACGTGCTCATGTTTGCGCGGCGACGCGGCGCATTGTGCGAGATCACGGCCTCGATCTTGTCATTGCGCAAAACAAAGTCGCCACGGATGCCGTCGGCCTCCTTGCCACGGGGCAGTTCCGATTCTCTACCGAGCGCGGCTTCAAATGCCTCCGCGGCATGAGCAATACTTCCGGCCGGCCAAGCCAGCCCCAGCAATCCAGCGATCAAGACGGTGCGTTTCATGGGCGCGCATCGTGGGCGCGGGGAGAAGGGCGGACAAGAGAAAAGAGTTTCGGCAGACCGAATCAAACGCCGGCCATGGTCCCGATGACGTCCGCGCCCGCGCCCTCACACCAGTGCCGTCACCGCCGCCTGCGGAAAAGCACCGGAATCCACGCGAAGACCGCCAGCACCATTCGTGAAGGCTCAGGCACACCAAGCACATGCAGCGTGCTCAATTGCGCCTCGGCATCATCATCGGGATTGTCTTCGTAATTTGACTTCAACCAGTTCGTGCTGTCGGCGATGAGCGCCAGCCACTGTGCCCTTGTGCCCCCGGATGCATTCAAGGCAATGACGTCGGCATCTGCCATGTTCAGGGCGAACGTGCCGTTGTGGAAATCGTTTGGATCGCTGCCGAAGGACGGATCCGGCAGCGTCACCGCCGTGTTCGCCACGACGGACAGGCCCGTGGGCACGTTGCCCTTGGCGGTCGAGTCCGCGTCCTCGAACCCCGGATTGCTGAAGTCGCCGAAGTCGAGCACGTAAACATGATTGCTCACATTCATAAGTGGCAGCCCCGGGCCGGCCTCGAACGCATAGATCTGCTCACCCGAGGCATGAGAGAGGCCCAGGAGACTGAATTTGTCCCCGTTGGAAGCGCCAATGTCGCTGGAGACGTCCCATGTGACCGCCGCGGTGTCATAGCCGGCACGCAGGATCTGACCGCCTCCCACATCCTGATTGAAAGTGAGCTTGATGAGCGTCTCGTTGCCGTTGCCGTTCGTGTTGCTGGCGCCATAAAAACCATCCAACGTGTGCCAGCCGTTGTCGGTGAAGTAGAGTGTCGTCCCTGCGGTGACGACTTGCAGCGTGGCGATGGAAAAGCTGTCCTCCAGCGAGTCATTGTGGTCCGTATAGCCCAGGATCGCGATGCCGCCGGCGGTGATCGATGCGTTCGCCCCCGAAATCGTCAGCGCCAGCGCGAGGGCGGTGCACAGGCTCAGACGGGTTATCCCGTAGAAACGTGGCGGCAGTGGAAGGATCGGAACGTGCGGCATGGGAAGCGTACGGGCTTTGATTCTGATTTCTTAGAGAGGTTGAATTGTTTGTTCGGGCAGGTCAAGCACCGGCTCGCGTTTCGCGAAAAAAAAGCCCTGGTCATTTTTGCACGACCAGGGCCTTTGAAATTGGTTGCGGGGAGAGGATTTGAACCTCTGACCTTCAGGTTATGAGCCTGACGAGCTACCGGGCTGCTCCACCCCGCGGTTGAAATGGGCCGGTATACTGCCTGACGACCCGGGAAGCGCAACATGTTTCTCCGTATGGCATGTGATTCCTCAGGGTTGACGCATGAATTGCTTCTGAGTGAATTCCCACGGATTCAGGACAACCACGGATTAGAGTTCTTCTGAACCCATTTGTGGAATTCTGAATCTGCGGGGCAAATCATAGATTTGAGGCTTGCGCTTTCGGTTCATGCGTAAGCCCTGGTGATTCCTCAGTGCCTGCGCATGAAAAGAGCAACAGGCCAAGGTGGGTTGGCGGTGAAGAAACCGCCGCGCAAACCTCGATTAACATTGATGGCGGGATGAATGGAAACCATTCCTCCCGCGACATCCCCAGCCACCAGCACCCGAGCACAAGACAACCTGCACCGCATCTGCGGCGGAGGCTCGATGCGCCCATCGGCCCGCCTCAAGCTTCTCTGAATCGCGGCGACTGCGGCGTTTGTGCACTTAACACCTTATCCATCTTCGCTGTCCGCCTCAAGCTTCTCTGAATCGCGGCGACTGCGGCGAAATCGCCGATGTTGTGGGGGTAATAGTGCATCACCGCCTCAAGCTTCTCTGAATCGCGGCGACTGCGGCTAATTGATCAAGTGCTTTTAACCGGCGTTTGGCGCCGCCTCAAGCTTCTCTGAATCGCGGCGACTGCGGCACTCGACCGCGTGCGTGATCTCGTGCGCGATGGTTCCGCCTCAAGCTTCTCTGAATCGCGGCGACTGCGGCAGTAGCCGAGCATTCCCTTCAACGGCTGGAAGGTCCGCCTCAAGCTTCTCTGAATCGCGGCGACTGCGGCGAGATTACGGTGAAGGTGATGTTGTCGCCACATACCCGCCTCAAGCTTCTCTGAATCGCGGCGACTGCGGCCATGCGCACCGGCCCGCTGACCGTGAACCCGAATTCCGCCTCAAGCT
Organism: Verrucomicrobiaceae bacterium; assembly: GCA_019694165.1. Lineage (GTDB taxonomy): Bacteria > Verrucomicrobiota > Verrucomicrobiia > Verrucomicrobiales > Verrucomicrobiaceae > JAIBCL01. The sequence goes on along the minus strand of JAIBCL010000009.1, from coordinate 2,294 downwards.
TCTCTGAATCGCGGCGACTGCGGCGATGTGATGCGCGAAGCCGGACTCGGCCGCGATGACCGCCTCAAGCTTCTCTGAATCGCGGCGACTGCGGCTTGGCACCGAGCCGGGCGCAGACCAGCGGTTCAAGCCGCCTCAAGCTTCTCTGAATCGCGGCGACTGCGGCTTCCAGAAAGGCGGCGTGGAGCTGGCGCTCTCGACTCCGCCTCAAGCTTCTCTGAATCGCGGCGACTGCGGCCGGTCCGGCCTTTTTGGACGTGAGCGGGTAAGTTTGCCGCCTCAAGCTTCTCTGAATCGCGGCGACTGCGGCGCGAGGCTCGCACCATTCGCGCGGAGATTGTCCATCCGCCTCAAGCTTCTCTGAATCGCGGCGACTGCGGCCCGAAGGGCTGACGCCAAGGGTCGCCACTGAGGTCCGCCTCAAGCTTCTCTGAATCGCGGCGACTGCGGCAGCCAACGTCCTCCAGTCCGTTCGCCACGCCCAGCAGCCGCCTCAAGCTTCTCTGAATCGCGGCGACTGCGGCCAGCTCGCCGCCACGGGGCACGGCAGCTTGAAGGACCGCCTCAAGCTTCTCTGAATCGCGGCGACTGCGGCGCGGAATCAGTCAATTGCAATTCCGCACATTGGGCCCGCCTCAAGCTTCTCTGAATCGCGGCGACTGCGGCGGCGGCGGCATCGTAGCGCCGTGGGAGAAGGACCACCGCCTCAAGCTTCTCTGAATCGCGGCGACTGCGGCCGCGGCTGTCGTGCGGAGGTGCCGTTTCTTCGATCCGCCTCAAGCTTCTCTGAATCGCGGCGACTGCGGCTGCTTGATGACGAAGAGCTTGAGACATGATGGATTCCGCCTCAAGCTTCTCTGAATCGCGGCGACTGCGGCGCCGCCGAGAGCGCGGGAGTTTCTTTTTCTTCTTTCCGCCTCAAGCTTCTCTGAATCGCGGCGACTGCGGCTGAAAGCGGACACGAGGCACTGGAAGGGCTGGAACCGCCTCAAGCTTCTCTGAATCGCGGCGACTGCGGCCCGAGTTTGCGGCGGGCAGCGTATCCGGCCAACTCACCGCCTCAAGCTTCTCTGAATCGCGGCGACTGCGGCTTGACGTGCTCCCAGATCGTGCCCAGATGCGCGCGCCGCCTCAAGCTTCTCTGAATCGCGGCGACTGCGGCGATGTGATGCAGCGCCTCGCCCACAGCGGTGGGCACCGCCTCAAGCTTCTCTGAATCGCGGCGACTGCGGCCTCAACGCCAGCAACCTCACCTCGGGCACGGTTCCCCGCCTCAAGCTTCTCTGAATCGCGGCGACTGCGGCCAGGACAAGCGCGAGGACATCATCACCGAGGCCGACCGCCTCAAGCTTCTCTGAATCGCGGCGACTGCGGCCACCGACTCAGGCGAAACCTCTTCGATGACGAACACCGCCTCAAGCTTCTCTGAATCGCGGCGACTGCGGCCGTAGCGGATCAAACCGATGCCCGGCGCGTAGCTCCGCCTCAAGCTTCTCTGAATCGCGGCGACTGCGGCCGGTGGGGACGCCAACTCCAAGCAGCGTTGACCCTCCGCCTCAAGCTTCTCTGAATCGCGGCGACTGCGGCTTTGGATGCTTATTTTTCTCTCGTTCCTCACAATACCGCCTCAAGCTTCTCTGAATCGCGGCGACTGCGGCCAGAACCAGCTTGTGCTTGTGACTGGACAGGGTGCCGCCTCAAGCTTCTCTGAATCGCGGCGACTGCGGCTCCGCCGAGGCTGCAGGCCGGTCGTGATACAGCAGCCGCCTCAAGCTTCTCTGAATCGCGGCGACTGCGGCGTGGGCGTGCCGCTGATGACGCCGGTGCTGGTGTTCCGCCTCAAGCTTCTCTGAATCGCGGCGACTGCGGCAAGGTGAGGACGGCGGGCGTGTCGTTCGTGACGTACCGCCTCAAGCTTCTCTGAATCGCGGCGACTGCGGCCCTTGATCGGCGCGCCTTCTCCGCGCACCGTCATCCGCCTCAAGCTTCTCTGAATCGCGGCGACTGCGGCAGCAGGCAGCGGCGGCCGCTCGGCAGCAGGCAGTGCCGCCTCAAGCTTCTCTGAATCGCGGCGACTGCGGCCGCCACAGTGAGCCTCACACCACCGATTGAGCATCCGCCTCAAGCTTCTCTGAATCGCGGCGACTGCGGCGATGTGACCGCGCGGAAAGTCACCAGCCTCACCCTCCCGCCTCAAGCTTCTCTGAATCGCGGCGACTGCGGCTCTCCGTCGTCATCGCGCGATCGTTCGCCGGCATCCGCCTCAAGCTTCTCTGAATCGCGGCGACTGCGGC
>JAIBCL010000023.1 GCA_019694165.1 Verrucomicrobiaceae bacterium | reverse complement strand
CCCCGCCCGTGCGCAAGCCCGCGCAGGTGTCCATGCGCCGGCGCCACTTCATCGCCACCATCAACCCCAATTACCTCGCCGCGCTGCTCGCCCACTTCGCACGCTGATCGTTAGTGCGTCTGCCCTGGGTCGTCTTTCCAGCACCGCCTTGCCGGTTGACAAGGGAAGGCATCCCGACTACAAAATCCGCCCCTCCGACCCAAGCCTATGGCCAACATCCGCTCCGCTGAAAAAGACATCCGTCGAACCAAGACCCGGACCGCCCGCAATCAGGCGGTGAAGGGCCGCATCCGCACGCTGCGCAAGAAGGTGCTGGCGGCGCTGGCGAAAGGTGATGCGAAGACTGCGGGTGCCGCGCTTGCCGAGTTCTCCTCGGCCGCCGACAAGGCCGCCAAGAGCAAGGTCATCCACAAAAACACGGCCGCGCGCCTCAAGAGTCGCGTCGCCGCGAAGATGGCGAAGAAGTAGTCGCCCCTGCCGCGGTCGCGTGAACACGCCCGTCCACTTTCCGCCCGGACCATTGCCCGCCCGGTTGATCCCAGCCGCCGGAGCCGGCGGCGCAGGTGCCATGCACGCATAAGCCGGCGGCGTGATGCCCCGTGCACGCGCTCTTGCGCAGACGCGCGCCGGCATCCAAGGTCCGGCCGCCACTCGCACCGCGCCGCCCCCGCATTTTCTCATGGAAGCCTGTCTCGTCATCGGCCTGCTCCTCGTGGCGGTGGTGATCTTCTCGACCGAGAAGGTGTCCGTGGACATCGTCACCCTCTCCATGCTCTGCGTGCTCGTACTCGCGGGAATCCTGAAGGTGGATGAGGCCTTCGCCGGCTTCAGCAATGACGTCATCGTCATGCTCGCCTCCATCTTCGTCATCGGCGCGGCGATGCGCGAGACCGGCGTGCTCGATGCCATGGGCACCCTGGTATCCCGCGGCCTCAGCGGTCGGCCCGCGCGTCTGACCACGGTGATGATGGCGGGCGTCGGGGGCGTGTCGGCATTCATGAACAACACCACGGTCACTGCCATGTTCCTCGGCCCGGTCATGGGTCTGGCGCGCTCGATCAAGATATCTCCTTCGCGTCTTTTGATGCCGCTGAGCTTCGCTTCCATCCTCGGCGGCACCTGCACCCTAATCGGCACCTCCACGAATGTGGCGGTGAGCGGCTATCTCAAAAAGAACGGCCTGGGCGAGATCGGGATGTTTGAGATGACGCCCATCGGCCTCGTCATCCTCGCAAGCGGCATCCTCTACATGGTCGTCATCGGCATGAAGATGCTGCCGGATCGTGACACCGGCGAGCAAGGGGACACCATCTCGCCGCGCGAGTATCTGGCCGAGGTCGTCATTCTCGAGAACTCGCCGCTCATCGGCCAGGAGATTTACAGCTCGGACTTCTCCGTGCTCGAGTTCCAGGTGCTCAAGATCGTGCGCCACGGCACCGGGCTGGCCGCCACGCCGCATGAAAAGCTCGCGCAGGGCGATCTCGTGCTTGTCGCCGGAAAGGTGGAGAACCTCATGAAGATCAAGAAGATCGAGGGCATCGACATTCTCGAAGACCTCAATCTGCGCAGCTCGGGCATCGACATGAAGGAGGCGCACGTCGCCGAAGTGGTGCTCACGCCGCGCTCCGGCCTCATCGGCCGCACGCTCAAGGAGGCGAATTTCCGGCAGCGCTCCGGTCTCTCCGTCCTCGCCATCATGAGGGGCGACCGTTCGATGGCTGATCACCTCGGCGACATTCGGCTGAAGGCCGGTGACCTGCTCCTGCTCCAGGGACCCTACGAACGCTTCAAGTCCTTCGAAGAGCAGTCCGAGATGGTGGTCATCACGGACCATCACTACAGCACGGCGGACCGGCGCAAAGGCATGCTCGTGCTTGCCGCCTTCGCCGCGGCGGTGGTGGCGAGTTCCTTCGGCCTGATCCCCGCGGCCATCGCCATGCTGCTGGCAGCGCTGCTGGCCGTCGTCACACGCTGCATCAGCCTCGAGACCGCGTACGAGAATATCGACTGGCGGCTGCTCATCCTCATCGGCGGCATGACGGCCTTCGGCCAAGCCATGAGCAGAACCGGCGCGGACAACATGCTCGCCGGTCTGATCACCGGGCTGCTCCAGCCCTACGGCCCGATGGCCGTGCTCGCCGGCTTCTGCGTCCTGACCGTGCTGCTCACACAGCCGATGTCGAACGCAGCGGCCGCCCTCGTCGTGCTGCCCGTCGCATTGCAGGCCGCCGAGAACCTGCACCTCAATGCGCACACCTTCGGCATCGCCATCATGCTCAGCGCCTCCATCTCCGTGCTCACGCCGTTCGAGCCATCGTGCATCCTCGTTTACGGCCCCGGCAAATACCGCTTCTCCGACTTCCTGAAAGTCGGTGGCGGCCTCACGCTCGTCATGCTCGCCATCGTGCTCGCACTGGTGCCGGTGTTCTGGCCGCTGAAGAGTTGAAGAAGAGACGGCAGGGGTTGACGGCTGTTGACCGTGGTTGACGATGGTTTTCTCCAGCCCAAACGCCTCGAACGCCTGCCCATGCTCCCGGCTCAACAATCGTCAACCATCGCCAACGGCCCCGCCACACCATGCCCATCTACGAGTTCTACTGCCCCGAAAACAACAAGCTCTACCAGTTCCTCGCACGCTCGCTCGCTCATCAGGACCGGGTGCCGCGCTGTCCTGACAATCCGGCGTTCACCATGCAGCGCCGCGTCTCGCGTTTCGCCGTCATCGGCAAGGCGAAGGAAGACACCGGAGACGACCCCTTCGCCGGCATCGACGAAACGAAGATGGAAGGATTCATGGCCGACATGGAGCGCGACATGGAAGGCATGGACGAGTCCAACCCCGATCCCCGCCAGCTTGGTCGTTTCATGCGGAAGATGACGGACCTCATGGGTGACAAGACCCCGCCAGAGCTGCGCGAGATGGTGAAGCGCCTCGAAGCCGGCGAGGATCCCGAGAAACTCGAGGAGCAATTCGGCGAAATGGACGGAGGCGAGGAAGGAGCGGGCGACGCGCTTTTCTCGCAGTTCATGAAGAAGATCCGGGGCGGCGGAAAGCAACCTCAGCGCGACCCGAAGCTCTACGAAATGGCCGATTACGTAAGCTGATATCCGTCAGCGGTGGTTGACATCCATGCCTGGAAGCAACCTGCGGTTCTCCGGCTTGTGCTCCTCACTTCAGCAACACCCATGCATCGCACCGCCATCCATGTCGTATCGTGTGCGATCCTGGCTGCGACTCTGACGGCTTGTCATCGCTCGCGGCGGCCGGAGGTGCCCCTCACGCATCGCGCTTACGTGTGGCAGCGCGAGTGGACGCCGGCGGTGAAGGCTGCCGTGGAAGAGTCCAAATCGAAACTCGCGGGACATGTCGTGCTCGGGGCCGAGATCACCTGGCGATCCACCACCGCGCGGCCCGTGCGTGCCACCATCGACTGGGCATCGCTCGGCTCCTCGTGCGCGCTCGCGCTGCGCGTTGCACCGTGGGCGGGGCCGTTTGACGACGCGAGTGCGAAGCCGGTCATCGACGAAGCGCTTCATTTGCTGTCGGAAGCGAAGGCTCATGGCGTGGCATGCGCGGAGTTGCAGCTCGACTTCGACTGCGCGCAGAAAAAGCTCGCGGGCTACGAGCGGTGGGTCCGTGCGGTGCGCACTGCCATCCAACCGGCGCGGCTGGTGATCACAACACTGCCTGTGTGGCTGGATGAGCCGGAGTTCAAGACGTTGATCGCCGCGGCTGACAGCTACGTCTTGCAAGTTCACTCGGTGCTGCCGGCAAAGAAAAACGAACTCGCCACCATTTGCGATCCCGAGCGTGCAAGGAAATGCGTGGAGCAGGCAAACGCGCTGGGCCGTGACTTCGAAGTCGCGCTATCCACGTATTCCGCTCTCGTCGGCTTCGATGCGGCAGGGAAGCTGCTCGGTTATCATTTCGAAGGCCCGGCTCCCGACTGGCCCGCAGACGCAAAGATCATGCAGTTCCGCTCGGAACCCGAGGAGATGGCCGCGCTCGTGCGCGAATGGCGGTTGGATCGTCCGGCGCATCTGCGTGGCGTGCTGTGGTATCGGCTGCCGCTGGCCACGGACCGGCAGAACTGGAAACTGCCCCAGCTTTACGCTGCGATCGAAGGCCGGCCGCTGCGCCATGATCTCGCGGCTGCGTCCGAGAACGAGAATCCGGTGGATGTCATGTTGATCAATCGCGGTGAAGCCGACGAGCCGGTGCGGGCCGTGCGAGTGAGCTGGGATGGCGTGCAGCTCGTGGCATCGGACGCACTGCCGGGCTGGCGCATCGAGCCTGGGACGCAAAGCGTGACATTTCACCCCGGTGCTGCCGCCGATGGTGGTGGCCGTCGCGCCGTCGCGATTCCGGCATTGCCGCCCGGCGCGCGGCGGAGTATCGGATGGCTGCGGTTCGACAAACGTCCATCTGTTCTGGTGGAGGTCGTTCACTGAAGTCACGGCTGCTTGCCATCGCCAGCCCCCGTGGTAGCCTCACGCCATGACCGCCCTGCTTGAAGTGCCCGCCATCCGTCAGCGGGCAGCCCGTCTCTCCGTGGAGGATTACCACCGGCTCGGCGAGCTGCCGGTGGAATTGCTGCGCGGCAACATCATTGAAAAAATGCCCAAATCCCCGTCTCATCAGTTTCACGCGGATCGGCTCCGCAAGATGCTTTCGGCGCAGCTTTCTCCGGATTGGGTGGTGCGGCAGGAAGGACCTCTGACTTTTGCGGATTCAGAACCCGAACCGGATGTGGCGGTGGTCCGTGGTCCGGAGGAGCGGTACCGCTCGGTGCATCCAAGCGCAGCGGAACTCGTCATCGAGGTCGCCATCTCCTCGCTGGAGATCGACCGCGTGAAGGCGCACATCTACGCCGAGGCCGGCGTGAAGGAATACTGGATCGTGTGCCCGGAGGAACGGCAGGTGGAAGTATTCCGCCAGCCGGGCGCGAGCGGCTATTCGGAGCGCACGATGCTCACGTCGCCGACCATGCTGGAGTGCGCCTCACTGCCTGGCGTGCGCGTGGATTTCGCGAAACTGTTTGCTTGATCACCTGTCATCGCGACGCACTGCCGGGCTGGCACATCAAGCCTGGGACGCAAAGCGTGACATTTCACCGCGGTGCTGCCGCCGATGGTGGTGGCCGTCGCGCCGTCGTGATTCCGGCATTGCCGCCCGGCGCGCGGCGGAGTATCGGATGGCTGCGGTTCGACAAACCCGCGCCTGTTCATGTGGAAGCCATGCACTGAAGTGACGGCAGCTTGCCTTCCCTTGAATCGCGAGATTGTTTCGCGGGCATGACTGCGGCTTTTCAACTCAACGCCGATGAGCTTGGCCCGAACTTTGTGGAAAGAGTGAAGGCGGCTTTTCCTCACAAGCTCATCGAGATCACCGTGACCGAGGCGGACGAGACCGCGTCATTGCTGGCCGATCCCGTTCGACGCGAGCGGCTGCTGCGGGCCGCAGCCGACGTGGAGGCGGGCCGAAATGTCGTCGTGCCGGATCAAAGCTTGTTTCAGTGGGGACGGTGGCCTTCCATGGCGATGCGTTTGGCCATTTCACTGATTGGTCCAGGACGGACGCGAAGCTCTACCAGCGACTCGTGCGACTGATCACCGAGACGGCGCGGGAGCCGTTCACCGGATTGGGTAAGCCAGAGCCTTTGCGGCATCAGCTCAAAGGCTGCTGGTCGCGCCGGATCGACCAGGAGCACCGGTTGGTGTATCGAGTGACGGACGATGCGATCACGATCCTCTCCTGCCGTGATCACTACTGAAAAAACTCCCGGTCACGTCGGCAGCCAGGCGTGAGCGCCGGGTTGCCGAAGATCAAGGCCGGCGACTACAATGCGGAGGCACCCAATGCGTGCGCGCCGTCGCGATTCCGGTATTGCCGCCCGGCGCGCGGCGGAGTATCGGATGGCTGCGGTTCGACAAACCCGCGCCTGTTCATGTGGAAGTCGTTCACTAAAGTCCTGCTGTTCGTCGCTCTCTTCACGGCAACCCCTTCCCCGCTTCACGCCACGGGTGACTTCGGTCCGGCCAACTGGCTTCATCATGGCGGCGATGCGGTGAATCATCCGCCGGAGTTTTACTGGGCCGATGAGCTGCGTCGTCTGGCGCGCGAGTTTCAGCCAAAGGAAAAACGAGTCGGCGGAGACGTCGCCGCTGGTGATTCCGCGCCGGTGCCGACCGAGTCGTATGTGAAGGAAGCGGAGGCCAACGACAAGGCGGACTTCGAGGACGCGCTGAAAACCGGCCGGTTGAAAGCCAATGCCGAGGAGGCGAAGCGGCTGCACGCCGAGGCGCGCGAACTCATTAACAGCATCGACGACAGCGGCACCGCGCCCGTGCCCGCGCTGCCCGCCGAGCCGGCGGGTGAGTTCGCCGATTACCACAAAGGCGCGCACGCATTCAAGCAGGGCCAGAAGCACTGGGACGAGGCGCGTGCGGCATGGGAGGCGCTCATGCAACGCCCGAAGGAGGAACGCCACTACCGCAGCACATGGGCGGCCTTCATGCTCGGCAAGGTGGCCTTGTTTCAAAAGAAGCCCGAAGCCGTGAAGTGGTTTCAGCTCGTGCGACAGCTCGCGGGTGAAGGATTCGCCGACTCGCTCGGTCTCGCTGCGGACAGCTACGGCTGGGAGGCGAAGGCAGAACTCGATGCCGGGAACTTCGAGAAGTCGGCGCGCTTGTACCTGACGCAGCTCGCGCTGGGAGATGAATCGGCCATCATCTCGCTGAAGGCCTTGGTTCCCGACCGTGCCATTGTCTGGGGCATGATGAACTTCGATCCGGCCGGTCCCGATGCGCCCGAGCAGCCGGTGACGCCGGCGTTGATCAAGAAGCATCGCGAGGCGCTGGTGCGGTCTGCGCGCGATGACGTGCTGCGGCGTCTGCAAACGGCACACGTCCTCGCAACTGAGACGGTGGGCAGCGAGTGGATGTGGGGAGTCCAATCCTTCACTGGTGAAACCAAGGAAGACCGCCTCTCGAACTGGCTCGATGCGCTCAAGAAAGCTGGCGTGACAAAGTCCGCCGACGCGGATCGGCTGGCCTGGTGCGCCTACACGCAGGGCAGTTACACATCAGCCGCGAACTGGCTGAAACTGTGCGAGACGGATTCGTCGATGTCAGTCTGGCTGCGCGTGAAATTGCTGCGGCGCGACGGCAAGCTGAAACAAGCGCAAGACTTGATGACCAAGGTGCCCGCGTTGCTCGAAGCTGAGAATCTCCGTCCGGAGAAGGACGAGGACGACTCCTACAGCCCGAACCGCTCTCTGTGGATGTCGGCGCACGGTGATCTCGCATCTCTCTACCTCTCCAACGGCCAGTTCATCGACGCGATGAACACCTTCTTTGCCGGCGGCCTGCGGACGGACGCTCTCTTCGTCGCCGAGCGCGTACTCACGAGTGATGAGCTGATCGCCTTCGCCAAATCGCTCGGCGCCGACGACAAACGGCGCGCCGTCACCCAGGTGCTCGGTCCCCGCCTCGTGCGCGAGGACCGCTATGACGAAGCGCGCGCCTGGTTCGACGAATCGAAGCAGAAGGACCTCGATACCTACACTGCCCTCCTGAAGCAGGCGAATGACGAGACGTTATCGAAGATGCAGCGCGCCAAAGCATGGTTCGACGCCGCGGACTTCCTCGCTGACTCGGGCGAGCTGATCAATCCCACCTTCATGCCCGACGCCCCGCGCGCCGAGGGTGACAATCCGAAGAAGCCAAAACCACAGAGCCTCCCGCAGGATCGCCAGGCCGGATTTTACTGGCACACGCGCTACACCAACGCCGGTGAGAAGTATGAAAAGCTTCCGCTCGCCCTCCCGCCATCCGACGCCGAGAAGAAACGGCTGGCCGCGTCCAAGCCATCGCCCGACCGGTTCAGACACGCGATCTTCATCGCCGCAGCCATGGTCAGAAAAGCCGCGGCACTACTGCCGGACAACACCGACGAACTCGCCGACATCCTGAACACCGCCGGCAACTGGCTCAAGGGCGATTACTACGGCGACGACGACGAAGCCGACAAATTCTTCCAACTCATCGAGCGCCGTGCCTCCAAAACCGCTCTCGGCAAAGAAGCAGCGGCCAAGCACTGGTTCGTGGACCGCACAGGACCGTGGAGCCAGTGAAGAAGCCTGCCGAAGATTTTGGGAATCGTCGCCGTGGTATTGCGCGTCCACGGCGTCCCCGTCTGTCTTCAGTTCGCGCATCTACGAACCGGTGTGCTCGAGCAAACCGATGCGCCACGGAATGCTCCCGTACCGATTCTCTTTGTAGCCTGTGTCATCGACACCCTGGAAAACAAATCGCAGGTCCGCCGGATCGATCTCCATCATCTCATCCGCCCCGCTGCGCACCAACTCGCCGTGGCTGATGCTGCTCGTCCATGGTGCGGCCTGATCCACGTTCACACCGGCGGCGGCAAAGGGCTTGTCCTTTGTGGCGGCGAGGGGTTTCCACGGACCGTCGAGCCTGTCGGCGATCCACGCCTTGTAGTAGCGGCAGCCGGTGCCGATGGCTTCGATGATCGTAAGGAATTGTTCGCGCCCCCGGAGCTTGTAGGTGTGCGAGGCCTCGAAGAGTTCATCCTTCGCGTCCTTCAGCACGAGTTCGGATTTCGACCACCCGAGCGGGAAAGATGACTTTGCTGTCTCGCGCCGCCAGAAGCGGCCGTCGTCGCTGGTGTAGAAGAGATGCGCCTTCGTGGCGTCACATATCACCCAGAAGTCGATCCATTTCGTTTTGTCGCCTCCCTCCGGCAGCTTCTCGATCATCGGCTGCGGCTTGGTCCACGACTTCGGATCGCTGATGTCGCTGGTGGTCGAGAAATACGGCGCGAACTTCAGCGCGCGGTTCTTGTCGGCGAGCTGATACACCAGATACCACTTCTTCTGCGGCGTGAACCAGAACACCTGTGGTGCGCAGTGATACTGATCGTGCAGTTCGAGCGTGTGGCGTGTCGCCCTGCCCGCATCGGCCCAGTCAGTGAAACTGAGGTACTGCATGTTCACCGTGCCCGATGCTAACCGGTGCGTGGCGAAGAGATGCCAGCGACCATCGAGTTGTACGAAGGTCGGGTCCTTTAGCGCCACTTCTGGCTCCCCCGCCTTCAAATCCGCACCGAGCAACGGCGGCGAGCATTTCCAGTGGAACTGCCCGGTGGCCAGCCACGACGGTGATGCGGAATTGGGCGCTTCGGCACTGAAGCCCGAAGCTGCCAGGACTGCGAATACGCGGAAGGAGGCAGCCACACATCGCCGGCAGGTCGATTTCATGCGGCGATTCGTAGCAGGCCCGACCGACGGCCTCAAGAATATTGCGGAGCGTGCGACCAAGCAGATCATTCCGGTTACCGCGCCGGCCCCGCAGCACTCGAACGCCGTCCGGGTGCCAGCCACACGCGCCAGTGCGGGAGCAGCCAGAGGACGATCAGCATGATCCACAGCGTGCCGAGGCAGCAGGCGAGGCCGAGGCTGGAGATGCCGCGATTGCCGGCGAAGAACAGACTGCTGAAGCCGATTACCGTCGTCATGCCGGAAAAGAAGACGGCGCGAGCTGTCGTGTGGCGGACGTGAAGGATGTCGTTGTTCGTGCGTTGCAAAGCGAGCAGCAGATGAATGCCGTAGTCGATGCCGGTGCCGAGCAGCAGCGGTATCGCGGCGAGGCTGGCGAGATTCCAAGAGATGCCGCACACGCTCATCGTCGCGGCCAGCCCGCCGAGGCCGGTGGCGAGCAGTGCGATGGAGAGCAGCAGATCGCGCGCATTTCGAAACGTGAGCAGCAGCGTGACGATGAGAATGCCAATGATGGGCAGCATCTGGCGATTGAGATCGCGCTTCACCAATGACGACAGCGCGCTGCCGAGCGTCTCCCAGCCTGCTGCGACTGCGCCTTCTTGATGATGGAGCAAATCGACAAGGGCATCGAGTTTTGCGCGATTAGGCTGGCCGGGTTTTCCCGCGATGCTGACCGAAGCGAGCACGATCCCCTGCCCTTTGCTCACGCCAGCGGATTCTGCGCGATCGCCTGTCGCGAGAAGACGGCCGAGCACAGAGGCGGCTTCGCTTTCCGCCGCATCTTGCGGCCACGGTTTCTCGAGTGCGTGCTTCCAAAGTGGCGTCACACCGCGAAACAGGCCGAATGCGGCTTCGGTGAAGCCAGCGGCATCCATTTCCTTTTCGAGACGCGGCTGCTCAGCGATGAGCCACTCGATGACGCTGCGATTCGCCTTCTGCGCTGCTGGATCGGCGATGAGCATGGTTGGCAAGGTGTGCCGCACGAGCTGACCTGATTTCACGGCTTCATCGAGCGTGTGACTGAGGTTTGTCGTCCGCGAGCGGAGTTCCTCGACGGGACCGGTCACGAGGACTGGCACACTCGCTTCACTGTCGCGACCGAGCCGCTCTTGAATCCACTGCCACGCATCCATCGCCTCGCTCTTCGACGGACGCAGCGCTTCGGCATGGGATTCAAACTTCGGCAGACCGCGCCACGCGAAAACAGCCGCCATGCCGCCGAACAGCACGACCGTGCCGATGATGGCAAAGGTGTGCCGGGCCTTTTCGCCAGATGAAGGCGGAATCACGCTCGCGACCTGCTTTCCTGCTGCGAGCTTCGGCGCGAGGCCGATCATCACGCAAAGACCGACCATCACTCCGAGTGCGACGAGAAGACCGAGTTCCGCGAGACCGGGCAGGCCGCTGAAGAGCAGCGAGAGAAACACGGTCGAGGTCGTGCATCCGCCCGCGATGATGCCCGGCGCGGCGAGTTTGCGGAGTTCACTGGCGGACTTCGACGGATGCTCGCGCGCTTCTTGAATGATGAGCACGGCGTAATCGACGATGATACCGAGAACGATGGCCGCGAAGCCGAGGCTCATGATCGAGAGCTTGCCGACGAGCAGACCGCCGAGGCCGAGCGTGACGACCATGCTGAGCATGAGGAGCAATTGAATCCAGATCAGCGGCTTCAACCGGTGAAACATGAACCAGAAGAGAATCGCGATGAGCACCTCGGTCATGCCGATGGTGTTCGACATGTCGCGCGCGATGCCAGCGCCGATCTCGGCCTGGAAGGCGGGTTCGCCGGTTTCGCGAAGCGTGATGCCGCTCGTTTCGCTGCTGTCTTTTCGCCATGCGGCAATTTCGGCATCGATCTTCTTCAGCCACGCCTCGGCGGAACGGTAATCGCTGACGACAGCCGCAGGCGTGACGAGCAGCACGCGGAATTTGCCGTCGTCAGAGATGAGTCCGAAGAGCGAACCGCTCAGCGTGCTCATCGCGGAGGTGTCGAGGCAATCGAGAAGACCAAGCGGATCATACGAGAGCCGCTGCACGAGCGCATTGTCCGGCGATGTGGCCATCGTCTCGATGCTGCCCTGCAATTGCTTCGCCGCGCCTTCGCCTTCGAGCCGCGCCTTCAAGTCCGACAGCTTGGCAGGATCCGCATTTTGCAGCGACCTCGCGAGCAGCGCCGAACCGTCGCGCGATTGCTGCTCCATCGGCTGCGCCCAGCGGACTTCTTTGATGAGATCAGACCGCTTTTGCAGTCGTTCCGCGAGCGCGGTTGCGGCGGCGGCTGAGTGATCACTGTCGGATGCTTCAAGCGCGATGAGCAAATCGCTGCCGCCCGCAAATCCATCGCGCAGCCATTTGAGCGCTTTCACCTCCGGCACTTCGCCGGGAAGTGTGGCGAGAATGTCCGCCTCCATCTTCAAGCGCATCAGCCCGATCACGACGAGCGGGATGAGCAGGAGCGGAAACCAGAGCGAGAGGCGCTTCATGCCCCAATGAAGTTGGCGGATCGTGTCGCAGACTGCGTGTGATCAGGCGGAAGATCACGACCGGTCGAAATCCCCCTCACCCCAGCCCTCTCCCACAGGGAGAGGGAGACGATGGCGCTCCGCGCCGCTGGCAAAAAGGAGCAGCGAGACGTTTTAGCTTCCACGCCGTCTTGGTTCCGCAAGTTCGACCGTCGTGCGCAACCAACAACTCCCTCTCCCATGGGGAGAGGGTTGGGGTGAGGGGGAAGTTGTTCGTTCGTTCTGAAGTTCACGCATTCACATGATCGCCTGGCCGAAGATCAAACATCCGACTTGTCATCGGCCTCACGTTTGCCCAGCCCGAAGCTGAAGATGATTCCGGCGGCCACTAGCATCGACACACAAAGGTAATAGAGGCCGCCGACGAAGGAGCCAGTCCACTTCTCCACCGAGCCGAGCACATTCGGCCCGAGAAAGCCTCCCAGATTGCCGACGGAATTGATGAAGCCGATGCTGCCCGCTGCGGCTGCTTCGGTGAGAAACAAGCTCGGCAGCGCCCAGAAGGCGGGCATGTAGCTTTTGAAGCCTGCGAAGGCGAGGCCGAGGCACACCATCGTGGCCCACAAGTGGCCTTGCGTGTGCGGCATGATGCCGAGCGCGGCGGAGCCGATCACGATGGGCACCACGGCATGCCAGCGGCGCTCTTTGAAGTGATCGCTGCTCCAGCCGGCGATCATTTGCCCGACCATCGCCACCATCGGCGGCAGCATGATGAGCCAGGTCAGCTTGTTCATGTCCATGTCATACCACGCCTTCAAAATGCTCGGCATGAAGAACTCGATGCCGTAGCTGCCAGTGACCGTGCAGAAATACGCGGCGGCGAGCATGAGAACCTTCGGATGCTGCAACGCTTCGAGGACGGTCATGCGTTTGCCTTTGCGCGTGGCGGCGCGCTCGCGCTCGAGTTCGCTCTCCAGCGCCTCGCTTTCTTCGGCGGTGAGCCATTTTGCGTGACGCGGCTTGTCCACGAGCCAGACGAGCACCACGAAGCCGAGAATGACGGCCGGAATGGCCCAGAAAACATAGACCCACTGCCAGCCGACCATGCCGAGCACCGGCGGATGCTCGGGCGATGTGCCGATCGCGAGCAGCGCGTTGGAAATCTTCGGGCTGATGATTTGCGCGAATGGCGTCGCGATCAAAAACGTGGCCAGCGCGCGTGCGCGGTCGCGACTCGGGAACCAGTGCGTGAGATACACGATCACGCCGGGAAAGAAGCCGGCTTCGGCGAGGCCGAGGAAGAAACGCACGGTGTAGAAATGCCACGGCTGCGAGACGGCGGCAGTGAGTCCGGCCATCGCGCCCCAGGTGATCATGATGCGGCAGATCCATTTGCGAGCGCTCCATCGCTCGACCATCAACGTGCCGGGAATCTCGAGAAGGAAGTAACCGAGGAAGAAGATGCCCGCGCCGAAGCCGATCACCGCATTGTCAAAGTGCGGCAGATCCTTGGTCATCGTCAGCTTTGCCACGGCGACATTCTGCCGGTCCACATACGCGATCATGTAGCTCACGAAGAGCAGAGGCAGCAGCCGGCAGTAGGCCTTCTTGCGTGCGCGGTCGAGCGGAGTGGAGGTCATGCAGTGTGCGGGTCGGGACGAGCGAGCGTGATGCTAGCGAAGCCGGGACGTGAGCGCCAGAGGTTTGGTGGGGCGACGGCCCAGAAGGGTGCCGGGGCATTGACAATCGAGGGGCTGGCGTTGAAGTCAGTCGGCCATGAAATTAGCCCGACTACTTCCAGCCATCGTGCTTGCCTGCCATGCTGCGGCCCAGGATCATGACATCGTCGTCTATGGCGGCACGGCTTCGGCGGTGATCGCTGCGGTGCAGGCGAAGAAGATGGGGAAGAGTGTGATCGTCGTGTCGCCGGACAAGCATCTCGGGGGCCTGAGCAGCGGCGGGCTGGGATTCACCGACACGGGGAACAAGGCGACGATCGGCGGGCTGTCGCGCGAGTTTTATCATCGCGTGTGGCAGCACTACGAGAAGCCGGAAGCCTGGGTGCAGCAGAAGAAGAGCGAGTACGGCGGCAAGGGCCAGGGCACGCCGGCCGTCGATGGCGAGAACCGCACGATGTGGATCTTCGAGCCGCATGTGGCGGAGCAGGTGTTTGAGGATTTTGTGAAGGAGCACGGCATCGAGGTGGTGCGCGGCGAGTGGCTGGATCGCGCGAAGGGCGTGAAGAAGACGGGCGATCGCATCGAGACGATCACGACGCTGAGCGGGAAGACGTTTGCGGGGAGGATGTTCATCGATGCGACCTATGAGGGCGATCTGATGGCAGCGGCGGGCGTGGATTATCACGTCGGGCGCGAGGCACAGAGCGTGTATGGCGAGAAGTGGGCGGGCGTGCAGGTGGGTGTGTTGCATCACGGACACCACTTTGGAAAAATGAACATCAGCCCATACATCGTGCCGGGCGATCCAAAGAGCGGTGTGCTCCCGCACATCAGCACGGAGCCGCCGGGTGAATTCGGCGCGGGCGACATGAAGGTGCAGGCCTATTGCTTCCGCATGTGCCTCACGGATGATCCGTCGAACCGCATCCCAATCGAGAAGCCCGCGGGTTACGATTCGAATCGCTACGAGCTGCTGTTGCGCGTGTTCGAGAAAGGATGGCGGGAGACTTTCCACAAGTTCGACCCGATTCCGAATCACAAGACGGACACGAACAATCACGGCCCCTTCAGCACGGACAACATCGGCGCGAACTGGGACTACCCCGAGGCCAGTTACGAGCGCCGGCGCGAGATCATCGCGGATCACGAGCGCTACCAGAAAGGCTGGTTGTACTTCATCGCCAACGACCCGCGCGTGCCGAAGGACGTGCAGGAGCAGATGCAGAAGTGGGGGCTGCCGAAGGATGAATTCAAGGACAACGGCAACTGGAGCCACCAGCTCTACATCCGCGAGGCACGCCGCATGATCGGCAGCTATGTGATGACTGAAAACGAGTTGCTCAAGAAGCGTCCGACACCGGACAGCGTGGGCATGGGCAGCTACGGGATCGATTCGCACAACATCCAGCGCTACATCACGCCCGAGGGTCATGTGCAGAACGAGGGCGACATCGGCACTTCCACGAAGGGGCCGTATGAGATCGCGTATGGCTCGCTCGTGCCGAAGAAGGGCCAGGGCGCGAACCTGCTGGTGCCGGTGGCGTGCAGCGCCTCGCACATTGCTTATGGCAGCATCCGCATGGAGCCGGTGTTCATGATCCTCGGCCAGAGCGCGGCGACTGCGGCTGCGATGGCGATGGACGCGGGCATCGCGGTGCAAGACGTGCCGTATGAAAAGCTGCGCGCGGTGCTGCTCAAAGACGGGCAGGTGCTGCACTACGACGGGCCGAAGACGTCGCGCGGCGTCGATCCGAAGTCGATCAAGGGTATCGTCGTCGATGACGCGGACGCAAAGAAGACCGGCGAATGGAAGGAGAGCGCCGCGGCGAAGGCCTTCATCGGTGATGGCTACAGCCACGATGAAAACGCGAAGGATGGCAAGGCGAGGGCGCTCTTTGCCGCGAAGCTCGACAAGGGCGGTGAGTATCGAATCTTTTTTGCCGCGCCGCATAACAACAACCGGGCGACAAACGCGTTGATGGAGATCCATCACATGGGAGGCGTGCAGCGCATGAAGCTCGACCTGCGCGCACCCAGTCCGGGCGACGGCGTGTGCTGGCACGATCTGGGCACCTACGAGTATGCGCCAGGCGACACGAGCGAAGTCATCATCTCCAACAAGGATGCAGACGGCTACGTCGTCGTGGACGCTGTGCGGTGGGTGGCGGAGTAGCGGGACTCGCCGAAATTCCGACGCCGACGCCACGGAGGACCGGACCATCGGGAGCGTCCGGACATTTGTCGAAGCCTCCACTTCAGGCGGTCGGGGCAGCGTGGGCCTGACACGGGCGCTCGCAGACGCACATGCGCAAAGAACTTGGCGCGGACCGACCGGCTGGCGGACATCGCGACGAACCGCGGCGCGCAGGGGACAAACTCACCGTGGCGTGCAGAGCGGGAATCCGCCGAGTTCCCGCCGTGTGATCACGCCCTGCGCTTCCGCGCCAGCGCACGACCATGCTTGCGCACGGGAAGCCCGCGCTTCGGCTTGAGCTTCCGCTTGGCCGGGATGCCGACAGCAAGACCCCTGACGTTCTGCAGGCGCATCACTTCTTTCTCGAGTTCAGCCAGCCGCCGCGAGGTAAGGCTGAGCTTCCGCGCCGTCACTCGTGCCACAAATTCATAGAGCGCGGCATGGAAGGCAGGGTCCTCCTCGCGCGGATGGATGTCCTGCAGGAACTTCTGGTCGATGGCGAGACACGCGGACCTCTCCGCCGCAATGACGGTGGCCAGCCGCTTGTCCTGGTTCACCACGGCAAGCTCGCCGAAAACATCCCCCACCTTCGTGATGCAAGCGACTTTCTTGCCGCCCACCAGCACGTCGAGCGAGCCGCTCAGCAGAATGTAAATGCGGGAGCCGTGGGTGCCCTCCTTGATGATGACGTCGCCGGGATCACACTGGAGAAGGCTCGTCGAGTTCAGCACGTCATCAAGCTGCTCCTCGGTGAAGCTGTCCAGCAAAGGCACCGCCTGCAAGACGGCGGGAACCTGTCCTTCATCCGGGATATAGGCGAATTCTTTCATTTATTGCGCTGCATTCTGACAGGATTCCGAACGAACCAAAAGCGCAAAGAGACGGCGGAAAGATGTTTGTGCGGCACCGCTGTGAAAAACTGCCGGCGCGTTCCTGGGAAGGGTTCGTTTGCTTTGACAAAAGCCCCCGCAACGGCAATCTGGCCGCCCCCTGTTCCGCGAGAACCCCGAGCCTCCGCTCCGTCGTGAAAAACGTCCTCTTTGTCTGCACCGGAAACATCTGCCGCAGCCCGATGGCTGAGGCGTTGTTTCGTGAAATGGTGAAAGGGCGCGCCGACTACCGGGTGGGCTCCGCCGGCGTGAGCGCCATGCCCGGCCAGCCGGCCAGCGCGCACACGGCGAACATCCTGCGGGAAAAAGGCGTCGATCTCAGCGCCTTCCGCAGCCGTCCGCTCACGCTCGATCTCATGGAAAAGGCCACGCACATTTTCGCCATGGCCGCGCATCACCTGGAGGCCATCGAGATGGATTTCCCGCAAGCCGCCGGCAAGGCATATCTCGTGAGCGAATTCTGCGCGGAGGACGCCCTGCGCGATCAAGACGTGCCAGACCCCATCGGCATGGGCCGCGCCGCCTACGACGAAACGCGCGAGATGCTCGACAAGATGCTGCCGAGCGTCCTGAGCTACATCGAACAGACTTTTCCGAAAAACGAAACATGAGCACCGCCACCCTCGAAAAAACCGCCGCCGCAAACGCATCGCCCCCACCTGCGCAGACCATCGCCGTCGGCGCCGATCATGGCGGAGTGGAGCTGAAGGATGCGCTGGTGAAATTCCTCCGGGCTGCGGGCCATACCGTGCTGGACCTCGGCACGCACGGCCATGAGCCGGTGGATTTCCCGGATTTTGCGAACCTCGTGTCGGGACGCGTGCTCGATGGAGAGGCTCATGCCGGCATCCTGTGCTGCACGAGCGGCGTTGGCATGTGCATGGCGGCGAACCGCCACGCCGGCATCCAGGCATCGCTCGTTTTCGATGAAAAGGAAGCCGTCATCACGCGGGAGCACAACAACTCAAACGTCCTCTGCCTCAGCGGCCGCAAGACGCCGGCGGACGAGGCCGCGCGCATCGTCGAGGCCTGGCTCGCCGCCCCCTTCGCCGGCGGACGCCATGCACGCCGCGTTGGCAAAATGAATGCAAACGGCCACCCGACCGAGGTGCTGGAGGCCGCCGATCCCGCCGTGGCCGAGATCATCCGCGGCGAGGAGAAGCGCCAGCAGGAGCACATCGAGCTGATCGCATCCGAGAACTTCACCAGCCGCGCCGTCATGGCCGCCCAGGGAAGCTGCCTCACGAACAAATACGCAGAGGGCTATCCCGCGAAGCGCTGGTACGGCGGCTGTGAAGAGGTGGACAAGGTCGAGCAGCTCGCCATCGACCGTGCGTGCAAGCTCTTCGGCGCGAAGTTCGCCAACGTGCAGCCGCACTCTGGCTCGCAGGCGAACGCGGCAGTCTATTTCAGCGTATTGCAGCCCGGCGACAAAGTTCTGGGCATGAATCTCGCCCACGGCGGCCACCTTACCCACGGCAATCCCGCCAACTTCTCCGGCCGCTTTTACCAGTTCTGCCAGTACGGCGTGAGCCAGAAGGACGAGCGCATCGACTACGACGAACTCGCCGAGGTCGCGCAGCGCGAGAAGCCAAAGATGATCACCGCCGGTGCCAGCGCCTATCCGCGCATCATCGACTTCAAGCGCATGAGCGAGATCGCGAAAAGCGTGGGCGCTTATCTCTTCGTCGATATGGCGCACATCGCCGGTCTCGTCGCTGGCGGCGTGCATCCCTCGCCGATGGAATACGCCGATTTTGTCACCACCACCACGCACAAATCACTGCGCGGCCCGCGCGGCGGGATGGTGCTCACCAACAACGAAGAACTGGCGAAAAAGATCAACAGCCAGGTTTTTCCAGGCGTGCAGGGCGGTCCGCTCATGCACGTCATCGCCGCAAAGGCCGTGTGCTTCGCCGAGGCGCTGCTGCCCGGCTTTGCCGACTACCAGCGCCAGATCGTCAAGAACGCGCGGGCCCTCGCCTCTGATCTCGCCTCGCTCGGATACCGCATCGTGAGCGGCGGCACGGACAATCATCTCATGCTCGTCGATCTCCGCCCGCGTGGACTCAATGGCAAGATCGCCAGCGAGACGCTGGACAAGGCCGCCATCACCGTGAACAAAAACGGCATCCCGTTCGACACCGAGAAGATCACGCTCGGCGGCGGCATCCGCATCGGCACGCCCGCCGTCACTACGCGCGGCATGAAGGAGGCCGAGATGAAGCTCATCGCCGGCTGGATCCACCGTGCGCTGGAGAACCGCGCCAACGACGCCGAACTCGAGCAAATCCGCGCCGAGATCGTGGAGGTGAACAAGATGTTCCCGCTTCCGTGACCGCGGCACCGCCGGGCGGCGGCCGACTCAACTCACCGGCTGGGTTTCCTCCCCTTCCCCGGTCCCCAGCCGAATTCAGCCGACGATCATTCCTTTCGCTTTCCGCTCTTTCTCGCGTTCGAGCAGCGGGATTTTTTCGTTCGTCTCCATGACCTGCACGCCGAGATCGCCGATGCGGCTGAGCGTGAGTCCTTCAAAGATGGAAATCTCGGATGCCATCAGCTTGAACACGTCTTCGACGGCGTGGAGGCCGTTCGAGCCGCCGCAGGCGACGATGAGATCGCGGATGATCTCCCAGGTGTCGTGCGCGTTGCCCGGGCTGTTGATGGCGCGATTTAGGCGCTGAAGGCGGCCGGTGACATTGATCATACTGCCGCGTTTCTCGGCGTAGGACGAGCCGGGCAGCACGACATGCGACAGATCAGCGGACGCGTTTGCGAGGATGTGCGAGCTGACGAGGCAGGAGAGCTTTTGCAGATCCGCCTTCTCGAAGCCGGACTTCAGCAAATTCTCGCCGAGCGCGAGCACGGCCTTGATCGAACCACCGCGAACGCCGTCGATGATGCTCTGCAACTTCGCGCCCGGCTCGATGCCGAGGATTTTGCGGACGCCGTTCGAGTTCGGGTTCAGGTCGTCAGCGCGCAGGTAATTGTCCGCGCCGCCGGTGCGAGGCACCACATCGATCTGCGTCACGCCGAGCGTTTTCGCGAGCGAGCGGACCATGAAGAGTTCTTCGTTCGTCATGCGGGCCGAAGCCACGATGGCGATCTCGTCGGCCTTCACTGACTTCAGTCCGGCAGCAGCAGCGGCGAGCGCTTTTTTCCACATGGTCGCTTCGTGCTTGGCACCCACTTTGACCATCGGATCGGTCAGGCGGTATTCGCTGTTCACGAAATGGAAATCGTTGCGACCCTGGTCACACATCCACGACGAGTTCACGTCGTTGTTGTCGCGTGGTGTCTGTCGATAGACCGTGTTTTCACGGCTGCCGATTTCCGTGTTGCAGCCGCGGCCGCACTTCGTGCAGATCGACTTCGTCTCGTTCAAGAACCAGACGCGCATCTGGAAGCGGAAGTCGTTCGAGGTCAGCGCGCCGACCGGGCAGATATCGACGGTGTTCAGCGAGTAATTGTTTTCCAGTCGCTTGCCCGGATGCACGGCGAGCGTGGTGTAGCTACCGCGCTCGGTGAAGCCGAGCACCGGATCGTCGGCGATCTCAGCGGTGAAGCGAATGCAGCGGCTGCACATGATGCAACGCTCGTCGTCGAGGCGGACGCGCGGGCCGATGTCCACGTTCTTCGGCTTCTTGACCTTGTCCTCGCGGAAGCGGCTCTCGCCTTTGCCGTGCTCGACGCTGAATTCCTGAAGCCGGCACTCGCCCGCCTGGTCGCAGATCGGGCAGTCGAGCGGGTGATTGATGAGCAGGAACTCCATCACGCCCTTCCGGCACTCCTGGGTGAGCATCGAGTTCGTGCGGATGCCCATGCCTTCGCTGACCGTGTTCGCACAGGCAATCACCGCGCGCGGCATCCAACTGATCTTCGGCATCCCGTGCTCGTCTTTCTCCGGCTCCTGACCAGGCGCTGGCCGCGGAGGCATGCCCATCTCGACGAGGCACATGCGGCAATTGCCCGGCGACGTGAGCTTCGGGTGGTAGCAGTAGTGCGGCACCTCGGCCTGCACCTGCTTGCACGCCTCGATCATGCGTGTGCCCTTCGGGAACTTGTGCCACACGCCGTCGATCTGGACATTGACCATATCCACCGGAGGCGGAGCGGTCTGGGTGCTGGCGGCGGGGGCTGACATCGTGGAGAAAAGAGACGGGCTGCGCATTATCCAAGTGCGATTCCGTCCGGCAACCCGATTTTGTGAAAAGATTCACAAAGTCGGAAGCGCAAGGTGACAAACACCACAAATGATCGCCGGATCAGGACAAGCTCCGGACCAGAGACGGAGCGTGAGATGGGGGCACGGCGGGTCAAAGCAGCGATCCAGATGCCTCGCCGTCGCCATCCTTGAATCGCCGCATCGCTTCGTCGAGCTGCCGGTGCGTGAAGGTCTCGCGGATTTTCTTCATCGCCGCGCCGGCGAGCTGGTCGCAGCGTTCGTTATCGTCGATGCCCGCATGGCCCTTCACCCACTGCCAGTGAACCTTGTGCCGACGCACCGCATCGTCGAGCGCGCTCCACAGATCGGCGTTCTTCACCGGCTGCTTTGTCGATGTGCGCCAGCCGTTGCGCTTCCAGCCGTGAAGCCATTTGGTGATGCCGTTGCGCAGGTATTCGGAGTCGGTGTGCAGGATCACGTCGCACGGTTTGTTCAGCGCATTCAGCGCCTCGATCGCGGCGCGCAACTCCATGCGGTTGTTCGTCGTCGCGGGTTCGCCGCCGCTGATTTCCTTGCGCCGGCCTTTGCTCTCGAGCACCGCGGCCCAGCCTCCGACGCCGGGATTTCCCTGGCAGCCGCCGTCGGTGTGAACGGTCACCTTCGGAAGAGGCTCGCTCATGTCAGCGGCGACTCGGAGATGGTCAGCCCTTCATTGCGCGTGGTGAAGAAGCGCTCGGCCCAGACGTCGGCCAGCAGGATCACGGGCCGGTCGTCGGTGTCGCGGGCCAGCGCGGCGTCGCTCGGCATGTTCACCTCGTCGTCATTCCACGGCCCGCCGTCCTTGCGGCCGAGCCAGCGGATGTGCTTGTAAGGCGCCACCTCGAGCCGCGAGTCGGCGTTGTATTCCGACTTCAATCGATACTGCACGACTTCAAATTGCAGCGGCCCCACGGCACCGAGCAATGGCACGCGCTGCATGAGATGCGGCTGGAAGAACTGCTGCACCACGCCCTCCTGCAGGAGCTGCTCGAGACCTTCACGGAAGCGCTTGAACTGCGCGGTCGAGGTCGGATGCAGATATGCGAATGTCTCCGGCACGAAGCGCGGCGTCTCGTCGAAATGAATGTCCGCCGTATCCGCGAGCGTGTCGCCGATGCGCAGATCGTAATTGCCCACGACTCCGACCACATCGCCGGCAAATGCCTCGTCGAGCGTCTCGCGCTCGCGCGCGAAGAGCTTCTGCGAATTGGCCATGCGCATCTTCTGCCTGATCCGCGAGTTCAGCGCGATCATGTCGCGCTCGAAGCGGCCCGAGACGATGCGGATGAAGTAAATGCGGTCGCGATGCCGCGGATCCATGTTTGCCTGGATCTTGAAGACGAACGACGAAAAAAACGGCGAGGTCGGCTCGATCGTCCGGCCATCCGCCACGCGCGCACGCGGCGGCGGCGCCATTTTCAAAAAGGCGTCGAGCAACAGTTGCACACCGAAGTTGTTGCTTGCGCTGCCGAAGAACACCGGCGTCAGCTCGCCTTTCTCGACGAGCGCCTGATCGAACGCATGGCCCGCACCCTCGAGCATGTCCAGCTCATCGACCGCATCGCGCAGGGCATGTTCTTCGACGTGCTCCGTCACAAACGCGTCGCCAAGTCCGCCGACGCGCTCCGGCGCTCGATGCGCACCGCGCACCGTGCGCTCGAAGAGATGCACCGTCGAATCGCGCCGGTCATACACGCCGGTGAAGCGGTCGCCGAGGCCCAGCGGCCAGTTCATCGCGCACGCGCCGATCCCTAGCACGGTCTCCAGTTCATCGAGCAGCTCCAGCGGCGGACGCGCGGGCCGGTCGAGCTTGTTCATGAAGGTGAAGATCGGCACGCCGCGCTTCCGGCACACTTCAAAGAGCTTCCGCGTCTGGCTCTCGATGCCCTTGCCCGCGTCAATCACCATGATCGCGGCATCGACGGCGGTGAGCACGCGATAGGTGTCCTCCGAGAAATCCTTGTGGCCCGGCGTGTCGAGCAGGTTCACCACGCAGCCGCCGTATTCGAATTGCAGCACCGTCGATGATACCGAGATGCCGCGCTGCTTTTCCAGCTCCATCCAGTCGCTCGTCGTCGCGCGCTGGTTCTTGCGCGCCGTCACCGATCCCGCGAGCTGCACCGCGCCGCCATAGAGCAGCAGCTTCTCCGTGAGCGTGGTCTTGCCGGCATCCGGATGCGAAATGATGGCAAAGGTGCGGCGGCGTTTGATTTCTTCGGCGACGGTCATTGAACGAGCGCGCATCAAGCGCAGTCCGGCAGGCATCGCAAGCGGGGAGATGCCGCCACCCTCGGGATGGCCGGGATAGGCGCGTTCCCGGCGGCATGCCCACAACATGACCAGTTCGGCGGCCCGCAGGTTTCCGATTCACGGCAGATTCCACTCCATGTGGCGCACTTCCCGGGAAGCACCGAGCCACTTTGTGAAACTTTTCACAAAATCGGGTTGCCGGGAGGAACGCCTTCCAGATAATGCACGGCCTTCTCCGCAATGGACGCGCTTTTCGCCAGCATCGATCTCTTCTTCCTCGCCATCTCCGCTGTGAAGATCGTCCTGCTCGTCTTCGCGGTCATCCTGCCGATGGTGGCCTACTCGGTGTATGCCGAGCGTCGCTTCAGCGCCATCATTCAGGATCGCGTCGGCCCAAACCGCACGGGCATCCCGCTGACGCTCTTCGGATTCAAAAAGGACATCCAGATTCTCGGCATCGGTGGCCTGCTCCAGCCGATGGCGGACGGCCTGAAGTTCATCCTGAAGGAAGACTTCACGCCGGGGCACGTGAACAAATTCTACTACTGGCTCGCGCCGTGCCTCACGATGGTGCCGGCACTGCTCACCTGCGCGGTGATGCCCTTCGGCAGCGAGCTGGATCTGAACTGGTTTGGCATTGCGCAGCCGATCAAGTCCGTGATCGCGGATCTGAATGTCGGTCCGCTCTACATGTTCGCGATCTCGTCGCTCGGCGTTTACGGTATCGTGCTGGCCGGCTGGTCGTCGAACTCCAAGTATCCCTTCCTCGGCGGCGTGCGTTCGTCGTCGCAAATGATCTCGTATGAGATCTCGCTCGGGCTCTCGATCATCCCGGTGCTCATGATCTTCGGCGAGCTGAATCTCTCGAAGATGTCCGCCTATCAAGACGCAAACGGCTGGCTGCTTGTGCCCTTGTGGGGTGACTCGGCACCCTGGAGCAACGGTTGGCACTTTGGTCGCTGGTTGCTTTGGATTCCAGTTTGCATCTCGTTCGTCATCTTCACCATCTCGATGTTCGCCGAGACGAACCGCACGCCATTCGACCTCGCGGAGTGCGAAACGGAACTCGTCGCCGGTTACCACACCGAATACAGCTCGATGAAATTCGCGCTTTTCTTCCTCGGTGAATACGCGGCGATGATCATCGGCTCGGGTCTCGCCGTCACACTCTTCCTCGGCGGCTGGAGCATTCCCTTTGCGCCGCTGCTCTCGAAGCTGACCGGCCTGCAATTCCACTTCGTCCCCGGCGCCACGCCGCTCTACACGGGCCTCCTGCACATCGCCACGTTCTTCGCGAAGGTCTTCGGCTGCATCCTCTTCTTCATCTGGGTGCGCTGGACGCTTCCGCGTTTCCGTTTCGACCAGCTCATGGCTCTCGGCTGGAAAGTTTTCTTCGAACTCGCGCTCGTGAACGTCATCCTCACGGCCGGGATTCTCATCTGGTGCCCATTGAAGTAACGCGCAAACCATGGCTACCATCACCGTTCAACGCCCCAAGCTTGCCTGGCACGAGAAGTGGTTCATCTCGCCCTTCATCAAGGGCATGAAGCTCACGCTGGCTCACGCGATCAAGAATCTCTTCCTGCTCATCGGCCGGAAGGAAAAGACGACGATGGAGTATCCGGAGCAGAAGTGGGACTCGCATCTGCCGGACTACTACCGCGGCGCGCCTGCGCTGGTGACCGACGAGCATGGCCGCGAGCGCTGCGTGAGCTGCCAGCTTTGCGAGTTCATTTGTCCGCCAAAGGCCATCAAGATCATTCCGGGCGAGATTCCGAGCGACGATCCATGGGCGAAGGTGGAGAAGCGGCCGAAGGAATTCGATATCGACATGATCCGCTGCATCTACTGCGGCATGTGCGAGGAAGTCTGCCCCGAGCAGGCCATCTTCTTGCGCAAAGACTACGCCATCACCGGCACGTCGCGTGCCGAGATGCTGCACGACAAGAAGCGCCTGTATGAGATCGGCGGGAAGCGCGTGGGGCTGGTGAACAAGTGGAACGAATTGAAGTAAGACATGTCCTCGCCGCTCTTCTACATCTTCGCCGCGATCACGCTCCTTTTCGGGGCGATGGTCATCGCGTCGAAGAATCCGGTGACCAGTGCGCTGTCGCTGGCGGTGAGTTTCGTCGGGCTGGCGGCGCTGTTTGTGAGCCTCGATGCCTATTTCATCGGCACCATTCAGGTGCTCGTCTATGCGGGCGCGGTGATGGTGCTCTTCCTCTTCATCATCATGCTGCTCGACATCAAAGCAGCGGAGAAGTTGAAACCGAACTACGCCGCCGTCGCGGCTGCGGTGCTGCTGTTTGTGGTGCTCATCATGCAGGTGGCGGCTGTGCTGACCGGATTCGAAGCGGGGCGCAAATCGACGACTGATGCGCAACTCCGTCCGCAGCAGGCGCTCGTCGCCATGGGTGACAAGGCGCTGCCGACGATCGCGAACGATCTCAAAGCAGGCCAGTTGCCCGACACGAAGCTCATGGGTCTGCAGCTTTATCACAAGTATGGCTTCCACCTCCAGATGGTCGGCCTGCTGCTGCTCGTCGGCACGGTCGGTGTCGTGGTGCTGAGCAAGAAGGAAAATTCACCGAAGGGAGGCCGCGAATGATCACGCTGAATCACTACCTCTTCGTCAGCGGCGCGCTTTTTGCGCTTGGGCTCGCCGGTGTGGTCGTGCGGCGGAACATTCTCGTCATCTACATGTGCCTCGAGATGATGCTCAGCTCCGCGAATCTCGCGCTGGTGGCTTTCTCGCGCTTCCATCTGACCGATGGGCTGCCGGATTACTCGGCGCAGGCGCTTGTGTTTTTCACCATCACCGTCGCCGCGGCAGAGGTCGCCGTCGGTCTGGCCATCATCGTCGCCGTTTATCGCGCGAAGAACAGCATCGACGTCGAGTCGGTCACGAAGATGCAGGGCTGACCAGGAACGCCGGAACACCGAATGAACTCCATCACGCCTGCTTCGATCGTCCTGCTGCTGCCGCTTTTCTCGGCGTTCACCATCCTTTTGCTCCACAAGCAGCTCAAAGGCGCTGCCGCGCTGATTTCGATCGGCTCGTCCGCCGTCTGCGCGATCGTCGCCATGATCATGCTCGGTGCAAAGGACACGCCCTTCGGCGAGCCGCAGCACATCCTGTCGTTCATTCACCTCACCGACACGATCAATTTCGACATCAACGCCATCATAGACGGCCAGAGCCGCGGGATGCTTTTCATCGTCACCTTCATCGGCTTCCTCGTGCATCTCTACTCGCACGGTTATATGAAGGACGACGAAGCCCGCCCGCGCTATTTCGGATCGCTCTCGATGTTCATGTTCTCGATGACGGGCATCGTGCTGGCCGACAACCTCGTGATGATGTTCATCTTCTGGGAGCTGGTGGGCCTCAGTTCGTATTTGCTCATCGGCCACTGGTTTGAAAAGCCATCCGCCTGCGATGCGGCGAAGAAAGCCTTCCTCACCAATCGCGTTGGCGACTTCGGCTTCATGATCGGCATCCTTTTGCTGTTCGGCCTCAATCACGGCAGCGTCGAATTCGCCGATCTGGCCGACAGCTTCAAAAACGGTCCGCTGCACGACGTGAAGGAACACCACCAGTGGGTCATCACCGCCGCTGCGCTGTGCATCTTCATGGGAGCCGTCGGCAAATCCGCGCAGGTGCCGCTCCATGTGTGGCTGCCGGACGCGATGGAAGGCCCGACGCCTGTCTCCGCGCTGATCCACGCCGCCACGATGGTGGCCGCAGGTGTTTACATGCTGGTTCGCGTCAGCTTCCTGATCGGCGCTTCCGAATTCGCGGGCGAAGTCATCGCAGGCGTCGGCGGCATCACGGCGATCTTCGCTGCGCTGATGGCGGTGCAGCAAAACGACATCAAGCGCATCCTCGCCTACTCCACGCTCTCGCAGCTCGGCTACATGGTCATGGCCGTCGGCCTGGGCGCGGGTGAAGCGGGCATGTTCCATCTTTACACGCACGCCTTCTTCAAAGCCCTTCTCTTCCTCGGCTCCGGCGCGGTGATTTACGCGTGCCATCACGAGCAGGACATCTGGAAGATGGGCGGTCTCAACAAACAGACGCCAGCGACCTATATCACCTTTGCCATCGGCACAGCGGCGCTGATCGGCGTGCCCTTCGTGACGAGCGGCTTCTGGAGCAAGGAAGGCATCCTCGGTGCCGCCTACGAGCACTGCAAAATCCTCTTCGCCATCGGCGCGTTCACAGCCTTCCTCACCGCGTTCTACATGACCCGCCTCATGATCGTGGCCTTCCTCGGCAAGCCACGCACCGACTCCGCCAGCCACGCCTCCGATCCGCCGCTCGTCATGGTCGGCCCGCTACTCGTGCTTTCAATTTTGTCCCTGACCTCGGCTTTGCCAATCGTGCGCGAGCGACTTCAAGCAATGGTGCCGCACGAGCATCACAGCGATGCGCACTGGCTCATCGTCGGCGTCTCGATCACCGCGCTCGTCGCCGGCGTCGCACTCGCGTTCAAGCTCTACAAAGGCAAGGACAAGGACCCGCTCAACATCCCGCTCTTCGCGAACAAATTCTATGTCGATGAGTTCTACGCCGGTCTCGTGAAATACGCGCAGGATCGCCTCGCATGGATCGTCACCGGCCTCGAGCGCATCTTTGTCGATGGCCTCATCGCGCGTCTGCCAGCCGCCATCGCGTGCCGCATCGGCTCGGCCGCCCGCTCTTTGCAGGCCGGCCATTTGCAGGGCTACACCTTCTTGCTCGGAGCCGGCATCGTGCTGGCCATTTACGTCGCCGTGTTCGTGCTGCCGAGGATTGGAGGTTGATGGAGGAATAACATGAGCCCGCTCGAGATCGTCATCTTCCTTCCCATCGTCGCCTCCCTGGCCATCTGGCTCGGTGCTCCGGCGCGCATCACGTCCATTACGGCCGCGCTGATCAATCTGCTCATCATCGGCGGCATCGCGCTCGGCTTTGATGGCAGCAAGCTCGCCCCAGGTGAGTTCGCGCACGTCAGCTCGCGCGTCGTGCTCGAAAATCCGGCGATCTCCTTCGCGGTCGGCATCGATGGCATGAGCCTCATCCTCGCGCTGCTCACCACGCTCGTCACCTTCGCCGCCGTGTGGCAGATCGTGGCGGAGAAAGACAAGGTCTTCCACATCGCATCGCTCCTCATCTCGGCGGGTGCGCTCGGCGCCTTCCTCAGCACCGACATCTTCTTCCTCTACGCCTTCCACGAGCTCGCGTTGATCCCCACCTTCCTCATGATCGCGCTGCATGGTCATGGCGATCAGGCCACGCGCCGTGCGGTCGCCTGGAAAATCACGGTTTACCTCGGCCTCGGCAGCCTCGTGTTGCTCGCCGGCCTCGCCGCGCTGGTGCTGAATCTCAGCGAAGGCCCGACGCTCACGTTTGATGTCACGGCGCTCGCTCACAAGTCCGCCAGCCTTCCCGCCGCCACGCAGGCCTGGATCTTCTTCGTGCTTTTGCTCGGCTTCGGCACGCTGGTCAGCCTCTTCCCGATGCACAGTTGGGCCGCACCTGCTTATGCGACTGCTCCGACCTCCGTCGCCATGCTGCACGCGGGTGTGCTGAAGAAATTCGGTCTCTACGGCCTGCTCCGCATCGCGCTGCCGCTGCTGCCGCTCGGCGCACAGGCGCAATGGGTCCAGCAGGCGCTGCTCCTCATGCTGCTGGGCAACATCCTCGTGATGGGACTCGTCACCATCCATCAGGATCGTCTCGATGACATGCTCGCGAACTCCAGCGTGATGCACATGGGCTACATCTTCCTCGGCATCGCCGCCGGAACGGAACTGGCGCTCAAAGGCGCGGTCGTCCTCATGTTCGCGCATGGTGTGTCCATCGCGTTGTCATTCGCCCTCTGCGGCCGGATGAGAAACCAGCTCGGCACGCTCGAGTTCGACAAGCTCGGCGGCCTCGCCACGCACGCGCCGCTGCTCACCGTGATTTTTGCATTCGCCGCCTTCGCCTCGATCGGCCTGCCCGGCCTCGCGAACTTCGCGGGCGAAGTGATGGTCTTCCTCGGCACCTTCGATTCCAAACTGTGGTCGCCTGAGAAACTCAACGCGCTGCAGTGGACCACGATCCTCTCGCTCTGGGGCGTCGTCATCTCCGCGGTCTATATGCTCCGCGCCTATCGCAAGATCTTCTTCGGCACCGCAGCTTCCGGTTTGTACATGAAGGACCCGGCGTTCAGCCAGCGCGTCCCGCTCGTGCTGCTCGCCGCCGTGCTGCTCATCGTCGGCTGCT
This sequence comes from Verrucomicrobiaceae bacterium, assembly GCA_019694165.1. Classification (GTDB taxonomy): domain Bacteria; phylum Verrucomicrobiota; class Verrucomicrobiia; order Verrucomicrobiales; family Verrucomicrobiaceae; genus JAIBCL01. The sequence continues at coordinate 68,400 of JAIBCL010000023.1, read as the reverse complement.
GCCCCGGCACGCTGCTCGATCTCATCAAAACCGCGTGGGCCGCCGCGAAGGTCGCGGGCCTGTAACGGAGGACGACACGAAACCCAGTCACACGCGATATGTCGGCTTTCTCCATCGAAGTTCTTCTCGCTCTCCTCGGCCTTGCGATCGTCCTCGCCGCCGCGTTCCTGCCCGCCGTCTCGCAGCGCACGCTCGCATGGACCGGCATCGCGGGTTCCGTCGTCGCGTTGCTGCTGCTCTGCGGCGCATCGCACGCCGAGTCGTCGCTGCCCGCGTTCGTTGCACCGTATTACTCGCTCGACACGCTCTCGCTCTTCTACAAGGCCTTCGCGCTTGTCATCACCGCGCTCGTGCTCTGGCTCATCGCCGAGTCCGACTCCACGCTCTCGAATTACTCAGCCGATGGCAAACTCGGCGAACTGGTCGGCCTGCCGCTCATCGTTTGCACCGGCATGATGTGGATGGCCTCGGCAAAGGATCTCGTCACCGTCTTCGTCTCGCTCGAGTTGGTCACGGTCGCCTTCTACGTCCTCGTCGCCTACACACGCAAGAGCGCGCTCTCGCTCGAGGCAGGCGTGAAGTATCTCATCCTCGGTGCCGCTGCCACGGGCGTGCTCGTCTTCGGTGCCGCATGGGTCTATGGCGCAACGGGCTCGCTCTCCTTCGAGGGCATCGCGAAGGGCGTGCAAAACGCAGCGGTAAACAAAAGCGTGCTGCTCTTCGGCATCGCATTCCTCTTGGCCGGACTCGGCTTCAAGGTCGCCGCCGCGCCCTTCCACATGTGGGTGCCCGATGTGTATCAAGGCGCGCCGACACCCGTCACCGCTTTCCTTTCCGTCGGCTCAAAAGCCTCCGGCTTCATCGTTCTCACGCGCGTGATCGATGCCCTCCTCGCCAATGGCTCCCGCGTCACCAGCGAAGTCACGAATCTCCTCCTCATCAGCGCCGCCATCACCGTCCTGCTCGGCAGCCTGCCCGCCATTTTCCAGACGAGCGTGAAGCGACTGCTCGCCTACTCCAGCATCTCGCACGCCGGCTTCCTTCTGCTCGCGCTCGCCAGCCGCTCATCGGCCCGCTTCGATATCACCTCCGGCGGTGTGGTCGCCTTCTACCTTGCGACCTACCTGCCGATGACCGTGCTCGCCTTCTTCGTGCTCTGCGTGCTGCGTCGCCAGGGCATCGGCGATTCGCTCGATGAACTCAAAGGCCTCGGCCGCCGCTCACCGCTGCTCGCGCTCCTCCTGACCATCGCTATGGCCTCGCTCGCTGGACTTCCGCTCACCGCCGGATTCCTCGGCAAGATGCTCGTCTTCGTCGCCGCCGTCGATCACGGCTACTGGGGCGTGATCGGCTGCGCCGTCATCGGAGCCGCCGCCGGCTTCTACTACTACTTCAAAGTCATCCTCGCCATCTACACCTCCGAAGGCACCACCGAGGAGCCCGTGACGGTATCCATCGCCTCCAAAGCGATCGCCACCGCCCTCGCCGCCATCATCCTCATCCTCGGGCTGTATCCCCGTCCACTGCAAAAGGTGCTCGCCGCGCCTGCTGCTGCATCGGTGGCGTTGGGAAAGTGAACTGATACCACCTGTCACTTGCGGGCCCGAGGCATCGGCTCGTAATAAACTGCATCAAGTGGCAGCCCCGAGTGCGAGACGAATTCAAGGCAACTGAACACGAACTCGCGCAGATCCGGCACATCGAAGCCTCGCTCTCTTTTGAATTCTGTCCTTTCCTCTTTGGTGAGAGACTCAAATGCATCAGGGGAATACAGCGCGGCGTGAGTGTATTTGCCGTCTCGCAGCGTCTCCAAGTGCCACGTTGCGCCATCCAGCACCATTGGAAGATTATCACGCTGTGAATCCGTGAGCCCCCGAAGCGGATCGCAAATCTCCGGTCTGCCGAATTCGCGACGAAAACCTTCGACCGCCTGATCATCGAACTCGAGCGAACCGCTTAGCTCCAGCTTTCCCTTCTCGGAAAACCGCCGGATCTCAAGAACGACCTTCTTTTCCACCACCTTCGCCGTCAAGCAGAGGTGCTGGTGAAAACACGGCTGGTAGATGAAGCGGTAAACCTCCAAGCCTTTTTCACTCTTGAGTGATTCGAGATCAGGCTCGCGACAAAACTTCTTCAAATACATCCGCCAGTTTTCCGCGTCTTCCTTGGCCTGCTTCGCAAAAAACGGCGCGTCGCGAATCGGCCGACTAGCTGGTTTGCCAATTGTATCTTTGGGTTCAGCCGAGATGGAAAAGTTCGTCACGAAGAGTGCCGACAATCCGACCCAAACTGCGAAGGAGCATTGTTTCATGGCGAATCGCCGACAAGAATGCCCAAAAGCGCGCTTCTTGTCAGCAACTTTGGATATGGCCTCCCGCTCGTTATTGATCGGGCCGCCGCCTGGACGCCGGAGCGGCGAGGAAAAGGATTGATGGTCATGCCGATATCTGAGAGCCTTGGCGGCATGGCCACGAAACCCACGGGCGACGCAGCAGCCATTCAGCCTGCCTTCGGCCCCAGGGCCTACGCATGAAATGCGGTACTGGCTATGGTGAATTGGCGGCGAGAAGATCGCTCTACAAATTGCCGTGACCACTGATGAGGGTGTGAATGGAACCGGCTCCTATCACGACAACCTCATCGACCAGCACCGAAGCCACCGACGACTTGCGCCGCGTTTTACGGCTCAAAGGACTCTTCCACTCCCTGCCCGACTCTCGTGTGCTCGGACGGGTGCTGCACCCGCTGCCCGAGGTGCTGCTCATCGCCCTCTGCGCCATGCTCAGCGACTGTGAAGACTACACCGACACGGGCGACTTTGCACGTTCCCAGCTCCAGTGGTTGCGACAGTTCATGCCACTGACCAACGGCGCTCCCTCCCACGACGTGTTGCGCAACGTCCTGCTCGCCCTGCGGCCCGACGCGCTCCTGGGAATCCTTGAGCCATGGGTTGGCGAACTCAGTGGCAAACACATCGCCATCGACGGCAAAGTCAGCCGAGGAGCCAAGGATACCACCACGGGAAAGAGCACCCTGCACATCCTGCGAGCCTGGGCCAGCGAGGCCGGTTTGAGCGTCGACCAGGAAGTCTGCGAAGAGAAAGGCAACGAACTCTCTGCCAAAGTGCTCAAGAGCAGCCCGCTCAAAGGCTCGATACGCTCTCTGCGCAAACATTGCGCTCTCGACCCCTCCCTGAGAACAGAAGCCGCACGTCTCATTTTCCACGGTTTTGGTGCGTAAGACCTGAGCGCCAGGCTTGATGACAAGGATTTTGATTGCCAAGACCGTGGCTCCGCAGAACAATCAGCGCACCGCGCGCCGGGAGCACCGCCGCTCCGGCACTGAGCGCGGCAATCTCCATTTACTCAACCAGACACTGTCATGCCACGCCCCGTCACTCTGTTTTCAGGCCAATGGGCCGATCTTCCGCTTCAGACTTTCCTCAAGAAAGCCAAGTCGTTCGGCTACGACGGAGTGGAACTTGGTTGCTGGGGCGATCACTTCGAAGTTGCCAAGGCCGACCAGAAGTACTGCGACGCCAAGCGCGCGCTCATCAAGAAGGCCGGCCTGCAATGCCACGCGATCAGCGCCCACCTCGTCGGCCAGGCTGTGTGCGACAACATCGACGAACGCCACAAGCAGATACTTCCCGACTATGTCTATGGGGACGGCAAGCCCGAAGGCGTGCGCAAGCGCGCTGCTGAAGAAATGATGAAGACCGCGCAGGCTGCAAAGCGCTTTGGCGTGAAGGTCGTGAACGGCTTCACCGGCTCATCCATCTGGCACCTCGTTTACAGCTTTCCGCCGAACTTGCCGAAACAAATCGAGAACGGCTACAAGGATTTCGGCAAACGCTTCAAGCCCATCCTCGACGAGTTTCAGAAGCAGGGCGTGCGCTTCGCTCTTGAAGTGCATCCCACCGAGATCGCCTTCGACATCGCCTCCGCCCGCCGCGCCATCGAGGCAGTTGACGGTCATCCCGCCTTTGGCTTCAACTACGACCCTTCCCACTTCGGCTACCAAGGCGTCGATTACACAAAGTTCATCTACACCTTCCCCGACCGCATCTTCCATGTGCACATGAAGGATGTGGCTTGGGGAATCGGTGACGGCACCGTGGGCGTCTTCGGCGGTCACGTCGATTTCCACAAGCCCGAGCGCTATTGGGACTTCAAATCCGTCGGCCGCGGGATGATCAACTTCGAGAAAATCATTCGCGCGCTCAACGACATCAACTATGGAGGCCCCCTCTCCGTCGAGTGGGAAGATGGTGGCATGGACCGCGAATTCGGAGCGAAGGAAAGCTGCGAATACGTCAAGCGCATCGACTTCCCGGCCAGCAAGATCATCTTCGACGCGCAATTCGCCGAGAAGTAATCGGCGTCGCCATCCGGCGCGAGCAGGCACCCTCAGTTTGAGCCACCGCAGATTCCTGCTTGTGTGCCCGACGAATGCGCCTAGTCTCGGCGCGCTGCCAGGGGCTGTGGATGGAGAGCTTGCGAACCCCGCCAGGTCCTGACGGAAGCAACGGCAGCATGCCTCTTCTTGCCGCGGTTCCCTGGCAGTCTCCTTGAAATTTGCCGCGTTGCGGCCCGTTCTCTGCGGCCTATGAACATCCGCATTCTTCTCTCCTGTGCCTCGGCCGCCACGTTCACATTCGCCCATGCAGGCGATGCGCCCATGCTCGGAGTCCCGGGCAAGGTGATCTACGAGAACAAGCTCGACTCTGGCCTCACTGCGCCCTGGAAGGCCGCGAAAGGAAAATGGGACACCGCCGAAGGCGCCCTTCGCGGAGCCGAGAAGCCCGAGGACAAGCATGGTGCCGTGGCCAGACTTCCCAACAAACTGGGCGACTTCATCGCTGAATACGAAGTGAAGCTCGACGGTGCGAATACCAGCACCTTCACGATAAACGCGGTGAAAGACCACATGGCGCGCATCATCATCGCTCCGACCTACGTGCAGGTGCAGCGTGACGACAATGATCACGAAGGCCCCGACAAGGCCGTGGTCTTCGGTCGCTTCAAGGCCGACATCAAACCCGGCACCTGGCACAAGGTGCGCATGGAAATGGTCGGCGACACCATGCTCGGCCAGGTCGATGAAATCATCGCCACCGGCAGCAATGCGCTCTTCAAACAAGACCGCATGGCACCCGGCTTCACCGTAGCAGGCCAGTCCGCCGAATTCCGCAACATCAAGATCACCGAGGCCACGCTGAACCCCGATTGGGAAAAAGTGAAGACCGCCCTGCCCAAAGGCGAACCGGCTGCACCCGCCGGTCCGGTACGCGCAAAAGCCGCCGGAAAAGCTGGCAAGAAGAATTGACTCGATGGCCCGCTCAGGGTTTGGCGGACAACGAACGAGACCGGCAACCAAAACGTGACATGTCCCTCGCGCGCAGGCGCGTCAGGATAAGTTTAGGATGTTTGAAATCCAGGCATTGGTCTGTCAGTGAGAGTCAATGAGAGACCCCGGCCAAGCTGCCGACGTGACACTCCAGGAACCTCGTGATGCGGCGCAGTTCATCAAAGCCCTTGGCATCTCCGGCCAGGAGCTTGAGTTGATCGCCATCGTCACAGGCTTGCAGCAGCACTCGCCGGGAGAGATCACCGCCGCCGCCCCCTGCTCAGTTTGCTGTGTGCTCGATGCCTCGGTGGCACCGCCAGCTTCAACGACATCGCCACGGCGCTGGACACCGCTTCGGGTCGCCAGCCTTCCAGACAGTCCGTGGCGGAGGGATTCGCGCAGCCTTGTTTGCAGATGATCCAAACCGTGCCGCGCCTGGCCATCGACAGGCGCGTCGCTGCTTCGATGCAGGAGGAAGTGCCTGCGCAGGGGATCTTGATCCTTGCTCACGCGTGCTGGTGCAGGACAGCACCATCGTCGAACTGCCAGGCTGGTTGTTTGACCCCTTCTACGGCGCGGCCAACGGCGCGTACCAGGTGTGCGACGCCCGCATCCAGGCTGCCCATGACCTCAAGAGAACATGGGCTTTGAGGCCTTCAGCATCGACCCTTCAAGCAAGAACGATGTCAGCGCCGCGCCCGAGCTGGAGCTGCGCCTTGGCGTCGTCGTGCTGCGTGACCCGCATGGGGCGCGGCCGTCACGGCTGCGCCATCAGGCGGGACGCCTTGTCCCCATGCGATGCCGCGTGTCCCCGATGCTCAAGATGCTCGAGCAGTCTTCATGCATAAGCCCTGGAGTGGTCCCCGACCCATGCATCACTGCTGACGGGCCGCCAAGACTGAGAGCCTGTCCGGCAAATGCCCTGAATCATCATATCCAGGCAAACGAAAGCGTGAGAGCAAACAGAGACGTCCCCCTCACCCCAGCCCTTTGCTGGACTTCTTTTGAAGCATCTTCTCCAGCCATCTCGCTGTCGCTCGGTTCCCCAGGGGAGAGGGAGACGAGGGCGCTCCCGCGCCACAGCGAAAATAGTGTTTTGTCATTCGAGCAGCAGCTCGCTTTGCTCCCTCTCCCTGTGGGAGAGGGCTGGGGTGAGGGGGTAGAGTTCTCGTGGTTCGAGTGATTTACCGGACAGGCTCTGAAACAACCGCCGATGGCATGGCTGCCGTGCGGTGCTGTGGCGTATCCCAGGGCGCCACGCTACAGGCAGCACGCGGTCGGCGCGAGCGGGCGGTCGTGTTCGATGACGGGGGCTTCCATTTGCGGATTCGGCTCTTGGGCGGTGAGTCCGAGATCGCGCAGGAGCGCCATGTCTTCATTCGCGCGCGGATTGGCGGCGGTGAGAAGTTTGTCGCCGTAGAAAATGGAGTTCGCGCCGGCGAAGAAGCAGAGGGCTTGTGCTTCCTTGCTCATGGCGGTGCGGCCGGCGCTCAGGCGCACTTTGGCACGCGGCATCGCGATGCGCGCGGTGGCGATCATGCGGATCATCGTGAAGGTGTCGATCTGCTCGTTCTCCTCCATGGGAGTGCCTTTGATGGGCATGAGCATGTTGATCGGCACGCTCTCTGGATGCGGATTGAAATTGCTGAGCACCTCGAGCATCCGCAGGCGGTCTTCGAGCGTCTCGCCGAGGCCGAGGATGCCGCCGCAGCAAACGCTCATGCCGGCATCTTGTGCGTGGCGGATGGTGCGGAGGCGGTCGTCGAACGTGTGGGTGGTGACGACGTTCGGGTAGTGTTCGGGCGAGGTGTCGATGTTGTGATTGTAGGCGGTGACGCCGGCCTCGCGCAGGGCGCGGGCTTCGTCAGCACCCAGTTCCCCAAGCGTTACGCAAACTTCCATGCCGAGCGTGGAGACATCGCGCACGATGCCGAGCACTTGGTCGAATTTCTCGGTGCCGCCGCGCACGCCCTTCCAGGCTGCGCCCATGCAGAAACGCGTGGAGCCGCCGGCTTTCGCTGCGCGGGCCTTCTCCATGACCTGTTCCTTTTCCATGAGCTGCTCGCGCTGCACGCCGGTGGAGTAGCGGGCGCTCTGGGCGCAGTAGCCGCAGTCTTCGCTGCAGCCGCCGGTCTTGATGGAGAGCAGGGTGCAGAGCTGCACTTCATTCTCGGGCCAGTGCTCGTCATGCACGGCGCGGGCCTGCTTGAGCAGGTCAAAGAAGGGCTGGTGGTAGATGCGATGGAGGTCGGTGAAGGTCATGACGCGAAGGAGAAATGCCGCCGGATCAACCTTTGCGCCAGTGGCTGCCGGGCGAGAGGCCGACGTGCCAGTTGCGCAGATGCATGTCGGAGTAGTCGGTCTTGCCGAAGGCGCCCACCATCGGCACGCCGGTGGCCTTTTTCCAAAGCGCGCTCATGCTCTCGCCGGTGTGACAGCCCCAGCTCTGGCAGTAAGCATTCCGGGCGAAGGCACCGCGATGGATTTTCTTCAAATCCGCCTCGTGCAGCCAGCACGATGACACGCCGTAGGTGTCGGAGCTGTAGTCGAACATGAAGCAGAACTTGTTCGAGTGGCCGAAGTATTCGAAGCCGCTGATCTTGGTGCTGCCGCGGTTGAGGCCGCCGTTGATGTAGTTGATGACATCGTCACCGGTGTGAAACCATACGAGGCGGATTTTGTATTTGTCGCGAACGGATTCGACGTTGCTGATCAGCGGCTGCTTGTCCTCAGCGGTGCGACGCAGATAGGAATCGCGATAGACGAGCCAGGTGATGAGGGTGCCGGGCGGCTGCTGCTTCTGGATCTCCTCGATGCGCACGCGGGCGGTGCGGACGAAGTTTCCCCACCAGCGGTCGTGCTGCTCACCGGGCTTGCGCAGATTTTCCCACTGCCGCAGCGCGGGGCCGCCGCTGACGATGATGTACTCGGATTGTTGCGCGGAGGCGGCGCCCTGATGGAGAGCCAGGGCCAGGCAGACTGCGACGAGGTGAGTGAGGAAGCGAGACGTGGTCATGGCGCTGCGAAGGGCGGCATCTCTGCCCCACAATTCAGCGGGCTTCAAGCCGCGATGTTTCCCGACGACTCAGACGGCGGGGCGCTGGGGCTCGGCCGGCTGGCTGTCCACCACGGCGCCTTCGAGCAAGCGCACCTTTTTCTCCACGAGCGGCAGCCAGAGGCTGATGCGCGTGCCTTTGCCCTCGCGGCTCTCGACGTCGATCTCGCCGCCGTGCTCGCGGACGATGCGGCGGACGATGAGCAGGCCCAGGCCGGTGCCGGTGGGGCGTGTGGTCGAGAAGGGTTGAAAGAGCTTGCCCATCTGCTCGGGGCTGATGCCCTTGCCGGTGTCCTCAAAACTCACACGCACCTCGAAGTCATTGAACGTGCCCGCCACCTTCAGGCTGCCGCCTTCGGGCATGGCCTGGCAGGCATTGCGGATGAGATTGTAAAACGCCTGCTTCATCTGCGCCGCGTCGAGGGGCATCGCGGGCATGTCAGCGCGCAGCTCGCAGGTGACGGCGACCTTCGCCTTCTCGATCTCGGGCTTCAGGAAGGCGAGCGACTCTTCGATGATCTCGTTGATCCGCGCGCGCTGCATCTGCGGCTGCGTGGGACGGATGGCCGAGAGGAACTGGCTGATGATGAAGTCCAGCCGCTTGATCTCGCCCGTGGCCACATCGAGATGCTCCCGCAGATTCTCGCCCTGCTTGCCGAGCTTGCGGATGCGCCGCTCGAGGAGCTGCAGGTGGATGGTGAGCGAGTTCAGCGGATTTCCCAGCTCGTGCGCCACGCCGGCGGCGAGCAGCGTGAAGGCATTCAGCCGCTCGCTCTCGATCTGCTGTTCGGTGCGCCTGCGCGACTCGGTCACATCACGGATCAGCATCACGAAGCCAAGCTGCTGGTCATCGGCGATGCTGGTGATGTAAAAATTCAGGAAGCGGTTCTCCGGGTAGAGCACCTCGATGTCACGCGTGACCACGGTGCCCGGCTTCAACAGCTCGTTCCAGTCCAGATCCCGCAGGCCCTGACCGAGGCGCTGCCCGATGGCCTGCTCTCCATTGATGCCGAAAAACTGGCATGCCGCGCGGTTTACGTAAGTCACCTTGCCTTCGGTATCGAGCAGGATGACGCCTTCCTGCAATGCCTCGAAGACTTTTTCCAACAACCCTTTCTCGCGCAGCAGCTCGAGCACCACGCCCTGCACCTCCCCGGGTTCGAGGCGATCCATGCGTTTGATGAGCTTGTCGATGAACGCAGATCTCATAAGCTGGCCGGCATGACTACTCTCCTGGTGATTTCCACTTTCCCTGATGTCGAGAAGGCGCGGCAGATTGGCACGACGCTCGTGGAATCTCAACTCGCCGCGTGTGTGAATCTCATCCCCGCCGTCGAGTCCATCTACCGCTGGCAGGGCAAGGTGACGACTGACGCCGAAGTGCTCGCCATATTCAAGACGACCGCCCATGCACTGCCGGAGTTTGAAGAGAAGCTCCGCGCGCTGCATCCTTACGAGGTACCTGAGATCGTGGCCGTGAAGCCCGGGCATGTGAGCGAGCGGTACGACCGGTGGGTGAGCGAGTCGGTGAAGCCGTAGGCCCCTTTTGCGAAGGGTGCCAGATGGCGCACGATGTCCGGCCTGCCCGTCCTCATGTAGATCGGAATTGTGACGGTGTGCGTGGCGGCGGCCGCACGCACGCCCTGCGTACCCTGCCGCAAGCAGGGTGTGCCGGCGCACCCGCCCGTTACCGCACCGGACGCTCCCCGAGATAGGCGCGCACCGCGCTCGCGAGCCTGGTGCCGACGGACCGGTAGCCGGTCGTCGTGCTCGACGGCGTGTTCCATGACGTCTCGAGGCAGACGCCGACGGTGTGCGGATTGCCGTTCATGCTCACCCATGTGCCGCTGATCTGCCGCCAGAGCGGATGGTACTTTGGGCCGTCGTTCTTCGGCGCGTCGAGCATGGGGAAGACTTCGCCGATGCGCTGCGTTGCCACTTGGATGAAATGATCGCGCAGGCCGAGCATCGGCTCCTTCATGAGATCGGCTGGCAGCGCGTAGAAGAACGCCTTTTTGTCGCCGGGCGCGGGGTTGTGCAAATCGAGAAAAACATCCATGCGGCCCTGCTTCACCCAGTCGCCGATCTTCCTCTGCGCGGTGGCCACCTCGGTCCAATGCGGAGCGTCCGACCAGTCGCGATTGTGATCCTGCGGCAGCTCGTCCTTGCCGCCGTTGCCGGCGGCGGTGTTGTCCACGTCCATGACGGGCACGATGAAAATTTCCGCGTGCTGCCGCAGCCACGCGGCATCGGCTTCGGCACCGAGAAGCCACTCGGTAAAACCCTGCGCCACCCAGCTCGATCCGCTCTCCCAGGCGTGCTGCCGTGCCTCGACCCAGACGCCGAAGCGCTTCTCCACCGGACGGTCACCCTCCGCCACGCGCAGCATCGGCACGGGGCGGCCTCCGCGTGACTGGCAAAGCTCCTGTGCCTTCGCGTGAGGCGACTTCGCGCTCATCGCACGCACAAATTCCGTCGCTGTCTCCGGCGTGTAAGGCGGCCCCCACGCCACGAAGGCGGACGCCGCGCCCGGCTTCAGTGTGTAGATCATCCACTCCTTCTCGCGTTTGCCCGGTTCTGTGTGCAGCCAGGTTTTGCCGTCGGTGGAATACGTCGCCTGATCCGGCATCGCCCACGAAGCGGCGAGCGGCGCCTTTGGCTCTGAGCGCGGCATCAGCGCGGAGGAACCACGGAGACGCAGCGTGAGCGTTTCATCGGGCTTGAGATCGCTCACCTTGAAGTACCACCAGCATGGCCATCCGCGCATCGGATCACCGGCGGGTCTGAAGCTGACACTGTGCGCAGACTCGTCGATCTTCACATCGGCAGCGGACGCACCCTCGAAGTTCGTCTCGACTACGAGAGCAGGCGCGCGCGTGCTGAGGATGACAAGTGCGGAGCAGATGGCGATGAGCTTCATGGCGGAGAGAAAACGCGATTGCCTGGCTGAAACTGGCGGTCTTGCGTGCTGATGCAGGAGAGAGGGCACATGCAGGCCCGCGTCGCCTCGGCGACGCTCCAGTTCCCGGGAGCGGCGGGAGCATCCGACCGGCGCGCGGCGCGTCTTCAAACGGGAGTCATCAGCTCTGCCCGCAGCCCGGTGAAGCGCCGCCGGTTTTCCTGCTTCCGCACCGCGAGCGACAGCGCTCTCTCGTCGCCGACCAACACCACCAGCCGCTTTGCCCGCGTGATCGCCGTGTAAAGCAGGCTGCGCTCCAGCAGGACGTAATGCTGCGTGGTCAGAGGGATGATCACGCACGGAAACTCGCTGCCCTGCGACTTGTGAATCGTGAGCGCATAGGCGAGCTGCAGCTCGTCCAGCTCGCCGGGCTCGTAATCGACCACGCGCGTGTCGTAGCGCACCTGCAGCTTCATCGGATCGGTCTCGATGGCCACGATGTAGCCGATGTCGCCATTGAAGACCTCCTTGTCGTAGTTGTTGTGCGTCTGGATGACCTTGTCGCCGACGCGGAAGGTGGTGCCGAAGCGCTCGATCTCGAACTTCAGTTCGTTCGGCGGATTGAGCGCGGATTGAAGCGCCTGATTGAGAGATTGCGTGCCGAGCAGGTGGCGGTTCATCGGCGTCAGCACCTGGATGTGCTGCACGGGATCGAAGCGATACTTCGCCGGCAATCGGTCGCGAACGAGGCCGATGATCGTCTCGCGGATTTCCTCCGGTTCCGTGCACTCGATGAAGAAGAAGTCGCTCTTTGCGTGTGGCTTGAGATCGGGAATCTGGCCGCGGTTCACCTCGTGCGCGCTGGTGACGATGCGGCTGTTCGCGGCCTGGCGGAAGATTTCCGTCAGCTTCACGCACAGCACCCGGCCGCTCGCGATGAGATCGGCAAGCACCATGCCCGGGCCGACGGACGGAAGCTGATCGGCATCACCAACGACGAGCAGATGCGCGTCAAACGGCAGCGCGGCAAGAAACTGCGCCATCAGCCGCACGTCGATCATCGACGACTCGTCGAGCACGAAGAGATCGCCCTCCAGCGGACGGCCGCGATGCCGGCCCCACTGGCCCTCGCCCTGGTATTCGAGCAGGCGATGGATCGTCTTCGCCTCCATGTGCGTGCTCTCGTTCATCCGCTTCGCCGCGCGGCCCGTCGGCGCGGCGAGCACGATCTTCACATCCTTCGCTTCGAGGATGTGGAGGATCGTGTTGAGGATCGTCGTCTTCCCCACTCCCGGCCCGCCGGTGATGATGAGCACGCGGTTTTGCAAAGCCTCGCGCACTGCGTGCTGCTGGCTCTCGGCTAGAGGCTTGCCGGTTTTCTTCGCCGCCCATGTGATCGCCTTGTCCGCGTCGATCACCGGATACGCCGGTGGCCGTGCAACCAGCGAGCGCAGCTTGTCGGCGACACTTTTCTCCGCCGAGCGCAGGTGCGGCAGGTAGAGAAAGGGTTCCCCTTCGATCTCGTGTCGCACGAGTTCCTGCGCGAAGACGAGATGCGCCACCTGCAGCTCCACCTGCGCCGCATCCGCAGCGAGCAGCTCCGCCGCCTGTTTAAGCAGCATCGGCTCCGGCAGGCAGCAGTGCCCGTTTCCCGCCGCGCTCTCGAGCGCGTAGATGATCCCCGCGCGGATCCGCTCCGGTGAGTCGCGCGCGACGCCGACCTTCCGAGCGATGTCGTCCGCCGTCTTGAAACCGATCCCCGCGATGTCGGCGGCCAGCCGGTACGGATTCGCGCGCAGCACTTCGAGCGACTCCTCGCCATACGTCTTGAAAATCCGTTGTGCGCGCGAGGTGCTGATGCCGTGCTGATGCAGGAAGAGCATGATGTTGTGCACCGTCTTCTGCTTCATCCAGCTCTCGCGGATCTCCTTCCGCCGCTTCCGCCCCACGCCTTCCACTTCCTCAAGCCGAGCGGAGTAGTTTTCGATCATCTCGAAGACGTCCTTGCCAAACTTCTCCACGAGGCGCTTCGCATACTTTGCGCCGATGCCTTCAATCAACCCGCTCGCCAGATACCTCTCGATGCCCTCCAGCGAATCCGGTCGCGAGAGCTTCAGCGCGTCCGCCTTGAACTGCCGCCCGTACTCCGCGTTCTGCGTCCACTGCCCCTCGGCCTCGCATTGCTCGCCAGCCACCACGCGCGGTGCCGTGCCCAGCACGGTGACCACCTCGCGCGCGCCTTCCGGCTGCACCCGAAGGACGCAGTAGCCCGTGTCCTCCGTGTGAAACACCACCCGCTCCACGATGCCGCGGAGTTTGCTGGTGGGGCGACGTGAAGGCGGTGGCATCATGCGAGACTAGCGAAGACTGCGGCACGGACAATAGCAGTCGTCATCTCTCGTGGTGGGGAGCCTGGAGACTGCAAGAGGGCAGCAGGCAAAGGCAATGAAGTTGGCGACGAGTGCGTATGATTGCACCCGCCCCATGAAATCATCCATCGCCATCGCTTTGTCTTTGTTAGTCAGCAGCCTCCTGCACGCCGCGGACGCTCCTTCACAACCGCTCGCTCAGAAGGGCGAGATGCTGTTCTCCGATGACTTCGAGCGCAACGATTTGGGCGAATGGAAGCCGCTGATCCCTTCCTTCGCGGTCGAAAAGGGAACGCTGAAGGGCTGGCAGACGCGGGACGATCATGGTGCGGTCGGGCGTGTGTACCGGCCGATGAAGGACGTGATCGTCGAATTCAAATTCAAGCTTGATGGTTCCACCGGCTTCAATGCGGTGTTTGACGATCAAAAGTTCAAAGGCTCGCACGCGGGGCACATCTGCCGCGTGGCTTTCACCCCGAAACAGACGCTTCTGGGCGACGACAAAGAAGGAGCGATGAGGAACGACATCGACGCCATGCGCAAGGACCCGTCGAAGAAGGCGGAGATCGCGAAGCTGCTCGTGGGCCGGAGTTCGGTCGTGAAGATGGATCTCGACGGGGCCAAGTGGCACGATGTGATCATCGAAGTCATCGGCGATCAGATGCGCGTCTGCTACGACGGCAAGCCCCTCGGCCAGCTGAAGTCGCCAGGGCTCGCGCACGAGACGAAGAGCAGCTTCCACTTCACCGTGAACGGGAAAGGCGTGCTCTTTGACGACGTCCGCATTTGGAAAGCCAGGTGACGCAGGTCGATGCAAAGTGAAGCACGGGGACGCCGGGGCGCTTGACCCGCGCACGATGCGGCGGAAGCATGTGGGTGCTTTGCAGTCATGAGCGGGAATCTCTCTCCAGCATCTTCAAGTCTCATCGCCTGTCTGGGACCGGACGGGAGCTTCTCGCACTTGCTGACGGAGAAGCGTTTTCCTGACGCGGAGGTGAAGCTGCTCGGGAATGTCGGCGAAGTTTTTGATTTCCTGCACTCCGAGCAGCAGGCGCTCGGCATCGTGCCCATCGAGAATTCGTCCGGCGGCTTCATCATCGACACGGTGGACCGGCTCGTCGATGAGCGCTGCCGGCTGAACATCGTGGAGGAACTCACCCTGGACGTGAAGCTGGCGCTGCTCGGACACGGTGGTCATCGTATCGATGTAATCTATTCGCACCCGATGCCATTCTTCCACTGCGACGAATGGCTGCGCGGGCATCACCCGGATGCGCGACGCAAAAGCGAGCCGAGCACTTCTGCAGCTGCGGCGAAGGCAGCCATCGATCCAAACGCCGCAGCCATCGGGCCGCGGCAGAATGCGGAGCGCCACGGCATCGAGGTTCTGCACTTTCCCATCGCGGGCGAGGTGCCCAATGTCACCCAGTTCTTCCTGCTGGCGCACACCCCGAACGAGGTGTCCACGCAGAACAATCGCACGGCGCTCGTCGTGGAGCTGCCCGATCGGCCGGGCAGCCTGTGCCGATTCCTCACGCCGCTGGCCGAAGCGGGCGTGAATATGAAACGGCTGGAGTCCCGCCCGATTCGCGGGCAGCCGAACAAGTACAAGTTTTACGTCGAGGTGGAAGGTTCCATCGCGGAGCCGCGGGTGGCAGAAGCGCTATTCAAGGCAGGTGCCGAGGCCGCGTCCATCCGAAGCTTGGGATCGTATCCGTCCGGCGTGAGGTTCGAGTCCTGAGGCTGGCGAAACGGAGAAGGTCGGCGCGACCGTGTGGACTTCAGGACAGGAGGCTGGATTCCGGTTTCATCTCCAAGCCCCGGGCGCGGCGGTCAGCCGGGCCGTCCCGCGTGCAAGTTCATGAAATGGGTCATTCTCATGCCCGCCGCGCGGCAGCCGGCATGGAAGCGACCTTCTTCACCATCAGAGACAGCTCTCCAGCCTCGTAGGGCTTCGAGAGGACATCGACAAAGCCTTGCTCTAGAAATGCCATCTGGACATCCTCGCTGACGCTGCCGCTGGTGACGACGACGCGTGCGTCGGGATCAAAGCGGAGTATCTCCGCCGTGGTCTCAGTGCCGCTCATCCCGCCGCGGAGGGTGAGATCCATGAGCACGACATCGGGCGCACCCGCCTGCCGCGCGAGGCGGCGGTAGGTTTCGACTGCTTCCTGGCCATTGTCACAATGGAACACCTGATAGCCACAGCGCTGCAGGATGGCGGCGGCAATGCGACGGAGTTCATCCTCGTCATCGACGATGAGCACGGTGCCGGACCCCATTTGCAATGGAAGCGGTGAGGCCGAACTGCTGGCTTTCGACTTCGGCAATGCCGAGGCGGGACGTGGCACCGAGGGGAGGAGCACGCGGAATTCAGTACCCACGTTGAGCTTGGAGGTCACCCGGATATCACCTTCGTTTTCCTCGACAAACCGTTTGCAGGTGGTGAGGCCGATGCCGTTGCCGTCGGCCTTGGTGGAAAACACCTCGTGAAAAAGCCGTTCGAGATTCTCGGGGGCGATGCCCGTGCCTCGATCCCGGACGATGACCTCGACATAGCGGCCGGGTTTCAAAACGAAATCCTTGCCGGGGGCGATGTTCACGTTCTTCGCCTCCACATCCATGTAGCCGCCGTGGGGCATGGCCTGGATGCCGTTCATCACGAGGTTCTGAATCACCTGGCTGATCCGTACGGAATCTGCGACGGGCCAGTCGAGGTCGTCGGGCACATGGGTCCTCACGGAGACATTGGCACCGGCCTGGGAGAGTTGAACGGTGTCGGGGATGATGACACCGAGATCGGCAGGTTCGCGCTTCCCTGACTGGGCCTTGCAGGCGCGGACGACCTGACTGGTGAATATCTTCGCCCGTTTTACGCCGGCGAATGCCAGCGTGAGCTGTTCAGCGAGGGAGGAGTCCGGCGGCAGTGCCGGAATGATCTCCGACAGTCTTGCGGCGATCGGACCGAGAAGATTGTTGACATCGTGGGCGATGCCCTGGGCAAGTGCCGCCAAATTCTCCGTGCGCAGACGTTCAGCCTGGGCGTCGAGGTCGTCCGCCTTCTTTTCCGCAGCAGCCGGCACGGCGGCCACGGCTGGCTGCGTCACCGCGTGGAACGTGACCGTGAAGTTCAGCAGCTTCTTCATGCTGTTCGCCACGGCGCGGATCGACATACGGCATCGTTTCGGCGCGGTGTCGTAGAGCGTTTGCATCTCGCATTCGCAATCGGCGGACCCGTCGCTTGCCGCGTCCCGCAGCGCACTCAGAAGCTTGTGCGTCTCGGCTTCGGTCGCCATCAGGTCGTTGAGCTGTAGACCACGCAGCCCTTTTCCGGGATCAGCGCCGGTGAGGCAGGCTGCGGGAGTGTTGCTGAAAATCACCCGGGGTCCCGTGCCTTCGAGCGGCTGGGCTTCAAAGATGACGACCGCATCGGGCACCTGGTCGAGGGCCACGCGGAGGTAATAGTTGGCGATCTTAAGTTGCTCCACGGCATGATCCTGCCGCTGGATGGGGTCTTGAGCGGGAGTTGTGGGAAGTGCCATAGCGGAAATATTTGATTTTTAGCAAATCCCGATTGTTTGGACAACCTTAATTTTGTTATTCTCATGTTTTCTGACTCACAAAACTGAGAGAGACTCCGGAACAAGCCCAGCTTGGAGCCACAGTTCCCAGGGTTCGCCGGGAGAGGCGTACAGCTTTCGTTCGCAGAGTGCACCTCGATGGAACGTTGAAAACCACGCACCACCGGCACGCTGTGTCCTTGGGCTATTCTCAGAAGTCAGATGTTCGGATCGGATGCGTTCAACCCGAATCATGCCGCGAAAATTCAGTTGAGAGCGGCAGGCCAGTCAGGTGGGGGGATTGACGAGCATGGCAAAACCACCAGGATGGTGAACCTGCCGGTTGAATACTCTGGCAAGCCTGTGACGCCCTTTGGCGACTTGGCGTTGATGAAGCGCTTTGTCGATCGGACGGGTATCCGCGAGCATCTCGTCACGCTGGACTTGCCCCGGGGGCGGTTCCAACTGCGCCGACGTCCGGTCCACGTCATCGAAGGCTTTTGGATGGGCATTTGGACGGGAGCCAGCCACTACATCGACTGCGACTTGCTGCGGCAGGACGGGACGCTCGCCGCGATTTTCGGCTACATGCGCCAGCCGAGCCAAAGCAACTACAGCGAGTTCTTCGGGCGCTTCTCACTGGCACGCAACCCGGCCGTGTTCACGGCCTTGCAGCGCTGGTTCTTCGAGCAGATCAACATCGGCGCGGTGACGGTGGACTTCGACAGCACCGCCGTCATCCGCAAGGGAAGCCGGCGGGGATCAGCCAAAGGCTGAAACCCCAACTGCAAGGGACGCAACTTGCGCCATCCGCTCATCGCCTTCATCAGCCAGACGCGCATGGTGGCCAAAGCGTGGCTGCACCCCGGCGATTGGCTCAACCGCCGCCTCACGGCGCTCACCGCTTTGTGGCAGCCTGCGGATGGCTGCCTCGCCGCTCGGTTGCGGCACTTACACCAATGACATTTTGAGCGCGTTCGAGGAGCGCAGCCTGACCTACATCATCGCCGAGAAGGCCTGCGTCAATTTCATGAATGGGGTATGCGGCATGAAGGACTGGCTGGAGGTCTGCTCCTGGCCGTGCAACAGCTCGTGCGCCTTCATGGCGAAATGCCACCGGTTGCTTTTCTTTGTCTGGTGCATTTGCCAGCATTGTTCAAAGGCAAAGTCACGCTGGCTATCTCCGCTGCACTCCTGTTCCGGGTCGCGCTCGCTTGTCTTGTTCTTCGAAGTGTCGCGCCGGGCGATTTTCTTCTTCCGGGCTTACTCGGCCTGGGCAAAGTAGCCTTGATGTTCCATGCTGGCGAGTTCGCCCACCAGACGAGTGCTTTATGCAGCTTTGCAAGCTTCGTCCGTGCCGATTAGTTCAGCGTTTCCGCCGCGATTGTGCGATTTCAAGTCCGTCTGTCCTGCCCTTCCTCATAAACATGCAGCGCCTCGCGCACGACGGCGCGGCCGCTCTCGGCTTCGTCGTGAATCACGGCGTGCACGCCTTTTTGCAGGAGCGCTTCGGCCTCAGGCGCAAACTTCGCGCGGGCTATCACGGTTACTTCGCGGTTGTGCTGGAGGATGATCGGCAGGGCGGCGGTGGTCGTGTTCGTGTCGGGGAAGGTAAACGCGATGAGGCGTGCGCGCTCGATGCCGGCGAGATCCCACGTTTCGCTGTGCGCTGCGTCGGCGAAGAGCACCTGACGGCCTGCTTTGTGCAGGCGGCGCACGGTTTCGGCATTGAGATCAACGATGATGCTCGGCACGCCCGATTCATCCAGGGCCTCGACCAGCCGCTGGCCGACGGGGCCGTAGCCGCAGACGATGGCGTGATCGCTCATGGCCTTGATGCGCTCGCTGGGTTTCACGTCGAGCGGCATGGGCGTTGCCTTGCCAGAGAGGCCGAGACGCTTGAGCAGATCGGCGATGGGATCGCCCATTTTCATCGCAAAAGGAATCAGGCCCATCGAGAGCGCAGTGCTCGCGAGCATGACCTGCTGCACGGCAGGCGACCACGGCTGCAACTCACCCGCCCGTTGCATCAGCACGAGGCCAAACTCGCCCGCGCCCGACAAGCTCAGCGCACCGAGCAGCGCCGGCCGTGTACGCAGACTCAGACCGCGGCCGATAAGTGTGATGATGGTGGATTTGAAAAACATCAGCGCCGTCGTCGCGAGCAGAATCTGCGGCCACCAGCGCAGCGCCACGCGCAGATCGATCATGAGGCCCACGGAGACGAAGAAGAGCGTGAGGAACAAATCCTTGAGCGGCATCACGTCCGCGAGAATGCGGTGGCGGTAGATCGAGTCACTCACCGCCAGACCCGCCACGAACGCACCGAGAGCCAGGCTCAGCTCCAGCATGCCGCCGAGAAAGGCGAGGCCCACACACAACCCGACGACGGTGAGAGTGAAAAGCTCGCGGCTCCGTGTGTCTGCCACAGCGTGCAGCAGCCGGGGGATCACCCATTTGGCCAGTGCAAACGACAACCCCACGAAGAGCAGCCCCTTGCCCACGAGCAGCAGCAGCGTGGGCATCATCCCTGCCGACGCACCAGCGGCCGCCGGAAAGAGCAGCGGCAGCACGAGGAAGAAGGCGATGACGAAGATGTCCTGGAAGATCGCCACACCCACCGCAAGCCTGGCGCCGGGACTGCCGCTGAGTTCCATATCTTGAAATGTCTTGAGGCTGATCGCGGTCGAGCTCAGAGCCATCGCGACACCGAGCACGATTGCCTGCGAGACAGGCACGCCGAAAAACACAGCCGCCACCGTGATCGGCAGTGTGCAGAGCACCATCTGCACCGAGCCTCCCACAAACGCCAGCCGTCGCAGAAAGCGCAGCTCGCTCAGGGAAAACTCCAGTCCCAGCGTGAAGAGCAGCAGAATCACGCCGAACTCGGCCATCTGCGAGATTCCAGCCTCCGTGTTCGCCGAGCCGAGTGACGCCAGCACTCCGCTGTTCGCGATAAAAACGCCGCAGAGGAAATAGCCGACGAGCAGCGACTGACGGATGCGCGAGAGCAACAGCGACACCACGACCACGCCTACGAGCATGATCGCGAGCAACGCGAACAGCGGCGGCATGGTGGTGGCGGCGAGGATGGGCATTGAGAGGTGGAATGATGGAAAGCTGGAATGTTGGTGGAGAAGCGCGTTCTATTCCAGCATTCCAGAGCCAGTTGCAAAACCTCGGAGTTTGGAAGTCAGATTTGTTGAATTCATTCTCCTGCCCCCATTCTCCTGTCATCATGGTTTGGAATGACAGGAGAATGGTGGCAGGAGAATGGGTTTTGCAATTACCTCTCCATTCTTCCAGTTTTCCACTTCTCAAATGCCACCAAGGTTTCGCTGTTGCCTCACCCGTTCCCTCCGCCATACTCGCCGCCCATGACTCTCCAGCCTTCGCACTCCGTCTTTGTCACCGGCCATCGCGGCATGGTGGGCAGTGCGCTGGTGCGGGCATTGGAAAAACGCGGCCAGCGGCAGATCATCACGGCTTCGCGGAGCGAGGTGGACCTCACGAGGCAGCAGCCGGTCGAGGATTTCATTTCGACGAAGAAGCCCGATGTGGTCATCGTCGCGGCGGCCAAGGTCGGCGGCATTCACGCGAACAGCGCGTATCCGGCCGAGTTCATGTACGAGAACCTCATGATCGCGGCGAACCTCATTCACGCCGCGCATCGCGCCGGAGTGAAGCGGCTGCTCTTTCTCGGCAGCTCTTGCATTTATCCGCGCGAGGCTCCACAGCCGATGCCGGAGGATTGCCTGCTCACGAGTCCGCTGGAGAAAACCAACGAAGCCTACGCGCTGGCGAAGATCGCCGGCCTGAAGCTCTGCCAGCACTACCGCTCGCAATACGGCGCGCTCTTTCACTCCGCCATGCCGACCAATCTTTACGGCCCCGGCGACAACTACCACCCCGAGAACTCGCACGTCATTCCCGGCCTCATCCGCCGCTTTCACGAGGCAAAAGCGAGCGGCGCGAGCGACGTGACCATCTGGGGCACCGGCACGCCCAAGCGCGAGTTTTTGCACGTCGATGATCTCGCCAGCGCCTGCCTGCATCTGCTCGCGGTCGAGAATCCCCCGGATTGGGTCAACGTGGGATCCAGTCAGGAAGTCACCATCGGCGAGCTGGCCGCACTCATTCAGGAAGTGGTCGGCTTCCGCGGTGCGTTGCGCTTCGATACGACGAAGCCAGACGGCACGCCCCGGAAATTGCTCGACGTGTCGCTGCTCGGCTCGTTCGGCTGGAAGGCAAGGACGCCGTTGCGCACGGGACTTGATGCTGCCTACGCGGACTTCAAAAAAGCGATTGAGGCTGCGGTCGTGCGGGATTGATCGCTCCCTGCCATGTCGAATTTCTTTGCAGGGCAGGGCGTTCAGCCTGCGCGCTTGACGCCGCGGGCGGAGAGGACGTTTTTGACCAAACGCAGGAGATCGACAGGCTCGTAGGGCTTTGGCAGCACGGCGGCAAAGCCGTAGGCGGCTGGTTTCGCCATTACTGGATCGTCGGAGTAGCCGGATGAGACGATGGCGAGGACGTTGGGGTCGAAGGAACGGAGCTTCTCCATGGCACGTACACCGCCCATGCCGTTGGGGATGGAGAGGTCGAGTACAACGAGGTCGTAGGGCCGGCCTTCGTGCATGGCCTCCTGGTAGAGGCGCACGGTCTCGGATCCTTCCGCGCTCTCACCCACGTCAAAGCCTTGGCTGGTGAGATTGCGGGTGATGAGACTGCGCACGAGCGGATCATCCTCGAGCACGAGGATGCGTGAAGAGGGGGCGGGTGCAGTGTCGAATGCCTTGCTGAGTCCCAGCGCATCGACCTCCTCGCCATCCGAATCGACCGGGAGATAGAAGCGGACGGAGGTGCCCTGGCCTGCATCAGATCGCACGGAGATGGAGCCGCCGTGTGCCTTGGCGATGGACTCGCAGACGGTGAGACCCAAGCCGGTGGCATTATCCGCCTTACGCGTGCTGAAGTAGGGTTCGAAGATGTGTGGCAGGTGCTCCGGGGCGATGCCTTCGCCATTGTCCTGCACCTCGATGACCACGCCGGTAGGCTGGACCGGGGCGTCGAGGACCATTTCATTTGGGAACATCTCCGACGGATCGGGAGCAAAGCAGCGGACGACAATCTCGCCGCCGGCGGGCATCGACTGCTCGGCATTGCGCACCAGATTGCCAAGCAGGCGGCGGATTTGCGCGGGATCGACCGCGACGCCCGGCACGCCGTCCTGAACTTCGACGCGATACTGGATCTGGTTGGCGCGCGAGTGATTCTGGAAGAATTTTTCGATGAGTTCGCTGAAACTGGTGAGCCTTTTGATGGGTGCTCCGCCACGGGCGAAGGTGAGAAGCTGCTGGACGAGACTCTGCGCCTGGAGTGTGGCCTGTTTCGCCGTCTGTAGCTCGGGCACGCGCTCGGTGTTGCCGCGCAGGCGCATCTCGGCGAGGGAGAGATTGCCGAGGAGGACGGTGAGGAGGTTGTTGAAGTCGTGCGCGAAGCCGCGGGCCAGCAGGCCGAGGGATTCGAGACGATCCATGCGGCTCTTCCTCTCGGCCTCCTCACGGCGTGAGGTGACGTCTTTTACAAGGAGCAGCAGGCCTTCGCCAAACGGATAGCCGCGCAACTCGAGCCATGCCTGCTTTTCCTCGAAGTAGAGTTCGCGGTTCACAGCCTCGCGGTGCAGCATCGCGTGGGCGAGGGCTTCGTGATGAGCTTCACGGGTGGCGGCGGGCAAGAGTTCCCAGAAATTGGTGCCGAGCAGCGCCTGGCGGGTTTTCTCGAAGAGGCGCTGAGCGCTGCCGTTTGCGTAGATGAGGCGCCAGCGTCCGTCGAGCGCAATGAGAGGGTCCGAAATGCTCTCGACGACGTCAATGAGCGGGGCGGGTGCCGGACCGGCTGCGGGTGCCATAGCCGGTTTTGTGAGCGGGGCCGTGAGCGGCGAAGCGAGCACTTGCTGGCCGGGAATCGGCAACGCCTGATCGATGGACACGGCCAAGGCGTCCGATGGTGTCTCTGCCTGGGCTTCGGCAGTCGATGGTGGAGCGAGCCGGCGGAAGAGGATGATGAGGCCCGAGAGGCTGTTCCTCTGATCGCGCATGGCGGCGGTGCGGTCCTGAATGGCCACGCGTTCACCGTGTCGGGTGGTGAGCCAGACGGTGCGTTCCTCCGTCTTCCCAGACTCGTCGGCAAGCTTGATCTCAGCCTGCTCGCCGCCAGGGAGGAAGATGCGGAAGATTTCGTTGAGAGAGCGGCCCACGGCTTCTTGTGGCATCCAGCCAGTGATTCGTGCTGCGGCTGGATTGAGAAATGTCACCACGCCGGCGAGATCGGCAGCGATGACGCCATCGGCGAGGCTTTGAAAGGCATCAAAATAGCTGTGCTCACGGCGGCGGCGTTCAATGTCCTCCAGGTAGCGGGTGGCGGCAACTTCGACAGTGAGGCGCAGCTCGTCTTCGTTGAACGGCTTGAGCAGGTAGCCGTGCGGCTGAGTCTCGCGCGCACGGGCGACGGTCTCCAAGTCTGCGCAAGCAGTGACGTAAACAACCGCCACGGGGCCTTTCTCGTGCAGCTTGCGCGCCGCATCAATGCCGTCGATCTGGCCGGCAAGATGCACGTCCATGAGCACGAGATCCGGGTGCAGTTCGTCGAATTTCTCCAGGGCCTCTTCTCCAGAAGCACAAATACCAACCACGTCATAATCAAGTTTTCCCAGCGTGGCCGCCATGTCGCAGCCAACCAAGCCTTCATTCTCGACGATCAGTATTCGAATTTTGTCCAGAGCGCTCATTCCACGAAACCTCGGACAATAATTCTAATTATCAACATATGCCATAGGAAAACGCAAATTAAACTTGGTGCCCCCTTCCGGAGATGTCGCCGACAGGCGCAACTCGCCGCGCATCTGATCGGCAAAGACTCCCAAAATCTTCAAACCCAAACCTGGGGCGATGGAGGGATCGAACGCTTCAGGCAGACCAACCCCGTCATCGCTGACATCGAACTCACCCATGCCATCGTTGAACGTAAGACGAACCATGACGGATCCCTTTCTGCCGGTCGGGAAGGCGTGCTCAAAGGCATTCGAGAGCGTTTCGTTCAGAATAAGCGCGAGCGGCATCATCCACTCCTGCTGCAAGTGGCCGCCTTCGATATGCAATTGCAGCGTGACCTGATCTTCGGCCACCTCGTAGCATTCACGCAGGCGTTGTGCCAAGCCGCGGGCGAATTCGTCGAATCCCGGCCCTTCGCCGAGCGCAAGCTGGTAGAGGTGCTGATGAAGCGCGGCGATCGAACGCACGCGATTCTGGCTCGACCGCAACGCCGAACGGGCACCTTGATCCGCGAGCGCATTAAGCTGCAGGTTCAACATGCTCGATATGATCTGGAGATGGTTCTTGATGCGGTGATGCGTTTCACTCAAAAGTAGCTTCTCGCGATCCAGATCGGCCACAGGCCAAAGCTGCGAGGGCTTGACCAGAAGCGCGCGCGGAGCCGATGCCGTAGGCGCATAGGCAGGCGGTACCGGCATGTCTGTCGTCGCGCATTCTTCATAAAGATCGACTGCCATGCCGCCACTCGCAGACGGTTTCACGAAGAACCTCGCCGACCCCCGTCGGCCATTCTTTCCGAAGAATGACCATAATACCGCCGCGTCAGGCTGGGTGACGCAAGCCTGGAGTTCGGAGTAGAATCCAGAAGGATCGGAGGGCCGGAAAAGCCCGTGCAACCAGTTTCCCGTCGCTTCGACTGCTTCAAAACCGAACAGGTCTCGCGCATCGGCCGACCAACTTGCAATGTGGCCTCCCGGATCGGTCTGAAGCAAGTAGCGGACGGTGACAGCCGGCCTGGTCATCGGTGCATTTAGCGCTTGGACCTTGGCTGGTACTTCGCAGCTGCTATCGGCAGCTTCTCTCGACTCGTGGGCGATTTGACGGTCGGCAGGATCATCTTCCTCCAGGAGATGAATGACGCTGTGCGGTTGGCCATCGCTATTCGCCACCAAGGCGAGTTTCATGCTGACGGGTGCAGTCCTGCCATCCGGCATGACCAGACACACCTGCAACACACCAGAATGCCGGCCAGTCTCGTGCATCAAATGCAGCGTCGCCTTCCGCGCGGCAAGACTTTCCGCTTCCAACCAGTCTCCAAGCAACAGTCGCCGGAGATCGGCCTTCGAGCGTGCGAGCAGCCGCTCGGCAGCGGGGTTTGCATCAAACACCCCACCTGTAGCGTCGGTGAGGAGGACTGCGGCGGAAGTCTCGTTTAGCAACGCCCTGTACTTCGCCTCTGATGACTGTAGTTGTTCCTCAATGCGACATTGATCGGTGACGTCGGTCACATTGATCAGGACACCGCCACCCGGTAACGTCACGGGCCTGAATTCGATCTCCCTAACAAGGCCGTCCGCACGGACCAGGGAAATGACTTTTTTGAGTTGCCTGCTCCAAATGTCCTGTGCCCAGATGCGCGCGACGGCTGCTTTGTGATCTTCACCATGACAGGCCGGCATGAGCCACTGCTCGACTGACTCTCCTCGTTGTATGCTGCGCCCGAGCAACGCGACAACGTTCTCATTCTGGTAGATCGGAGTGCCACGCTCATCCAGTACGAGCAGCCCGCAGGGAAGCGACTCCAACACCGCGCGCTGACGGCTCTCGCGCTTCGCAAACGCTTGTTCGGCCTCGCGCAATACGGCCGCCTCTTGGTGCGCCCGATTGAGATCCTCTTGCAGTTCGATCAACATTGCTGCCTCTGGAATGCCTTGCGACGGCGGCCGGGTCGGACTCTGCCCAGGCGGAACGGAAGGTTCCCGTCGTGCCTCCGAGTCCACCGGTCCCGGCTCGAACGGCGACCCACCCGGCATTGCCACGGCGACGAGTCTTCCGGTTTCCTGCCTCCCGGCTCGAGATACAACCCAACGCGCTGGCATTTCGACTGAATGCGAGCTGTCTTCGCTCCCATGTTCAACCGGCATGGCGGTCACCACCTGCACGCCTCCAGGCGGCGTCTGGTAGCTAAGTCTCTCAACAGCCGCCATAGTCTGATGGCGCAGCGCAGTGTCGTCACGTCCGTCACCGAATGCCTCCCAGAACGTCGTGACACCTTCTCGAATTCCCCGTGCAAGCGATGCGGCGGCCGCTGCAGAGTTTGCGTGCAAAATCGTTCCCTGAAAATCAAGGACCACTACTGGTAGCGCTGACTCGGCCAGGAACTCCGCCAGTACTGTTTCTGACGAGGATTCCGGTCTCGAGATCACCGCTGGTGCGAGGTCTGTCGAAAACTTTTCACACATGACCATGAGCCCGCCCACTGAGGCGTCACCCTTTCGTCTCCACGGACGGACTTCCCAACGATAAATGATTGGTTTCCCATCCTGGCCGCTGATTGCATCATGCTCGCTGCGGACGATGTGCCCCTGTAACGCGCGATCATAGACCTGTCTCCAGCCAGGATGAAGCCCCGGAAAAATCTCGTATTGACTTCTTCCTACCAGAGGCTGGACATGCTGAAGTCCGAACTCTTCGATCCAAAGCCGGTTTGCAACCAGGTAACGCATCTGTTCGTCAAACATCGACAGGGCAACCGGAGCGTTTTCCACGAGGAGGGAAAGCTGCCCCTCGCGATCGTTCGGAGGTTCTGGTTCCTGGGCACGATCCACGCTCATCGCGGAATCGGGCGCGGTGCTCGGGGTTTGCCTCGGTTGAACGACGGTGCGGAGAACTGATGAGGGCGGAGGCGGCATGGGCAAAATATTTTATAATTGTGAATCTAATTACCGCGAACCTTCTCAACAAGGCGAAACCGCGCGTGCTGCCGAAAATCTTGGTATGCAGGAACGATTTCGGGGCAACCCGAAGTGCCCTCACTCGCGGTGATAGGGACCTCCCCGAATGATCGCGTAAGCCCGGTAAATTTGTTCGAGACAGACTGCCAGTGCGAGTTCGTGCTGCAAGGTGAAATGAGACAGTGCCCACACCGCGTGGCCTGCGGACCGAATTCTCTCGCCCAGTCCGTCGGCACCGCCGATAAGCATGCTGACATTCTTTGTGCCGGTTAGTTCTTGATCTTCGATCCATTTTGCGAGGGCAGTACTTCGCATGTGCTTTCCTCGCTCGTCGAGAACGACGCACAAGGACTTCTCCACAAGTGCAAGCATGGCCCTTTCGGTGCGATCACGGCCCTCGTCCCGGAGATAGATCAACTCAATCTTCGTGGTTCTGTTGATTCGTGACTGGTAGTCCGACACCGCATCGCGAGCCCACGGGAGAGCTGGTTTTCCAACGGCAACAATTCTCCATCTCATTGTTGTATGATAGCATTTGGCGGACACGAGTATGGAGTAATTTCTTCAGTGGCAGCCGTCGCGAGCAATGAAGCAGAGCGAACGCACCAACCACTCTGCTGATTATGAATAACAGCCAACGAATTGAAAAATTCGGTAATTTTGAGTGATTGTTGTTGCCCAATCTAAAAACTTGTTTAGAATTGCGACGCGAATTCAAAAATATTCTCGCAACTAATCTACGACTATGTCAAACAAACCTCGCTTCCTCGCCGCTGGGACCATTGCCGTGGTCACCGTGACTTCATGCAGCCTGCCTCCACGCGAGGCGTGGAGGCAGATTCAGCGGGATGGGTTGATTCCGTTCGTCGCCACCCAGTGGAACGGAGAGCCTTCGCCATCTGCTGCGCCGACTCAGGGCAGTCAGCAGATGCTGGCGCATACCAACAAGCAACAGGTGCCGAGTTCGGGTTCGGTCGCCTCCTCCACGAGCACCGGCAACGTCATTGGGCCTCCCTCCGTTGTTGTGAACACCACGCCATCCCCGGCGATGATCGATGCCAAGAGCCTGCCGGTCGCGCAGGCGGTACCGGGGCTGTCAGGCTATGTTCGCACACCTTACACTTCGCCGCCTCGCTTGGTTGACGTAAGGGGCATGAGCGCCGGTTCGAAAGTCGTGTGCCCGTTTACGAACAAGCCGTTTCTTGTGCCATCCGGCGCTGCTGGTGCCACGGAGCCAAAGGTCGCCGCCGCTCCGATCCCCGCAATCCCGAGCCCTGCACCTGAGGCACCCAAAATCGTCGCACCCACACTCAGCCCGGTGCAGGCTGCGCCAGCGACCGTGGCCTCAATGACCAAGCCGCAACCCTCGGATCCCCCGAGCCCGGTGCTTGCTGCTCCAGCGAAGACTCAAGTCAAGCCTCAGGCCACTCCTATTGCATCGACTCCGCCGGCAAAAGCAGAGTCGCAGGAAATCCCGTTCGGCACCCCAATCTCCGGCCGACCCGGATTTGTGAACAGCCCGTATGCAGCGAAGCATCAGCTCGTAGATGTGACGGGACTCCCCGTCGGAATGGAAGTGAAGTGCCCCTACACGGGCAAACTCTTCCGCGTGCCACCACAAGACCAAGCCCAAGGGAAGGTTCCGGTTCAGAGCACGGCATCGCCGGAAAAGAAGTAAGATTTCGTTATTGGTGTTGAGTATTGTTGCTGAACCCCGCTCCTGCCTCGGCTGGAGCGGGGTTTCAGTTTTGATCGGGAGGGTTTGAGTTTTGGGTGATCGTCACGGCTTTCATTCTGGGTTGCCCGTCCGATGATGTGTGCCACGGTTGGTGCGAATTACCTGAAGATGAAGAACGTTGGGCCCGAGTGGTATTGCGTCCACACCAAACCCAAATGCGAGCACTCCGCGGCGGCGGTGCTGCGAGACGTCAACGGTGTGGAGACCTTCTGTCCACGCATCCGTTTTCAGCGTAGCACGGAACGCGGCAAGGTCTGGTTCGTCGAGGCGCTCTTCCCGAGCTACTTCTTCGCCCGATTCGACGCGGCCACAGCTTGCCGGGCAGTAAGGCACAGCCAGAATGTGATCCGGATCATCGAATTTGGCGGTCATCCAGTGTGCGTGCCGGATGCGGCGATCGAACGCCTGCGCGAGGAAATGGACTATTCGGAGGTGCGTGAAATCAGGGTCGGCATCAAGGTTGGTGACAATGTTGAGGTCGCCGAGGGCCCCATGCGTGGACTCTCCGGGATTGTTGAGAGCATCCACAGCGGTGAAGAACGCGTTCGCATCCTTCTGGAGTTCCTTGGTCGCCAGAGCGTGGTGGAGGTCAATGCCTCCAAGCTGATCTCAGAGAAGACACCACGTGAGGTGGTTTCCTCATCGGTCAGGTAAGCCGGTGCTGCAAAACCGTCTTCATCTTTCACGGCGATGCCGCGTTCGGCTCAGGTGGCATTGGCCTTCAGCACCCGCATCACGTTGCCGCCGATGACCTGCCGGATGTCCTCGTCGCGGTGGCCGCGCATGATCATGCCTAGGGTGAAGATCGGCCAGTTGCTCCAAGCTACGCTCTGCTCCGCCTCGGGAGTGGTCTGGAAATCATCCTTTGGCCACAGATGCTCCCAGCGGTCCGCCGGTCCGCCGAGCCACGACGAGCCGTCAGCCCGCTTCTGGATTCTCGCGCGCTCTTCCTTCTCGAAGCGCGAGACATACGCGGTATCACAGCCTATGGCTGCGTGTCCGGCGCCGAATTTTCTGATGACATGGTCGAGGTGATCAAGCAAAGCCGTGACATCCCCCTTGCCGCCCAGGAACCGCGGGATGCAGCAGATTCCGACGATCCCGTCCGTATCACAGATGGCCTTGATCGTGTCATCCGGCTTGCCACGGAAGTGTTTGTGCAGTGCGGCGCAGGTTGTGTGGCTTGCCACCATCGGCTTTGATGACGCCCTCGCTGCGTCGAGCGCCGTGCTCCAGCCGCTGTGTGCTACATCTACGATGACGCCTGTCTTGTTCATCTCCGCCACCACCGCCGTGCCGAAGTCGCTCAATCCTCCGTCGTGCGGCTCTCCTGCACCGTCGCCGATCGGATTCCGCCGGTTGTAAGTCAGGTGCATCATCCGTATCCCCAGTTCGTGGAAGACGCGAATCAGGCGCAGTTCATCGCGCACGCTGTCCCATTGTTGCCGCAAGGGAACACCATTGCCCGTAAAACAAAGGCACACGTTGCCTGCCTGCTTCACGGCCTCCACTTCCCCGGCGCTTACGACTTTCGAAAGCGCGGGTTTCATCAGATCCGTGGCATTCGTGAAATGTGCGAGTCGCTTGAGCAGGCGAAGGGGATCGCTCCCCTCCTCGCCCGCGTTCTGGAAGATGCATGTGACTCCGGCGGCCCGCATGGCATCGAGGAACTCCTTCCGCTCGCGCTCGTTGGTCGCGCCACGGTTCATCATTGTGCTCTCACGCAGATCCTCGATCTCATCGCGCGAGGCACCTTCTTTGATCGCCTGGTTGATGGCCTCGCCATCGATCGCGAAACGTGGCGCGAATCCATACGACTCAAAGACCAGTGAGCCAAAGTGCAGCTCCCATGCATGCTCGATTTGCGCTTGCGTGGGTTTCAGAATATTCAGCGCAATCTCCCGCGGCTTGTCGATTGCGGGATTGCCGGTAACCCAGGGTTTCCTCGTCCCGTCACCGCGGACGTGGATGTGGAAACTGCCAGCGATGGCTGCGAGGGGGAGCTGCTGGAGGAGTGAGCGGCGATTAAGCATCATGCGGAGGCATACGCTTCCGGCACCGCTATCTCACGCGTGTGAGGAAAGTCTTCTCATGTTTCCGCGAAGGCACGCTGATCGTGTAGTGCGCCGCATCCGCGCTCACGGAGCACTTGATGTAGTTCGCCTCGCATTTGTCGGGCAGATCGCCGCCATTGGCGATGAATTCAGGCGCGGTGTTGTTGTCCCGGTCATCCCGGACGTTCTCATGCACCTGATACATCGCCTCCAAGGATGGCGCCGCCTTGAGCGCGTCGATGGCCGTCTTGCTCGTGCCCTTGCGTGGACCGTTGTTCATTACCGACACCGTGGGCGCGAGGCTTCTGATGAGCACCGGATTGTTGCTCACGTCGAGGCCGTGATGATCCACCTGATACAGGTCCACTTCCCCCACCAGATTGTGCGGGCACACGAGCTTCTCCTCCATGTTCCAAGTAAGATCACCGCCGTCGAAAAAGCGAAAACCTCCAAACTCCAGCAGCAACAACACGCTGTTTGCATTGTCGGACGAGTCAGGTGCCTTTGGCGGCACCGAGCCGGTCAGCGGGTTGGTCTTCGCACCCGCAGGTGAGGCGATGAATCTCTGGTTCGCACCGAGGCAACGCAGCGAAACCTTCGGCCCGCCGGACTGCTTTAGCGGCACCATGTCTCCGGCAGCGATGACGATGCGTCGGCCGACCTTCGCATCGCGGTATGGCCGGCTGTTGAGCGTCCACTTGATCGGCGGCACTCCGGGATCGGGACTCGTGTCGGGCAGCCCCTTGTCATACAGGCTCCCGATAGGCATCAGTTCCGCCAGCTCCGCAAGCCCTCCCATGTGATCACCGTGAAAGTGGGTGATGACGACGTGGTCGATGCGGCTCAGCCCGGCGGCCTCCGTCACCACTTTGCGAATTCGCTGTGGGTCCCGCCCTCCAGGATTCCCTGTATCCACCAGCACCGCCTCGCCTGCGGGAGTCACGAACAAAGTGGAGCCGCCGCCTTCGGAATCGATCCAGTAGATGTCGAGGGTTTCCCGCCCGAAGGCGGAAAGTGAAATGATAGGGAGCACCAGGGTGCTCATGAAACAGATGAATGTGCGGCAGGTCATGCTTGTACTCGCTGGTTCAATTTCGGCGGATTCATTTCGGCTTTCTGGCACGTCGCACGGGCGTCCACATGATGCGATCACGCTTTTCAATCCACATACAGCATCTCATTCGAGGCCAGCAGCGCCTGCGCGAGTTGATCCCAGCCGGACATCGCCGTGCCTGCGCCGGGCTCCCGCAGAAAATCGACCGCCCACTCGGTTTCCATCGGCTCGGGTTCGCGCGAGAAAAGCAGTAGATAGGCCTCACGGATGCGCGACCTTGCATCTCCCCCTGGTGCGAGGAGGCGTTTCGCCAGCGCCCTCGATTGCTCGATCATGAACGGGCTGTTCATGACGAAGAGCTTCTGTGTCGGCGTGGTGCTCGATGAGCGGCGCGCTGCGTGGACGTTGGCGTCCGGATAGTCGAACAGCATGAGCGTCTTGTTCAGCTCGCGGCGGCTGACTTTGGAGTACACGGTTCGGCGGTTGTTGCCGGCGCTGTCGATGTTCGCGGACTTGCCGCCTTCGCCATCGAGCACTCCCGCGACAGCGAGCACGGAGTCGCGAAACTGCTCCACGCTCATGCGGCGGCGTTCCATGCGCCACCAGTTCGTGTTAGCCTGATCGAGCCGCGCATTCGCTTCGCTGCCCGAGCTGTCCTGACGATAAGTCGCCGACAGCACCAGTTCGCGCACCAGCCTTTTCACGGACCAGCCGTTCTGTATGAAGCGAACGGCGAGATCGTCGAGCAATTCCGGATGCGAAGGCTTCTCGCCCATCGCGCCGAAGTTGCTGGTCGTGCGTGCGAGCGGACGTCCGAAGACGAAATCCCAGATGCGGTTCACCAAGACGCGGGCCGTGAGCGGATTCGCCGGGCCGGCAATCATCGCGGCCAGTTCCGCCCTGCCGCTGCCATTGTGGAATCGCACCGGCTCGCCCTTTCCCAGCACTTGCAGATAGCCGCGCGGAGCGAGGGCACCGGGATTCTCGACATCGCCTCGCTCGTAAACCGGCAGATCGCGCGGGCTGTCCTCCTTCACGATGTGCAGCGTGCGCGGGTCCATTTTGTCGGACTTGGTGTCCTTCTTCTCCTCTTGCCCGTCAGGCCGCCAGTTCACCATCTGCACGGACGCGAAGACTCCGGCCATCGCGTAGTAGTCGCGCATCGTGATGGGGTCGAACTTGTGATCGTGGCAGCGCGCGCAGGCCACGGTAAGGCCGAGAAACGTCTGCGACACCGTGTCCACCTTCTCCGCCCACTCCTCCGCCTGCACATCGGTGCGGCTGCGATTGTAAAGCTTGTGCCCGAGGCCGAGAAAGCCCAGGGCCGCCAGATCTCCCTTGTTCCGCGGCTCGATCAAATCCACCGCGAGCTGTTTCTTGATGAATGCATCGTAAGGCAGGTCTGCATTGAAGGCGCCGATAACCCAGTCACGATACAGCCACGCATTTGGAAAATTGAGCGAGGTGTTGTCCCCGACCTGATGCGCCTGATCCTCCGCGTAGCGGGCGAGATTGAGCCACAGGCTCGCCATTCGCTCGCCGAATGCGCGGCGATTCAGCAGCTCATCGACCAGCCGCTCATACGCATCGCTCCGAGTGTCGTGGCCAAACACAAACACCTCCTCCGGAGTCGGCGGCAATCCAGTGAGTCCCAGCGTGACGCGGCGGATCAACGTGTTCCGCGCTGCCTCGCGCGCAGGCGTCAAATCATGGGCCTCCATTTGCGCGAGGATGAAATGATCCACCCGCTGCTTTGGCCACGACGGGTCCTTCACTTTCGGCAGCGGGTGGGCGACCGGCGCTTTGAACGACCAGTGCTCGCGTGCTTTCGCCCAGTCGATCGGTTCGCGATCCGCAGCGCAGAGCGCACCCGGGCAAATCAGCGTGATCGCCAATGTCAGGGCGCGGCGTGATTGGCATGGTGATCCGGCGGGCATGGCAAGGAGAACGCCGACCGACTGGCCTCCTATCGAGCGGCGCTGTGCGTTTCAGTTTCCTTCACTTGCCGACAGCAGCACCGAACTTCCACGCCACCGGCTTCTTCGACGCTCCGCTCTTCAATTCGACGGACTCCATTTCAATCCCGCTGCTGTCGCGCGGTGTGCCGACGCGCAGGTGAATGAGCTTGCCTTTGAAGGGCAGGGAGACGGTGACTTGCTGCCAGGCATCGCCGGCAGGCCAGTCGAAATCGATTTTGTTCTCCGGCAGAAAATCCTTCTGCTCTTGCGTGCGCCAGGAGGCGAAGCCTTTGCCGGCTTTTTTCGCCCGCACGCTCATGATGAGCTGTGCGGGAGCCGCGAGATCGAGTCCTGTGACCGCGAGAAACGGTGGTGCCTTCGCATTCGCATCCGGTGTGATCACGAGTGCGCCGTCTTTGATGACGAGCGAGCCGTTCCGGCAAATCCAGCCCTGCACGCTGCCTTCCGGCGCGGCTTTGCGGCCGGGCTTCTTTCCTTCGGCGGGTGGCGGGATGAGATCGTGCTCGGCGAAGAGTCCTTCGTGGTGTTCGTCGAACGAAGTCGGAAGGCCGGGCGGCTTGAGTTGGCCGCTCCACACTTTGAGTTTCTCCTCCAAGCGCGCGGCGATGTCGGGGTGCGACTTCGCGAGGTTCCGCGCGATGTTTTCTCCCTCAGGCTTTGTGATGTCGAAGAGCAATCGCTCGCGATCGCCGAGAAGAATGAGCTTGTAAGGCATCTCCTGGATCGCCGCCTGCGAGCCCCATCGCCAGTAAAGCGTGTCGTGAGGGGATGCTTGGTCTTCGCCGGTGATGAAGGGCATCAGGTTCACGCCGTCGAGCTTCTGATCGTGCTGCTGGCCCGCAAGCGCGACGGCAGTGGCGGCGACATCGAGACTGATCACCGGTTTGTCATAGGTCGCGCCAGACGGAAGGGTGCCCGGCCATGCGGCGACGAACGGCGTGCGGATGCCGCCTTCGGCCAACATGCCTTTTTGTCCGATGAGCGGGAGATTGAGCGAGCCGTTCCATGCACCGCCGAGCGGTGCGCCGTTGTCGCCTATGAAAAAGATGAGCGTATTCCTTTCCGCACCCATCTCGCGCAGCTTCTGGCGGATTCGCCCAAGGCCATCGTCCATGCACGCGATCATCGACAGCGCCTGACGCCGCTCTTTCGGCAGATTTGCCGGCGTGCGGCTGAACCAGGGCTCCGGCGAGTCGAGCGGCACATGCGGCGCATACCACGCGAGGTAGAGAAACCACGGCTGCTCCGGCTTCGCGGCCCGGCGGTCGAAAAATGAAAGCGCCGCCTCGGTCTGCACTTCCACGCGGAATCGTTTGTCATCGATCAGATGCGGCGCATCCGCGAACGGCTGGCCCTTAAGATCGTGTGAGGCGTAGTAGCGTAGCATCTCGCCGCGAAAGTATTCGTCGAAGCCCTGCGCGTGCGGCATGTGATCGAGCTGCACACGCAGATCCTTCTTTGTGCCTTTGCCTCCACCGATGTCGAGATGCCACTTGCCCACCTGGCCGGTGAGGTAGCCTGCGGGCTTCAGCCGCTCGGCAATCGTGAGCTCTTCGAGAGGCAAGGGGCCTTTGCCATTGTCCTCGACGCCGAAGCGCTGCTGATAGCGCCCCGTGATCACACCCGCGCGCGATGGCACGCACTGCGGCGCGCTCACGTAGCCGCGAGTGAATCGAACGCCATCGCGAGCCAGTTGATCCAGATTCGGTGTCTTGATTTCCGCATTCACACCCTGGGCGCCGAGGTCGGCCCAACCGTGGTCGTCGGAGTAGATGAGCAGGATGTTTGGCTTCGCTGCGAAGAGCGGAGCGACAACTGACAGTACAAGGAAGGAGGTGATGGCACGCAGCATCGCCACTCAACGTGCAACGAGGCAGCGTCTTGCCGCGACTCAATTCGCGTTCGGGTTCTTCTGGAACTTCACGTCCGGCTTCTCCTTCGGCGCCCACTTCGCGGACTCGGGGAGATGGTAGAGCGCGAAGCTGGTGAGGAAGGGGTAGTTGCACACACAGCCGTGCGCGTAGTTCGGTGCGTTCAGCAAACCGGCAGCGGGGATCATGCTGTTCGTGCAACCGGGGCGCGTGCTGGTGAGGTAGGTGCGCTCTTTGCTCTCGAGATTCATCACGCACGCGAGCGCACTGCGGAAGGTGATGAGCGTGTCGCTGCCGATGAAGCGATTGCAACCGGTGCCGCGACCGCCCACCGCTTGTTCGTCGGGCTTGCCGGTGGTGATGTCGAGCAGCGTGCCGTCGTCGAGCACGGCGCGATCGCTGGTGATCGTGGGAGGCTCAAATTCAACCAGGTCGGTGAGTCGCGAGCCGCTGTCGTAGTGCCACAAAGCGCTGCCGCTCTGTGCATTGAACGCCCGGAAGTCGTGACGATCCATGATCGCGAGCACGACGCCATGCGCGGCATTGTAGTGCAGCGTGGGCTTCAAAGGATTGTCCTGGAAGATGCCGCTCCACGCGGGCTTGCCTGCGCTGCGGTCCGTCTGATCTTTGCGCGCCTGTGCATCGAGCGATTCGCTCCACAGCTTCTCGCCCGTGCTGGCTTTGAGCACGACGAGTTCGTTCTTCTCGGCGTCGATCTTCGACTGACTCTGACCGCGAGCGGTCGAGTAGGCGATGGTGAAAACGTGTCCATCGCCGAGGCCAAACGCGACGTGATCTTTGCCAGCGTCGTGCGACCACTTCACGGCACCGCTCGTGCGATCCATCGCGACCAAACGTTTGCCAATTGCGACAAACAACATCTCGCCCTCGACGCGTGCTTCGTCCCACACTCCATCATCTTTCGGCACCGTGATCGCTGGCAGCAGCTTGCCCGTCGCAGCGTCGATGACTTGCGCATCGTTCTCGCGCAGCACGTAGGCGAGATCCGCCGTCGCGATGAGATTTTGATCCGTCGGACGAGAGAACTGCCGATGATCACCGAGACGACGCTCGCTCTTCGGCGACTCGGGCACCGTGGCTTCCCACAAATGACGACCCGTGTAAGCATCGACCGCGTGCAACTCATTCGCCGCGAGCATGAACATGCGGCCACTCACGATGGTAGGATACGGATTGCGATTGTGATGAAACTCGAACTGAGGTGAGAACTCGCGGTCAATGCCGCCGCTATACCAAAGCAAGCCGAACGGCGGCACCGCGAGCTTGTCGCCGGAAGCAAACGTGTTCGCCGCGCTCGCGGCTTCGT
The DNA here is from genome assembly GCA_019694165.1 of Verrucomicrobiaceae bacterium. Lineage (GTDB taxonomy): Bacteria > Verrucomicrobiota > Verrucomicrobiia > Verrucomicrobiales > Verrucomicrobiaceae > JAIBCL01. The sequence goes on along the minus strand of JAIBCL010000023.1, from coordinate 31,358 downwards.
GCGTCCAATTGTCCGCGCCCTTTGGTGCGTCGGTGCGGCGAATGGTCGTGAAATTCTTCTCCGTCGCGAACTCGTAGCCGCCCATCGCTTCGACGTGAGCCTTCGCCTGCTCGATCAGCTTCGGACGCAACGGCAGCATCGCGACACCGGTGTAGGGCCGCAGCGCATCGAGTGCGATGCGAATCCAGACACGAGCGCCGTTGTCGAGCGTGGTGAGACTCTCACACAGCACGATCTCTGCGAAGTAAGGCGGCAGCTTCAAGGCATCGCTCGTGCCGGTGACAATGTGCAGCCTCCGCGCCCACGCGCCTTCCTTGGCCAATGCTTCGCGTGCCTTCGCTGCGATGCTTGCATCCGGTTCGGCGACGATGACGTCCAGCGTCGTCTGCAACGCGAGTTCCTTCGCGAGTTCGCCGCTGTTCCAGCCGAGCACGAGACCGTAGCCGCCGCGAAGATTGCCTTTGAGTTTCGCGATCTGACCGCGCCATTGCGGGATTCGTTCCCAAGCGGGCGGTTTCTCGCGAGCGATGATGTTCGGCTCGTTGGTCGTCGCGCCGAAGCAATACAACGCGCCCGCATCAGTGCTCACGATGAGATGATCGTTCGCTGCGATCATGCCAACGGGATAGCCCTTCACTGCTTGCTGCCACACGATCTTCGGCTCCTTCGCCTCGACGGCGACGATTTGATTCTCACCCGCAAGATACAAGCGATCACCCGCGAGCAGCTTCACGGTCAACGCCTTCACCTTTAGCTCCCACGCGATCGGGAACTCGAGGTGTCGCTGCACTACCTCGTCACGCTTCGAAGGCATCACCGTCAGTTTCCACGCGGCCTCATCGAGCTTGTATGCACGCAGCACGTCATACTGCGGAGCGGTGATGCGAGTCATGCCGCGCTCGACTTCGAGACCCTTTGGATCGGCGAACTCGCTGCGGAACATCAGCTTGTCGGTGAACACTGGCTGGCCTCGTTCGCCCACTTCGTGACGCGTGCCAATCTGCGCCATGTTCAGCACGGGCCGCTCCGCCATCTGGAAGAGCTGGCCCTGAGTGTAGCCGCGTCCTTTGGAGATGAACATCGCAATGCTCGGATCGCTCAGGTCCGCCATGACCTTGCCGTCCTTCATCTTGACGAACTTGCGACGGATCATGTCATTCGCCCAAGCCACATCCTTGCCCGCGAGCCGCGCGAACTCTTCCACACTCAGCGGCCCTGCGGGCAGCTTCTCCAATGCGCTCGCGTTCGTGCCCATCACGGCTCCGCCTTGAAACCAATAGTCCGCATTCCCGCACACCGCCCACGAGCCGCGCGGCACGGGATACACCTTCGCATAATACGAGGCATACGGATCGAGGTGTCCGTTCGCCGGATCGACAAACGCCGCGAGCGCACGACCGCTCGGCATCGCGACCTTGCCCGCGAGCATCGCCAGATAGCCATGCGGCGGCAAACCCATGTCGGCCATGCGACCGTGCTCGTCGAGTCCGTCATCAATCTGCGCGATCTCATCGCTGCGCCACCTCACCTTGCCCGTCGCGACATCGACCGCCACGAGCCACACGCCTTCACTCGGCCAGATGCCGCAGCCAAAGAACACGACATCGCCCTGCACCACCGGCCCACCGCGCACCGGCCAGTGCGAGCACATCCGCGCGTTCACCAGCATTCGATAATCCCCGCGATCCTCCGGTGCGCTGCGTGTCTTCCATTTCAAAGAGCCGCTGCTCGCCTCTACGCAATACAACCATCCATCATCCGAACCGAAGATCACACGATCCCCGCTCACCACCGGAGCAAACCGCACCGGCCCTTCCGTGACGAAGTGCCACTTCTCCGCGCCGCTCTGCATGTCGTAAGCCGTGACGCTGTCGTTCGTGTTCGAGGGAACGAAGACAATGCCTTTCGCCGCGACGGGCTCGTTTGCCTGATCCGCGCAGAGACGAAAGTGATAGTCGAACGCCGGATCAGGCTTCTCCAACTGACGCGACCACACGAACTTCATCTCCTTCGGCAGCGCATGAGTCGTCGCACCCGAGCGCTGAGCATCGTGCCGCCATGTGGGCCAGTCATCGGCGAAAGCAGCGGACGAAATCGCGATGAGCGAGAGCAGCAAACGCATGAGCAGGGCGGGTTAGCGCTTGGGCGGATTAGGCACGGTGCCCGCCTTGTATTCGGTTTCTTCAACGAAGCCGTCGTTGTTCACGTCGCGAGCTTTGAACCAGCCCTCGGCATCCGCTGCGTTGCGGTTCGCGCTGAACTCTTCCTTGCTCAACTTGCCATCGTGATTCGTGTCCAGGCGCTTGAATATCTCAGCACGATTCGCGGTGGCTTTGCCTTTGGCGTTGTCTTTCGGTCCTTTCTTCGCGTCGCCTGCGATGGGCAGCGGCAGGTAGTCGTAGTCGAGGATCATCTTCTTTTGCAGTGCGGTCTTCAGCTCCATCGTCACGTCGGCGTGGCGCTTGTCGCCGTAGAGATTGTGCAGCTCGCTGGGGTCTTCTTTGAGATCGTAGAGTTCGTAAACCGCGCGCGGACTGGTGAACCAAAGCGTCTCGAACTCGCTGGCGAGTTGCTGCTGCTCATGCGCTTTCGTGATGTCCTGCCAGCTTGGATCGCCTGCGCTGTCCACCGGTGTGTAGCGCATGTTCGGTGTGACGTTGTAGATCAGCTTCCAGCCTTGGCTGCGCACGCAACGACTGTAGTCCACACCACTCGCGGTCGTGTGTTCGTCGAAAGTCGCGCTGCCGTGCGGGCCGCGCTCGGCGAAGATGTATTCGCGTTCCTTGGTGAACTTCTCGCCTTTGAGCAGCGGCAGGAAACTCACGCCGCTCATGCGCTCGGGCACATTGAGTCCGGCAGCGTCGATGCAGGTCGGGCCAATGTCTTCGCCTGAGATAAGCACGCTCGAATCACCGCCCGGTTTGATCACACCAGGCCACCACGCGAGCAGCGGCACGTTCAAGCCGGGATCGTGCAGCGAACCTTTGCCGCTGGGGAAGGCCATGCCGTTGTCGCCCATGAAGATGACGAGCGTGTTGTCCAAACCAGCGCGGTCCTTCACGATGTCGACCACGCGCTGGAAGTCGCCGTCGCAGTGCTCGATCTCGCCTTCGTATTCGGAGAGATCGTGGCGCACGCCGGGCAGATCAGGCAGAAAGCCGGGCACCTTCAGCTTCGCAGGATCAGGCGGATTCTTGCCGGTGTTCCAAGGATGATGCGGATCGCTGAAGCCGACCCAGAGAAAGTATGGCTGATCTTTGGGGCGCTGATCAAAGAACTCCTTCATCTTCTCCGGCACGGCTTCCTGGCCGCTCGCATCGACGTAGTTGAAGCGTTCTTTGAAGGTCGTGAGATGATACTCATCGAAGACTTTCGAGGTGGCTTCCGGCTGCCTGCCTGAGCCATCGAGATGGTAAGTGCGACCGAGACAGCCGACGAAGTAACCGCCCTCTTTCCTCAGCACTTCCGGGAACGTGATTTCCTCTTTCGGCAGCGGTGATGAGAAGCGCGTGATGCGGGCCGCGACGGGCGAGCGTCCCGTCATGATCGTCGCGCGCGATGGCACACATTGCGGCGCACCGGTGAACATGCGGCGGCACATGATGCCCTCCGCAGCGAAGCGATCCAAGTTTGGCGTCTTCATCTCCTCGCGTCCGTAGCAGTGGATGAACGGATAGCTGTGATCATCGGAGAGGATGAAGAGGATGTTTGGACGCGGCTGCGCCGCGAATGACGAAACCAGAATGGCAAATGACGAAAGGAAAATGGCGAGACGTTGCATGAATCAGGGAAGCTGAGGTCTTACCGGCGTGCTGGTGCCTTTTTCGACGGGATACGCGGCGTGCTGGGCTTCTAGGCCGTCGATGAGTTCCTGCATCATGCGCTTCAATTCGGCAGGATTTGTTTTGGCGAGGTCGGACTGCTCGTATGGGTCGGTCTTCAAATTGAAGAGCTGGTAGTGGCTGCCGCCCGAAGCTTCTTCCTTGGGGAAGTAGTGATAGATGACCTTCCACTCGCCATCGCGCAGGCTCGTCCAGTAGTCGCTCCGATGAGGCGCGTGCGGGTAGTGCATGAGAAACTTCTCATCGCGAGTCGTGTCCGGCTTCGCGGTGAGCAGCGTGTCGAGCTTGCGACCATCGATCATGTGGCCTGCCGGATTCTCCGCGCCGACGAGGTTCAAGATCGTGGGGAACATGTCATACACCGCAGCCTGCTGTGGCTGGATGGCGTTGATCGCAATGGGCAGGCGCTTCTGGTTTTTGTTCGCCGCGCTCGGCTTCGCCCACGCCGCGATGAACGGCACGCGCATCCCGCCTTCGTAGTGCGATCCCTTTTTCCCACGCAGCGGCGCGGCGCAGGCGACGGCGTGCTCATGGCCGAGCGGTGCATCGCTGCCGTTGTCGCCGAGGAAGAAAATGAGCGTGTTCTCCGCGACGCCAAGTGAGTCGAGTTGATCGAGCATGTCGCCGAGCGACTTGTCCATGCCTTCGACGAGCGTTGCAAAGTTCTGCGCCTGCTGCGGCTTGCCGCTGTCCTTGTAATGATCGGCGAATCGCGGGTCCGACTGATGCGGCGCGTGCACGGCGTAGTGCGCGAGGTAGAGATAAAAGGGCTTCTGCGCCTTCACCGCCTCCGCCACGCGCGCGTTTGCTTCGATCGTCAGCGCCTCGGTCAAATGAATGTCCTGACCGTGATACTTCTCCAGCCCCGGCACGGCGGCCTTGGGTTTCCCATCTGGTTGCTTCGCCTTCTTGCCCTTCGCGTTGCCCTCGACGATGCCACCGAAGTTCATCTTGCCAAAGTAGCTGCCCGGTGCGCCGATGGAGCAACCCGCGACATTGATGTCAAAGCCAAGATTCATCGGCTCCGCGCCTTCCGAGTCGCGCGGACCAAAGTGGCCTTTGCCGACGTGGATCGTCTCGTAGCCGCTCGCGCTCAGGATGCCGGGCAAAGTCACATCGCCCTTCTTCAAGCCGGTCCAGTTCCAGTCCGGCGCGCCCTGCGGCCCGGCGTTGTTAGTGTCGGGATTGATCCAGTTCGTTGTGCGATGCCGCGCCGCATTCTGCCCTGTCATGATCGACACACGCGTCGGCGAGCACACGCTCATGGCGCAGAAGTTGTTGAAGCGCACGCCGCGTGCCGCGAGGCGCTCCATGTTCGGCGTGCGGTAGAATTCGTTCAAAGGATGGCGATGCAGCTTTCCATCCGCGTCAGTGAGGAACGGCAGCGACGTGTCCATCACACCCATGTCATCGACGAGGAAGATGATGACGTTGGGCTTTGTGGTCGCGTGAACGACGCAGCCGAGTGCGAGCAGCAGGATGAGGAGGATGTGTTTCATTGGGCGGAGGACCGATTGCTTCATGGCTTCTTAAGAGTTGGTTCACCTTTCAGCCAGCCGAGCGACGTGAGGAACTTGTCTGTTTCGAGGAGCGTCTGATAAAAGTATTCGTCAGTGCCGCCTTTGCCCGGATTGAAGAAGCCGTGGCCCTGGCCTTCGTAAAACTTCGCTTCGCAGCGCAAGCCGGCCTTTTCCATGTTCGCCTTGAAGCGCTCGACCACGCTCACGGGAATCAGCTTGTCCTGCGTGCCGAGGAAGATGATCGCGGGCGGATCGTCCTTGCTGATGTTATGCGCTGGCGAGAATTCCTTGAAGCGATCACCGACGCGCTCGCGGCCCCAGCCTTGATAGGGGCCGTTGTCGAAGACGGAATTGAACAACGCGAGCGCGTTCGCCTTGGCCGACACATTCAAATCATCCGCCGGATCGTCGAGTCCATCGACCATGCCGACGAACGCCGCGAGATGTCCGCCTGCACTGCCGCCGCCGGCTGCGATGCGATTCGGATCAATGCCGAGTTCCTTCGCGTGGCCGCGCACCCAGCGCATCGCGGACTTCGCATCGTGCACGCAATCGACAGGCGGACCTTTGTCGCCCTTCGCAATGTGCCTGTAGTCCGCCTCGATGGCGACCATGCCGCGCGACGCGAGATACTCGCAGTGTTTGAGGAACTGCTTCGGCGAACCACCGACCCATCCGCCGCCGTGGAAGAAGACGATCGCGGGCCGCTGGTCGGCTGCTTTCCAGTCGGGCGGATTGAAGGTGTTGAGCGTGAGTTCACGATCAGCGACCTTCTTGTAAACGTGCGAGACAGGATCAGCGGCGAATGATGAAACGCACGCGATGACGACGATGCAGAGCGAGAGTGAATGGCGAAGCATGGAGGCAGAACGACGGGCCGCGCGATGATTTGTCAGCCATCCTCCGGCATTGCGCCGCGCGTGGAAGGCAGACAGAATAGCGGCGTTTCTTCCAGCAACTCCAGCCACTCTATGATGACCATCCGCCTCCCTCTCCTGCTCGCTTTCGCCATCAGTCTCCCGGCGTGCAAGCCATCTGCCCCGTCTTCAAACGCATCTGCCGCTGGCAAGCCCAAGGTCGCGCTCGTGATGAAGTCGCTGGCGAATGAGTTCTTCCAGACGATGGCAAATGGTGCGAAGAAGCATCAAGCCGAGCACGCCGCTGAGTACGATCTCATCGTGAACGGGATCAAGAACGAGACGGATCTCGCGGAGCAAGTCGGTCTCGTCGAGCAAATGATCTCGCAAGGCGTGCAGGCCATCGTCGTCGCGCCCGCTGACTCGAAGGCGCTGATCACCGTTTTGAAGCGAGCGAAGGACGCGGGCGTGCTCGTCATCAACATCGACAACAAGCTCGATGCGGACACGCTCAAGCAAGCTGGGCTTGCGATCCCTTTCGTCGGCCCCGACAACCGCGCCGGAGCCAAGGCCGTGGCCGAGGTACTCGCGAAGAAGCTCAATGCAGGAGATGAAGTCGCCATCATCGAAGGCGTCACCACCGCCTTCAACGGACAGCAGCGCCGCGCCGGATTTGAGGACGCGATGAATGCCGCTGGGATGAAGATCGTGAGTACGCAGAGCGGCCAGTGGGAGATGGACAAGGCCAACACCGTCGCCAGCGGCATCCTCGCCGCGAACCCGAACGTCAAAGCCCTCCTCTGCGCCAACGACAACATGGCCCTCGGGGCGGCTGCCGCTGTGCAAGCCGCAGGTAAAGCTGGCCAAGTCCAGATCGTCGGCTTCGACAACATCGCCGCCATCAAACCTCTGCTCGCGGATGGTCGCGTCCTCGCCACCGCCGACCAGCATGGCGATCAGCTCGCCGTCTTCGGCATCGAAGCCGCGCTGAAGATTCTGAAGGACAAGACAACGCCAGAGGATCAGCAGACGCCGGTGGATGTGGTCACAAAGTAGTCATGCGCTTTAGCGCGTGACCGGTCCGCTCGATCACCGGCGGGCTAAAGCCCTTCACTACTTTAACGTGCCTCCGCCGATCAAAGTCGAACTCGTGCCGCACGATCCTGCTTGGGCTCGCGAGGCCGAACTCGAAGCCGAGCGGCTCCGTGACGCAATAGGGCCGACGCTTGTTGCTCTTCACCACATCGGCTCCACTGCCATCCCCGGCATCGTCGCCAAATCAATCCTCGACCTGATGCCTGTCGTTTCATCGTTGGATGAACTCGATGACCGTCGTCAGGCCGTCGAAGCCCTTGGCTACGAGTGGTGGGGCGAACTGGGAATTGAAGGCCGTCGCTATTGCTCAAATTCGGATGCTACTTCGGGCAGGCGACTGGTGCAGTTGCATTGCTTTGTCGAACGCTCGCCACACATCGCCCGGCATCTCGCCTTCCGCGATTACCTGAGGAGTCACCCAGACATTGCGTTGGCTTACGACGGTGAGAAGCGACGCTGCCAGTCGTTGCATCCCGACGACTCGCATGCCTACGGTGATTGCAAGAGCGACCGGATTGTCGAAATAGAGGCCGCTGCTTTGTCGTGGTGGCATTCTCACGCTTCTTCTCATGCGCCGCTGGACTGACTTCTTCATCCTCATCGCCGTGCTCGCCGCAATGGTCGTGCTGTTTGGTTCGCTGCGGGACAGTTTCTTCAGCGTGGCCACGCTCGGCAGTGTAGCCAATCGCATCCCAGCGCTGGCGCTTGTCGCGACCGGCATGACGCTGGTGATGGTCACGGGTGGGATCGATTTGTCGGTCGGATCGTTGCTTGGGCTTTGCGGGGCTGTAGTTGGCGTGATGATGACCGACTGGCACTGGGGACTGATGCTTGCCTTGCTGGGAAGCATTATAGTCGGTGGTGCGATCGGCAGCACGACGGGTGCGGTGAGCGTGAAGCTGCGGCTGCCGTCGTTCATCGTATCGCTCGGCATGTTGGAGATCGCGCGCGGGCTGGCCTTCCTCACAACGAATTCGCAAACGAAGTACATCGGCGCAGGCATCGAGTCACTCGGCTCACCCTTTGCCGGACTCGTCATCTCGCCCGCGTTCGTGATCAGCGCGCTCTTTGTGATCGCGGGCCAGGTGCTGCTCTCGCATACCGCCTTCGGTCGCCACTTGATCACCATCGGCGCGAACCGCGAAGCTGCGATGATCTCCGGTGTGCCCGTGGATCGCCCGCGCATCCTGGCTCACGCCGCGCTCGGTGCCTTGACCGGACTCGCGGCTGTCTTCAACTGCTCGCGTCTGGGCTCCGCAGACCCGAATGCCGGAGTCGGCTTCGAGTTGAGCGCGATCGCTGCGGTGGTGGTCGGCGGCACGAGCCTCATGGGCGGGCGCGGCTCTGTCGTGAAGAGCTTCATGGGCGTGCTCATCATCGCGACGCTGGAAGCCGGTCTCGTTCAAACCGGTGCCAGCGAGCCGATGAAGCGTGTCGTCACCGGCACGGTCATCGTCGCCGCTGTGCTGGCGGATACCTGGAGAAGAAAATGATCATGCGCACCAGCCTCGTCCTCTTCGCCCTTTGCTCTTCGCTCTTCGCCGAGAAGCCGAAGATCATCTTCGACACCGACATTACCGGAGACGTGGACGATGTGCTTGCGCTCGCGATGTGTCACTCACTTGCGGATCGCGGTGCGTGTGAGTTGCTCGGCGTCACGATCTCGAAGGTCGATCCCCTCACCGCCAGCTTCGTCGATGCGGAGAACACTTTCTATGGTCGCCCCGATCTGCCGATCGGTGTGACACGCGATCCCTCGGCGCAGAAGCGCCAGAGCAAATACCTGAAGCTCGCCGACTCACCCGACTATCCGCACGATCTGCGCAGCAACGACCAAGCACGCGACGCAGTGGAGCTTTTGCGCGAGCTGCTCACGAAGCAACCTGATCACAGCGTGAGCATCATCAGCGTCGGCATCGCATCGAACATGGCGAACCTGGTCAAGTCGCCCGGCGGCGTCGCCTTGATCAAACAAAAGGTGAAGCTGCTCTCGATCATGGCGGGTGCGTTCGCGTTCTGTAACCATACGAACTACCACCTCGAAGCGAATGTCATCAACGGCGTCGGCTTCATGCAAACCGTGTCCGATCAGTGGCCAGAGGACGTGCCCATCGTGTGGAGCGGCTACGAGATTGGCGAGGCGCTGCCGTTTCCGCGTGTGGTCATCCAGCGCGATCTCGACTACACACCGCATCACATCGTGAAGGAAGCCTACCTGCTGCACAGCGGCCCCGAGCACGACCGGCCGTGCTGGGACGAGAGCAGCGTGTTGTATGCCGTGTTTCCCGAACGCGATTTCTTCGGTCTGTCGCAGCCCGGCCGCGTGAAGGTGCTAGATGACGGCTTCACGCGCTTCACACCCAAAGGCAAGACACAGGTCAGCACTCGCGACCGTTTCCTCACGATGAGTTCCGTGCAGCAAGCGCGCGCACTCGAAGCCATCATGCAACTCACCATCCAACCACCTCGAAAATGAAACGACTCTTCGCCGCCTTCGTCATTCTTCATTCGTCTTTCGTCATTTCGGCAGAGCCCGTGAAGCTCATCTTCGACACGGACATGGGCAATGATGTCGATGACCTCATGGCGTTGTGCATGATCAACAACCTGCAATCGCGCGGCACAGTCGATTTGCTCGCGGTGACAATCACAAAGGATCATCCGCAGGCTGCGCCGTTTGTCGATGCGGTGAACACGATGTTTGGTCATCCAGACACACCCATTGGTGTTGTGCATGACGGCGCGGCGAAGGAAGCTGGGAAGTTCAATCTGCTCGCGGACGAAAAGAATCCGGACGGCTCCTTCCGCTACCCGCACGATTTGCTCAGCGGCAAGGATGCGCCCGAGGCCGTCGGCTTGATCCGCAAGATTCTCGCCGCACAGCCGGACAATTCCGTGGCCATCGCGCAGGTCGGCTTCTTCACGAACCTCGCGCGTCTGCTGGACTCGAAGGCTGATGCGAATTCGCCCTTGAGTGGTCGCGATCTCATCAAGCAAAAGGTCAAGGTGCTCAGCATCATGGCCGGCGCGTTTCAGACCGTGCAGTGGAATACGCGACACCTGGAATACAACGTGAAGCTCGACATCCCCGCCGCGCAGAAGCTCGCGAAGGAGTGGCCGACGCAGCTCGTGTGGAGCGGCTACGAGATCGGTGTGGCGGCAGCCTTTCCGCACGTCGTCATCGAGCAGGATCTCAACTACGTGCCGCATCATCCGCTGAAGGAAGCCTACTACCTCTACAATCCACCACCGCATGATCGTCCGACGTGGGACCCGACCGCGGTGCTCTACGCGGTGATGCCGGATCGCGGTTACTTCGATTTGTCGCCCGCTGGCAATGTGACGGTTGATGCCGACGCGGGCACTGTCTTCCGTCCGAGCAAGGACGGCAAAGGGCGCCACCGCTTCCTCGTGATGAGCCCCGAGCAAACCGCGAAGGTGCGTGAGGCGATCGTGCAGCTCAGCATCGCTCCGCCGTCGAAGGCGAAGTGAACGACGACTATTTTTTCTTCGCCGCCTTCTTATCCTGTTTCTGCTTCGCTGGCTGCGGAGCGGTTGGATCTTCGTTCGCGGCTCCGTGCCAGAGCGGCGTGATGTTTTTCTCGTTCCACTTGTCCCATGCCTTCGACAACTCGGCGACGATTTCTGGATGCTGGGCGGAGAGGTCGTGGTCCTCGCCGATGTCGGCTTCGAGATCGTAGAGTTGCCAGCCGCTTTGTTTCTTCGCGTCAAAGTCGCGCCAATCGACCAGCTTCCATTTGCCTTTGCGCACGGCCTTTTGCGGACTGAATCGCCAGAACAGCATGTCGTGCGGAGCGGTTGTGTTCTCGCCGGTGAGGAACGGGAAAAGGTTCACGCCGTCGAGCGGCGCGTCGGTCTTGCTGTTCGCGACCGCAAGCGCAGTCGGCAGGATGTCGAGCGTGATGACAGGTTGCTCGTAAACCTTGCCAGCCGGCAGCTTGCCTGGCCACACGACGAAGAAAGGAACGTGGATGCCGCCTTCCAGCGTCTGACCTTTGTCACCGCGCAGCGGTTTGTTCACGCCGGTGTTGTAGGCGAAGTAGGGTTTGTGACCGGAGCCGCCGTTGTCACTGACGAAGAAGATGAGCGTGTCTTTGTCGATGCCGGTCTTCTTCAGATGCTCGACGACGCGGCCGAGATTGTCGTCGAGGCCGAGCAGCAGCGAGAGATAGCCGCGTCGGTCTTCATCGGTCACGCTGGCGGGGATGCGCGCTTTGAGGCTCTCCTTGATCTCCAATGGCGTGTGGACGGCATTGTAGGCGAGGTAGAGAAACCACGGTTTGTCCCTGTGACGGTCCATGAAGCCGAGCGCTTCGTCGGTGAAGAGGTCGGTGGTGTAACCGTCGAGCTTTTGCAGCTCGCGGCTGCGGTAGATCATGTTGTGCGAATGGGCGGAACCGAACTCAGGCTCGGCGTCCTTGTGCAGCAGGTAATTGTGACCGCCGACGAGGAAGCCGAAGTAGTCGTCGAATCCGCGTGACTGCGGATGATGCGCTTCATTGAATCCCTGATGCCATTTGCCGATGAGCCCCGTCGCGTAGCCAGCCGCGCGAAGATGATCGGCGATCGTCTTCTCCGTCAGAGGCAGGCCGAGGGTCTTTTCATCGCCGACGTGCGGATTAAACTCATGACCGAAGTGGGTCTGGTAGCGGCCCGTGAGAAAACCCGCGCGCGACGGACTGCAATACGGTGCCGACACGTAGCCGTTCGTGCAGCGCACGCCGGACGCGGCGAGCGCATCGATGTTTGGCGTCGGAACGTCTTTGCCGCCTTGCACGCCGATGTCGGCATAGCCGAGATCGTCGGCGAAGATGACGAGGACGTTTGGCTGCTTTGCAGTCGCGAAGAGCGGAGTGCAAAGGGCGGAGAGAATGAGCCAGGCGGCGAGTGTTTTCATGATGATGACGAGTGACGGTTAAAAGTTCCAGCGCTTCGGTTTGCCGGCGGCTTTGAATTCGATCCAGTCCAGTTCGACTGGCTGGGAGATCGCGGGCAAATAGACGCGTATGATGCCGATCTCGCCTTTTGCCGGGACGTTGACGCTCACCTCCTGCCAGTCGCCACCGGTGAGTTTGAACGGCACTGAGTGCATGTCGGCATCCTTGGTTGCCTTGCCGCTGGGAATCCACTCGATCTTGCCGTCGCCGCCACTCGCACAGCGCGCCCGCAGCTTCACGACGGCCGGACCTTTGTCCTTGCCGATGCCGTAGCCGAGAAATGGCGCGCCGCCGTTGCCTGTGACGGTCACGATGCCGTTCTTCGCTTTCGCCTCGCAGCTCCGCGCCTTCCAGCCTTCGAGGCCGGGGAATTCCTCGTCGATCTTCTTCGCGCCAGCTTTCGCGACGACTTTACCGTAGTCCGGATTGCGCACCGGTACGACGGCTTCGGTATCCTTGAGGAAGCCGGTGATGAGGTTGTTCAGCTCGCGCACGAGTTCGGGCTTTTGTGCGGCGAGGTTCTTCGATTCGCCGGGATCGTCCTTCAGGTTGTAGAGTTCGAAGCGATCGCTGCCGTCGTCATTGTCGGCGTAGAAACGCAGTAGCTTCCAGTCGCCCTTGCGCACATACGTGCCGGGCAGCATTCCAGGAATGCTCTCGGCCTGATTCGGCGTGCCATGCGGGAAATGGCAGAAGACGCGATCGCGCGGCGACACCTCTCCGAGCAGCGTGCGCGATTGATCGAATCCATCGAGCTTCACATCAGCGTGCGGTTTGATGCCGCACATCGAGAGCAGCGTCGGGTAAAAATCCGTGCTCTGGAAAAGCGCATCGTTCTCACTGCCAGCCTTCGTTTTGCCTGGCCACACGATGATGCACGGCTCGCGTGTGCCGCCTTCGTAGAGCGAGGCCTTGCCGCTGCGCTGCGGCAGATTGCTCGTCGCTGGTTCGTCGGCGTAGCCATCGGGATCGGTGGCCTTCGGCGGATACGCCCAGCCGCCGTTGTCGGAGAAAAAGACGATGATGGTGCGATCGGCGACACCAGCCTCGTCGATCGCATCGAGCAGTCGGCCGACGCCGTCGTCGAGACTGCGCACCATCGCGGCGTAGAGCGGATTGTGCTGCGGGTTTTTCTTGTCAGTCTTGGGCTTGAAGTAGTCGATGTAATCCTGCCGCGCATTCCACGGCGAATGCACGGAGTAGGCCCAGTAGTTCACGTAAAACGGCGAGTCTTCGTGCTCGCGGATGTATTTCGCCGCCTCCTGTGACATGCGATCCTCGATGTGCTCGCCCGGCTTGCCCGTGATATTTGGATCTTTGATGAACTTCGTCCACGGTGCGAGGTAACCGCCGCCTGGTCCCGGCGCGCTCGGCGTGTGCGGAAAGTCGAAGTCAAAGCCCTGATCTTTCGGCTCGTAGTGATCCTCGGGATGATCGGGCAGGTTGTGCCCCAGATGCCATTTGCCGAAGTGAGCCGTCGCGTATCCGGCCTCTTTTAGCGACTCCGCCAGCGTGAAGTAATCGGGCTTCAATCGCGTGAGGCTGTCGGAATTGATCGCGCGCATCTGCGGCGTCGCCTTTGCGACGAGCTTCTTTTCCAAATTCACGCGCACCTCGTGGCAGGATGGCGTCGTGATCCCCGAGCGCGCCGGATAAATGCCCGCCAGAATGCTGCTGCGCGTCGGCGAGCAAAGCGGACTCGCGGCATACGCCTGCATCATCTTCACGCCACGCGCGGCGAGGCGGTCGATGTTCGGCGTCTCATGATAGGTGCTGCCGAAGCAATGCGGATCATGCGCGCCGAGATCGTCGGCAAGGATGAAGACGATGTTCGGCCTCGTCTCCGCGTGGGCGGAGAGGACGACGGCCGAAGCAATGAGGAGAGAGCGAAGCGAGGAGTGCATGGACGGAATTTGTGCGCGATAGGGAACGATGAGCGCACGGATTTTTGGCGGCGAAATGAAAGTTCCGCGGAGCACTTTGGAGTGGGGCAGCCGCGCCGGTCCATGGTCTCAAACATATTGATCTGCTTGCAAGACGGTGCCGGCACAGGATTCTCCGCGTCCGACGCGAATGAACACCAACAAAGCAACAAGTGATTTGAAGTCGGCTGTCGAACAGGCCGGGATTGCCGCCGCAGAGGCCGAGGCTGCAGAGGAGTCGGCGCTCCACGCTGAAGCCGCCGCGAGGGATGCGCGGATCGCGGTGGAAAAAATGGAAGCCGCTGCCGCGGAGGCGAAGGCGTCCATTGAACTCTTCGAACTGTGCACCGCCGTCCTGCTGGCGTGCGGCGCGATTTGCGCAGGGCTGGCTGGTTATCAGAACGGCCTCTGGAACGGCAATGCCGTGGCGCAGTTCACGAAGGCGTCCGTCCAGACCACGAAAGCTGCATCGTCCGCGGCGATGGCAAACGCATTTATCAGCCACGACCTGCATGTTTACATCGAAGCCAAACGGATCATCTGGCAGGGATTGCTCAGCAAGAGGGATTCGCCTGAGAGGGACGTCTTCATGCATCAGGCGGCGTTGCTTCTGCTGCACGAACTGGGACCGGTGGCATACAAGGACCTGAAGCTGCCCTCCGAGGCCGAGCGCACCGCGAAGGTAGTCGGCAGCGACGATATTGCCGAGGAAGACCTCAGTCCGCTGACGCAATCGGAACTGACTCCCGAGTATTATGAGGCCATGTATCGTGCGAGTCGCGCAGAGAGCGACAAGGCGCAGGAGATCATAAGCCAGGCCAGTTCCACCTCGACGGTGGGTGATCAGTTCTCGCTGGCGAGTGTGTTTTTCACCATCAGCCTCGCGCTGGCCGGCATCGGCCTGGTGTTTAAAACAAGGGTCCGGTGGTCGTTCTTCTTCGTGGGGTTGGCGATCTTCGTTTATGCGACTTTCTACATGGTGCGGCTCCAGTGGGCGTGATGCCTGCCTGGCTCTCCGGTCCGATGCGGCGGGGGCACGGGCGGATCCACCGGGCAAATCGTCCGTGGCAAGGCACGAAGCCAAACATGAAAAAACCGCATGAGGACTTGCGCCCTCATGCGGTTCTCTTCTAACCAACCCTGTATTACTACTGAACTACTGACAAAAAAGAAACGGGCAGGTGTTCGATCCGGCCACAAATTAGAAGCGGATCGAGAAGTCGAAGGTGAACCGGTCGTCAGTCAGACCTTCCGGGCTGATGACCGCGACTTCATAGGCGGCACCGAAGTCGATGTTCTTTGTGAGACGCGAGCGGAAACCGCCGCCGACGGTCATCACCGTGCTGCCGCTGGAGCGGGAAGCGCCGAAGTTGATCACGTCATAACCTTCCGTGGTAAGGGGCAGGCCATTGCCGTCAGCCAGCACCGTCCAGCCATTGGCCACCACGAAGGGGATGAACCAGCGGGAGGCATAGTAGTCGGCCTGGAGGCTGTAGTGGAGGATGGTGCTCTGCTCGCTCGTGTCGTTCGGGAAGCGGACGCCTACATTCGTGGTGAGGTGCAGGTCATTGAAGCCTTTCTCAGCGGACACGAACACATTCCACTCACCTGAACCGCGGCCTTGGAACACTTCCTCATTGCCCATCGGGATGAAGAAGGTGAAGCCCGGGGTGAGGATGAACTGGTTGGCCGGATCGTCGATGAGCGCATACTTGAAGCCGGCGGCCACGTCCATCCAGCCATCAAGGTCACCGAGATTGTCGGTATGCACATTGAAGTAGCCGTCCTGCGTGGCAATGAACGCGAGGCGGTCGGTGATCGCGTAACGAAGCTGGAGGGCGTAAAGCTCGGCATCACCGTCGCCGGTCACGAAACCGGGGTCGATGCGGTGGTAGGCGAAGATCGGCCTGATCTCGCTGCGGATGATCGGGTCTTCGAAGAAGATCGGATTGGCGACCGGGGAGATGGTGTTTTCCTTCCAGTCCACTGCGGCCATCGGGACGGGGTTTTTCGGAGCCTTCGCGGAGACGGCGGTACCGGCCTGCGAAGTGGTGGCGGAGACGACTCCACAGACAGCGAGTGCCAGGAGCCAACGGAGAGAGAAGTGAGTTGGTTTCTTCATGCGTTGGTATTAACGCACAACAATGTGTGCATGTGAACGACGATTCTTGTCATTGAGTAATCTTTTGCTGTTTTCGATGGTGAGAGCGTGACTGAAAAGCCCGCGGCAAAACGCGTGGCACGCCGTCTCAGGCCGTGCTTTCGTCGCGCCGCATGAAACTCTCCACCTGGAACGTCAATGGCATCCGCGCCGCGCTCGGCAAGGGGCTGCGCCAGTACCTTGAGACCTCCGGCTGCGATGTCTTCTGCCTCCAGGAAACGAAGGCGGCACCCGAGCAGGTCGATCTCTCATGGCTTTCCGGCTACGAGGCAGTGTGGAGCACGGCGGTGAAGAAGGGCTACTCCGGCACCTGTGTGCTCACGCGCGCTCCCTTCATCAAATCCATGCTCGGCATCGGCAAGGCCGGGCACGACGACGAAGGCCGCGTCGTCACCCTCGAGTATCCCGGCTTCTTCCTCGTCAATGTTTACACCCCCAACTCAAAGGCCGAACTCGCCCGCCTGCCCTACCGCATGGAGTGGGACGACGCCTTTCGGAAGTTCATCAAGAAGCTCGACAAGACCAAGCCCGTCCTCGTCTGCGGCGACCTCAACTGCGCGCACGAAGAAATCGACCTTGCCAATCCGAAGTCCAATCGCAAGAACGCCGGATTCAGCGACGAGGAGCGTGCCAGCTTCAGCAGGCACCTCGACGCCGGCTTCGTCGATGTCTTCCGTCACTTCGACAAGAGCCCCGGCCGCTACACCTGGTGGACCATGCGGACCGGCGGCTCCGCTCGGGAAAAGAACATCGGCTGGCGCATCGACTACTGGCTGGCCTCCGAATCGCTGAAACCCAGGTTCAAATCCTGCACCATCCGCAGCGACGTCCATGGCTCGGATCACTGTCCGGTGGAGATGGAGTTGAATCTCCCGCGCTGAAAATGCAAATCCGAGCCTCGCTTCGGTGCGAGCCCTCTCACGCTGCCTGCTGAGACTGATCAGAGGTTGGCAAGGCGTCGGACTCGGGTCTGTTCATCGGGAGGCTGGTGATAGCGCCGCGATCCCGTCAACGAAGCAGCGGAAGCTCCGAGATCGATTGCGTCCAGGCTCCAAGTGCTGCGCCATGGTTCGCGCCAATTCGATCTTCCCGATGCCTCCCGGAAAGTGCCCCGCCCTTTGCAGCACACGCTCCAACGCTTCCCAAGTTCCGCCAGCCACAGCATCCGGATCACGAAAATTTGCCCGGCTCCCAAGGCCCGCCGGCACTCCAGGATACGCCTCACGAAGAGCTTCGACATCACCGAGGAACCAAGCTTCCAATTCCTCCACCGCGATGCGGTTGAGTACGACGAAAGCCCCCGTCCCGGCCTTGCTTTTGGTTTTCAATCCCGCTGCGCCGGCCGCCGAGTCGAGCGCTTCCTTGAGCTTCACGCAGTCTTGCCGGTCTTCATCGATCAGGACCACGATCCGCCAGTCCTCCGGCAACCAGTCACGATAGCCCTTCAGGCGGTTCGTCAAGTTCGCCAGAAGATCGGACTTCCCCTGAAACCGGATGAAATTGCAGGTCGTACCGGCAGGCGCGATTTTGGGCACGAAGTCAGAGAGAAATGCCTCGGCTGACGGCTCTTCAAGAAGGAACTCGATGTGCATGGTTCAGCGCCGGCTCGGTTTCCTCGCTACCCGCTTCTCGGCACCGCTGTTGGTCAGGGGATCGCCGACTTCGAAGTGCCCCTCCATCCAGAGCTGTCCGAGCAATGCTCCGTGCTCCATGAACTCATGGATTCCCTGCATATCAGAGGCACGTCGCGCCTGCGTGTAGCCATCTTCTGACCGGAAGAGCACCCAAACATCTTCAGGTCGCAGCGCATTCACAAAAAACGGTGAATGCGTGGTCACCATCAATTGAGATGCTCCCGATGCCGTCCGGCACTCCTCCGCCAGCTCTGGCAGCAGGCGAGGATGCAGTTGATTCTCCGGCTCCTCGATCCCGATGAGCTGCGGCGGCTCTGGATCGTAAAGGAGCGTCAGGTAAGCCAGCATCTTCAAGGTTCCGTCCGATGCAAACTTGGCCATCACCGGCTTTTCAAACGGCGCGTCCTTCACTTGGAGCAGCAGGCGTCCATCCGGCATCACCGATGCGTCCACCTTCTCCAACCTGGGCACGCGCTCGGCCAGCTTATGCAAGATCATGCCCAGCCTCTCCTCGTGGCCTTCCTTCAAATATTGCACGACGTTGGGCAGATTGTCCCCGGTCATGCTCAGCCGCTCTTGCGGCCCGGCCTCCGGCACGCCGCGTGTGTTGTCAGCGCTCAAATACGATAGATACCAGCCGGCGATGAAGCGCCGCAGAGCGCCGACCCGCGGATGCTTCGCGAGCTGTCCCAGCGTGTTCACCGCCAGCAGCTCGCGAGAGTCCAGCCGTTCCGAGGTTCGCGTGTCCTCCTCATCTGGCATGTCACCTGTCACCACTTCACCGCTGCCTGGCACTTCCTTTCCAAAGTCCAGGAAACAAAAGGGCCGCCCATGCGATCCACGTTTCCAGCTCAACGACTCACGCGCGACGAACGGCCCCTTGATGTCCTCGCCGATCTCCAAGTGATAGGTGATCAGTGGCGAGGACCTCTTCTCACGGTATTTGACTTCAAAGGTGATGTTTCCCTCGGCGCCACGCGAACGCAGTTCCTTGAAGCGCCCACGTTTGTCCCACGCCTTGCGCAGCCCGCTCTGAAAGCTCTCCGACAAGAAGGCGAACACGTCAAAGATCGTGGATTTGCCGCTGCCGTTAGGTCCGAGGAAGACCGTCAATGGCGTCAGCCCTTTCAATTCAATGTCCTTTAAGGCACGGTAGTTTTGCACGCGCAGATATTCGATGCGCGGAGGATCAATGGAACGTGGCTTCATGGCTCAATGGATAGCGGGGTGACTGCCGAAAGTAAAACGGCTAAGGCTCTCGGGCGAGGGCTTGCTAGAACCTGCATGCGCACACAAGAACGGCGGCGGCTGGCGCTGGCAAGGCTTTCTCATGAGGCCGTCACAACATGCCCTGCGATCTTCGTTTTGCTCTTCCTGCCTCACTGGCTGAACATGCGCGCATGGAGGAAGGAAAAAAGGACGGTCCGCCCGCGTCGGCGGTGCTGGGTGCGGTGACGGCGTTCGGGCTGTGGGGCGTGCTGCCGGTTTATTGGAAGGCCATCGCTCACATCGGCTCGGATCTGGCGGTGGCGCACCGGGTGGTGTGGACGCTCGCCACCGTGGTGCCGCTGTTGGTGTGGCGCGGGGAGTTCCGCACATGGGCGGCGACGCTGCGGCGGCCGCGCATCGTGGGCATTCATGCTTGGGCGGCGCTGCTGCTCGGGATCAACTGGAGCACCTTCGTCTGGGCGGCGCATCACGGGCACATCGTGGAGTGCAGCGTGGGCTACTTCATCAATCCGATGCTCAACGTGCTGATCGGCTTTGTCTTGCTGGGCGAGCGTGTGAACCGGCTCCAGATGGCGAGCATCATCCTTGCGGGCGCCGGCGTGACGATGCAGATCGCGCTCATCGGTCACCTGCCTTGGATCGCCCTGGCGCTGGCGTTCAGCATGGCGTTCTACGCGCTGGCACGGCGGCAGTCGCCGGAGGGTTCGCTCTCGGGGCTGGCGACGGAGACGCTCGTCACGGCACCGCTGGCCGCGGCTTATTTGTTCTGGATGCAATCGAAGGCGGTGCCGATCTTCGGCCCCGCACGCTGGAGTGACATCGCTTTGCTGCTTGGCCTCGGCATCATCACGGCGGTGCCGCTGCTCGGCTTCGCGCACGCGGCGCGGAAGCTGCCCTTCGCCATGCTCGGCCTGCTGCAATTCCTCGCTCCGACGGGTCAGTTCCTCACCGGTGCGGTGATCTACCACGAGCCGGTGAGCCGCGCCGCGCAGGCTTCCTTCGGCTTCATTTGGCTCGGCGTGGCCATCTTCTGCATGGACTTGTGGCGGCGGAGAAATTGACCGCTGCCCGCTTGCCAGAATGCGGCGTGCCGTGGTATAAGGCCGGCGCGCATGAGCATCGACGACATCCTCGCAGCAGCGGACGAGCACAAGGCCAGCGATGTCTTTTTGCAGGAGGATGAAGTTCCGCGCCTGAAGATCAACGAGCAGATCATGCTCTTCGGCGAGGAGCCGGTGTCGCTGGCCCAGATGACGGGACTCTGGCAGGTGTGCTCGGCGGACCCGGGGCAGACGCATGACAAGGACTCGGGCCTCATCTCGCACACGCACACGCGCTTCCGCGTGAACTTGCACAAGGTCATGGGCCGGCTCGGTGCGGTGCTGCGTCGCATCCGCACGGACATCCCGCGCCTGGAGACGCTCGGTGCGCCGGAGCATCTGCTCACCAAGTGGGCCATGCGGCCCTATGGCATCATCCTCATCACCGGCCCGACGGGCACGGGGAAGTCCACCACGCTGGCCGCGCTGCTGCAATGGATGAACGAGAACCTCGCCCGCCATGTGGTGACCATCGAGGACCCGGTGGAATACATCTTCAAGAACGAGATGAGCCTCTTCACGCAGCGCGAGGTGGGCCGTGACACAGACACTTTCGCGCGAGGGCTGCGCAGCGCCATCCGCCAGGCCCCGGACGTCATTTTCGTCGGCGAAGTCCGCGACTACGAGACGGCGCTCATCGCCTTGCAGGCATCGGAGACGGGCCATCTCGTGCTGGCCTCGCTGCACTCCGAGCGCGTGTCGGACACGATGGAGCGCTTCCTGAATTTGTTCCCGCCGGACCAGGTGAATCTCGGCCTGCATCTGCTCTCCCACCAGCTCATCGGCCTCGTGTGCCAGAAGCTGGTGCCGAAGAAGGACGGCCATCTCATGCTCCTGGTGGAGCACCTCGAAAATGGCGGCGCGGTGCGCGACTGGATCGGCCGCCGTGACGTGGACCACATCCAGGAATACCTCGCGCGCGGCAGCGACCCGAATGCGGTGAATTTCCTGCGCTCCATCCTCCGCGCCTACGAGGCCGGCCTCATCGACGAGGACGTGGCCATCGGCGCCACGGGGAGCGAGACCGAGTTCCGCCGCGCCGCGCGCGGTGTGTCGAGTTGACCGATCATGCATTCCTACGACCTCATTGAATACCTCTCGATGGTCACCGAGCGCGGCGGCTCCGATCTGCACCTGAGCGTGGGCGCGCCGCCTTACGCCCGCATCCACGGTGCGCTGCAGCCCATCACGGACGAGATCCTCGACTCCAATGACACGCGCGAGATGGTCCTCGCCGTGCTCAAGGAAAGCCAGCGCGCCAAGCTGGAGCACGAGTGGGAGCTGGACTTTGCCATCCAGGTGGAGAATCTCGGCCGCTTCCGCGGCAATGCGTGCTACGTGCTCGGCCGCATCGAGGCGAACTTCCGCTACATCCCTGACACCATCCCCGAGCTGCGCGATCTCGGCCACGGCGAGACGGTGGAGAATCTCAGCAAGCTGCGCGAGGGTCTTGTCCTCGTCACCGGCGTCACCGGCTCGGGGAAGACCACCACGCTGTGCAGCCTCACGCAGCGCATCGCCCGCGAGCGAGCGGCGAACGTCGTCTCCATCGAGGATCCCATCGAGTTCGTCTTCTCCCACAGCAACAGTCTCATCCGCCAGCGCCAGGTGGGCGCGGACACGCAAAGTTTTGCACAGGCGCTCAAGAGCGCCCTGCGCCAGGACGCCGACGTCATCGTGGTCAGCGAACTGCGGGATCTGGAAACCATGCGCACCGCCATCACCGCTGCGGAGACCGGACATCTGGTCGTCAGCACCCTGCACACCACCGAGGCCACCGCCACGATGACGCGCATCTTCGATGCCTTCCCCGAGGAGCAGCAGGACTACGTGGCCGCCCAGCTCGCGAACTGCCTGAAGGCCGTGGTCTGCCAGCATCTGATCAAGCGCGCTGACGCCGAGGGCCGCGTGCTTGCCACCGAAGTGCTCACCATGAATCACGCCATGGCCCGCTGCATCCGGGACCGCCGCTTCTCCATGATGCCGGGTCTCATGCAGATCGGCGCGAAGGATGGCATGCACACCATCGACGACAGCCTGCTGCACCTGCTCACCCACGACTACATCCTGCTGGATGATGCCCTCGCCCACTGCCGCGACAAGGACTTCATCCATCAGAACTTCGCCAAGGCCATGAAGGAGCGCGGTCTTGCCGGGAAAAAGCGCTGAAAGGCGCAATCGAAGCTTGGCAAGCCATAGGTCTGCGCGCTAGCATGTCGGCGAAATTCCACCGGAGGGCCGCGCCACTTTCCCATGATCCAAAAGATTCTCGCCACCGTGCTGATCGTCGCTGCGCTCTACGGCAGCTACGTCCTTTTTATGGAGCACCAGGAGCGGCAGCGCCAATCGCGCAATCCCTGGGTCGCGCGCATGGCGCCGCTCATCAAGCTGCACCTCGGCCCAGGCTCCGGTGCTGGTGTGGCGGACGGCGCAAAGGCGGGTGAGAGCACCTACCTGGCCATCGTCTATCAGGCGTGGGAGGCTGCGGAGAATGGTTACAACGCTACGGACACGGTGAAACAGGCAGCCGCTGCGGCAGGCGCGGATGCCGGGGAGGTCGGACGCATCGGCAGCTCCGTTCACGAGAACATGCAGTTCGCCAAGTCAATGGGCGTCTTCTCCAGTCCGCCCAACGCCATGAAGATGGAGCGTGGGGAGCCGCCCGTGATCACAGCAAAGGGCTGGGAGGACGAGCCGCTGGTGGTGACAAACATTCTCTCGCCCGTGCTCGCGCCCGAAGCCGCCTTCGCCATCCCAAATCTGCGCCTGGTGCCGGAAAGCGTCCGCAACATCACGACGGAACGCGTGAACGCCGCCACCGTGGAACTCGCCAGAAAATTCCTGAACGAGAGGGTCATCTACCCGGAGACGAGGCGCGCCATCGAAGACAAGGCACGCCAACAGCAACGGTGAGGTGGAGGAAACGGCCCGCTGACGCGCCCCGTCGCGTCCAGCTCGGTCGTCAGAAGCAGCCGGACGGGGGCGTCCCCAGGCGGTGGCGGTGGTGTGAAGCTGGAAGCATGGAGGTCTTTTCCGCCCGTGTTCCAACTGCTCCGAACGGGCTGAATGGCGGGCCAATTTCTCTTTGACCCATCCTGCCGAAAAGGCTAACAACCGCGCCTATGTCCGCCGCCTCCGACCGCCAGCACACCGTGGCGAAGCCCGCCTCACTGACGGGTACGTCGCTGCATACCGGTGAGCAGGTGACGCTTACTTTGCAGCCGGCGCCGGAGGGCTTTGGCATCAAGTTCCGGCGCATCGACATCGAGGACAAGCCCTTCATCCCCGCGCTGGTGGAGAAGGTGCAGAAGGTGGAGCGCGCTACGACCATCGCGGAAGGCGGCGTGAACGTGCACACCGTGGAGCACATGCTCTCCGCCCTTTCCGCGATGGGCGTGGACAATGCGATCATCGAGATGGACGCGAACGAGCCGCCCATCGTGGACGGCAGCGCGCAGCCCTACGTGGAGCTGATCAAGAAGGCGGGACTGCAGGAGCAGAAGGAGGCGCGCAAGGTCTTCGAGGTGCGCGAGCCGATCTACCAGGAGACGCGTGATGGCACGATCCTGCATATCGTGCCGGACAAGAAATTCCGCATCTCATGCACGAATGTGGGGCCGCAGGGCCGGCACACGCAGTATTTCTCCACGGAGATCACGCCGGAGATCTACGAGAAGGAGATCGCCCCGGCCCGCACCTTTGTTTATTACGAGGATATCGCCCCGCTGTTGGAGAAGGGCCTGATCAAGGGCGGCACGCTGGAGGCGGCGGTGGTCATCCGCGGTGACACGCTGCTCTCGAAGCAGCCGTTGCGCTTCGCCGACGAATTCGTGCGGCACAAGATTCTCGACATCGTGGGCGACCTGATGCTCTCCGGCAAGCGCATCCTCGGCCACGTCATCGCCGTGCGGCCCGGCCACGGGCCGAACACCGAGCTGGCGCGCGAGATCGTGAAGCAGTACGACCAGATGCGCTCGATGGTGCCCATCATGAACATCCCCACGGGCGACGCCGTGATGGACGTGGACGAGGTGATGAAGGTGCTGCCTCACCGGTATCCCTTCCTCATGGTGGACCGCATCGTCGGATTCGAGGGCGAGAACAAGTGCACGGGCGTAAAGTGCGTGACGATCAACGAGCCGTACTTCCAGGGCCACTTTCCCGGTCATCCGATCATGCCCGGCGTGCTTCAGCTCGAGGCCATGGCCCAGGTGGCCAGCATCGCCGTGCTGCGCAGGCCGGAATACCAGGGGAAGCTGGGCTACTTCATGAGCGCGAACGACGTGAAGTGGCGCAAGCCTGTGATGCCCGGCGACATTCTCTTCATCGAAACCGAGCTTCTCAAGACACGCCGCAACATCGCCCAGGCCCGCGGTCGCTGCATCGTGAACGGCCAGGTGGTGAGCGAGGCGGACTTGATGTTCACGCTGGTGGATCGGTAAGGAACCTTGGCTCGTTTTCGGTTTTCCGGTGCGGGCAGCCCGAAGACTTGAAGACAAAAGACAGAAGATCAGAACCGGCGACTCGAAACGCTGCCCCATGAGCTACACGACGCTTCAGGCTCGATTGCCGGCCAACGTTCCCGGCCGGTTTTACGTGACCGACCAGTGCCTGGATTGCGATCTTTGCTGCGACATCGCGCCGATGGTGTTCAAACGAAATGATTCCAGTGGCGCGGCTTTTGTCTTCAAGCAACCCGTTGGGGAAACCGAATTGCTGCTGGCTCTTGAGTCGCTTATGGGCTGCCCGTGCGATGCGATCCACGCCGATGGTGACGCGCTCGTTTTTCACCCGAACTCCTTGTTGCCACGAAGCAAGAAAGCGTGCTCTCACTGTGATGCCTCAAGAGCCGATTCTGTTTGAAGCGTGATCGCATAAATTGTCCATTACTCCGTTCTCCCTGTTCCATGCCAATTCACCCCACAGCCATCATCGACCCCTCCGCACGCATTGGATCCGACGTGGAGATCGGCCCGTACTCGATCATCGGCTCGGATGTGGAGATCGGCGACGGCTGCTGGATCCAGCATCATGTGACGATTCTGGGGCCGACGAAGACCGGCAAGTGCAACCGCTTCTTCGCCTACTGTTCGATCGGCCAGCAGTCGCAGGATTTGAAGTACAAGGCGGAGCCCACCTTCCTCGAGATCGGTGACGGCAATACATTCCGCGAGTTTTGCACCGTGAACCGGGCGACCTCGCCGGGTGAGAAGACGGCCATCGGCAGTCACAACAACTTTCTGGCCTACTGCCACATCGCCCACGACTGCATCGTGGGCAGCCACTGCATCTTCTCGAACAACGGCACGCTGGCAGGCCATGTGATCGTGGAGGACCACGTCATCCTCGGCGGCCTGAGCGCCGTGCATCAGTTCTGCCGCATCGGCCGGCACAGCTTCACGGGAGGCTGCTCGAAGATCGTACAGGACATCCCTCCATTCACGACGGTGGATGGTAATCCGGCCCGCGCACGCGGACTCAATGAGACGGGCCTCAAGCGCCACGGGTTGGGGGAGGCGCAGGTCAAGGCGCTCTACTCGGCCTACCGCACGCTCTACCGGAAGGGGCTGAACACGACGCAGGCCATCGAGGAGATCCGCGGCCGGCCGATGACGCTCGAGGTGGAGCAGTTCGTGGATTTCATCGCGGGCGCGAAGCGTGGCTTCGTCAGCGCAGGCAAGAACAGCGGCGAGGAATAAGCCGTCGCGGATGGATCGGATGAACGTGATGAGCAGGCGCGTGCTTCCGCGCTGGCAGGAGGAGAGGGCCGATGATAGCATGGAGCAACCTCAGTTCATGAAGCTCCGCAAGCCAGGCACCTGTCTCATCGCCGCACTCGGTGTGCTGTGCTGGTGTTCCGTGCGGGCCGCTGATGCAAAGGCGGCCGGGAAAGAAGGAGCTGGCGCGCCGGCTGACTACGTGCGTTTTCAGGAAGATGAGAAGGGTGCGCGCCTAGAGACGGCAGCGGCTCGTTTTCAGAACTCAAAGGGAGTGAGTGTGGAGCTGATCGGTGCCGTGCACATTGCCGACAAGGCCTACTACGAGGTGCTGAACGAGCGCTTCAAGAAGTTCGAAGTGGTGCTTTATGAGCTGGTGGGCGGTGAGTTCAAGGACAGGAATAATGTCAAGGGAACGGCCGACGCGGACCGGATGAAGTGGGTGGGCTGGCTACAGGAGACGATGAAGCGCTCGCTCGCGCTGACGGGACAGCTCGAGGGCATCGACTACACGGCGAAAAACTTCGTGCACGCCGATATGAGCGTGGGTGAGTTTTTCGGTACGCAGGAAAAGAAGCGGGAGTCCTTCGTCGGCCTGCTGCTGAAGGCGTGGTCGGCACAGATGGCGCTGGAAGCCACGGGGGACATGCCTGACCAGCCGGGGTTGGTGAAGATTCTCGAAATCATGTGCCGGAAGGACAGCCCGACGGAGCTGAAGCGACTCGTTGGGCGTGAGTTCGATCAGGTTGAGAGGATAATAGCGGGCGTCGAGGCGGGCGGAGGAACGGTGCTCATCGGCGAGCGCAACCGGGTGGCGCTCGAAGTGCTGGACCGGGAGATGGCAAAAGGCCGGCGGAAGATCGCCATTTTCTACGGAGCCGCCCATCTGCCTGACATGGAGGAGCGGCTGGCGTCGAAGGGTTTCAAAAAGTTCGCGACGGAGTGGCTCGCGGCCTGGGACCTTCCTCCGGAGCCGTCACCGGAACTGCCGCGGCAGCCGGGTGCCCCGGGCCAGAAGGCGGACGAGAAGCCGGCGGGCCGGTCGCAGGCGAAACCAATGCCGTGAGCCGCGCACGGGCGGCGAGACGTGAGCACCTGACGGTTGACTCGTCGAGATGGAGCCAGTCTCTTCGTGTCTTGCCGCCGCCGAACTTCGACCATTCCGCCCGTGCTCATCGACACCCACTGCCACATCGCCAGCCGCCAGTTTGACAATGATCGCGAAGCCGTGCTCCGGCACGCGAAAGACTGCGGCGTGCAGAGAGTCATTGCGCCGGCCACGGATCTTGACGATTGCGCGAAACTGGCCGCCATCTGCGAGGCGCACGATGAAGTGTTCATGGCCTCTGGCATCCACCCTTGCGATGCGCACACCGTCAGCGGCGACGAATGGACCGGCAGGCTGAGGGAGTTTGCCATGATGCCGAAGGTGGTGGCGATCGGCGAGATCGGCCTGGACTATTTTCACCCACCGCCGGACGGCTTCGACGCGGCCACATGGAAGAAACACCAAGCCGAGGTCTTGGCACGACAGCTCGAACTGGCCGTCGAACTCGGGCTGAACGTGATCCTTCACAATCGGGAGAGTTGGGACGATTTGATTGCGCTGGTCACACCTTTCAGCGGCAGGCTGCGCGCGGTGCTTCATTGCTACACCGGCACCGTCGAGCAGGCGCGCCCGCTGCTCGACGCGGGACATCTCCTTTCCTTTACGGGCATCGTCACCTTCAAGAATGCCGAGGTCGTCCGGCAAACCGCAAGAGATGTGCCTGACGGTGCCTACATGCTGGAGACCGACAGCCCATATCTCGCTCCCGTGCCCCATCGTGGAAAACGCTGCGAGCCCGCCCATGTGGCGGACACGGCGAGGGCGGTGGCCGCATTACGGGGTGTGGACTTCGATCAAATCATCGCCTCCACCGCCGAGGCAGCCCGCGACTTCTTCAGGCTGCCTGCAGCCGACGAGTAGTGACCTGGGCCGGGTGCACAGGAGGAGACCGCCCGCGTGGCACCTACGGCTTCGGCGTCAAATCCACGGGTGCCAGAGGAGGAGCCAGTGATGCCTCCAATGCGGAAGTAGCGGCTGGTTCCGGTGCAGCCGCTGCTGGTGCTGGCGCAGGTGGGGACACCCCTGCGGCACCGGCCGCCGTCGCTCCTGCCTTCTGTTCCCCCGTTTCCTGGGATGCGGGAGTATTTCGCAGTGCGGCCACTTCAGCCTGATCGACGGCAGGAGGTTCGGGCAAGGGTGTGACATCGACATTCACGGGCAGCTCCGAGGTCCTGGTGACCAGGGGACGCACGACCATCAAGGCCGTCGGCAGTTCCTTGTGGAGCAGGCCGGTTCCAAAGGGCAGGGCCTGAGGCGTCGAACTCTTGTCGCTGTAGGCAAAGATCAATTCGGGCTGGTCGAAATTGCGGTATTCCGACGGCGCGCCGGCGTAGCTGCCATACTTCTGGACGTTCCATGCCTCGGGGCTGAAATGACGGAAAGGAACACCTGACGGGTCCTGGATGAGCGCCGCCGCGTGCTTGGCGATGTACCGCTGGATGCGCATGGTGTTTGGTTGATGGAGTTCGTGCGCGCTCTCGTGCACCACCACCACCACCCGGCTCTGCTTGTTCAAGTACTGGAGAAGCGCGGCGCTTTCCGGCAGCCCCTCGTCACGCATGTCCTGCTGGAAGTAAAACAGCCGCTTCTGCCGGCCATCGCCCGAGCGCATGGTGATGACGCACGCCGAGGTTGGATGTGCCTGCTTTGACGACGGCGCGGCTTCTGCCGTCGGATCGAGCGGAATCTGGCTTGGATCCACCACCGTTGCCGAGCCGCCACCGTCGGTCGGCATGAGTTCCACAGCCTCGATCACATGGCCCGTTCGTGCAGCGAGCGCGAGCAGCATTGGCATGGCTCCAGGCAGGGACTGGCCTTCAGGGCCGGGTCTCGGTGAAGTCGCCTCAGACTCCAGCCCGAGGATGTTTGCGGAAGCCTGGCGCAGTTGGAAAATGGTGTCGGCCAGGACCCCTTCCGGGATGGTATCGAACTTGGGGATGTCGAGACAGGGTGCCTTGCCGCACACGACAAACGTTTCGGCATTTGGAATCAGCAGATGTGAGAACACAAAATTCGGGCCGCCGAACGGTTGGAAAACAACTGGAATCGAAGCCACATCCGAGAGTTCCGCGACAGACCAGTTTCTCACCTTGATCCCGCGCTTGGCACCGAACTCCTTCCACATCTTGTTCATTCCCGATGCGTGGGTCCGCCAGAAGCTTTCACTCCGCCATTTCTTGTTTGCATCTTGGTCCGAGAGCGAAGGCAGGCCCGCCAAGAGCCGCGCGATGTCGGTCGTCTCCTGTGCCTCAGGCGGGAGGCTGGCAGCCTTGGGCTGGAGGTAAAGTTCATCCACCTCGTCCTTGTTCTTCGACTTGCCGTCACGCTTGGCGATGTCGGCGAGCTGGCAACCACTGAGCGCGAGCATGAGCACTCCAGGCAGAAGCGCTTGGCTGGAGACAAGAGAAAGTGCGGGCAGTGAGTTCTTCATAAACAATAACTTTTATAAATACTATCATATGATTTGCCAAAGTTAAAGGAAAATCTTCACTTCCTCGCCGGGGGTATGGGACGGCAGAAGCGATCCACGCGAAGCCGCCGACGCTGGATCAGTCGATTGGCACTGGCCGTTCCGCAGCCGGCACCGTTTTCAGCGGGCTTGGAAACCCCATGACACTCGCAGGACGACAGATTCGCCTCGACCTTTTGCGCCCGTTCGCACACCAAGCCCCGTGGCGAACTCACCGCTGCATTGATGGATGAACCGGCCAACGCCGTCTCAGCTCAGCCCAACAGCACGTGACCAAGCGCGAGGTAGGGCCTACGCATGAAATGCGGTACTGGCTATGGTGAATTGGCGGCGAGAAGATCGCTCTACAAATTGCCATGACCACTGATGAGGGTGTGAATGGAACCGGCTCCTATCACGACAACCTCATCGACCAGCACCGAAGCCACCGACGACTTGCGCCGCGTTTTACGGCTCAAAGGACTCTTCCACTCCCTGCCCGACTCTCGTGTGCTCGGACGGGTGCTGCACCCGCTGCCCGAGGTGCTGCTCATCGCCCTCTGCGCCATGCTCAGCGACTGCGAAGACTACACCGACACGGGCGACTTCGCACGTTCCCAGCTCCAGTGGTTGCGACAGTTCATGCCACCGCCCAACGGCACCCCCTCCCACGACGTGTTCGGCAACGTCCTGCACGCCCTGCGACCCGACGCGCTCTTGGGAATCCTTGAGCCATGTGTCGGCGAACTCAGTGGCAAACACATCGCCATCGACGGCAAAGTCAGCCGAGGAGCCAAGGATACCACCACGGGAAAGAGCACCCTGCACATCCTGCGAGCCTGGGCCAGCGAGGCCGGCTTGAGCGTCGGCCAGGAAGTCTGCGAAGAAAAAGGCAACGAACTCTCGGCGCTGCCCCGACTCCTTGCCAAGCTCCAGCTCCACGGAGCCATCGTGAGCATCGTCGCGATGGGCGGCCATCCCGAAGTCGTCCGCCTGATCCAAGAAGCCGGAGCCGATTACATCCTCGCGCTCAAAGCCAACGAAAAAGACGCGCATCAAGCCCTCATCGACCACTTTGTCGCCCTGCGCAGTGCCACGCCGGAAGAACAAATCCACCGCGCCGCCACCTGGGCCGAGCACTGCGAAGTGAGCACCACATGCGAGCAAAACCGTGGGCGCTACGAGCAGCGTGAAGTGGTCGTGAGCCGTGAGATGAGCTGGTGGCCGCGCTCATGGAAGTGGGCCGGGCTGCAAAGCGTCATCTGCGTGCGGCGCGAAACCATGCGCCAACGCTACAGCGCCGAAACACCCGCCGTGGAGATGCACTACTACCTGAGCAGTCGGAGCGCGAGCGCGGAGGAGTTGGGCAGGCACATTCCCAACCATTGGGGTGTGGAGAACTCATGTCATCACCTGCTAGACGGCACCTATCACGAAGACCACTGCCAAGTGCGAGACCGAAACGCCGCGCACAACCTCAGCCTGCTGCGCGAACTCTCCGCCAAAGTGCTCAAGAGCAGCCAGCTCAAAGGCTCGACACGCTCGCTGCGCAAACGTTGCGCTCTCGACCCCTCCCTGAGAACAGAAGCTGCACGTCTCATTTTCCACGGTTTTGGTGCGTATGCCCTGTCATGGCGCGGCAGGGCAAACGCACCAATAAAAATCAGAGCCCTGGATTTTAGTGGTTGTACCCTCTGTAGGATGGTTATCTGTAGGCGGCATGACCCACCCCGATCATGCAGCGCTGGGGCGACTCGCGGCGAAA
>JAIBCL010000008.1 GCA_019694165.1 Verrucomicrobiaceae bacterium | reverse complement strand
GATGTCGAATTGATTTGGCCACGTCAGCGCACCATGATCGAGATACACCTGAGCGAAGAACTCTGCTTCTCTCAGCGGTTTCCTCAGCGGCCCAGCGGATGGCAGTTTCAGCCATTTTTCAAAATCCAGCTCGGCGATGAAGTCATCCTCAAAGTGAAGGCACAGCCGAAAGGGGCCGACGATCCGGATGTTTCTCAGAAACCGGTTTGCGATGTTGGAGGCAAAAACGATCTGCTCCTTCTTTTGCTTCGATGGTTGTTTGGCGACGGCGGCTGGCATGATCAAAGTGGGGCGATGGGGTTCAATTCACGCTCGGCTCGCGCGAGACGCCAGTTTTCCTCAAGCTCGGCGCGATGCAAGACGCACCACTGTGACACCAGTTTCAGCGCGCTTGCTGGCAGCGAGCCCTCTATCATGCGGCCGGTGCGAATGTCGATGGCGGCCTTAAGATCGCCATGCCGCGCGTGGAAGTGCGGCGGCGGATGCTCGCGTGTCCCGGCATACATCGTGATGCGAATGCCTTTGAATCGACAAATCTCCGGCATGGCTAGCTGGGCGGTGTCGAGGCCGGCTTTGCGTAAAACGGCTTCTTGCACGTCTCCGCCGGGAAGCGGCGGCCGCGAATCTCGATCTCGATCGGCGTGCCGGGTTTGCTCGCGGCGAGGGGCAGATACGCCATGCCGATGCCTTTGCCGAGCGACGGCGAGAGCGTGCCGCTGGCGATCTCGGCGACCTGCTTGCCGTTCCAGAAAACGGTATAATGCGGGCGCGGCGGCGGCGCGGTGCCCACCATGCGGAAGGCGGTAAGTTTGTCTGGCAGCCCCTCCGCTTTTTGCTTCACGAGCGCATCGCGACCGACGAACTCCTCTTTGTCGAGATCGACGAAAAACGCGAGGCCCGACTGCAACGGCGTGCGTGTCGGCGCGAGATCGTTTCCATTCAGCGGATAGCCCATTTCGAGGCGCAGCGTGTCCCGCGCGCCGAGTCCGCAGACGACTCCTCCCTCCGCCTTCACGGCATCGATGATCTTGCGGAACCACGCCTCGGCCTCGCTCGCCGGCATGAAGAATTCAAAACCCTCCTCGCCCGTGTAACCCGTGCCGCAGAGCCACATCATGCCGCCGCTCGTGCTGCCAAATTGAATCGTGTTCCGCTCCGGATACGTCGCGCCATCAGAGGCGAAGACGTGAGCAAATACCGCGCGGCTGGCCGGGCCTTGAATCGCGAGACCGCCCACATGCGCGCTGGCATTCGCCATCTGCACCGCGTCATCGGGCGTGATCAGCTTTTGCAGATGATCCCAGTCCTCGCGGATCATCGAGGCATTCACCACGAGGAAAAACTCACGCTCGCTCGTGCGGTAGCCGATGAGGTCATCGATCACACCACCGGCCTCGTTCAGCATCAGCGTGTACTGACCCTGGCCGGGCGCGAGTTTGCTGATGTCATTCGTCAGCGCTCGATTCAGAAACGCCTCCGCGCCGTGGCCGCTCACGATGAACTGCCCCATGTGCGAGATGTCGAAGACGCCCACGCGCTCGCGCACCGCCTTGTGCTCATCGACGATGCCCGAATACTGCACCGGCATCTCCCAGCCCGCGAAAGGCACCATGCGCGCCCCGAGTTCGAGATGGACGGGGTGGAGGGGCGAGCGTTGCAGGTTCTCAGAGTCAGACACGCCGCGCATCTTGGGACGATGCGCGGCCTTGTCAAACCCGCGGAGGCAACGCCATGCGCGCGGGGTGAGGTCACAGTCTGGACCGGCGTCGGCGCAATGCCGCGCACGCGACGGCAGCGAACAACAGCGATGTGCGCCCAGGCTCAGGCGCCTCCAGCAACATGCCGGTCAGGATTCCGATGCCGTCGCTGTCATTGTAGGCCCAGTCGCGGATGAGACCGCTGCCGGAGTTCTCGATCACGATCCGCGCCCAGCCGTAGTATTCCGGGCCGCTGATGGTGGTCTTGAACTTGTATCCGACATAGCCTTCGAAGGCGAGGGTGAACTGCCCAGCACCACCGCCCACATGCGTGCCCGAGCCGCTCTCGCCAGTGGTGTAGCTGAGGCTCGGATCGATGAGCGAGCCGAAGGGCAGGTTCAGCACCTGGTCCGCGCCCGTGATGACGGGCAGAAAGAGATCGCTGGTGGCGATGGCCACGCCGCCGTAGAACGGATTGAAATACGGCTTCGAATTCCAGTCCGCGGGATATGTGCCGGTGGCCGCGCCCGTGGCGATG
This sequence comes from Verrucomicrobiaceae bacterium, assembly GCA_019694165.1. Taxonomy (GTDB): domain Bacteria; phylum Verrucomicrobiota; class Verrucomicrobiia; order Verrucomicrobiales; family Verrucomicrobiaceae; genus JAIBCL01. The sequence goes on along the minus strand of JAIBCL010000008.1, from coordinate 270,704 downwards.
TTGAGGTAAACACCATCGTTGGTGTTCGGCACCGGGATGTCCTGGATGCCGCTGTAAACGATGACCGCGCGCGAGGGCTGCGCGGCGAGAACCAGGAAGAAGATGAGTGCGACGAGATGTTTCATTCGGGGCAGGGGAAGCTGGTTGGACGGAAGCATCGGTCAAGGGGCGAGACTGACCACCACGCGGAAGAAGCGTGCCTTCTTCTTCCCGACAAAGAACGGATATGGCACGCTGACGATCTGATAGGTGCCGTCGTCAGCCAGCACCGTGGGCGTGGCGGTGCTGCTCTGCCAGGTGCCGAGATCGGCGCTGAACTGCACGGTGTAGCCGAGGCCGAGCGGTGCGGCGTCCTTGCGCCGCACAAAAACTGCGCGCACATCCACGGTGTTGGGCGCGGGCTGCTGTTCGACGATCGGCTGGCCTGTATTCGTAATCACTCCACCGCCGCCGAAGCCGCCCGTGTGCTGCAAGGCGCCGGAGCCGGAACCGCCGGCACCGGGATTCGTTCCGAAAGCAACCTCCATCACATTGGAAACACCGTCTCCATCCGCGTCACCATTGGGATCCGCCGTGCCGGTGATGCCCGCATTCTGCTGGGCCGTCTGATACGGCGTGAGGCCGTAGCCGGTGAGATTGATGTCAAAGGGGGATTCATCGGGATCGTCGCAGTTGATGTGGAGCGCCGCGGAGCGCGCCCCCGAGGCAGCGGGCGTGAAGGTGACGGTGAAAGTGGTATTTCCACCGACGCTCACCGTTGCGGGCAGCGCGCCAAGGACGAAGTCTGCTGCGTGCGACCCGTTGATGCTGCCACCCGCGATGTTGAGCGTGGCAGTGCCGGTGTTTTTCAGAGTGAAGGTCTTGCTCACCGCGACAGCGACCGCCGCACTGCCGATGTCCACGGTGGCCGCGCCGTCTGTCAACGGACTGCCCGCGGGCTGTTCCACCGCGATGTCCGGGAACAGGATCGTGGCCTGCTCGACGGGCGCATTGTGCCACGCCGGCCGCTCCCCGGCCTGATAAGCGAGGAGCTTCACCGTGCCCGGCCCGGTGACGGTGAACTGGTTCCCGCTCACGCTCGCGGGGCCGCTGACAAAATATGAGACCGGCAGACCGGAGGACGCCGTGGCATTGAGCGTGATAGGCGTGTTGTAACCAGTGATGGTGACGGCGGGGAAGCTGATGGTCTGCGTGCCGATGGCGGGATGGGCGTAATCGAACTCGGAGTTCACGCGCGCGGCGGAGGAAAGCTGGAGGTCGCCGTTGTTGCCGAGTCCCCAGAGCGTGCCGTCGGCGGTGATGGCGACGAGGTTGGTGGCGATGGTGGGCCGTCCGATTTCGGTCCACGAATCGTGCGTGCCGACCTGCTGCAACGTGCTTCGCGAGGTCGTGGTGCCATCTCCGAGCTGGCCGTTGCCGTTGCTTCCACAAGCCCAGAGAGTGCCGTTGGGTTTGAGGGCAATAAGAACACCCGATGCGGCGCTGATCTGCACCCAGTCCGTCTCTGCACTGATTTGCGTGGGCGTGAGCCTGTTGGTGGTGTCGCCGAGTCCCAATTGGCCTGACGTATTGCTCCCCCAAGTCCAAAGGGTGCCGTTGGTTTTGCGGGCGACGGAGAACAAGTTGCTGGCGGCGATCGCGCTCCAGTCCGCAGCCGTGCCGACTTGCACGGGCGTTGCGCGCTGCGTGTTGGTGCCGTCGCCGACTTCGCCGGATCCATTGCTCCCCCAAGCCCAGAGAGTCCCGTCGGTTTTCAGCGCGATCATGTGTGAGTTGCCGCAGGACACATCGGCCCAGTTCGTGTCCGTGCCGACTTGCGTCGGGCTGAGACGCAGGGCGGTGTCCCCGAGGCCGAGCTGTCCGCTGGTATTCGTGCCCCACGTCCAAAGCGTGCCGTCGGCGCGCACACCCGCGCTGAAGCTGAAGCTGGCAAAAATCTTCTGCCACGAGGCCGTGCCGATCTGGGTGAAAACGGACTTGCTCGTGGTGGTGCCGTCACCGAGCTGGCCGCTGCTGTTGATGCCCGTGGCCCACAAGGTGCCGTCGGCACGCAGGGCAAGGGAGTGGCTGGTGCCGCCGCTGACATCCGCCCAGTTCGTCGCGGCACCGATTTGCACAGGCAGAGGCCGGCGCGTGGAGGTGCCATCGCCAAAATCTCCCAGACCGGCGTTGGTGGAGACACCCCAGAGTGTGCCGTCGGGGCGGATGAAGTGTGTATGCGAGGTGGCCGTCGCAGCCACCGACACGCCGCCGCTGACGATGGGGACGAAGTTCGGATGAGGATAAGCGAGCTGTCCGCTGCTGCCATTGCCAGTGGTGGTCCAAAGAGTGCCGTCGGTCTTCAAAGCGGCGGAGTGGTTGGTGCCGCAGACCGCCGTGCTCCAGTCGGGATCAGTTCCGATCCGCACGGGTGTGGTTGACGACGTGCCGCTGCCAAAGCCACCGCCGCTAGAGGTGGCTGAACCGAAGCGCCAGAGCGAACCGTCAGCGCGTGTGCCGAGAGCCTGGGTGCTGCCGCCCTGGATGCGCGTCCAGTTCGTGGCGGCGCCGATTTGCACAGGGCTGTTGCGCTGGGTGCCGGAGCCATCGCCAAGCAAAGCGTTGTTTTGCCCCCAGGCCCAGAGAGTGCCATTGGTCTGGATCGCCCACGAGGATGAGCTGGCGCAGCCGATGGCATTGCTCCACGTCGTGCCCGTGCCGATCTGTGTAGGCGTGGTGCGCGCCGTGGTGTCGCCTACGCCGAGCTGGCCCGTGCTGTTCGGCCCCCAGGCCCAGAGCGTGCCGTCCGCGCGCCGCGCAATGGTGTGCGGATTGCCGCAGGCGACCGCCGTCCAGTTCGTGGCCGTGCCGATTTGCACCGGGCTGTTGCGCTGGGTCGTGGTACCGTCACCGAGCTGGCTGCTGGTGTTGCTGCCCCAGGCCCAGAGGGTGCCGTCGCTCTTGATCGCAAAAGCGTTTGTGGTGCTGGCGGCTACCGCCACCCAGTCCGAGGCCGTACCCACCTGCGTGGGCGTGGTGCGTTGCGTGGTATCGCCCTGCCCGAGCTGGCCCGACGAGTTCAAGCCCCAAGTCCAGAGCGTGCCCGCGCGAATCCCCACGCTGAATGTGTTGCCCGCCGCCACGTCTGTCCAATCCATCGCCGTGCCAACGTGGACGAGCGCATTCGAGTTTGTCGTCGCGCCATTGCCGAGCTGGCCGCTGTTGTTCAACCCCCAGGCCCACAGCGAACCATCCGTCTTGATGCCCAGCCCGTGACTGGAGGTGCATCCTGCCGCGAGTTTGGCAAACTTCCCGTCCGCGATCAGCAAGGTGCGGTACACATCCGCGGCTGCATTGTACCCACCGCCGCCGCCCTGGCTGATGCGCACCGTAACGGCTCCCGCGCTCACAGGGGTGAACACGCCGCCCGATAGCGTCGCCGCAGTGCCGCCCACGATTTGCCACGTCAACGGCAGCCCGCTCGTCGCGCCAAAGGCCAGGCTGAACGATCCGTCCGCGAGGAATCTCGGTGCGAGCGTGGCCGGACCGACGATGGTCTGCGTCGGACCTGGGACGGCGACGCCCGTGCCGCTAAGCGTAACAAGGAAAGGATTCTCATCCGCGTCATTGCTCGGGATGCTGAGCGTCGCTGCGCGCGCGCCCGCGAGGAACGGCGTGAAAGTGACGGTGAATGTGGAACTGCCGCCGCCCGCGATGGTGCTGCTCATGCCCGCGGTGTTGAGTGTGAAGTCATTCGCCCCCGTTCCGCCCAGGCTGATCGCCCCGAGGTTCAGCGTCGCGCCCGCAACCGTGCTGCGGATCGTGAAAGTCAAAGCCGCCGATGACGCGCCAAGGTTCGTGCTGGCGAAGCTGACTGACGACACGCCGCCGGTGAGCGGCGTGCCCGAAGGCTGCTCGACGCCGATGTCAGGCCCGAGCGTGGTGAAGCTCTGGATCGTGCCGTTCGTCGACCCGCCGCCGTTCGTCGCCACCGCACGGTAGTAATAGGTTGTGAGCGGCGTGAGACCCGTGATGGCGACGGGCGTGGCGGCGACATTGGATGTTCCAGAGCCGATGTTCTGGCCGCCCGTGTTCGTGGAGGTGGCGAGCGTCGGGCTGGTGCCGTATTGAAACAACACGCTCGTCGCCCCACCATTGGGATTCACTGTGGCACCGAGCGTCGCGCCGCCGCCCGTGATGCTGCTGTGCGAGGCGCTGACGACGACAGGGGGGTCAACCTTCGCAAGCAGGATGCTCACCGGCCCCGTGGCGTTCCAGGCCGAGTCATCCCCCGGCTGCCAGGCCAGCACCTCCACGCTGCTGCCAGATGGTCCCGTGAGGGTGACCTCATCGCCCGCGATCGTGGCGGAGCCAGAAACCAGAGAAAGTGATACCGGCAGCCCGCTGCTGGCGGTGAATCGGTATGGATTCGTGCCGACGGGGGTGACATTCAGAGTCTGCGCACTGAGCGCGGGCACGACGGGCGCCCCGATGTACGGAGATCGGCCAGAGGCGGAGGTGAGGCGCAAGGAGCCGTTGTTCCCCGCCGTCCAGACCGAGCCATCGTCGCGTACCGCCACGGTGTGCAGCTGACCGCATGACACGGATACCCAGCCCGTGCTGGTGCCCACGCGCACAGGCGAGTTTTGCTGCGCGGACGCTCCATCGCCGAGCTGGCCCGCGATGTTCTGGCCCCAAATCCAAAGAGACCCGTCCGACTTGATGGCGGCAGCGTGATTTGTTCCGGCGCTGACCTGCGCCCAGTCCACGGCTGTTCCAACTTGTGTGGGGGTCGTGCGTGTGGTCGTGTCCCCAAGGCCGAGCTGCCCGCTGGCATTGCTGCCCCATGACCACAAGGTGCCGTTCGCCTTGATCGCGTAGGAGGATGTGCCGGAGGCGGAAATCCGCGCCCAACTCGTATCCGTGCCGATCTGTACAGGAGTCGTGCGCTGCGTCGTGGTCCCATCGCCGAGTTGACTGAACGAATTCTGCCCCCATGCCCAGACGGTACCGTTGGTCTTCAGGCCCAGGGAGTGGCTCGACCCGGCGGCGATTTTTGACCAGTCCGTATCGGTGCCTATCTGCGTGGGCACCGTTTTGGTGACAGTGGTGCCGTCTCCGATCTGGCCGCTGGTATTGCTGCCCCAGGCCCACAATGTCCCGCCAGATTTCAAGGCCAGAGTATGCGAGCCTGTGCCTGCCGCCGGCTCCAGGACGGCCCAATCTGTGGCGGCGCCGATCTGCACAGGCGTGGTGCGCGTCGTCGTGGTGCCGTCACCCAGTTGGTTGGAACCGTTATTGCCCCACATCCACAAACTGCCATCCTGGCGCAAGGCTCCCGAATACAAGTTGCCAGGTCGAGCCTGCGCCCATGTCGTCACGGTGCCGACCTGGACCGGGTCGGAGTTGAGCGTGCCGCCGATGCCGAGCTGGCTGACGTTGTTTGCCCCCCACGTCCAGAGGGAACGGTCGCTCTTTAGAAACATGTTATGAGTGCCCCCCGTCGCGACTTGCACGAGAGTCCCGGGCGCAAACGCCATCGCGCGCGCGAACCCGCGCGCACTTGTGGCTGAGTAACCGCTGCAATCACCCCACGCCCAGAGTGTGCCGTCCGTCTTCAACGCATGGGTGCCCGATGAACCGCCGACGGACGTAGCCCAGTCTGTGGCAGTCCCCACCCGCAGTGGCAATGTCTGCGGGCTGGTCATGTTGCCATTGCCCGTCTGGCCAAACGTGTTGCCGCCCCACGACCACAGGCTGCCGTCAGTCTTGACGGCAATGCTGTGCGTGTTGCCAGCCTCCACGGAATTCCAATCCGTGGCCGTGCCCACCTGTGCCGGCAGGTTCCGACTCGTGGTGGAGCCATCTCCGAGCTGTCCGCCGGAGTTTGAACCCCAAGACCACAGCGTGCCATCGGTCCGTACCGCGAGCGTGAACAAACTCCCGGCCGCTGCCTTCCAGTTCGTTGCGGTTCCCACCTGCGTCAGTGAGGTGCGGTTGGTCGAGTCGCCCAGCCCGAGCTGCCCGCTGGAATTCAGGCCGCAGGCCCAAAGCGTGCCATTCGTCTTGATGGCCAGCAGGTGCGATTGAGTCGCATACACTGATGCCCAGTCCGTGGCGGTTCCGACTTGAGTGGGCGTCGTGCGTGTCGTCGTGTCCCCCTGGCCGAGCTGGCCGTTCGTGTTCACTCCCCAGGTCCACAGAGTGCCGTCACTTTTCAAACCCGCCGAAAAACTCGATCCCGCCGCGACATTCGTCCAGTTGGTCAGCGCGCCGATCTGGGTGGGGACACTCCGCGTCGAAGTGGTGCCGTCGCCGAGCTGGCTGCTTGTATTGCCACCCCAGGCCCACAGCGTGCCGTCGCTTTTCACCGCCAGCGAATGATTGAAACCCGCCGACACGCGGAACCAATTCGTCGCAACGCCGATCTTCACCGGAACATAGCGGTTGGTCGAGGTGCCGTCGCCGATCTGGCTGAACGAGTTCAATCCCCAGGCCCACAAGGTTCCGTCCGTGCCCACCGCGAGCGATGACACCCCCGTGTCTCCCGTGCTGACCTGCGAGAACTTCATCGTGCCGCTGCCCACCGCAAACGTCACGAGCACATCTGGCGCGGTGAGGAATAGCGCGTTGCCCGTCTGGCTCGCCTTGATCGTCACCGATCCCGCAGTGCCGGTCAGAGTGACTGTGGAGCCGCTCACGGTCGCCGGTCCGGTAACGACGCTCAAGCTCACCGGGAGCAGGCTCGACGAGGATGCGGCGATGGCAAAGGGCGCGTCCGTCGTCAGTTTCGGATTGATCTGCGCAACCGTGATCGTCTGCGGCGCGATCACATGGGTGAGCACGATGTCATTGCCATCGCCGCCGGTGTAATCGACCTGGAAGCCGTAGCTCACTCCGCCGAAGCTCATCGTGATGTAGCCATCCTGCGGCACGCCGGGGAACGTGCCGACGATCGGGCCGGAACCCGTGTTGTTCACCAGCGTGAGGATGGTGCCGAGGCCGGGCGCGAATCCGAGCGTGGGATTGAGCACCACGTTGGTGGCGTTGAAGCCATTGCTCGTCAGCCCGGTGCTGCCGGGTGTGGGAAAGCTGACGGCCAGCGAGTTTCCGACCGTGAAACTGAAACGCATCGGCGGGATCGCATTCCACGCCGCATCGTCGCCATATTGGTAAGCCGTGACCACCACCGTGCCCGCGCCGGTGAGCGTGATCTGATTGCCGCTCACCGTCGCAGGACCGGACACCAGTTCGACCGTCGGCACGAGGCCGCTCGTCGTCGTCACGGTCACGGGCGATTGATAAACGCTGTAGCTCGCCGCGAGCGCGTTGAAGCTCTGTGCCGCGAGTGCGGGCAGGATGGGAGCCAGCACTCGCGAATCTCGACCGCCAGCCATCGTGCGCGGTCCGGCGGAGGCGCCCGCCGTGAAGAATCCCGCTCCCTGGCGCATCACGGCCAGCGAAGTCGCGCCGAACGCGGCAGATGTATAAGCGGTGTCTGTGCCGATCCGGGTGAGTGAGAGAACATTGGTATTCGTCCCGAGACCGCACTGGCCGAAATTGTTCTGGCCGCATACCCAGATCGAGCCATCCGTCTTGATGGCAACCGTGGAGTTCTGGCCTGCGGTGATCTTCGCCCAGTTGGTGTCCGTGCCCACTTGCACGGGCGCGTTGCGGCTGGTCGTCGCACCACTGCCGAGCTGTCCACTCGTGCCAAGCCCCCAGGTCCAGAGCGTACCGTCCGAGCGCAGGGCCAGGGAATGAAAAAAACCGCAGAAAATCTCCGTCCAATTGGTCGCTGTGCCGACCTGCACTGGGGTGGTACGTTGCGTGTTGCTGCCGTCGCCGAGTTGGCCGTTTGAGTTTAATCCCCAGGCCCACAAGGTGCCGTCCGTTTTGATCGCCAGGCAGTGGCTGCTTCCCGCTGCGATCTTGTTCCAAGTTGTCAGCGCCCCGATTTGTGTCGGCACGGTCTTGCTCGTGGTCGTGCCGTCTCCGTGCTGCCCACTCGAGTTGTTTCCCCAGGCCCAGAGCGTGCCGCCTGTCGTGATGGCGATGGTGTGCGAGCCTCCGGCAGCCACCTGCTTCCAGTCCGTGGCTGTGCCGATCTGCACCGGGCTGGAGCGCGTGGTGGTGGTCCCGTCACCCAGTTGGCTGGAATTGTTGTTGCCCCAGGCCCATAGTGTGCCCGTCGTCTTCACCGCTAGTGCGGAGCTCCCGGTTCCCTCCGAGACTTGCTTCCAATCCGTCAGAGTTCCGATCTGGGTCGGCGCACGCGCGTCGCTGAAACTTCCGGTGCCCAGGTTGCCGTTGCTGCCGGTGCCAAAGGCCCAAAGAGTGTTGTCACTGCGTATAGCGTGAAACGCAAAACCCATGCCGGTCACCTGGTTCCAAGTGCTTGTGTTCGCGGCTGCCAGAGCCAACGCACGCGGCCACACGCCCGTTGTGCCTCCGTTCGACTCTCCAGCAGTCCACATGGAGCCGTCCGCGCGCAAGGCTGTGGCATGGTTGACGCCCAGCGTGATCATCGTCCAGTCATTCGTGGTGCCATATTGAACCGGGGAGAAAACACTCGTCGTGGTGCCGTTGCCGAACTGCCCGCCCGCGTTATTCCCCCAAATCCAAAGAGTGCCATCACTCTTTCTTCCAGCAGCGTTGTTGGCTCCGGCGACGATCTGCGTCCAGGTCGTGTCTGTTCCGATTTGGGTCGGTATGGTCTTGATAGTCGTCGTGCCATCGCCGAGCTGGCCGGTGGAATTCAAGCCCCAGGCCCATAAAGTGCCCGTGGTCTTGATCGCATAGGAACTAGACTGCACCGCCGCGACTGAAGCCCAGTCCGATGCTGTGCCGATACGCACCGGTACGAGTGATGCGGTTGTAGTACCGTCGCCTAGTTGGCTGCTGGTGTTGGCACCCCATGCCCATAGTTCGCCCAACGAATTCACGGCCAATGTATGTGACGCACCACAGGCGACACTGACCCAGTTCGTCGCGGTTCCGATCTGCGCAAAGCTGGTCCGCTGCGTCGTCGTACCATCTCCCAACTGGCCGCTCGTGTTCGATCCCGACAGCCATAGTGTTCCGTTTGTTTGAATCGCAGCCGAAAAAGCACTGCCCATGGCGATCTTGGACCATGAAGCGATACCGATCTGAGTTGGAGCCGTTTTGGTGCTGGTGGTGCCGTCGCCCAACTGGCCGTTCAAGTTCAAGCCCCAGGCCCATAAGGTGCCATCGCTGCGCAATGCAAGTCCTGACGTGCCGTTCTGGGACACTTCAGCCCAATTCGACGCGGTTCCGACCTGCGTCGGCGTCAACCGTCCGTCAGTTGTGTTGTCCGCAAGCGCTCCAGAGGAACCCGTGATCCCCCAGCTCCAGAGGGTTCCGTCCGCTCTTATGGCAAAAGTATTGCTGCCATTGGATCCCGCCACCACCTTCGCGAACTGGAAATTCGTCCCCACTACAAAGCTGCGCAGCACATCGGTGGCTGGCAGATACAGCGCGCTGCCGGACTGACTGGCGCGAATCGTCACTGATCCCGTCGCGCCGGTCAGCGTGACGGTGCTGCCGCTGACGGTCGCGGGACCGCTTACGATCGCGTAGGTCACAGGCAGGCCGCTGGTGGCGGTGGCGGTCAGCGCGAAGGGCGCTGCGCTGGTGAGCTTCGGCGAGAGCGGAGGGAAGGTGATCGTCTGCGCCACGGGGCTGCCGTTGACGACGAGGCTCAGGGGGCACTGCTGTGTGACGTTGCCCGTCGTATTCGTGATCGTAAGCGTATCGGTCTGCTCACCGACGCCGAGCGCGTTCGCGCCGGCGTTGAGGCTCCAGGTGATCGTCGTCGATGCGCCGGGCGCGAGCGTGCCGCTGGTGGCGGAGAGCGTGGTCCACGTCTGGGTCTTCGCCGCCGTCCAGTTCACGGGAACGGTGTCGTTGTTCGTCAGCGTATAATCGCGCGAGGTGACGGAGAATGGCCCGCCCTGCACCCCGATGGTGTCGTAGGCCGTGGTGGGCGTGACGGCGAGCAGGCCCGGCACATCGTAGGCTTCCACGAGGCCCACCGTCGTCGTTGCGGCAGGTGATGAAGCGCTCACGCCCATGCCGCGCTTGGCAAAGGCAGCCCACAGCTCGGCCTTGTTCGCGCCCGCGTTGTTCACCAGATCAGCCTGAATGATGCCGTCGCGCGCCTGGAGGAAGTTTGGATTTGCCGGACTGAGCTTCATGCCGTCGGTCACGAGCTGGAGCGCGAGCTGGTTGCCAGTGGCAAAGCCGTGCTTCGTGATCAAGTTCGCGCGCACATCCCACAGCGTCACGCACCACACGTTGCCCATGTTGTGGACTTGGTTCGCCGTGTTCGCCACCACCGGACTGCGCGGGATGCCTGCGTGCACGTTTTGCTGCGCCGGATCGATGTCACGGAAGGTCAGCGGATTTTTGAGCTTGTTGGTCGTGTATGGATAGCGCCGCCCGCCGTAGTAGTAGTTCTCCGTGAACGTACCGCCGAGGAGATAACGGCTCCAGCCGCCGCGCGCCCAGTTGCCGTTGATGTTGTCCGACGCCTCCGCGAGAAACGCCAGGCCGTAGAAGTCCGACCAGCCCTCGCCCATGCCCTGTGTCACCGTCGAACTGATTCCCACGCCGCCGCCGACGAGCCGGTTGCTCAGGCCGTGGCATAGCTCGTGGAGCACCACTTCCATCTCGAAATCGCCGTCGCGATCCGGATTCGGTCCCGTCCACAGGAACATTTGCATGCGGCCTGGCGAACCGTCGGCAGGCGTGGAGAAATTCGCGTTGTCCGTGCCGCTTCCGTCTTGAGCGTCGGCCTGCACAGCATCATTGCCCAGACCGCCGCGGCCGAAATTGTCCGTCTGGAAATTTCCCGCGCTCTCCGTGAAGCCCAGTTCATAGGTCTTGTCGTGGAAGAAGTTCGACCAGTAAAAGAGATTGGTCACCGCTGCGTCTTTGTAGGTGCTCGGCGCCTGCGCGAGATCGGCGGCGAAATCGAACACGCGTGTCGCCGAGGTCGGCCGCGGCAGATCAGCCACGTTGTCCGCGTTCGTGTCGGTGTGCGCATCGACGTTGTTGCCCAGCGTCTCCGTCACGCCGTCATTGATCCAGCCATTCGGCGACGCCGTCGTGTTCAGCGCCTGCAAGGTCACTAGCTGGCGCGACACGCTCGGCGGCTGCACGCTGCTCGGCACGTCGTGACCCGGCGAGAACGGCGACGGACTGTCACTCGTGAAAATGCGGTAGCTCGCGTCACTGATATCCGCTGTCAGGCTCGTGCGGAACAGAACCTCGCCGCTCTCGGCATCGACCACCATGCGGAACATTTCGTTTTGCGCGAGGCTCATCGTCGTCACATCCCAGCCGAGGCGCATGTCGCTGGTGTTCATCGGCAGGTAGGTCAGTTGGGCGGTCGTGTCGCTCTGGCCGGGCGCGGCGTAGCGTCGCCTTTGCTCCGTCCCGTCTGGCTGGGTCGTCGCGCGCACTTCCGTCTCCGGCAGCACATCGTCAAGCGATGCAGCGGCCAGAGCGATGGCCCGCTCAGCACTCAGGACTGCTTCCCCGCGGTTCGGCACCGGCAGGCCCGCGAAGTGATCGCTGATCGAGATGATCTCGCCCTTCTTCGTGATGTTCGCCTTCGCGATGGTCTTGAACACGGGGATGCCGTTCACCTGCTGATTCCATACCAGCGTGACCATGCCGGAGTGTTGCGTCACGTCCTCCCGGCTCACGCGCGCGGTACGCAAGGCACCAGCGTCATGTCCGAACAAATCGCGGTGCGCGTCGATGTAGCCCTCGACGAGACTCCGCGGATTCGCTCCCGGCTCCGCGGGCGGCGTGAGGAACCTGCCCGTGGCCTGTACCAGGCTCGGCGCGCCAGTCACAGGATCGAAGTCCACCTTCACCCCCGGCACCTCGGCCGTCAGTCTCATAAGCGCATGCGCGCGGTCTGCCTGGAGTGCTGGTGCCGCCCGGTGTTCGGTCCTGACATCGATGGACTCCACTCTGCCGTGGGTGTGCTTGGCCCCCGCCGCCGCCTGAACCTCTGTCGCGCTCACCGGATCTTCCGGCGTGGTCACCGGAGGATGGTTCATCGGTTCACGCCTGGCTGTCGTGAGTGCGGAAGACCGATCTGGGTTCAGGCCGCGCCCCATCCACCACCAGAGCGAGGCGACAAAGACGACGACTGCGATCAAGACGAAGGCGCGAACACACAGGGGTGATTTCATGGGGGAGGGAGATTTCAGGGATCAAGCGTTTGCGGACCACGGAATCGAGTCACCCGGACCATGACGACTCGACAGCACTCTGTGCTCCGCATCGGCGGCAACAGCAGCAGCCAGGACGAATCAACCGGGGGCGAATCCGCTTCACGCCGTATTCGCGCATCGGGGAAGCAGCCGGCTCGATTATCCGTCTTTTTTGCATCGGCGATTTTGTAAAGGTTTCCGCCACCCCATGACAAGAAAAAACTGCCGGGTATGGGTCGCGCGGATCCGGCAACACCGGCTCCTCCCGTGCTGCCTATGCACGTCGCTTCTCGTCACGCTCGAACGATAGTGCTGCCTTGAACCCGAACGCTGCGATTGTAGAAGGTCGTTTTGCGCGGCGGGGTCGGTACGATGGGGGTGTGAACACGACCCGTGCTGCGCCCAGAGCACAAAACGATGCCGTTGTTTTTGCGCCGCTGGCCGGTGCTCGTCACCTGCCTCTGACCACACGCGGGCGATGCTCGGCATAGAGGGGATCAATTGGTGCGGCGAGCGAGAACGAGGGCAGCCATCGAAGTGCGCTGGCGGTGTCGTCGGGCACCTTGCCTAGAACGCGCCCGCCTTCAGGTCGCTGAAGGCGGGACCGAGGTGCTGGAGCACATCACCGGCGGTGAGCGACTCGACGGACTGTGCGCCGCTCGTGATGGCGATCTCCGCGGCGCGGCCGGAGAGCCATGCGCCGAGGCAGCCGGAGTCAAAGCATGACACGCCTTGCGCGACGAGCGCGGCGCAGAGGCCGGTGAGCACGTCGCCCATGCCGCCGGTGGCCATGCCGGGCGAGCCGGTGGTGTTGAAACGGGTGGCGGGACCGCTTTGCGCAATGACGGTGCGCGATCCTTTGAGAAGGAGGACGCAGCGCGGACAGGCGGTGACGAACGCCTCGGCCAGAGCACGACGGCAAAGCTGCTGCCAGCCCGGTCGCAGGGCGGCGAGGCGCGCCATTTCGCCGGGATGAGGTGTGAGCAGGCGTGGTGCGGCACAGTTCGACAGCACTTCGCAGTCCGCGCGGGCTATGATGGTGAGCGCATCGGCGTCGATCACGGCGGGAACAGTCGCGCCGCGGATGACGTCGAGGATTTCCTGCTGTGACAGGAAGCCCAGTCCGGGGCCGATGGCGAGGGCGTCGTAGTTCTCCGACAGGACGTCGCGCCAGTCTTTGACCGCGCGCACCATGATCTCTGGCGGCGTCTTCGCGGCGATCAAGCCATGCACGTCTTCCTTGACGAGCAACGTCACAAGCCCCGCGCCGCCACGCAGTGCCCCGGTGGCGGTGAGCACGGCAGCGCCCGTGAAGTTGCTTGAGCCGGCGATGACGCCGACACGGCCTGCCTGGCCTTTGTGGAAGTCGAAGCTGCGGCGCGGCAGTTTCACGCGCAACGACGTGGCGGTGAGTGCTCCAGCGCATGTTTCGCTGTCGCGGATCGGAAGATCAGGCAGCGGCACCACGGCGAGCCGGCCGACGTACGCCGCGGCGGAGTCGGAGAGCAGGCCGGTCTTCACATGTGCGATGGTCGCGGTGATGTCTGCCACCACGCAGCCCTCGCATGGGGTTCCGGTGTCGCCATTCAGGCCGGATGGGATGTCCATTGCGACGGTGGTCGCATGCCGGGTCGTGCGCAGGGCGTTCATCTCCCGTGCGAGTTCGAGCATGGGGCCTTCGAGCGGCCCAGCCGCGCCGATGCCGAGCAGGCCGTCGAGCAATACGAGCGGTGAGGTCGCGCCCTGCGGCTCAATGTTTGAAGCCAGTTCACGCCAGTGCCGAGCGGGAAGCTCTTTGAATTCGCCTTCGGGAAAAGCCAGCCGGGCGCTGATGCGCCAGCCGCGCCTGCCCAGTTCACGCGCGGCCACCAGGGCATCGCCGGCGTTGTTTCCCTTTCCCAAGCAGATGACGACGGCACCGGGCTTCGGAAAAAACTGCGAGACCACCCGCGCGATGCCTTTGCCGGCCTCCTCCATCAGCGCAGCGGCGGACACGCCGCGCGCAAAGGCCGCTTCCTCCATCTCCCGCATCTGACGGCACGTGACGATCATCCGGCCTCCGTTCTCGCGAGCGATCAGCGGTTCGAGCGCCTGTAGGACACGATGCCTTGGGCGATGCCCTCGGCGATGTGCGCGCGGAATTCACCCGTCAACATGCGCGAGCGCTCCGTCGAATTGCTCACGAAGCCGCACTCGACGAGCACGGCCGGGTTCCGCGTGGTGTTGCGGATGACGTGGAAGTTGGCGGTCTTCACGCCGCGGTTCGTCATGCGCGTGCGCTGGACGAGATAGGCCTGAATGTAGGAGGCCAGCGAGTAGCCGGCGGAGTGGTGGTAGTAGGTCTCCACGCCGTTGCCGCTGCCGCCGCGATTGTAGTTGTAGTGGATGCTGACGAAGATTGCATTGCCGTAGCGGTTGCCGGCGGCGGCGCGCTCCGGCAGGGGGATGAAGACATCCCGGCTGCGCGTCATCACCACCTTGAGGCCCGCCTGCTTGAGCAATTGCTCCACGCGCCGGGCCGTGTCGAGCGCCAGATGTTTCTCAAAGACGTAGCCGATGCTGGCGCCGCGATCATGCGCGCCATGGCCGGGATCGAGCACGACGGTGTCGAAGGCCGAGGCAGTCCGTGCCAGACACAGCGTCGTCACACAGGCTGCTGCAAGGACGAGCATGAACCGATGCCGGCACCGGCCGTCCGCCGCCATCCGTCGATTTGTGTAACTCATTGGTTGCTCCATCGCGCTCTGGAAATTGCTGCCACCATTGTGTGATTCGACAGGTAGCCGCCTCGTCAAGGGAGGCAAGTGTTTTGGCGGTTTTGGCATGGGCCGGGCTTTGGCGATGGGAGATGAGGACAAAAAACGCCGCGGAGAACGGTCTCCGCGGCGTCTGGTGAATCGCGTCTGTTCAACAGCCGGCGTTACTCGAGGATGTCGAGGAATTCGCCTTCTTCGCCGTATTGGGTGAAGTAGTTCTTGCCTCCGCCCAGGTCTTTCGGACCTACGCTTCCGCCTTTGGCCGAGTCCAGCGAGATGGGCTGGACGCTGCTGTCGTTGAACCCGACGATGATCTTGCCGCCGCGCCAGGCACGCCCTCTGTCCCGCTTGCCGATCGCGTCGCAGTTCCACATGGGAGGCCAGCCCTGGGACACCGGGTTTTCAAACACCAGAGGCATCAGAGCCGGGGAAGAGTCCGTGACGTTTTTCGTCATGGCCCAGTGGTTCTCGCTTGCTTCCAGAGCCTCGGTGTATTCGGGCTGCTCACCGATGTTGTTGTCCGGAATGTACTTGGAAGTCTTGGCGCTGAAGATGCGCTCGTCCTCCATGATTCCGGCCTTGAACAGCAGACGGAACGCATCGTTCGATGTGGTGGGCTGTTCCTTCTTGTCGGCACTGTCCGGGTAGGCGCCGTTGTTGTCGCCTGCGTACAGTTTCAAGGCGGCGCAAATCTGCCGGGCGTTGCCGGCAGTGGATGTCTGGTTCGCCTTGTCCTGCACGATGTTGAACGTGGGGACCGCCGCGCTCGCGAGGATCGCGATGATGGTGATCACCACCAGAAGCTCGATGAGGGTGAAGCCCTGCTCGAGACGTTTGGATTGTGTTTTCATTTTATGTACTGCGTTTGTGGTTTGTTTGCCGGCTTTCGTATGATGTATGGGACGCCTGCCAAAGCCGAAGACCTGCATCCGGGAAGATTAGACACAACGCCCGCATGAAAGGCGAGAAAAAGTTTCGGCAAAATCCGGGCAGGCGGCTTTTCCAAGAGGAGAGCAAGGGAGGAAACCGGGCTTGATACGTGGTGACGATGCCGAGGCAAAAGAATCACGCGCTTGGCAGCGTTGTCTGCGGCCTATGACAAGAAGATTTGTTCTTTGCGGGGCGCTGATGGCGCTGGTTCTCGGTGGTGGAGTGGTGCGTGCGGCCGGCGGACCGAAGAAGCTGCTGGTGGTGACCGTGACCACGGGCTTCCGGCACTCGTCCATCGAGACGGCGGAGAAGGTGATCAAGCAGCTCGGCGAGCAGTCGGGAGTGTTCACGGTCGATTACGTGCATCAGCCGGAAGGTCAGCCCAAGAATCCCGGCAAGCCGCCCGTGCGCGATGCGAAAAAGGACACGGACGAGAGCTTCGCCAAAAAGACCGAGGACTACAGCAAGGCGCTGGCCGTCTTCAACGAGGCGAACAAAGTCTGGGGCGACAAGGTCAAGGCCTATATGGCCGAGACCATGGCGATCGAGAAGATCAAAAAGTACGACGGCTTTGTCTTCGCGAATACGACCGGCGATCTGGAACTGCCCGACCGCGACGGCTTCATCAACTTGATTCGGGAGGGCAAGGCATTCATCGCGATGCATTCGGGTTCCGACACCTACCATCCGTTCAGGGGCTACATCGACATGCTCGGCGGCGAGTTTCAGACGCACAAGTCGCAGGTCGAAATCCAACCGGTGGTCCATGACCGGGCGCACCCGGCGGCGAAGATGTTTCCCGAAGGCTGGCGCGTGTTTGACGAGATCTATATCATCAAGAGCTACGATCCGGCGCGCGTGCACCAGCTTCTCGGCCTGAACGAGCATCCGAACGACAAGACGCCGGGCTACTACGCCGTGAGCTGGGCACGCGAGGAAGGCAAGGGGCGGGTGTTTTACACTTCGCTGGGCCACCGAGAGGACGTGTGGGACCCCGAGTGGAAGGCCGGCTTGCCCGACCGGAAGAACTCGCCCGAGATCGCCAATACCTACCAGCAGCACATCCTGGGCGGCATCAAATGGGCTCTGGGAGTGGAGTGAGCGGGGCAGGGTGGATCACCGGCACTGACCAGGGTTTGGCGGCCGGAAAATTTCGCTGGCACTCGGGACCAATCGTTTGTCTAAATAGGCGCGATGGATCCCGACAAGCTGGCAGAACGTGATCGTGCCCGGAGGCAGCGGCAATTGAGGCGGGCCAAGTGGCAGGCCATCGGCCTGCTCCTTGGGGTTGTCGTATTGCTGGCATGGGCCATCAGCAGCTACTTCGTGCGGCCGAAGAAAGTGCCGCCGCCGAAGGAAAAACCCGCGGCCCCTGTGATGGAGGAGACCGCGGCCGGTTCCGCGGACAAGCCGGCTGCCGGGACCGCACCGGCAACCGATGCGAAACCACCGGTGGCAGCCGCCGCGCCGGAGAAACCGGCAGCGCCGGTGCCACCGACCGCAGCTTCGACGCCAACGACGGCGGCACCTGAAAAGCCGGGGCCATCCAACACGCTGAAGGGACCGGATGTTTTGAAGCGGTTCACCGACAAGCCCAAGGTGGCGGTGTCGGAAGTGCTGGGGGCCATCGGCGTGAAGGACTCGGCCAAAATGATGCGCGAACTGCCGAAGGTGCAGGAGGCGCGCCGCGTGCTCGACCTGCTCTCGAAGGTCTCGTATGTCGCCGGCAAGCTCGAATACGTCATTGAAAAGCCAGGAATCGAGCTGCGGATGAAGGACTACTATGAGACCCGCGGCCTGAAGGAACCCGCGGCGGGCGATCAAGTGGCGGACGTGGAGCTGCAACTAGCCGGCGAGCGCTATCTCGATGTGGTGTACGCCAACGGGGCGCAGCCCTCGGGCACGATCCGCGCGAGCTTCGTGCGGGACGAGCGCGGCATGGTGCGGCTCGACTGGGAGAGCTTTGTGGGCTACAGCGCCATGGGCATGCGGGAGTTCCGCGACAAGAAGCCCGACGTGCCCGCCATCATGCGCGTGTATGCCTCGGTGGATGATTACTACAACTACGAGTTCAGCGACCCGAAGAAGTTCCTGAGCGTGCGCCTGCGTAATCCTGACGGGTCGGAAGCTGTGAACGGCTTCTGCGAGCAGGGCGGCAGGGTGGCCAGCGCGATCACAGCGCGCCTCGCCACCTCCTCCGGCGAGAGCGCTCCGAAGGGGGAAGCCGGGGCGGCGAAGCGCGTGTGGGCGCCCGTCGTGGTAAAGGTGCGTTTCCCGTCAAATCCGCAGTCAGACCACTGTGTGGAGCTGATGGAGCTGATGCACGGCCAGTGGCTGGCACCGGCGGGGCTGGTGGAGTGACTGCCTTTGACCGCCTTGTTGCCCTCGAATCGACGGGTGAGGAACTCCGTTTTCGAGGCTGAGTGTGAGCAGCAGGACGAGGACAGTTTTGACGGTTCGTACCGCCCGTCCGCCTGATTGACAGGGTTTCCATCCTGTTGTTCTATCGCCGCCCCTTTCCAAACCCATGCTCAACGAACTCAAGACACGCGAGAAAGAAGGCCGGCTCATCCATGTGGGACTCGTCGGCCTCGGCGCGATGGGCCGCGGCATCGCCTGGCAGATCGCGCGCACACCGGGCATGAGGGTTTCATTCATCGCCGACCGCGATCTGGCCGCCGCGCAAAAGGGTGCGGAGGTCTATGGCAAGCCCACGCATGTCACCACCGACTGCCTCGCGGCCCTGCGCGATGAGAAGATTCCGTGCGACGTCTTTGTCGAGGCGACGAACTCCATCATCGCCGCCTACGACTTCTGCATGGCGGCCATCGAGCGCAAGTCCCACGTCGTGCTGATGAATGCCGAGGTCGATCTAATCCTCGGCCACCTTTTGCAGGAAGCGGCGAGGAAGGCCGGCGTCATCGTCACCAGCGACGGCGGGGACCAGCACGGCGTGCTCGCGCGCATGATGGAGGAGGTGGAGATGTGGGGCTTCGACATCGTGCAGGCGGGAAACATGAAGGGTTTCCTCGACCGGCATCGCGACATCGCCGGGAGCGTGGACATCGCGAAGAGCCTCGGCCTTTCCACCATCCAGTGCCTCGCTTACACGGACGGCTCGAAGCTGAACATCGAGATGTCCGTGATCGCAAACGAGTACGGCCTCACACCCTTCGTGCCTGGCATGGAGGGTCCGCGCGCGAACAAGGTGCAGGAGGTGTTCGATGTCTTCGACTTCGACAAATACAACGGCCAGGGCCGCGTGGACTACATCCTGGGCGCAAAGGAGCACGGCGGTGGCGTGTACGTCATCGGGAAGTGTGAGGACGAGATCCAGCACGGTTACCTGAACTACTACAAGGTGAGCAACAAGCATCCCTACTACCTCTTCCTGCGTCCGTATCATCTCTGCCACCTCGAGACACCGCGCGCTGCCGCGCTCGCAGCGATGTACGGCAAGGCTGTCTGCACCCAGCGCATGGGCCGCGTGACGGACTGCTTTGCCTACGCCAAGAGGGATCTCGCGCCTGGCACGCGCATCGAGCACGCCATCGGCAGCGACGAAGTCTATGGCCTCGTGGACACGGCGAAGACTGCCGACGCCGCGAAGCATGTGCCCCAGGGCGTACTGGATGTGGAAGGCTCTGACGAGCGTCCCGTCGTCAAGCGCGCCGTGAAGAAGGACGAACCTGTCACCTGGGACGACATCGAACTTCCAGACACCCGCATGGCCCGGCTCTGGGAAAAGCAAAAGCCGCTCGTGGGGTTGAGGTGAGTTGATGGTTGAGAGTCGATAGTTGATCGCCAGGCTCTCATCCGCGGAGTTCGCCCCCATCATCATCCCGAACGCTTCGCGCGAATCTTCATCAGGCTCCCAACGATCAACTGGCCGCTGTCAACTTTCCCCATGTCCATCTGGAACTACGCCAACCCTCAGCTCAAAGACCTCGTCGCCTACGAACCGGGCAAGCCCATCGAAGACGTGGCGCGTGAGCGCGGACTGAAGCCGGAGGACATCATCAAGCTGGCGTCCAACGAGAATCCGCTCGGGCCGTCGCCGAAGGCCGTCGTGGCGATGAAGAAGGCCGTCGAGGAAGTGCACATTTATCCGGACGGCGCGTCGTGGAAGCTGCGCAACGCGCTGGCTGAAAAGTTTGGCCTCGAAATGGGCAACTTCATCATGGGTTGCGGCAGCAACGAAGTGATCGAGTTCATCGGCCATGCATTCTTGAAGCCGGGCGACAACATCGTCACCGCCGAGCACGCGTTCCTCGTTTACAAGCTCATGGCGAAGGTCTTCGGCGCGGACACCATCGAAGTGCCCGATCCTGGCTACGTACACGATCTCGACGCGATGGCTGCGGCGATCACGCCCCGGACAAAGGAGGTTTTCATCGCGAACCCGAACAATCCGACCGGTACGCTTGTCAGCCAGAAGCAGATCGACCGCTTCATGGACATGGTGCCGGAGCATGTGGTCGTCGTATTTGACGAAGCCTACCATGAGTTTCTCGACGATCCGCCCGACACGCTCAAGTTCGTGCGCGCAGGCCGCAATGTGGTGGTGCTGCGCACGTTCTCGAAGATTCAGGGCCTGGCCGGCACGCGCGTCGGCTACGGAGTGGCGAACAAGGAACTCATCGATGTGCTGCAGCGCACGCGGCAGCCTTTCAATCTCAACTCCATCGCCCAGGCCGGTGCGCTCGCCGGTCTTCTCGACGCAGAGCATCAGGCAAGGACAAAGCGCATCACCGATGAAGGGCGCGCATATTTGCAGGAGGAGTTCGGCGCGATGGGGCTCGAGTTCATACCGAGCTGTGCGAACTTCGTGCTCGTGAAGGTCGGGGATGGCAACGAAGTCTTTCGCAAGATGATGGACAAGGGCGTCATCGTGCGAGCCATGGCCGCCTACAAGCTGCCCGGCTGGGTCCGCATCTCCGTTGGCACGATGGAGCAGTGCAGACGGTGCGTGGAAGTGCTGCGGTCCGTGCTGGGCAACGGGTGACCGGCCGGCGTTTCGCGATCACACCCGCCGCGCCTCGCGCTGCTGGATGCGGTGGGCGTCGGCGTTTTGAAAGTGGGCGACGGCCACGGCCAGCGCATCAGCCGCGTCCGGTGGCGGCGTCTCGCGCAGCCGGAGCACCGAGCGGATCATGAAGGCCACCTGGTCCTTGTGCGCCGCCCCGCGGCCCACGGCGGCCTGCTTCACTTCGCGCGGGGCATACTCGTAAACCGGCAGCCCGTGCTCCGCCGCGGCGATGAGACAAGCGCCGCGCGCCGTCCCCAGCACGATGGCAGTGCGGAAGCTCTGCACGTAGATGGTGGACTCGATGCCGCAGACTGTGGGCGAGTGCGCCTTGATGACGTCGGACAGTTGTTCCCGGATGCGCACCAGGCAGCCGGACGGCAGCAGGCCCGGCGCGTTTTGGATGACGCCGAAGGTCAGCACGCGCATGTCGTTGCCTTTGCGTTCGACGACCGCGTAACCCGTTTTTCGGAGTGCGGGGTCGATGGCGAGGACGCGCTCCGCCGCGGTCTGCGGCGGAGCGGCGCGCGGAAGTTGGGCGGCGGTTCGCGGCATGGGCGGAGGGCGCGTCAGCGGATTTTCGGCGGAGCCTTGCCGCTCTGGCCGCGGCTGAAAAACCAGTCGAGCGAGATGCTGCCGGAGCCGAACAGCAACAACGTGACGGCGATGAAAAAGTACAGCGCGCATGTCTCGGCCAGCAGCGATCCCGCACGCTGCGCCACGACGAAGCCGACGATCGCCGCCGGAATGGCCGCCAGCGAGAACAGACGTGTGACGAAGCCAAGCATCCAGCTCAGGGCCACGGAGGCGACGACGATAGCGGCCAAGGGGGCAACGAGGTGGGGGAAGGGGACGTGAGCCGCATCCAGCGCCGCCACGCAGTCCCACGGTTGCTCCTTCCAGAGAAACTTGTACCCGCCCACCAGCCCCGGCCATGCGTGAAACCATGCCATCACTGCCCCCGCACCGATGCGCAGCACTGCCGCTGATTTGAAAAGCGTGGCGATGCCTTCGTCGGCGATCGCCGGCTTCTGCTTTTTTTTCGACGATGATTCACCGGCCGGGATTAGCATGACGTGCAAGGCGGAGGGAAGAGATCAGAGATCGGCCGAGAGCGAGATGATGTCTCCGGCGCGGGGGGTGCCCCAGGCATCGGCGGTTCCGATGTGGGAGAAAAACTTCCGCACGCCATCACGCGTGACGTACACGGCCATGCCCGACGGCACCCGCTGTCCGCCGCACTGCGTCACGGCGCTGCTGAAGCGCATCGCCGCGGACAGCGGCAGATGCTGCGGCGACTTCACGTTGCCGGTCACCGCGATGATCTCCACGTTTTCTACTGAGACGACATGCACATGAATCTGCGATGCAGCATGGCCGCCGACGCGGCAGACGGACTCGATCATCTTCACCGCTTCCGGGAGCGTTTGTCCGCCGATCTTCGCGGAGCCGATCCGGCCGATCTTTGCCACGCCGTGCTCGTCCACGAGGGCGAGACCGTTGAACATCTCCCGGGCATCCATTGCTCCTTCGTAGATGTGGAGGCGCAGCGTGTGCCCTTTCGCCAGCCGGATGCCTGGGTCGAAGGGTACCAGCGGATCATCGGCCGAGGTGCTGTCATCGGAGCCGGGGAGGATTTTCTTCACTCCGGAGAGGTCCGGCATCTTCGGCATGTGAAGGTCGGAGACGGAGCGTTTGATCGTGGAGCAGCCGCACAGCGCAAGGCCGAGGAGGGCGGACAGAAGGTGGGGGCGGATGTGAAGGTCTGGCATCTGGCGCTGAACGGAAAAATCAGCGCGCATCATGGGATGGATGTCCGCCGTGCACAAGTGCAACGACGTTTGCGGGCTGGTGCCGAGACGGATGCCTGGGCGGACAGCGGAAGCGTCTGCATCCCGCAGGACTGGAATCAGCAAGCGGCCAGAAAACGCGAGCGGCCCGATGAGGCCAGGCGGCCGGCGAGGTCGGGCATGTATCGCACGATTTCACAGGCCAGCACATGCAGCCGCGTTTCCGAACTCCAGCCGCCGGTGTGGCTGGAATCATCGTCGGTCAGGCTGGCGTCCACGAGGGTGGTGAATACGGCGGTGTCGGGGTCGGCGTCGAGGAGGAGCGAGGGCATGGGTGAGAGCGGGGAGTGTGGTCGGGTTGGTGGGGATGGGACGGGGAAGAGCTGTCGTTAAGGCTGCACGATTTGATTGCCTTGGAGGTGGAATTTCCGTCGCTCAAGGCTACCCCTGTCGAGCATGTCATCGATTGCCCGGCTCAACGTCATCCTCGCCGCCTCGGCGGGGCTGGCACCGTACGTGCCTTTGATCACGAGATCCTCGAGATACACCTTCATCTGCGGCGTGATCGCTATGGTCAGGCTCAGCGATTCGAGGGTGTTGGTTGGGCGGGCCATCGATTAAAACCGAATAATAATCCTGTTTTTATCAGCCTTGACTTTAGTGGTCAAGATTGATCTCGATTTCATTCGGGTTTTTTTGCCGTAAAAACCCGATCCAAAATCCACTTGGTTCACTCGGTGTGAAAATTCAAAAGGAAGGACGCCGCGACCTAGGTCGTTGTTCTCGTGTCATGAAATTTGCTCACTTACCTTCGCTCGCTGCTGTCTGCTTGTCTGCTGCCCTGATACCGGGCCTCTCGTTTTCCCTCC
Source organism: Verrucomicrobiaceae bacterium (assembly GCA_019694165.1). Classification (GTDB taxonomy): domain Bacteria; phylum Verrucomicrobiota; class Verrucomicrobiia; order Verrucomicrobiales; family Verrucomicrobiaceae; genus JAIBCL01. The sequence goes on along the minus strand of JAIBCL010000008.1, from coordinate 247,103 downwards.
GTGCCGAAGACGGCTGGCAGCACTGGTTCAAAGATGGGCTTGGCGATGCCAAAGTCGTCAGCGGCACCGCCTCCTACAAAGTCGAGAATGGTGTGCTCGTGGGCACCACGACGGACGGCAGCCCGAACAGCTTCCTCGTCAAAGGACCATTCAAGGACTTCGAACTCGAATTCGACGTAAAGGTCGATGACGAGTTGAATTCCGGTGTGCAGGTGCGCAGCCACCTCGCCAAGGAAGGTGATCCCGCTCCCGAGGGCAGCAAGGGCGGCAAGCCGCTCCCTGACGGCCGGCTCTTCGGCCCGCAGTGCGAGATCGCCGTCAACGGCACTGCCGGCGATTTCTACGATGAGGCGCGTCGCGGCACTTGGTGGAGCATCCTGACAAAGACCGAAGCCGTGCGCACTGACGCCGCGAAGGCCGCGTTCAAGAAGGGTGAATGGAATCACTACCGCATCGTGGTCAAGGGCGACCACTACCGGAGCTGGATCAACAGCGTGCCAACCGCCGACTTCACCCAGCCAGGCGATGCCAAAGGCTTCATCGGCTTCCAAGTCCATGGCATCAAGAAAGGCACGGGACCCTTCTCGGTGCGCTGGAAGGATGTGAAGTTCAGGGAGACGAAGTGAGCCTCCGTTCCGGGATGAACATCGAGCCTGCGACCGATCTCCTGTCCCTCGCGCACGAGGCGGCGGCGCGTGCCTATTCGCCGTATTCGAGCTTCCGCGTAGGCTGTGCACTGCGCACGATGGCAGGCGGCGTCTTCACGGGTTGCAACGTCGAGAACGCCAGCTATGGCCTCACCATTTGCGCCGAGCGGAACGCGGTCTTCCATGCCGTCGCGCAGGAAGGCGCGGCGATGAAGATTGCCACGCTTACGGTCGTGTGCATCGGCCACGAATTTCCCCCTTGCGGCGCGTGCCGCCAGGTCATCGCGGAATTTGCCACGCCGGAAACCGCCGTTTGGTTTCTGCAAAACGGCGAACTGGTGGCCATGACTGTCGCCGATCTGCTGCCGGCCGTCTTCAAGTGACAGCTGCTACTTCGCGAACACCCCGCGCAAGTGCTCCAAGTCGTGGCGCACGTCCTTCTCGATGCCGTTGGGCAGCTTGGTGCCTTCGATGTGCATCCAGCCGGAGTAGTCGATGGCATTCATCGCGTCGCGCACCTTGGCGAAGTCGATGCTGCCTTTGCCGTAGAGGTCGGTGTAGTCCTTCGCGTGAAATTCACAGATGCGCTCGCGCCCGAGGCGGCGGATGGCAGCGGAGATGTCCTCTCCCTCCTTGTCCATGTTGCCCACGTCGTAGTAGGCCTTGATTGCGGGAGAGTTCACCGCATCGAGGATGCGCTCCAACTCCGCAACCTTCAGCCACGACTCCACGCCGTAGGTCACGCCGGCCGCGGATGCACGCGGCGCCAACCTCCGCAGTTTCTCGATGACGCTTTGGACACCTGCCTCGTCGTTGCGCAGGTCTCCGTTGCCGAAGAAGGCCAGCAGCACCACGCGGGCCTTCATCCGCTTCGCCACGCTCACGCTTTCCATCACCCACACGTCGGCGGCTGCGTCGTTCTTCAGCCCGACCTTGTTCAGAATCCCCATCGCCAGCGATGGAATGGCGATGCCGAGCGCCTCCGATTTCTCCAGGAACTGGTCCTGCAGCTTTTCGTCGAACAATGGCAGCCTTCCGTTTTTCATCGGCTCGGTGCCGTACTCCACCTGCACGCCGTCGAGGCCGATGCGCTTTGCCAGATCGAGCGATGCGGGATCAGCGGCGAGTTTCAGCGTCCAGTCGCACGCGCCGAACTTGACCTTCGACGGCCGGGGCGCTGCGGCGGCATCGGCAGCCACGAGGGCTGCGCCGGCGGCGTTGAAAACGAAATCACGTCTTTTCATTTGGAAGAATCTGTCGCCTCCCGTTGTGCCGCGCCATTTCATTCTTTCGCGGCGTTCACTTCACCTGCACCCACACCGGCGAACTCCACGCCATGTTTCCGTCCGCCTGCTCCACGCGCAGGTAGTAGCGGTTTTCGCCGGTGTTCGGGGCTTCGTCCGTGAAGGATTCGGCGACGCGGCGGGACTTTGGCTCCCACATCTTGTAGTTCTGTTCGTTGCGCACGAGCGTCACGCGCGTGACGTCGGCGGTGCCATCGACTTTGAATTCCAGCGCGGGCTTTCCGGTAACTTCGATCTCGGTGCCCATGAGATGACCGCTGCATGTGAAATCGACGAAGACCTTGTCCGTGGCCGCGATGGTGCGTCGCGCGTTGAGGCCCTCGATGATGCCCTGGCGCGTGAAGTCCTTCACGTACACGCCGCCGTAGCTGGTGTGCGTGCTGATGTGATCGCTGTCCGCCCACACGCCGAGCTTGTGGCCGAGCGAGAGGGCATTTTGATACAGGCCGTTGTTCTTCTCGGTGAAGCTGCGAATCGGCTGGCCGACGACCGGCGTGCCGAGGACGGTGGATGAGTGATTGTAGGTCTCGCCCGTGCGAAGGCCGACCGTTGGCTGTGGTGCGTTGAGTCCCTCGTAGCTGACGCGCGCGCCTTGATAAATCTCGATCAGGTTTTCCACGCGGTGGTCGATGCTTTTGAAGGTGTTCCAGTCCGTGCCCATGCTGGTGGCACCGGTGTGGCTGATGTCTGTGACCGGTTTGCCGTAGCGATTGAGCACGTCCCACAATTCCTGCGGCGCGATTTCCTTCGGGCCGTCTTGCTTGACCGGAAACACATTCTGCCAGGGCGACTTCATGTAGTTCTCGCGCTGGATGTAAACGATGGGGCCGCCGCGCTGGGCGAAGATCACGTTGCGGTGGCCGTTCGGCCACACCTGCTCGCGCTCGTAGGCATACATGCTCATGAAGAAGCCGGGCGAGTAGAAGACATCCACCATCTTCTGGTTCAACCACCATTCGTAGGGGTGATAAATCTTTGCGATGTCGGTGTGGTCGCTGGTGCCGAGCGTGTCGAGCTTGCCCATGTCCCACGCGTAGCGGAACTGCTCCAGCACGCAGCCGTCATTCGCCGTGACGCAGTTCGAGATGTCGGTGTGCCGGTGGTAGTCGCCCCAGTAGAGGTAATAGGTGACTCCGTTGTTCGTGATCGAGTGGCGCTCATCGCTCGGGCGCTCGGGCGTCTCGGGATTGATGTAAGCCGGCGGCGGCACGAAGGGCTTTGCGTCCGGTGCCTTCACCAGCGCGGGAGCGGCGGCGGTGTCGAGCTTCGCGAGGTGAATTTCGCTGGTCTGATGCAGTTTGCTGATGCGCTGGTCAGTGGGCCAGGCAAACCAGAGCGCGCCATCCTTGCCCAGAGCCCACCGGCTCTGGCGATCCTCCGTGTAAACACTGCCCGGCACGGCCCACGGCTTCGTCCACTGCTGCGTCGCGAGATCGTAGCGCGCGAGCGCGATGCGCCATGTGTAGTTCCGATAGTAGCGGACGGCGATCCACGGTCGGCCCTCACCGTCGAGGCCCACCTGCGGGAGGTTGGTGGCGCGGTCCTGTGCGTTCTGAGCGATCTTTTTTTGATTCGCAGTCTTCTGCGCTTCGGTGGGCTTTGGTGGCTGGGCAACAGCAGCTTTCGTCGTGTTCGCTGCCGCGGCATTGGCCTTGCCTTTGGCCTTTGCGTTCGGATTCTGATTGGCCCTGGCTTTCGCTTTGGCATTCGAGTTTGCATTGGTCCGCGCGGGCATTGGATTCGGCCCGGGCAACTCTTCGAGGAGCATCTGGATGTTCGGTGCTTCCTCGACCTTGCCCGACGCGAGGTTCCAGTAAGCGAGCACCATGTCCTTCTGTGCATTCAGCCCGTCGAGATGACCGTGCGCGCGGATGTCGAGGCCCCACTTCATGCGGCCTCGCTCGCACGCGATCCAGATGCCCTTGCCATCCGCCGAGCCGATCGCGCTCACGCGGCCTTCATAGCGATCCGTCTTGATCACCTCCTTCGTCTCGCCGACCACACCATCGAGTCCGACGCGCGTGGCATAGATGTTGAATTCGTTGCCACGCGAGCTGTCGTAGCAAATCCACGCGCCGTCCTTGTCGTCAAAAGCCGCGCACGGTTCCCAATCACCCGCTGAATCAGCGGTCACCTGCACCTCTTTCGACCATTCGTTCTTCGCAGGGTCGAACACGCGGCAAAACACATCGCTCAATCCGCCGCGCATTCCCTGCCACGCCACCCAGACGCGCCCGGCGCGATCAGTCGCCGCTCTTGCAAACGCGTTGCCGCCTCGGTCGGACGCTGCGAGTGTCATCACGTCGCCATCGGGTTTGCCATCGCGCACGCGCTGGGCCTTGAGGTCCATCAAGTCCTTGTCGTTCACCTGCGACCACACGACCATCAGGGCCCCGCTGCCGTCCACCGCGAGCGCCGGCTGATGGATGATGCCTGGCGAGCTGAGCGTGATGGCATGCGTGAGCGAATCTCCCGAAGCCTTCGCGATCCGCAGCGTGTCCTGCTTCGTATCCCACGCGACGTAAGAAACCCAAGGCGTGCCCTGCGCATCGACCGTCAGGGCAGGGAAGTCCGACTGCACGCCTTCTTCGCGAAGGATGAGCGGCTTGGGGGTGAGTTCCTGTGACAACGCCGCGGATGCGAACACCAAGATGAGGGCGAGGGATCTGATCATGTTGCGCAGTAAACCTTCGCACGCAGGACGACCTTTCACTCCGCCATCGCGGTTCGATGCTGAATCAGGTTCGCGGCAAGATTCCTCGGCAGGTCGATGGTCATCGTTGCCTTGGGGCGCGTCCTGCTTGGTGGAGAGGGCGTGGAGGGTGGGGGCAGGTCCGGAAAGGTGATGATGAAATCGTTGGCAGGAGTCAATGCTCGCGGATCGTCGGCAGCGTGACCAGCATGGCAGATGACGAATGACCAGAAACCCAATGACGAATTAGTTCCCAGGAGTCCAAAGGTGGGATGCGCGTCGCAAGTCCACTCGGTGGGTCGCGGGATGTTATAGGGCATTCGGCGCTTCGTCATTTCTTCTCGGGTCTGTCTTGTTCTTGCAGTCCCGTCTGCGAAGCGAACGCTGATTTCATCTTGCGAAACTGCCGCCGAACGTGCGTTTAGCATCTGGTCCATGAAACACGCTCTCCTTTCCATCCTCCTGGTTCTTCCTTCATTGCACGCGGCTGATCTCAAGCTCGCGGGCATCTTCGCCGATCACGCGGTGCTGCAACGCGACATCAACCTGCCCGTGTGGGGTTGGGCGGAGCCGGGCGCGTCGGTGTCAGTGTCTTTTGCCGGACAATCGCAAACCGCCACGGCAGGTGCGGATGGCAAGTGGACGGTGAAGCTTGCGCCGCTGAAGGCGAACAGCACGGGCAGCGATCTCGTGGTGAAAGCCGGCGCGCAGGAAACGAAGATCAGCGATGTGCTCGTGGGCGAGGTATGGATGTGCTCCGGCCAGTCGAACATGGAGTGGACCGTCGCCTCCTCGACGAATGCGCAGAACGAAATCAAGAACGCGAACAACCCGCGCATCCGTCACTTCAAGATTCCGCATGTGACCTCGAAGACGCCGGAGACCGAAGTCAAAACAACAGGCGGCTGGCAAGCGACGACTCCGCAGACCGTCGGCAGCTTCACCGCTGTGGGCTTCTTCTTTGGCCGCGAGATCGAGAAGGCGCTTGATGTGCCGGTGGGCCTGATCGGTTGCAACTGGGGCGGCACGCGCATCGAGCCGTGGACACCGCCTGCGGGTTTTCAATCCGTGCCCGCTTTGAAGGAAAGCATCACCGACAAGCTCGCCACGTTGCCCGCGATGACGCCCGTGGTGGACCAGATTCCCGTGCTCGGCGCTGATGGAAAGCCCGTGATCGAAAACGGTCGCCCGAAGATGAAGGCGCAGCCGAAGCTCGGCCCGGATGGCAAGCCTCTGATGGAAGCCTCGCGAGGCTCACCGATGGCGATGTTCAACGCGATGGTGAACCCCTTGGTTCCTTACGGCATCCGCGGCGCGCTGTGGTATCAGGGCGAGGCGAACAACGGCGAAGGCATGATGTATCACGAGAAGATGAAGGCACTCATCAACGGCTGGCGCACGGTGTGGCAGGAAGGCGACTTCTCATTCTACTGGGTCCAGCTCGCGCCGTATCGCTACGGCAGACCCGAGGCACTGCCCGCGCTCTGGGAGTCGCAGACCGCGACGCTCTCGTTGCCAAACACTGGCATGGCCGTGACCACCGACGTCGCGACCGTGGCCAACATTCATCCGCCAGACAAACAAACCGTCGGACATCGTCTCGCGATCTGGGCGCTGGCGAAGACTTACAACAAGGAGTCCGGCATCTATGCGAGCCCGCTGTTTGATTCACTCAAGGTCGAAGGCAACAAGGCCATCGTTTCCTTCAAGAATGCAACGAACGGCCTCAAGTCACGAGATGGCAAACCCTTGAGTTGGTTCACCATCGCGGGCGCGGACAAGAAGTTCGTCGAAGCCAAAGCCGAGATCGCCGGCAGCACCGTGATCGTCACCGCCGCAGGCGTGGACAAACCGGAGGCCGTCCGCCTCGGCTGGAATGAACTCGCCGAGCCGAATCTCTCCAGCACCGACGGCCTGCCCTCCTCACCCTTCCGCACCGACAAGTGGACGGACGCAGTGATGCCCGTGGTGGCTCCTGCTGCACCAGCGAAATAGGCGTAGCCCGAGCCTAATGAAGAATCATTCTCCTGCCCTCATTCTCTTGTCACGATGCATTGGAATGACAGGAGAATGAGGACAGGAGAATAGGCCACGGGCCAAAAGCGAGCGTGATGAAGGAGAGGATGCTCTTACATTGGGGTTTTGGAGATACTTACTTCTGCGACGGTGCCTCTCCGCGCAGTGGCTTGAGATGCTTGTCGAACCACTCGATCTCCACGCGTGTGGCTTCGTCGAATGCCTCGGCATAGACGCTGTAGTGCGTGGCACCCTTGAGGACGTGGATTTCCGACGGCACGCCGCGCTTCACCAAATCCTTGTGAGCGGTCTCGACGGCTGGGTTGCCGCCAAATTCTTCTTTCTCCGCGACGACGAAGAGCGATGGCGCGGTGATCTTCGCCGCAGCTTCGAGGGCGTTGTAGCCGAGGCTTTTCACGGGATTGCGCCGCATGGTCGTGTAGCGCGCGAGCAGGCCGGTGAGCTTGCCGGTTTCCACTGGTGCGGGCTCGGTCTCGCCGCGCGCTTGTTTCGTCGCGAGGTCGTAGGCGGCTTTCTGCGCGGCAGGCCCAGGGCCGCCGCCCATGCCGGGGACTTGCGCGGCGAGGCACTTCACGCGCGGATCATTGCCCGTGGCCCACACGACGAGTCCGCCGCCGTAGCTCGTCCCCCACAGCGCGACGCGCTCGGGATCCACGCCGGGCTCGCCGACGATATAGCTGACGGCAGCGCGGATGTCCTCGGTCTGCTCCGCATAGTCCATCTGCCCGCGAAGCGTCCGCACCTTGATGGTCATCTCCTGCGACTCGCCGCGTTTCGACTGCGGCTCGACCGACATGAGCCGGCTGTCGCTCTCGCCCCAGCCGCGATAATCGAACGCCAGCGCGATGTAGCCATGCTGCGCGAGGATGGGACCGAGGCGCGTGCCCGTGCTTTCCTTCGTGCCGCCCGTGCCCGCGCAGAGCACGACGGCGGGCAGCTTGTCCTCGGGCTTGCGATTTTTCGGCAAATACAAATGCGCCGCCATGCGCGTGGCATCGCTCCAGATGCTCACGGTGCGCTTCTCCACATCATCGGGCAAAGGCGCGCGCCGAGGCTTGGCGGCGGGTGTTTGCGCGGGTTTGGGTGCCTGCGCCTGCGCGGCGGCGGCAACAGAGATGGCGGCGAGGAGGATGAGGATGGCTTTCATGGTTTGGCTGGAAGAGGAGGGCAACGGAGTCTCAGGCGCTGCTGTCGCCTGATAACGCGGTGCGCATTGCTGGCTCTCATTCATTTGTGGCAGTCGAATTGGCTTCGACGCATGATGACGAATGGTTGTAAGTTCGAGCTGGCCACGTATGCTCATCGGCCATGAGCACCCTTGCTGAAATCGAAATTGCGGTGCCTGGACTTGGCTTGAGTGAGTTATCGCACCTCGAGCATCTGGTGCGGGCCACACGCTTGCGTCGTGAGCGACAGTCGCGTCGCAGTGCGCTAGACCTACCGCCGCTGCAATTGGGCACCGTGCTGCAACCCCTCAGCCCCGACGACGATCTCCTGGAGGAAATGATGGATGACGCACGGGCTTGATACCGGGTTCCTCGTGGCAGCGGAAGTCGCCGTGCATCCCGATCACGCCGCTGCGCGTCAGAAGCTCCAGCAGTTTCGCTCAGCCGGAGACCGCTTCGCCCTCGCACCGCAAGTGCTCGCCGAGTTCATCCATGTGGTCACAGACCCGAAGCGATTCAGCCAGCCTCTCACGATGGAGCAAGCCCTCGACCGCGCTGAAGCGTGGTGGAACTCGCCGGAGATCGATCAACTCAGTCCCGACGGCCCCTCGATCACCGTCTTCCTCGGCTGGATGCGCCAGCACTACCTCGGACGTAAACGCATCCTCGACACGATGCTCGCAGCGACGTTTCGCGCGGAGCAGATAAGCTCCGTGCTCACGACCAATGCGCGGGATTTTGCGGTGCTCGGTGGTTTCGTCTGTGTGACGCCGTGATCGACGACGGCAGCGATCTTCATCATGCGACTTCGCTGGCAAGTTCACTCGCTGGATAGTCCGCCACCGGGATTCCATACTGGCCCAGCACGTCGATAAACGCCCGCTTCGAGTAGCCCGCCACCTCCGCCGCTTGTCCGAGCGACAAGCGCCCCAGCTCAAAGAACTTCAACGCCATCATCAATCGCCCTTCCACCGCGCTCACGAAGGGCGACAGGGTGGTCATGTCGAGTTGGGGTGCATCACTCATGGGCTGAGAATAAGTTCCGTGTGAAGATTCGGCAAGCTCCGCTGTGGTGAACGTGAGAACGGCGAGCAGCTTCCGATTGCTTCTCACGAAGAACCAGAATTTCGTATTTGAAAATGCACATCCCGCAATTCTGCGTCGTTATTTAAAGGCCATGAACCGAACCGCCGTCATCTGCTCAGCGTTATTGATAATTCTTTGCGTCACTACGCAGGCGCAAAATTCTCCCTCGTCATCGTCGGCAGGAACACGCTTCCATGATAAGCCAGAGCAGTGGGACGCGGCCGTCTTCTTGCCACTCGCGCACCTTCAGAGCATGACTGCTGGCCTGGCAGGGAACAAGATTCCCGTCGGAACAGGAGCCGTCACAGCCAAGAAGGTGACGGTTCAATCCAAGGGCACCTCCATTTCCCTAACTATGGAGGTGACTGCCGAGGGCATCTCTGCTGCCACGCCGATCTCCCTGAATGTCGCCGGTGAGCTGGCTTGGAAGCAAATCGAACGCGACATTGATGGGCGTCTCTTCGGCGTGTTCAGCTTCGCCATCGACTTCGTTGGGGCGATGAACAAGAGCGACTCGGTGCCCGAAAGCTTCGCTCAGAAAGCCCTCTCTGCCGCCTTCAACGTGGAGAACGTCCCCTTGAAAATTCCGCTGCCCTTGGATTTTTCACTGCCCTTGAGTTACAACGACAAGTTCACGCTCGAGACGGCGCACAAAGGGCGCGTCATCCTGGCAGTGAAAGCGGAAGCCGCGAAGATTGAAAAGAAAGTCTCCGCCCTGTCACCTGTCATCGTGAAGGATGGCATTTGGCTCTGCGCGGACTACGACCAGCCTGCGGAGGCGTCCGAGAACAAGGATGCCTATGAAAAGCAGGCCACCACGACCATGTCGCAACTCCTCATCCGCGGAGCTTTCCTGGCAGACATGATCAACGAACTCGGCAAGAAGCCGATCAAGGCCCACGCCACCGTTTTGGAACACTCCGGCAGCCTCGCTTATCAGAAGTGGTCCGACAAAACCCTCGGCAAAGGCGGCATCGATTGCTGGCTACAGAATAACGACGGCACTGGTGATCTTACCCTCACCCCCAGCGCCAAATGGGATGCCCAGAAGGGGCTGGTCGTCACCTGCACCTATGAGGCCAGCGCCCAGGCTGATCTCCACATCCATGTGGACCCGCTCATCAGCGGCGGCATCGGCACCAGCATCGGCTGCAATGTGAAGGCAGAGAAAGGCACCTTCAGCGCCGCCTTCAAGACGATGCTCACCACGAACGAGGCCGCGTCCGCGCTCTCCCTCGTCCCCACCCTTGACCCTGGCGCGGAACTCACGCTGAAAGGGGAATCGGATGGAAAGTGCAAGCTGGGCAACCTGCTCGGGATCACTTTGGCGGTGCCCAAGGTGGGGGCCAAAGTGACCATCCCCGTGCCACGAGACGTCCTCGGAACCATCCCGCTGATCACTACCGCCCCGCGCCGCCTGCTGCCGGAGGGAATGATGGAGCCGATGCCCTGCGCGACGCTGATCCCCAAGAATCTCCCATGGCGTGATGAGGAGGGCTTCGCCCTTGGGTTCGATGTGAAGTTCGAGAAACTCGCCAAGGAAGAAATCACCGCTCGCACGGCCGCTGTGGAAGCCGCCCAGTTGCGCACCGAGCGCCCATCTTTGAAACCCGGCAGTATTAGCATCCTCCTTGGAGGACTTGAGTTCGGTAAGGGTAATGAATTCATCAAGATCGCCCTTGCGGTCTTCAATGGAGTCATGCAGGCAGCCAAAACCGCTGGAGAGGCGGCCACGGAAGTCGGGCGCTGGGGCCAAAATGCGGGGCGGGAAGTAGCCCGCGCCTACCGCAACACGGAGCGCGAAGTAACTGTGGCAGGCAAGAATATCGAACGCGAAGTTGGCCGAGCGGGCAAGAACACGGAACGCACAGTGTCCAAGGCTGCGAGTGACACGGCACGCGAGATGGGCCGCTTCGGCACCAACGTGGGGCGCGAGGTGAAGAACGCCGGCAAAGCCGTGGAGAACAACGTGCAGAAGGCGGGAAATTGGATCAAGAAGACTTTCCGCTTTTGACCCTGCGCAGAAGCCCTCAACACTGTCTCGATTCCTTCCGCCACTACCATGACCTCACTCAGACGAATCCTCTCACCTCGGGTGCAAGTCGGGGTGTTGCTCGTTATTGGACTTCTCTGCTTCGTTAGTGAATGGATCGGCGTCGATGCTGCTACCCGCTTTGTCCCCATTGATTTGGTCTTCGACTCAAGAACGTGTCATCAGTCCGAGGTGCTGCTTCTGTTGCTCGGCTGGGGGTCTCTCTTCGTGTTGGCTCTCCACATGCTTCTCCATACCCTGCTCTGGCGGATGGATGCCCCATGGCTGAACTGGAAGAGTCCTTGGGTTACCTCGCTGCTGGTTGTGTTCTTTTTCGCCCCTACGACGGTGCATGTCTATCTCACGGGTCGTGCCTTCGCCCACTTCGCGATCGCCGGAAAGTTGGAGGTGGAGAATGGGGACAAGCAGACCAGGGACGAAACGGGACCGCAAGCCCCGCCGTTCAACGAGATTGCAAAGCGCGTTGGAGTCGAGCTTCTGATCTATCCCAAGCTCAAAACGGGTATGACAGAACCCTGCGTGTGGGTAAACGACCATCGAGATGAGATGAAGATGGACGGGGCGCGAGTGACGACCCCCGTGGGCCTACTGGAGCCACAGCGCCTCGCGCTCACCGCACTCGCTCTCATCTTCTCGACCTTAGTCGTTTTCGGGAAACTGTATGCGCCGTCGATCGATTGGAACAAATTTCGACCACTGCTCCATCGCGAAGCTAAGGCGTCCTTCGCGCTGGTCTGCTTTGTGGTCGCCGTGGTCTTGGCCCTTCAAACCGGAGAATCCCCCGATCTCGACGAGTGGCTTACCCGCGTGGTGGTCTTCGCCTTGCCTCTTTTCGGAGCACGCATGTTGATCCTCCGCGCTCTTGCATGGGTCCGGGAGGGGGCAAGTCACCGCGAGCGCGAAAACCTTGTGCCAGCGAACCCGAACCAGTTCCTGATTGATGCACTGAGAAGACGGGCACGTCGCTCCCATTTGATCTCATGGGCTGCGTTCGCGGCGATCGTGGTAGGTGTCGCCACTGGGGTGCAACTGTTTCTGCTTGGTTCTTACCGCGAAAGCTTGATCGACCAACGTGTGGGGGAACTTACCATTCAAGTTGCTGAACAATCCCTCGCAGTGGAAAAAGCCACCGCTGACTACGAAGCCGTGCGGCAACCCGACCCTGATCCCGACAGAGCTCAACTGATTGCTCAGAAAAAGGATATCCTCGATAGAGCTGAATCCAAACTCAACAAAACCAAAGACGACCTTCTCTCACTCAGGCCCGAACCAAATTCCGACCATTCCAAAGTCTGGTTCGAGAACCCGTCCTTCCAGCGCTTGGTCAACTTCTTCGTGTTGCGAATCGGCATCCTTCTCATGCTCGCCTTCCTGCTGCGCGTGCTGGTGCAAATCTTCCGCTACGCCCTGCGTCTGGCCGCCTGCTACGACTCTTGCGCGGATGCCTTGACGCTGGGTGCTGGCCTTGACATCGGAAATCTCAAAGGTGAAGCTGCCCTCCAAGCTCTCGAAATACTCCGCCCCTTCTCCGTGCCACCGGAGACCACTCTGGATGCCGCCGCTCCCGATCTGCCCCAGGACATCATCAAGCAACTGCTGGAGACCATCAACAAGCTCACTGACAAGGTGCCTGGAGAAAAAGGGTAGTATCCCGCGCAACGCCGCAGTTCAGCCACAGCGCATCAACGCTCAACATTGCCGCCTCACGCAATTCCGCCAACCACGTCGCGGAACCCACAGGCTCAATTCGCCTGCGACTTGAGCGGCGCGAGCACCGGCACGGTGAGATACGTCACCCGCTCAATCGTTCTCCCGTCGGCGGCTCGGAGCTTGAGGTTGAGCTGGAGTTGCTGGCTCTTGCGCATGTCGGCGATGTCGAGCGTGAGCGTGCGCGCGTCGGGGGAGAGCTTGGCGGACTGGATGGTGAGGACGTCGTGCTTCTGGTGCCATGAAACATTTTCCCCAGTTCGCGTCTATGTGCTAATCTCCACCCATGACCGCCAGTTTTGATGCCATCCGTGATGCCGCACTGCTCCTGCCCAAAGGGGATCAGATGCGTTTGCAGGCAGTGGTCGCGCTGGAGGTGGTGGATGCGCATCCTGGAATCGATTTCAATGACCGTGTCTGCGGCGGATCAGCCCGGATCGTGCGCACTCGCATTCCAGTGTGGCTGCTGGAGTCGCTGCGCCGTGGCGGCAGGACCGATGCTGAGCTGCTGGCAGCGTATCCGAGTCTGACCGCCGAAGACCTCGCCAATGCCTGGAATTACGCCCGCAGTCATCGTGACGAGATGGACCGTGAGATCGCCGCCAACGGGGATGACTCATGATCGCGCGACTGTATTCCAACGAGAACTTCCCGCTGCCTGTGGTGGAGGCGCTGAGGCTGCGAGGCCATGACGTGCTGACCACACGCGATGCAGGCAAGGCCAACGAAGGCATCCCGGATGAAGAGGTGCTGGAGTTCGCCTGCCAGGTGGGTCGGGCTGTGCTCACGCACAATCGCAAGGACTTCATCCGGCGCCATCGCATCAGACCCGACCACGAGGGCATCATTGTCTGCACGGACAATCCTGATTTTGCTGCTTTGGCAGCAAACATTCACGTCCAACTCGAAGGCTTGACGGAGTTGAAAGGCCTGTTGGTGCGTGTGAATCGGGGTGGCTGATCGCGTCGCCCTCGTGGTGGAGTGACGAGGATGGCACATCACTCCAGCACCGGCACAGTGAGATACATCACGCGTTCAATCGCTCTTCCATCGGCGCAGCGAAGTTTGAGATTGAGCTGGAGTTGGTGGCTTTTGCGCATGTCGGCGATGTCGAGCGTTAGGGTGCGCGCGTCGGTGGAGAGTTTGGCGGACTGGATGGCGAGAACGTCGTGCTTCGGGTCTTTCGGATGGATGACGGAGTATTCGGCGGAGTAGTAGTTGCCGCTGTAGAAGTAGTTCCAGCGCTCGGCTTTGAAGTTGGTGAGGTCGGCGGTGCTTTGTGGATCGAGCGGATCGGAGAAGCGCAGTTCGATGCCGCTTGTCTTCACCGTGAAATCGATGGGCAGATCGGCGGGCTTGCCGGTGTAGCGCACGCGGAAGAGTCCGCCTGCGCGTTGCGCAGTGGTGAGCCAGCCGCGGAGTCCAGCGACATAGACTTGCTTGTCCAACGGATGCACTCGTCCGCGCATGATGCCGGTGTCAAAGGGCAGGCTCATCGGCACCATCGCGGCTTGTTCGAGATCGCCGACCTTGTGGCGCAGTGTGGCGAAGAGCGCGCAGCGTCCGTAGCTGGTGAAAAGGAGCTGCTGGCTGAGCGGCCCCCACTTGTCTGTCACCGCCCAGAAGGGTGCGCCGCTGGAATTGTCCACTGACCACGGCAACCACGCGAGCGGTCGTTCATAACCCTTCGGCACGGGATTCTTCGGGCCGTAACCGATGAAGCCGAGCTGCCTGCGCACGGCGGGGTCGCTGGGGTTCACGTTGATGACTTGATCATTCCACGTCATCGCGATCTCATGCTGCGCGGAGGGCATCATGCCGTAGAAACCGCCGGGATGAATGATGTCGAGTTTGCTCGATGGCTGCCAGTGGCCCTGCTGATCGCTCACGGCAATCTCATCGTGCGGACCGATGGTGACACCGTTTGGCACACGCAGTCCGGTCGCGATGATCTCGGACTTCGAACCATCGGGCGATACTTTGAAGAGCACGCCCTGATGCGGCGTGGTGATGTCCGGCAGCCACGGCGTCGCTTTGCCAAAATAGAAATTGCCCGCGCTGTCGGTCTGCAGGTCAAGGTTGTAGTCGGCGGCGTTGGTGGAGAGGATCGTGTCGTTGTTGAAGTTCTCGTAGCTGTCGGCCTCGCCATCGCCATTCAGATCGCGCAGGCGTGTGATCTGATCGCGGCCCATCACATAGACTTCATTGCGCACGATGCGCAGGCCGAGCGGCTGGAAGAGTCCGCTGGCAAAACGTCGCCATTCGAGTTTGTCGAGTTGGTCATCAATCCCGGACACCACCCACACCTCGCCCTGCGCGGTGCACACGGCGGCGCGACCATCGGCGAAGAAATCAAAGCCACCGAAGAGGGTGTCGGCCTTCCACGGATTCTTCACAGGCTCGGTGATGCGATCCACGACATAGGCCGCGTCGTCCTTCGCACGCTCGCCCTTCGTGATCACCGGCTGCGGCCAGAGCGGCGCACCGCCGCGAGTGAGCGGGCGCAAATCGGTGATCATCGGCGACAGCGCGAGCGCTTCGTTCGGTGCCTCGTTGGTTTTGCCAAGCGCCGCGATGTCGATCCGAATCGGTTGATTCGCCACCACCGACGCCAGCTTCAATGTCACCGAACCCGCGCGCGCATCCCACGTCGCGCCGATGCCGCCTTCACAAGCCGCGAGGAAAGTCTCTCCGCTCGTCGGATTGCGCACGATCACGCCAGACTCCATCGGCTCCAGCACCGCGCCTTGGACATGCATCACCGTGAGTGCGAGTTCCTTCGCATCGGTCGCTGTTTGAATCGTGCGTGTAAACACCGGCCACTTCTCCACGCGCTCAAACCCCGGCAACTCCAGCACATCCACCGCGCCCACCGAATAGTTCAGCACGACCTGTTTGCCATGAACATACAGCCCCTTGTGATGCGCCCAATCCCTCGGAAGCGGCCCGCGTTTGCCCTCGCGTGGGTCAGCGAAGGTGCCATCGCTCGCCCAGCCCGGGGTCTTCGCCGTGCCAAAGATCACCGTGCCCGCCACCTTCGGCGGCGGTGAGTTGAAACGCGGCACGGTGAGCCCAAATCGCTTCCCGTCCGTGACCCAGCCAAGCGACATCCGCACCAACTCCGAGTCGTAACAAACAAACGCATCCGCATTCTTGCCCAGCGTGATGACGATCCCCTTGTAGCCGATCACATCCTCATCGCTGCGCCACCGGATGCACCCCGAGTAAAACGGCCCGCGCTGTTTCACCGTCGGATCTTCCTCCGGCGGTGCCTCGACCCCACGAACGAGCGAGCCGAGCGCGAAGAAGATGAGTGTGAGTGCGGCTTTCATTCCAACGCGGCTCCATCCAGAAGCAGATTCGGATTGCCAATGCGGAGGGAAAGGTAATGCTGCTGCATGAGCCGAGGTGACAGGGTTAGCCATGCAACGATGCTGACCGGGATCCCGGCGTCGGTGAAGAGCAGGCTGGTGCCGGGGGTGGCGTGGAGGGTGGAGCCAAAGCCGGCGAGCGTTTTGCCGGCCACGAGCGGCAAACTCACTTCAGTTCCTGAATGCGGATGTTCTTCCAGCTCACTTCCTTGCCGGCGGCTTCGGTTTTCTTGCCGATGCCGTGGACTTGGAGGGCGATGACGCCTTCTTTGGTGAGATCATCGCTGAAGTCGGCAGCGGGGACGCCGTTGATGAAGGTCTTGATGCTGCTGCCGCGGCATTCGATGCGGGCCTTGTTCCATTCGCCCTGCTTGAAGGCTTTGCGCGCGGCCTCGTTGTTTTTCAAATCGAAGAGCCAGCCGCGGCGTGCTTCGTCATAGACGCCGCCGGTGTAGGCGCGCGCGCTGGGGTCGATCTCAAACTGGTAGCCATGCACGCGGTCGGCGGGGAACTTCTTCGGTTTGCCGGCGATCTGGACTTCGGTGTCTTTGTCGTAGTAGGCGCTGCGGAACTGGATGCCGGAGTTCATCGAGGGATCGACCTTGAATTCGGCTTCAAAAATGAAGTCGGCGTACTTCTTCGTAGTGCAGAGGAAGCTGTTGCCGGTGCCAGCGACGGTCTTGCCGACGATGGCACCTTCTTCGACGCGATATTCGGCGGTGCCGCTGTGGCGTTCCCAGCCGCTGAGGGTCTTGCCGTCGAAGAGGATCGTCCAGGTGTCCTCGGCGATGGCATTCAGGGAAAGCAGGGCGGTGATGAGCAGGGTGAGTTTCATGAGTGGCGGTGATTTTGGGGCGCAATGAGCGTTTGGCAACCCCAGGCAGGGGGCCGGCCGGTACCTCACTTTTGCCGTGTGTGACAGGAAAGTGCCGCTAAGATCGGCGCGTGTCCGCCAGCCTTCGCAACTTGAGAGACAACGCGCTCGCCGCTCATGTGGCCCCGCTCGTTGTGTTCTCGCTGTTCATGGCGGTGCCGGGCTGGTTTCGCATCGAGAATGCGGCGCTGCCGTGGTATCAGCGCGGGCCGGAGCACTGGGTGTATCCGGTGCAGACGATCGTGTGTGGTGCACTGTTGCTCTGGTGGCGGAGGAACTACACGCTGGCACCGTGGCGATCGCCGGGTGTGGCGTTCTTGTTCGGTGTGATCGGCATCACTGCATGGATCGCGCCTGGGATTGTGTTGCTCCGGCATCAGGGCGGCGATCCCACGGCCCCGACATTCCATTTTCCGGCATGGTGGGAGTGGCTGAAGTGGAGTGATCGGTACGACGGTTTTGATCCGACGCTGCTCGATTCACATCCGGCCGGCAAGGCGGCGTCGGTAGCGATGCGCTTCGTGCGCATGGTCGTGGTGGTGCCGCTGGTGGAGGAGATTTTCTGGCGTGGCTTTTTGATGCGCTACGTCGTGGCGGAGCTGCGTCAGACGGAGTGGCGGCGGGTGGCCTTCGGCGCGCATCACTGGATCAGTTTCGTCGTCACCACGCTGGCGGTGACCTTCATTCACAACCGGCCCGACTGGCCCGCGGCGTTTGTCTGGGGAGTGCTGACATACGTGCTGGCGGTGCGGACAAGGAGCCTCGGCGCGTGCGTCCTGATGCACGCCGTGGGAAATCTGATCCTGGGCATCTATGTCTTGCAGACGCGGCAATGGGGCTTTTGGTGAGCGTGATGCGAATCGGACTGGCACAGATCAATACCACGGTGGGCGACTTTGAAGGCAACAAGCGCCTGATCCTCGACGCCTACAGGAACCTCGTAGCCGACGGTGCGGAGCTGGTGCTCACGCCCGAGCTGGCGGTGACCGGCTATCCGCCGCGCGATCTGGTTTTCCGCTCGGGCTTCGTGCGCCGCAGCGAGGAGGTGATCCAGGAACTCGCCCGCGAAACCGGCGAGGTGCCGCTGATCGCCGGCTTTGTCGAACACAACACAAAGGAGCGGGGCAAGCCCTTCCGCAATGCCGCGGCGGTGCTGCGTGGAGGCGGAGTCGTCGCCGTGCGCCACAAGTCGCTGCTGCCGACCTACGATGTCTTCGATGAGGCGCGCTACTTTGAACCGGCGGATGAAGTGTCGCCGGTGGTAGTGAGCGGCCTGAGGCTCGGCATCACGGTCTGCGAGGACATCTGGACGGACGAGTATCTGCCGCGACCGCTCTATCATGTGTCGCCGCCGGACATTCTGGCAGGGCAGGGGATAGACCTGCTCATCAATCTCAGCGCGTCGCCGTTCCACGCGGGCAAGCCGGGCGTGCGCGAGGCGATGATGTGCGCCGTCGCGCGCGAACTCCGCGTGCCCATCGCCTACTGCAATGCGGTTGGCGGCAACGATCAGCTCGTCTTCGACGGGCATTCGGTGGTCATCAATCAAGATGGATCAGTGAGCACGCGTTTGCCGGGATTCGTAGAGAGAGTGGCGCATGACAACCTGCGCGAGACGACTTCGGAGACGGAGCAGATATATCAAGCGCTCGTGCTTGGAACACGGGATTACATCCGGAAGTGCGGCTTCAAATCGGCGGTGATCGGTCTGAGCGGCGGCATCGACTCCGCGCTCACGGCGGTGATCGCGGCGGAGGCGCTCGGGCCGGAAAACGTGACCGGCGTTTCGATGCCGAGCCGTTATTCGAGCGAAGGCAGCAAGGATGATGCGCGCGATCTCGCGCGGAATCTCGGGATTCACTGTCACACGGTCCCTATTGAGCCGGTGTTCGCCGTGCTGAAGGACCAATTGAGCGGCGTCTTCGCCGGAAGGCCCGAGGACTTGACCGAGGAGAACATGCAGTCCCGCATTCGCGGCGTGATCATGATGTCGATCTCGAACAAGTTCGGCCACCTGCTGCTCACGACCGGCAACAAGAGCGAGCTGGCCGTCGGCTATTGCACGATCTACGGCGACATGTGCGGCGGCCTCGCGGTCATCAGCGACCTGCCGAAGATGCGCGTCTATGAAGTCGCGCGCTGGATCAACCGCGAAAAGGAAATCATCCCGTGGCCCAGCATCGAGAAGCCGCCGAGCGCCGAGTTGAAGCCCGATCAAAAGGATCAGGACACGCTGCCGCCCTACGACGTGCTCGACGCGATCCTCGAGCTGCTCGTGGAGCAGCACCTCTCCGTGCGTGAGGTGGCGGAACGCGGCTTCGCCGAAGAGACGGTGCGCTGGATCGCCCGCAAGATCGACCTGAACGAATGGAAGCGCCACCAGGCAGCTCCGGGACTGCGTGTGACGACGAAGGCATTCGGCGTCGGGCGGCGGATTCCCATCGTGCAGCGCTTCACGCCGTGAAGTGTGCGTGCCCGAAACTCGCGCAACGAATTCGCGGCTTGAGGCGTTAAGTCCGATAGACAAGCGCGTTCCGCCCACTCATCCTCGCCCCCCGCATGGTCATAGCCGCCGATCAGCCGAAAACACCGCCGAAGTCCGAAGCCACCGAGGCCGGAAACTACTTTGTCTCGAACTATCCGCCGTTTTCGTTTTGGAAGCCGGACCAAGTGCCGGCGGTGGAGACCGTGCTGCAAAGGCCCGCGCCCGCTGATGTGCCGCTCGGCGTTTACTTCCACATCCCGTTTTGCCGGAAGCGCTGCCACTTCTGCTACTACAAGGTTTACACCGACAAGAACGCGGCCGAAGTCCGCGGCTACATCCACGCCGGCATGAAGGAGATGGCCGAGCTGGCGGCGAAGCCATATCTGGCCGGCCGCAAGGCGCACTTCGTGTATTTCGGCGGCGGCACGCCCTCGTATCTCTCCACGCCGCAGCTTGAGGAGCTGGCCGGAAGGATGAAGGAACTGGTGCCATGGGACGAGGCCGAGGAAGTGGCCTTCGAGGCCGAGCCGGGCACGCTCAATGAACGGAAGCTCGAGTGCATCCGCGGAATCGGCGTCACGCGCCTGAGTCTCGGTGTCGAACACTTTGACGACCATATCCTCGAATCGAACGGCCGCGCGCATCGCAGCGGCGAGGTGGACCGCGCGTTCCGTTTTGCGCGCACGCTCGGCTTCGAGCACATCAACATCGATCTCATCGCCGGCATGATGAATGACACGGACGAGAAATGGAAGGCCGCCGTGGCGAAGGCCGTCGAACTGGGGCCGGACGCCCTCACGATCTACCAGATGGAAGTGCCCTACAACACCGGCATCTACCAGCAGATGAAGGCCAAGGGCAAGGTCACCGCACCCGTGGCGGACTGGCCGACGAAGCGCCGGTGGGTGAACCATGCGTTCAATGAGTTCGAGAAAGCCGGCTACACGGTCACCAGCGCCTACACGGTGGTGAAGGATCCCAAGCGCATCCGGTTCGTATATCGCGATTCCCTGTGGGACGGTGCGGACCTGCTCTCCTGCGGTGTGGCGTCCTTTGGTCATTTCGGCGGCGTGCATTATCAGAACCAAGCCGATGTGGGGCCGTACATGCAGGCCATCGACGCCGGGAAGTCCGTCATCTTCCGTGCCTATCAAACCAGCGCCGAAGAACGCTTCGTGCGCGAGTTCATCCTCAAGCTCAAGCTTGGAGTCTCGAGGCCGGGCTACTACAAGCAGAAGTTTGGCGAGGATGTGCTCGCGCGTTTCGCCCCGCAACTGAGCCGGATGCAGGAGGAAGGCTTCCTGAAGCTGGGCGATGACGAGATCCGCCTCACGCGCGAAGGTCTGCTGCAGGTGGACCGCCTCTGCCATGAATTTTTCCTTCCCGAGCACCGCCAGTATGCCCGTTACACCTGATCACGCCGCGACCGATCATCTGGCACCGCTCATTTTTTTTTACGGCCTCGGAAGTGCGCGGCCCCGCGTGACCTTTATTCCGGCGGAGCAGCTTCCGGGAGATGAACGCCGCCTCCTTGCCCATGATGGTGACATGACCTCGCGGCTGCGTGAGTTCCACCGCAGTGAGATCGATCTCGACGTGCATGCGAAACAGAAGGTGGGCGAGTATCTTGTGCGGGCCTCGGTGCTGAACCGTCGTCGCGACGGCATGCCCGTGGAGTTCGGCGCCATCGGCATCCATATCGACGTGCTGCCCGAGCCGGCGCAAAGGCTGGTGCTTGAAGGTCATGTCCCGCTGGGCGGCATTCTCGAGCGCGAGCAGGTGCCATTCACCAGCCATCCCAGCGGATTTTTCCGCATCTCGGTGGATTCACGCCTTGCCGAACTGCTCGGCGCCACCGCCGGCCAGGTCCTCTACGGACGCTGCAACGAACTCCGCCACGCGGACGGCCGTGCGCTCGCCAACGTGGTGGAGGTTCTGCCGAGGGTGGTGGTTGACGGTGGATAGTCCACGGTTGATGGCGGCTGTCGGGGGCGCGGTGGGGGCGGGCAGTGCTGCAATGCTGGTGGCACGAGCAAAGTCGTCCGCGTGCCTATCCGCGACCTCCTGCACGTACTCGTCCTCGAACGAGACGGTCAACCTTCGGCTTTGGTCTCGAGTTCAAGTGGGCGTGTGAGGACGGGCTTTCTCCGCCCATCCGCCATCACCGGCATCGAACCATCATACTACTTCACCTCGATCTCAGTGTTCACCTTTGCGATGCCGCTTACATTGAGTCCAAGCATCCGCGCAGCGGCGGGGCTGACGTCGATGATACGGCCGCGCACGTAGGGGCCGCGGTCGTTGATGCGGACGACGCAGGAGCGACCGGTGCGTACAGTGGTGATGCGTACAAGCGTGCCGAAGGGCAGCGTGCGGTGCGCGGCGGAGAAATCGGAAGCAATGAAGCGCTCCCCACTGGCCGTTCGGCGGTCATGATACCACGACGCGATGCCGCTCTGGTACGGCTTCCAGCGCGTGGGCTTCGGCATGATGACGGTGGGCGGAGGTTTTGGAGGCGCGGCGCACGCGGCGATAAGCGCCGCGAGTACAATCAGCGACGGGCACCGAAGGCGGGCCAAGTTTTTTCCAATAATCATCCGTCGAGAATAGGAAACGCGTGCCGGCACTCCAAGTCCTAAATTCCGACCCAGCGAAAGCGCGTCCGGTCAAGTGGTGCGCGCCCTGCTTAAGATGCCTCTGGATGCGTGCCCGCCAGAGTGCAACAAGGTCGCCGGCATTCGGGGTAGTGAAGCCTGGCACCGTTCAGCGGCCAGTTCCGGAAGGTTCGAACGCGGCTGCGGGAAACGAATGCAGCATTGATTCCTTTGCCGCCGCTTCTATTCTCGGGCCTTACATCATGAAACGCTGGCGCATCGCAGGCATCAATTTCGACCACTTCCACATGGGCGATCTGCTCCGGCAGACGTCCGAGCATCCACGGGCCGAGATCGTCGGCATCAGCGACGAGAAGCCAGAACGGATGGTGGAAGCGGCCAGGAACTTTTCGCTTCGTGCGGACCAGGTCTTTGGCGACTACCGCACATGCCTGGAGACGACGAAGCCGGACATTGTCATTCTTTGCCCGGCCGCATCGCGACACGGGGAGTGGGTGGAGAAGGTGGCTCCCTTCGGCGCACACATCATCATGGAGAAGCCATTT
Organism: Verrucomicrobiaceae bacterium; assembly: GCA_019694165.1. GTDB lineage: Bacteria > Verrucomicrobiota > Verrucomicrobiia > Verrucomicrobiales > Verrucomicrobiaceae > JAIBCL01. The sequence goes on along the minus strand of JAIBCL010000008.1, from coordinate 224,521 downwards.
GCCGGCTCGCTTGCCGAGGCGGATGCCATGGTGGCGGCGATGAGAGCAACGGGCCGGCAGCTCGCCATCAACTGGCCGCTCGTTTGGGATGCGGGGCAGCAGACTGCGCACCGTCTGATCAAGGAAGGCGTCATCGGCGAGGTGCTGGAGTTTCAACACACGGGTGGGAACCGCGGCCCGCTCTACCACGGTGCGGACAAGATTGAGAAAGAACCGACAGCGGCGGAAAAAGCCGCGAGCTGGTTTTACAGCAAGGGGCAGGGCGGTGGCTCCCTGCTTGATTACATGGGCTACGGCACCACGCTCGGCACATGGCATCTGGGTGGCAAGGTGCCGCTGGAGGTCACCTGCACATGGGACCTGTCCGGCGCTCTGGAGGTGGACGAGCACAGCATCACCGTCATTCGCTACACATGTGGCCTGAGCAAGACGGAGACGCGGTGGGGCACTTTCACCGACCCCTGGACCTACCAGCCCCAGCCGAAGTGTGGCTTCGTGCTCAAGGGCCGCGACGGTACCATTTCCTGCCATGACTACGAGCCTGTGATCCGGGTGCAGACGCGCGCGCGGCCGGAGGGTTTTGACGTGCCTGTGGATGTCATCAACGCGCCGAACCGCAATCCAGTGGAGCATTTGATCCATTCGCTGGAGACCGGAGCGCCTCTGATCGGACCTCTCACCATCGACATCTCACGTATCGGTCAACAGATCGTGGATACGGCGTATCGCAGCGCACAGGAGAAACGCACGCTGCCGCTCGTGGGATGAGGGGCAGCGGGATGCTCCGGCTGCTGCTTTGCCCGGTGCGCTGATGATGGTTGGCTGATCGCGAAGCTCAGACGGGCTTCGGCACCTCCTCCCCAATCAACAAAAAAGGCGGGACCCGCAAAAGGCCCGCCTCTTCCGATTTCAGGGAGTGGAACTCGCGCTACTTCGTGATACGGACGCTGCTCTTGCTCTCGTCCATCGGCGGCGGAGGCTCCTCGACGACGAGGTCCTTCGTCCACACACCACCCGGCACGGGCGCGAAGGGCCCGCAGCACTTCAAGCAGTCGTTCTTGCTGCCCACCATCCAAGACTTGGTCTCCGGCGGATTGAAAATGTTCCAGAAGGACCAGTAGCTGCGGTCAACGGCATCCCCGTAGGAGGTCATGGACGCCTGATACGCCTTGCGGGCGGAGCCGAACGCGCGCTCGGCAGATTTGCTGGCAAACTTCGGCCAACGCTTCACTTCGCGTACTTCAAGATCGGCAGCCTTGTCAGTGGTATCCAGCGCGTAGTCCGTATAGCGATTGCTCTCGCGGAAGGCGAGATCATTGGCGCGGCGGGCAGAATGGAAGGCGATGTTGGTGTAGGCCCTTGCCTGCCTGTCCGTCACCCTTCCGCCGTAAGCCACGGTATCATCCGTTACGTCATGTGCGGTGTTCGCCACATGTCCCACGCCTTGGCTCACGTAGCCGAGTCCTTTGTTGGTCGCCGGAGCCCCTTGGTTGGGGATTTCGGCTGACGGACGCCTGGGGTTCTTTACACCGGCGCAAGAAACCAGAGTCGAAACGAGAGCTAGGGACAGGAGTAATTTCATAAATAGGCCCCGATTCTGTCGGAGAAGTGCCCGAATTGTCAAAGCTAAAATCAGGGCAGCCGAAAATTCCGAAAGTGCTGTGCGGGCAAGTTGCCAATGAGGGTGTGCGGAGCGCCGTCTGTGCAGACGGCCCCCAACATGTGGCGCGCACGCTGCTTTGGTGTTGCGGGCTTGTTGAATTCAACTCCTGCGAGTCTTGGAGGAAGTCGGCTGGAGTCAGAAAATGAGGGCTGCATTGTCGGACCAGCCTCGCACGGAATTTGGTTTGGACGACTCCGCAGCACTCAAGGGAATGTGCAGCGTGGCTGCCGATACCATTTGGACGGAGTGTTTGGATTGGGGGAAGGCAACAATTTCGATAGTTAGGCCTCTTGAAGCGACTTTTCTGATGAAGGTATCCTGCTTGATGGCTGTTTTGCGCGAAAACAATGCATTTTTATGTTGTAAGCTTCGTTTTGAATGTAACTTTGCGGTTCAAAACCCAATTTTCAGGAGAATGACCTCATGAATCAGGAAAAAATGGATGGAGCCCAGGCGCTGATCAAGACCCTTGACGGACTCGGCATCGAATATGTCTTCGGCTATTCGGGAGGGGCGGCCTTGCCGATCTTTGACGCGCTGGAGACCGTGAAGACAAACATGAAGTTCGTCCTTGTCCGCCACGAGCAGGGAGCGGTGCATATGGCCGACGGCTATGCGCGGGCGACCGGGAAACCGGCTGTGGTTCTGGTCACCTCCGGTCCCGGTGCCGGAAACACCGTCACGGGCATCATGACGGCGCAGATGGACAGCGTGCCGATGATCATCCTCTGCGGGCAGCAGGTCACATGGATGCTCGGGAAGGATGCTTTCCAGGAGGCGGATATTTTTAACATCACCTCGCCGGTGGTGAAGCACAATTTCCTCGTGAAGCAGACCAACGCGCTCCCGCGCATCGCCAAGGAGGCCTATCACATCGCCACGACGGGGCGGCCTGGTCCCGTGCTCATCGACATCCCGAAAGACATCAGCCAGTCTCCTTTTACGGGCACCTTCGACGAGCCGATGGACCTGCCGGGTTATCGGCCGGAGGACGCCTTCAAGATCGATCAGGGAGGCATCAATGAAGCGGCGAAGCTCATTGCACAATCGCGCCGGCCCGTGATTCTCGCGGGGCAGGGGGCCATGATCGCGCGGGCGGACAAGGAACTGCTCAAGCTGGCCGAGACGCTGGGCGCGCCGGTGACTACCACCTTGCTTGGCAAGGGCGTCTTTCCCGAGACCCATGCGCTCTCGCTCGGCATGATCGGCATGCACGGCACGGCTTATGCGAACAAGGCGATCTGTGAGGCCGATCTCATCTTGAATGTCGGCTCCCGCTTCGACGACCGCATCATCGGCAAGCCGCATATGTTTGGCCGCAATGCGAAGCTCATTCACATCGACATCGACGCGGCAGAGTTCCACAAGATGATCAAGGTGGACGTCACCATCTGCGGTGATGCGAAGGCGGCGCTGTCCGACTTGCTTCCGCGGGTGGAGAAGCTGCCGACCGAGGACTGGCTCGAGCAGATCGACGGCTACAAAAAGAAATTCCCGCTCGGTTACAAGAAACAGGGCGGCCTGCGGATGCAGCAGGTGATCGACGAGTTGTATCAGCTCACGAAGGGCAAGGCCATCGTCAGCACCGACGTGGGTCAGCACCAGATGTGGGCGGCGCAGTTCTACAAGTGTGACGCGAGCTACCACTGGCTCAGTTCCGGTGGCGCGGGCACCATGGGCTACGGCTTTCCGGCGGCCATCGGCGCGGCCTTTGCTCGGCCGGACAAGACCGTCGTCTCGATCTCCGGCGACGGTGGCTTCCAGATGACTCTCTTCGAACTCGCGACAGCCGCCATCCACAAGCTGCCGATCAAGATCATCGTCCTGAACAACAGCTACCTAGGCATGGTGCGCCAGTGGCAGGAGCTGTTCTTCGACAACCGGGAGAGCGGTGTCGATCTCCTCGGCAATCCCGATTTTGTGAAGCTCGGAGAGGCCTACGGCATCAAAGGCTGGCACATCCGCCGGCCTGCCGACATCGAGCGCATCCTCCAGCAGGCGCTCGATTACAACGAAGGCCCTTGCATCATCGAGGCCGAGTGCATCAAGACGGAAAATGTCTTCCCGATGATTCCCGCCGGAGCCGCGCTCGAGGACATGCTCGTTGAGGCGCCGAAGCACAAGATGGAAAAGCCCACAGGCTCCACATGATCCGGCGCCTCGGCGACGGCGCGTGATCGCGATGAAACAAATCACCCCCACTCACGGAGATGTGCTGGATGCGCTGGCAAGGCTGCCGGGCGCTTCCGTGCAGTCCATCATTGCAGATCCGCCGTACTTCAACGTGCTCGAAGACGAGCACTGGGACACGCAATGGCGAACGGTTGAAGAGTATCTCGCCTGGTGCGGACGCTGGGTGGGCGAGTGCATGAGAGTCCTGCGCGACGACGGCCTGTGCTTCATTTTCGGCCAGCTCGGCAAGCGTGAGCACGGCTTCATCCACCTCATGTCGCAACTCTGCCGCAAGCATCAGTTTCACGATCTCATCATCTGGGACCGGGCCGTCGGCTACAACGAACGGCGTGACAGCTTCACGCCGCAGTACGAGATGATCCTTGTGCTGCGCAATGGCGATGATGTGAAGTTCAACAAGCATGCCGTGCGCGAGCCTTACGATGCCAAGACCATCGAGCAATACTTGAAGGACAACCGATACAAGGACATGGACGCACGCCGCGCGCATCTGGAGAAGGGCAAGTTCGCCACCAACATCCTGCGTGTTCCGAGCCTGAAGGGTGCCTCGAAGGAAAAATGTGGTCACCCGAGCCAGAAGCCGCTGCGATTGATCGAAAAACTCATCGCGTGCAGCACCGACGAGGGGGACATCGTGCTCGATCCCTTCCTCGGCTCCGGCACCACCGCCGTCGCGGCCGAATCGTTGCATCGGCGCTGGATCGGCATCGAAAAAGACGCCGGCTACATTTCCATCATCGAGACCCGTCTCGCCGAACTTCGCACTCGATCCACGCAGCACGAACTCGTCCTCGCATGAGCGGCATCTGAAATTTGAATCCAGAAATCTGAAATCCCAAGTCCCATGAGCGAACGCATCCCCGCCACCACCGAAAAGAAACCCTCGCCTCAGGCTGACATCATCAACATCCACACCCTCAGCGTGTATGTGAACAATCAGCCCGGCGTCCTCGGCCGGATCTGCGCGGTGTTCTCGCGCCGTGGTTTCAACATCGAATCGCTCGTCGTTTCGCAGACGCGTGATCCGCGCTTCAGCCGGATGACCATTGGCATCAGCGGCCAACCCGAGGGCTTGCACCAGATCATCATGCAGGTGAGCAAGCTCGTCGATGTCATGAACTGCCAGGAGCACACCGACCGCGATGCGGTCGCCAAGGAGATGGTGCTCGTGAAACTCGCCGCTGGTCCCGACGAGCGCACTGAGATTCTCCAGATCGTGGAGCACTACGCGGGGAAGACCGTCGATCTGCAGGAAGACAGCCTCATCGCCATGATCACCGGGAACACCGACAAGGTCGATGCCGCAGTGCGCCTGCTTGGCAAATTCGAGATCATCGAGACCGTCCGCACCGGCAAGGTCGTCATGGCGCGCGGCGCGGCCGAGACATGACCGACCGCCGCCGGCGAGGGCCGGCGCAGTCCCTCGCGGTGCGCCGGGATCCCGCGTTCCGGGCTTGAGCCGTGCCGGCGCGCTGCTACGCTCGCGCGTGCATCGTGCCTTCTGGATCACCCTTATGCTCATCTGCGCGGCCTATCTGCTGTTCTGGATGTTCATGCTCGGCGCGACGGCCACATATGCCTCGCCCGCCGATATCTGGAACGTGCTGGTGTCACGCGAGATTCGCTATGCCACGGCGCTGAGCATGGCCACCTGTACCCTTGCCGCCCTCGCCTCGGTGGTGCTCGCGGTGCCGGTCGGCTATCTCATGTCTCGCGCGCGCTTTCCAGGCCGTGCGGTGGTGGATGCGGCGCTGGACATTCCCATCGTGCTGCCGCCGATGGTGGTGGGCCTGTGTCTGCTCATTTTTTTCCAAACGCGTTTGGGGCACGCCATTGAGAAGGCCGTCCCCTTCACCTACACCGTCGCCGGCGTGGTGCTGGCGCAGTTCGTGATCGCCGCGGCGTTTGCCATCCGCACCATGCGCGGCGTGTTCGATCACCTGTCGTCGCGGCCCGAGGATGTGGCGCGCACGCTGGGGTGCACGCACTTTCAGGCCGCATGGCACGTCACGCTGCCGGCGGCGCGGCGCGGCATGTTTGCGGCTGCGAGCGTGGCGTGGGCGCGGAGCCTCGGCGAGTTCGGCCCTGTGCTCGTCTTTGCCGGCGCGACGCGGATGAAGACCGAAGTACTGCCCACGAGCGTGTGGCTCGCATGGAGCGTGGGTGAGTTGGAGCAAGGTGTGGCCGTGAGCCTTCTCATGATCGCGCTCTCAATGGCCGTGCTCATCGGCATCAAGCTCACGGGCGAGCGCGTGTAGCTTTCTCGTCTGCCACCGCATGGACGGACGCAGACCGCGCTTTCATCGGCACCCGTTCGTCAGGTGTGCACACAAATTGCGTCGCACCCTGGCGTGCATCTTGGCAGCCGGTCACAGAACACTCCGTCCCTGCTTGAACGCCGCCGTCCGCTGCTCCAACGTCCGCGCATTCAAGCCCCATGTCTGAAGTCACCGCCCTGAGCAAATTCGCCTGCCCCGCCTGCGGAGCGGAGGCTGTCTGGACACCTTCGAAACACGCACTCGTCTGCCCGTACTGCGGCACGGTGTCGCCCGCGGAATTGAAGGCCGACGGCTCGCTCGTGGAGGAAAGTGATCTCGTCTCCGCGCTGCGCTCCATGCCCGACGATCAGCGCGGCTGGGTGGCGCAGAAGAAGACCGTGCGCTGCCAGAGCTGCAACGCGATCTCCGTTTTCGATCCAAGTCGCGTGGCGCAGAACTGCGACTTCTGCGGCTCGCCTGCGATCGTGGCCGTCGAAGACTCCGGTGCGCCGATCCGGCCGAGCAGCGTGCTGCCTTTCAAGGTCGCCGACACGAGGGTGCGCGAGGACATCCGCTCGTGGTATGGCAGCCACTGGTTCGCCCCGAACAAGTTGAAGACCAAGGCGCTGACCGACACGCTGAAAGGCATCTATCTGCCCTACTGGACCTTCGACGCGCAGGCCCGCTGCCCGTGGGATGCCGAGGCCGGTTTTTACTACTACACGCGCAACAGCAAGGGCGAGCAGGAGCGCCATGTCCGCTGGGAGCCGGCATCGGGAGTCGTCGATCACTTTTTCGACGACGTGCTCGTGCCGGCGTCCAAGGGCGTGCATCCGGAATTGCTCTCCGGCCTCGAGCCCTTCCCCACGACGACTGATCTCGTGCCGTATGATCCCGGCTACGTCTCCGGCTGGATCGTCGAGCAATACCAGATCGATCTCATCCGCGCCGCCGAGGACTCACGCGCGCGCATGAATGCCGCGCTGGAGCAAATGTGCGCCGGGCAGGTGCCGGGTGATACGCAGCGCAACCTCGACATCCACCCCGAGTATTCCGCGCAGACCTTCAAGCACATCCTGCTGCCCGTGTGGCTGCTGACCTACACTTACGGCTCGAAGAACTACCAGGTGGCCGTGAACGGCCACACCGGCAAGATCACCGGCGAGTATCCCATCAGTTGGGTGAAGGTGGCCATCGTCGTCTTCATCGCGCTCATCGTGATCTTCATCATGATGAGTCATCAGCAGTGACCGGTACGCACTTCAATTTATCCTGATCCCATGCACTGGTTCGTCACCGGCACCGGCACCGATGTGGGCAAGACCTACGTCACCGCGCTGCTGCTCACTGCTTTGAAGCGCGCCGGCCGAAGAGCGGCCGGATTCAAGCCATTCTGTTGCGGCGACCGGGGTGATGCCGTCCGGCTTCAGGAGGCCGGCGCGGCCGGCTTGACGCTCGATCAAATCAATCCCGTGTGGCTCAAGGTGCCCGCAGCACCCTGCGTGGCAGCATTGATGGAGAACCGGCGGATCGACCTCGCTGCCGTGCGCTCGGCATTCGACGTGCTGGCCGCCGGGCACGAGACCGTGCTCGTCGAGGGAGCGGGCGGCTGGGAGGTGCCGCTGGCCCCGGGTGTGACCGTCGCGGACTTCGCCGGCACACTTGCGCTGCCGGTCATCGTCATCGCAGACAACAAGCTCGGCGCCCTGAACCACACGCTGCTCACCATCAGGAACATCGAGACACGCGGGCTGAAATGCGCGGGCATCATCCTGAATCACGTCTGTGACGTACGGGATGCCGCAAGCATCTCGAACCGCGCCACACTGGAGGCTTTCACGAGCGCGCCCGTACTCGCGGAAGTGATGCACGGCGAGACAGAGATGGACTGGCCTCTGGGCTGACGCTTCGTCAGCGCCTGCTGGCATCCTCAGCAGCCCCGCCTTCAAGATTGCGCGAATGATCTTCCCGTTCTTGTGATCACATGGCGGCGGATTTGCCTCATCGAGAGGCGGGCGACGGATTGAGGTGAGCAGAGTTTGTCTCTGTTCAGCGAGTGGTCTCACCGTTTCCTCCGCCGGATGGCCGCGCCGATGATGAAGATGGTGACGAGTGCCGCGCTTGATGGTTCAGGAACCTGCTGGGCCGTGTATTGCAACTGAAGGTTGTCTCCGTTTTGAGCGAGCGTGAAGACACCTGTCAGGTTGGGATTGAGATTCAAGCCGGACGTGTCGAGCAGCCATTGCGAGGCATCGAAACCGGTGATGCCGCCGGTGGTCTTGATGATGTCCCATGTCCGGACGATTTCGGCGAGCATATCCTGGGGCGGTTCGAGATAGGGAAAGGTGCTTCCCAGGTTGTGCATTTCCAGGATGTAACTTCCGGGCCCTCCAGTGAGACCGAGCGCGCCTTCAATAGTGATCTGGTCGCTGCCTGCCAAGGAGCTGTCCTCATCCCATTTGTAAGTAAACGCGGACCAGTTCTGAGACGTCGTGAAAGTCGTGTTGGCGATGTAGCCCAAACCAGGCGACAGAGCGTCGCCTATGCTGTCGAGCTGAAGCTGGTTTTGAACGCCGCCGCCAGGGGCAAAGGTGGCGTGCTGCGAGATCCCTGCTCCTTGGAGCGAGATGTTCGATGCATTGGCAATGGAATACTCGCTGAAGAAGGTGCCGCCGGGTTTCACCATCACGCTGCCGGCGATGGATCCTGAGACGGCAAGGATCCCTTCCGACACCGTCGTGCCCCCCGTGTAGTCGAGCGTCCCGCGCATGGTTTGAGTGCCGGAACCGATCTTATTCAGGGCGAGCTTGGCGGTGGGGCCGTCAGTTATGCCACCGGAGTAAGTGCCCGAGCCATTGCCATCTCCAACGGTGAGAGTTGCCAGGCCCGCAGCTCCACCATTGGTGAGGGTGACGGGACCACGTCCCGTTCCCTCGTAAGAGGTGAATGCGTATGAACTCAGTCCATTAATCGTGGTGTCGTGCCCATTGATGTCGAGTGTGACGGCACTGTGCTGATACCGGGACTGAACGATGGTCACGTTGCCGTTACCGACTCCGTGCGGAATGACCCCTTCGGCTCCGATGGTGAGCACGGTCGGAACGTATCCGCCATTGATCTGGGTGCCCCCCGAATAGTCGTTGAGCGGATTGGCGAGAGCCACCGTGCCTGTGAGCCAGGCAGCTCCCGCTCCGGTGATTTTGGCGGCTATCACGGTGTCCGTACCACCGATGGCACCGATGGTACTCAGGTGGATGGTGCTAGCCGATGTCCCCAGCGTGGTGCCGCCAGAGAGAGAAGGAGCGGGCAGCTCCGTGTAGCCGTTATCGTAGGGCCGCACGACAGGGGAAAGATCAAAGTCGTTCGTCACAACTCCCGCATCAGGAGCGAACACAACCCTCGCCGCACTGCCGATGTAAACCGGACCGGTTCCAAGACTTGTTGCGCTCGCAGCGTTGACAGTGCCCGAACTGACGACGGTGCCGCCCGAATAGGTATTGGCGGCGGTGAGCGCCACAGAGTCGCCGTTCACGGAGAGTGCAGTTGCCCCGCCTCCGGGGTTGTCAGCGATGGTGGCGTTGACGATCACATTGTGACGCAAAATGATCTCCCCGGTCTCACCGGCGCTCGAGTTCGCGACCAGCGTGCCGCCGGTGCCGGGAGCACCGATGTTCCAGGCCGCGCCTGTGGACTGCACCCAGATGCCGCCCCCATCACCCAGGCGCAGCGTTTGGCCCGCTTCGATCGCCAGCGTTCCTGAAAAAGGGCCGGTGATCATCAGCGTGTTCATGTCGGTGACACCCGGTCCCGCGAGATGTACGGGGCCGGATGGCTCGGTGGTGATGCGCACGTTTTGCCCGGCATCACTGTTGATGACCGGCACGCCACCCACTTCCGCCGGGGCGACGTAGCCAGTAAACGGCACGATGTTTCCCGTGCCGTCGTTCGCCGCCCAGTCCGTGCCTGCCGTGGCCCAAGCACCGAGGATGCCGTTCGTATTTGTTGTCGTCGTGCGGATGGCCGATGTGCTCGTGGGATTGGAATTGACAGGAACGTCGAGGTAGCTCGCCCGCGCGCGCGTGATCTCGCCCAGGCTGAGGAAAGCATCGTAGCCCGCAGTGAACACGATCTTGTTTCCTCCCGGCGACAGGGTGAGCCCGCCGAAATGCTGAACCCCACCCGTTTGTTGATAGGTGGCGCTCAGATCCGGTACCGACGGCCTGCCGGGGAATGAAGCCGTTCCCAAGATCAACTCCCCGGCGGTTACACCGTGGTAGAGAATGTCCTCGGTGGGTGCGCCGCCAGCGGTGAAGTCCAGGTGTAGTGTGCGGCTGAGCACCGTAGTACTGCCCGTGTAAGTGTTGGCACCCGTCATCGTCAGCGTGCCACCCCCGGTGCTGCCAAGGTCGCGCCCCGGAGGCCCGCCGCCCGTCTTGACCAGACTCGCGACTCCACCTGAGTCGGAGATCGTCCCGCTCATTCGCGAAGAGTTGTATATGTTGGCGACCACCGTGAGCACCCCCGAGCCAGCGTAGTCCGACGTATCACCCGACGAAGGATAGATAGCTGTTCCGTTAGTGAACTCGATTGGCGCTGCCCACAGACCTGTGAGCGCCACGACGTGGCTGAGGAGAAGTCCGCCGACAGCGGGCGTCAGCCGCCACGTTGCCCGTCGAGGCATCAAATTATCAAAAACGGCATTCATGCTTGATTATCCTATCAAGAATGAAAAATTCAGCATGTTTTTTTGGAAAATGCAGTCGATGTTGCTTATCTGGCTGAGTTGGAGGCCAAAATCCGTCAACGACCGGGTGCCTGTCGTGCATTCGAGCCTGAGCCGCCACTCACGGGCCGGGCTCACCCGAGTTGAAGGTCCATGGGGACACGATGACAGCTCCGAGTGCAGGGCCTGGCCGTCTCCACAGACAGACGGCACAGAGCGCATCCATATCGCCCTTTGCAGCAGCTGTGCCCGCACGCCTGGCAGTCACAACTTCGTTTGCCCCCCCCCGACGCGCGGTCCTGGCAGGGTTCATTTTGTGCGCTGATGAAAGGACGGGCGACCGCGCGCCTTTCAGTTTCCTTCCCGACAAGATAGCCACCATGCGAACGCCCCTTGCCTCGTACATTTTCTTCTGCCTTGCCACCGCCTCGTCGATCGCGGGAGAGACCTCCGCATCAAAGCCGCAGCAGAAGACGCTGACGTTTTTCGTTTCGGTCACGGAGTGCCCCTCCTGCGCTTACATGGTCGGCAGCTCGATCAATGCGGTCAAAGGCGTGAGCGATGTCGATGTGCATCAGGGCACCGAGAGCCAGGTCTTTGTCACCTTCGATCCGAAGGCCGTCACCGTGCATCAGATCGCCCAGTCCGTGGCGGATGCGATCGGTCTGCATGGCAAGCCCTACGAGGCCGCGCTCAAGCTCCGCATTCCTGACTACATGAAACAAGGGAACGCCGCCCGGGTGGACGCCGTCTTCGCCAAGAACAAGCAGTGGATCGACGTGGAAACGGTGGACCGGCCGACCGGCGAGTTCATCATCCGCTTCCGCCCCTTGAAACTCGACGCTGCAAAAAAAGGGCCGCAGGGCTGGGACCTCGCCACGCTCGAAGCCGGATTGCGTGAAATTGCCGACCGCGGTACCGTGCTGGAATTTGAGTTCGACCAGGGCGGTTAGCGCTCGGCCAGCGCTCCCGACGAACTTCGCAGTTCGAAGCACGAGGACGATAGTGCGCGCATCAAAGTTGCCCGTCTTCCAACTTCAAGGCGCTCGGAGTTTGGTTCCTCCTGCGCAGATGACGGCATGGCTGCTGGGGAAGAGAATGCAGGCTTGCATTTCTCCGCCCATCCAGTGCATGATCGCCGGATGAACTGGTATTTCGAAGTGCAGGGCGTGAGCAAGGGGCCGTTTCCCGAGGAGGAGTTCGCGCAGATGGCGCGCCGCGGCGATGTGCCGGCTGATTCGCTGATCTGGCGGCCAGGCCTTGAAGAATGGGGGTCAATCCGAGCGATCAACCCCGCCTGGATTGCCGAACCGTCCGTGCCGAAAGCCCCCGCTGCGCCGCCGACCAAGGAACCTGCCGTGCTGAAGAAGGCGAAGACGACCGTCGCGCCAAAGACTGCCGCACCATCACCTGCCAACGAGGATCTGCCCGTCATCGAAGCCGCCGTCCCCACGGAGTCGGCCACCCCTGCTTCTGCCCCCGTACTCTCGAAGCTCAAGCCGCAGGCACCCACGCCTGCGGACGCTCCCGCGCAAACGCCGGCCAAAGGCGGACTGCTGAAGCGCATGTTCGGTCTCGGCGGGAAGAAGAAGTGAGCATGTGAGGCGGGTGCACCGGAATCGACGGCGGCAGAATGTGGGTTTTGCCAAGAACAATTTTCTTCCTATGACGCTGAAAAAGAACGTCATGGGAAGAAAATCATCCGAACATTTCCTCTGCCTGCACAATACGCTGGAAGTAACCGGCGGACGTCACCTCCTTCGACACGGGGCCGTACACGACCAGCACGGGCTGGATCGTGCGGCGCGGATGCGCGTTGCGCAGCGTGGCGGCCTTCCGCTCCACTTCCGCGATCACCGCCCGGCCCAGCGGCGCGGTCTGGCGCTTCATTTCGCAGAGCGTGATCACACCGTCCGCGCGGTTGTAGGCGAGGTCGATCTGCACGCCGGCGATGCCTTTGCGCGGCGAGCGAAACCACGGGCCGGCGTCGTAATCCACGGCGTCGAAGCCCAGCAACCGCGCGAGCGTGTCCTGATGCCGCAGGCAGACGAGTTCGAATGCGCGGCCCATCCATGCACGGAAGGCGCCGGTCTGCCGCAGCGAGATGAAGATGTTCTTTTTTCCGCCGTCGTGAATCTGCTTGAGCCGCGTGCGCAGGAAGGCGTGGTGGAAGCTGATCCACGGATCGCTGATGTAATAGCGGATGAGGCGGGATCCCGGTTCCTTGTCGAAAGGCGTGTGCGATGAAATGAAGCCGGCGGCTTCCAGGTCGTAGAGCCGCTGGCTGAGCATCCCGCCTTCCGCGATGTCCGCGCGTGCCGCCAGCTCGCGCCGGTGCAGGCCGTAGGGAGCGGCGGCCAGCACGCGCACGAGGCGCGGATACTCGGCATTGCGGCCGAAGTGGCTGACGAAGATGCGCTCGTATTCCTCGACAAAAAAACCTTGCGGACGGAACGCCTCCTTCTCCATGCCAAGCGCTACCGAGGGCGCGGCGGCGAGCAGTTCGAGATACTTCGGCACGCCACCGGTGAAGCATTGCGCATCGAGCACTTCCTGAAATCCGCGCCCGCGCAGGAGCCTCGCGGTCTCGGCGAGACGGAATCCCTGCAGATGCACCACCACGTCAGTGCGTCCGTAAAACGCGCTGGAGCGGATGACCTTCGTGGTCATGAACGAGGCGATGGAGCCGCACAGGATGAGTGTGCGGCCCGGCGCACGGGCGATGTAGTTCTCCCACACCATCTTCAAGGTGGACACAAGCTCCTGCCGGTAATTTGCCAGCCACTGGAACTCGTCGAGCACGATGATCATGGGCCGCTTCCCCATCGCGGCGTCCAGCGCCATGAGCGCGTCCTGCCACGAGCCGCACTCAGGCAGGCGTTTGTGCAATTGCCGCGATGCCTGCGTGATGAAGCTCTGGATCTGCGCCTGCGTGGAGCGGCCCTCGAGTCCTTCGATAAAAAGCGCCGGTGCCCGGCCGACGGCCTGGCGGATCAGCGATGTCTTCCCGATGCGCCGCCGTCCGTAAACAACCGCGATGCGGGCCTCGCGCGCGGTGATCGCGCGGCGCAGAGTCTTCAGTTCTTCGTCTCTTCCGATGAACATGAGTTTCTTCCTATGATGCCGATAAAGGTTCGTTATAGGAAGAAAATCATCAATCCCGATTTTGAGCTTTTTCGCTGCTGTCCGCACGGGCGGAAACCCCGGGGCCCGATGAAGAGGCCGCGGGTGAGGACTGCATGACCGGATGATCACTCTCTTTCCGGAGCGGGCCGGCGACATTTGCCATCCTGCGGTTGACCCGGCCATTGCCGTGTTCATCGTGGGCCACCTTCTTCTCCAAACACACATGGAAAACATCATCATCATCGGCACCGGCTGCGCCGGCTACACGGCGGCGATTTACGCTGCACGCGCCAACTTGAAGCCTCTGATCCTCGCCGGCAATCTGCCCGGCGGCCAGCTCACGACGACGACAGAGGTGGAAAACTTCCCCGGCTTCCCGCAGGGCATAATGGGACCGGAGCTGATGATGAACATGCAGGCGCAGGCCGAGCGCTTCGGCACGCGCATCGAATATGCATCAGTGAGCAAGGTGGCGAAGGCGGTTGCGGGTCATTTTGAGATCACCACCGAAGACGGCGTGGTGCGCGAGGCACGCGCGGTCATCGTGGCCACGGGCGCGTCGCCGCGCCACCTCGGACTGCCGGATGAGAGGCAGCTCATCGGTCACGGGCTCACGAGCTGCGCCACATGTGACGGTGCGTTTTACCGGAACGTACCTGTGTGCGTGATCGGCGGCGGCGACTCCGCGTGCGAGGAGGCATCATTCCTTACCAAGTTCGCTTCGACCGTGTATCTCATTCATCGCCGCGACGAGCTTCGTGCCTCGAAAATCATGGCCGACCGCGCGCTGGCGAATCCGAAGATCAAGCCGGTCTGGAACAGCACCGTGGCCGAATACCTCACCGACGACAAAGGCGAGATGCGGGCCGTGAAGCTGAAGAACCTCGTCAGCGGCGAGGAGAGCGAGCTGGAGGTGAAGTGCGTCTTCGTCGCCATCGGGCACATTCCGAATGCGCAGTTCCTCGGCGGCCTCGTCGATCTCGACGAGAGCGGCTACATCGTGCAGACGCGCGGCACGCTGACAAAAACGGAGGGACTCTTCGCCGCCGGCGACGTGGCGGATCACGTTTACCGCCAGGCCATCACCGCTGCGGGCCAGGGCTGCGCTTCAGCGCTGGAGGCTGAGCGCTACCTCGCCGCCATCGGCGTGCATTGATTCCCCTCGATGATTGCAGACTGCCTTACCCTCGCCAGCACCGCGCTCTTTTCCAAAGACGCGCTCATGGTGGTCGTGAGCCTCATTGTGATCGAGGGGCTGCTGTCCGTCGACAATGCGCTCGCCATCGCCGCGATGGCGTCCCATCTCGACGAGAAGAAGCGGAAGGTGGCCATGACCATCGGCTATGCCGGCGCTTACGGCTTCCGCATCATCGCGCTCTTCGTCGCCGACATCATCATCGACAATCACTGGCTCATGCTTGCCGGCGCGGCGTACCTTATCTGGCTGATGTGCGCCCACTTCGCCGAGCAGAAGGAGGCGAAAGCCGACGAGGGCGAAGCGGCCAATGTGAGCCACCACACCTTCGCAGGCACCATCACCATGATCGCGCTGCTCGATCTGAGCCTCAGCTTCGACAATGTGGTGGCCGCCGTCGCCTTTGCGCGCGATAACATCGCGCTCGTCTATCTCGGGGTGACCATCGGCATCGTCACGCTGCGTCTCGTCGCCGGCTGGTGCATCCGCCTCATCGAAAAGCATCCGTGGCTCGAGCACACTGCGTTTTTGCTCGTGGGCTTCGTCGGCCTGCTGCTGTGTGCCGAGCTTTGGTGGGACACACACATGAAGACGCCGCTGGACTGGCGTGGTCTCGCACTCATCTCCGGCAAGGAGGGGCACTTTCACATCGAGAAAATCGTGAAGTTCGGCGGCATCCTCGGCATTCTGGCCGGCCACGTCGCCTACGAGAAGGTGCCCGCGATGAAGACGATCCTGCGTCCCCCGCTGCGTGTGCTGCTGCTGCCCGCGGAACTCATCGCGGGCATGGTCGGCGGCGTGTTTCTCGCGCTGACCTGGCCTCTGCGCTGGCTGTGGCGGAAGGTTTGCCGGTGAGTCTCTGGGGGGGCGCCCGGCGCGAGGAGACTCGCGCTGCTGCGACTGCTATGGCGCAAACCCGCCGCGAATGCTGCCATCGACGTGGATGAGCGGCTCAGGATTCGCCACGCGGCCGAGTTCGCGGCAGCCGGGGCCGATGCCGTCGAGACCGAGATCATCCTTCATCTGTTCGGCGAGCGACTGGAGGCGCTTCACGACATCCGGATTGGCAGCCGCCACGTCCTTCGACTCACCAATGTCGTCGGCGAGGTTGTAGAGCTTTGGATACGAGGTTTTTTCTCCCGAGGCGGTGCTCTTGGCGGTCGTCTTTGCGTTCTGCTTTCCTTTGTTCTTCTGCTTCGCGTTGTCCTGTTGTTTGGCGTTGGCGGTCACCGACATCTTGGCGTCAGCACCTGCGAGTTGCAGCTTCCACGGTCCGGAGCGGACGGCTTCGAGTTTGAAGCCGCGGTAGTAGTAAAAGACGTCGTGCGGTCCTTTCGCGTCGCCTTTGCTCGAAAGTAGAGGCCACAGATTTGCGCCGTCGATTCTATTCTCCGGCAGTTTTGCACCGGCGAGCGACGCGAAGGTGGGCAGCACATCCATCATGCTCGTGATCTCATCCGTTTGCGTGCCGGCGGCGATGTGACCGGGCCACCACGCGATCGTCGGCACTCTCATGCCGCCTTCCCATGTGCTCGCCTTGAATCCGCGCAACGGTGCATTTACCGCGCGCGGCGTGCCGCCGTTGTCGCTGGTGAAGATGACCATCGTCTTCGCATCCAGCTTGAGTTCGCGCAGCGTGTCGAGCACCTGGCCGACGCTCCAGTCCACCTCCTCCACCCAGTCGCCATACGTTCCGTTCTTCGACTTCGTGTGAAACGCCTTGCCGGGATACAGCGGGAAATGCACGGCATTGTGCGGCAGGTAGAGGAAGAAAGATTTGTCTTTGCTCTCGCGGATGAACTTCACCGCCTCCTCTGTGTAGCGCTGCGTGATCGATTGCTGCCCGTCGGCCTTCACGCGTTCGACGACTTTCCCATCACGCACGAGCGGCAGCGGCGGCTGGTTGTTGCCGGTGATGCCTGTTTCAGCCACCGGCCCGCCCGGCGCGGGCTTCACTTCGGGCAAAGGATCACCAAGACTGCTCTTCGATCCCTCCGCAGCCGTGCCCATGTCATTGGAATAAGGAATGCCGAAGTAGTGATCGAAGCCCTGCGCTGTCGGCAACATCCCCGGCTGATCACCGAGATGCCATTTGCCGACCATCTGCGTCGCATAACCCGCGCTCTTCAGAATCTCGGCGACCGTTTCCTCCTTCGGATTCAATCCAACGGCGGAGCCAGGAAACAAGACGTGCGGAATCGGCAGCACGCGCTTCGGATAGCAGCCGGTCATGAGCGACGAACGCGACGGCGAGCAGACAGGCGCGGCGTAGTGGCTCTTCAGCTTCATGCCTTCGGCGGCCATGCGGTCGATGTTCGGCGTGCGATTCAAGGTCGAGCCAAAACAACCGACATCCGCGTAGCCCATGTCGTCGATGTTGATGACGACGAAATTTGGCCGCTCGGCCGCGGTGAGCGATCCGATGGTGACGAGAACAAGTGAGAGCAGAAAGGATTTCATGATGAGCTGACGATGGCGTGGCGGTTGAGACGGCGAGGAAGGCGGCATCCTTTCGGTGAAGCGGCACTCACTTCGCCGCAGCGCCTGCTTTTAGCGTCTCGATTTGTTCCTTCTTCCACGCATCGGTGCCCCAGCGGGCCTTCGGATGCTCGATGGTGAGCGTGTCGCCGGCATCAAGCAGCACGCGCTGCACGTCGGCGGGATCGACGGCTCGTGGCTGGATGTGTTTCTCGATCGCGAGCGCGGCGATGGCACCCGCCGCCTGGCCCATCAGCATCGTGTGCGGCTGGAGACGCGTCGCACCATTTGCCATGCGGCTCTGGCTGATGTTTTTCTCAGCGGGCAAAAAGCCGTCGATCTTCTCCGGGATGAAGCACTCGAAGGGAATCGCGAACGGACCCACCCCACGCGCGCCGAACTTGCCGTGCGGGATGTCGCTCTCGAGATCGAGTTCCAGATACGGGGGTGACATCGAGCCATGCAGGTCCACCGGATAATCCCCTAGCGCGACGGTGTGAGCGAACTGCACCGGCTTGCCTGGGTAGCGCTCGATCTCCGAGGCGCACAGTGTGTGCAGCCCGATGATGCGACGGCTCTCGCGCGTGTAGGGCATCACCGAGAAATGATAAAGGATGGTGCGATACGCTGCGAGATCAGGCCGCTTGGCGATCCATGCATCCACCTCCGCTCGGTGATGCGGCGAGTCGTAGCCTTCGTCATTGGCGACGGACCAATCGGTCTTCCCGAGCGTGTGCTGGATGAACCAGAGCAAGTGCAGCGTCTTCAATTGCATCGCGCGATTCGTGGCAAGGCGTCGCGCGGGACCTTCCATCTCGGCAACGGTGGCCGGGTAGTCGTTGTTGTAGTTCAGATGCGTGCGGGTGATCTGCGAGTTGTCGGCAGCGCGGGCGCTGTCTGGCATGCCTCGATAGCCGATGAAGGTGGCCCAGTTCCATGGCTTCGCTTTGAGATCGATCTTCTCGCCTTCGACGAGAGACTTCGAGAACGCAGCGTGAACCTCGTCGGTGTAACCGGGCGGCGGTTGCTTGATGAGCAAGTCATCCGGCACGCCCTGCGGAAACTGCTTCACGACGGCGGTCCACGTGTTGTCCTGCACATGCTTCGACAAATCGATAGCGTCGCTGGTGCAGTTGCCGACGCGATAACGCGCACCCGTCAGCGGAATCACATCGCCCCATTCCGTTGCGTCGATGAGCACCTGACAACTCACTTCGCGCGAGGTTTTGGCTCCAGTCGCATTGCTCTCGATCGTCACGCCCGTCACTCGATCGCCCTCTTTCGCAACGTTCGTTACGCGCGTCTGCAACGCGAGATCCAGGATGCCGCTGCCTTTTGCATCACCGAGCATCACATGCAGCAAACGGCGGCCGACACGTGGCTCAACGGCCACATGACCGTGCCAGTAGGCGGTCACATGATTGATCCCGAGCGGCTGATAATGCGCGGCGATCAGTCCGCATAGTTCGCGATACAGGCCGCGCTCGCGCACCAGCGTCACGCCCTCGTCCATCGATGTGACCGCAGCGGCCATCGCCTGACCGCCGATCCAGTCCGTCTCCTCCAGCAGCAAAACCGACCGCCCCATTCGCGCGGCCTGCACCGCAGCGCCCACGCCGCCAGTGCCCGCACCGGCGATGATGACATCATAGCTGGTGCGCAGCTTTTCCGCAGGCGTCGGCTCGAGCGGCTTCGCATCCACCGACTTCGGAGGCTCGACCGGCAGCAGTGCGGCGCTGCGGCTGAGGACGATGGCGACATTCTTCCCGACGCACACGCCGCCGGGCACGGCATTCTTTTGCCAGTAATCCGGCGAGCCGATGACGCGCTGCTGCGTCAGCAAAGCAAGCGCCTGCGAAATGCCGGACGCCGGCTTGATGAGCGATGCCACTTTGATCAGCAGGTCCGCCACCTTGCCGCCATCGCATTTGCCGTCCGGCGTGGCATTCGCGATCCAGTATTCGGGATCATTCAACACATGCCGCTCCGCGAGCGCCTCGACATCATTTCGCACGGCATCGACGGATGCGGCAAAGGCGAGACTGACAAAACACAGCAGCACAGCGGGAAGGCGGAAGATGGTCATTTGCCTTGACGATGGAATGCCTGTGGTCGGAACACAACCGCGCGAGTGATGGAGTGGTCCGGGTCGAGGCCGCACCGCATCGGAGCCACATGTTTATGAGGCGGCGGGCTGGCGACGAATCCCTTGCAATCACTCCAGTCTCGCCTATGAACCGCGCCCTATGCCTTCAACCCCTGTCATCAATCTCCGCAAAGGCCATGCGGTCCGCTACAACAATGACGTGTGCGTGGTCTCCGACTTTGAACTCAAGACGCCGCCGCGCATGGCATCGTACGTTCAGATGTCCATCCGCAGCATCACGACCGGCAAGGTGACGAACCTGCGCATGACCTCCAACGAATCGCTTGAGTCGGTGAACCTGTCACGCGACCAGCATGAGTACAGCTACAAGGACACGGACGGCTACCACTTCATGCATCCGACCACGTTCGAGGACGTGCTGCTTGGCGAGGACATGGTGAAGAAGGAGAAGGACTATCTCATCGAGGGCCAGAAGTACATGATCCTGCTGGCCGATGACGTGGTGGCGGGCATCGAACTGCCTGCCTCGGTGGTAATGACCGTGGCGGAGTCCCCCGAGGGGGTGAAAGGTGATTCGGCGAACAATGTCTATAAAGAGGCGATCATGGAGACGGGCCTCCGGGTTCAGGTGCCGCTTTTCATCGGCCCGGGTGACAAGCTCAGCGTGAAGACGGAGGACGGAACGTATCTCGGCCGAGCGGCGTGATCTGACGCGGATGTGAGGGTGGCGGCGTCGTTTCGCTTGCAAGCGAAGTGTTCCGCCGGAGAGTCGGGTGCCGTTTTTCAAGGCTCGAATGGGAACACAAAAGAAGACCGCTGTCGTCACGGGAGCCGCCGGGTTCCTCGGATCGCATTTGACCGACCTCCTTCTAGCGAAGGGATATCGAGTCGTCGGCATCGACAATCTGCTGACCGGCAATGTGCGGAACATCGAGCACCTGGCCGGGAACCGGGACTTCAAGTTCATCCACCATGATGTGACGAACTACATTTACCTGCCGGGCGAGGTGCATCTGGTGTTTCACATGGCTTCACCCGCCAGTCCCATCGATTATCTCCAACTGCCCATCCAGACGCTGAAGGTGGGCAGCCTGGGCACGCACAATGCGCTGGGTCTGGCGAAGGCCAAGGGCGCGACCTTCCTGCTGGCGAGCACGAGCGAGTGTTACGGTGATCCGCTCGAGCATCCGCAGAAGGAGACGTATTGGGGCAATGTGAACCCGGTTGGGCCGCGCGGAGTGTATGATGAGGCGAAACGCTTCGCCGAGGCGATGACCATGGCCTACCACCGCTACCATCAGGTGGACACAAAGATCGTGCGCATCTTCAACACCTACGGGCCGCGCATGAGGCTGGAGGATGGGCGCGTGGTGCCGGCCTTCATCGGCCAGGCTCTGCAGGGGCGGCCACTCACGGTTTTTGGCGACGGCTCGCAGACCCGCAGCTTTTGCTACGTGAGCGATCTGATCGACGGCATCTACCGCCTGTCGCAGGGCGACTACCACGAGCCGGTGAACATCGGCAACCCCGGCGAGATGACGGTGCTGCAGTTTGCGAACAAGATACTGGAAGTGACCGGCAGCAAGTCGGTGATCGACTTCCGTCCTCTGCCTGTGGATGACCCGAAGGTGCGCAGGCCCGACATCACTTTGGCGCGGCAGAAGCTCGGCTGGGAACCGAAGGTGTCTTTCGACGAGGGCATCCGCAAGACCGTCACGTACTTTCGCAACTTTCTTGAAATCCCTGCTTGAAGAAGGCCGCGCTGTCCTGCTAAAAGGAGATATTCTCACAAAGCCAATCCAGCCATGAAACCGACACTACTTTTTGTCCTGAGCCTCGTGTTCACCCTTGGGGCGCTCAATGCGCAGGCGCAGGATCCCGACACCCAGGTGCGTGTGAAAGTGAAGAACATGAAGGTGGACCAGCAGTACACGCCGGACTACACGCCGCGCGGCGTGACCGAGAAGCGCTGGAAGCCCAAGCAGTGGCTGGAGATCGACACCGAGATCGATGTGGACATCGCCACGGAACTGGGCGGCAAAGAGGGCGTGTATCCGGCGCTGGAATTCAAGTACTTCGTGGCCGTGAACGGCAAGACCAAGGAAGGCAAGCCCATTGTGCTCACGGGGACGCTTACCTTTGAGAACGTGCCCAACGCGAAGCCGGGCGAGCCGGTGCATGCGCTGGCCTATGTCACTCCGGCAACATTGAAGGGCGCGGTCAAAAAGGATTTGGTTGGCAAGGCGGATGTGCAGGCCGTGGGTCTGGAGATTCACGCCGGAGGCAAGATGCTCAAGGGGGCATTCCATTCCGACAAAGGCAGACCTTGGTGGATCGGGAAGGACAACCAGCCGGACTCGAACACCTGGGCCTTCCAGGACGGCGCGGTGATCCCGAAGAGCCGCACGCCCTTTGCTCCGCTCTGGGCCGACTACGATCTCCAGTCCAAGGAGAAGTAAGCAGACAGCCGCTATTATCACTCCGCGAAAGACCAGCGCATGGCAGATCCCAAAAACATCATCGTTCTCAACCTCGGCTCGCAGCGCGTGGGCGGGGCTGTCTTCGCGCGCACGGCGGGAGGCGATCTCATTCTGAAGCGCTACCAGATCGCGGAGATGGCCGGCGATCCCTCGGTGGACGCCACGCGGCTGCCCCAGTTGAAGGTGGCGCTCGAGGAACTGGCCGGGAAGCTCAAGCTCTCCAAAGGGAGCGTCTGGTACGCGGTGGCCGGGCACACGGTGTTCACGCGTTTCGTCAAACTGCCGCCGGTGCAAGGGGACAAGCTGGAGCAGATCGTCGAATTTGAAGCGCGGCAGAACGTGCCGTTCCCGATCAACGAAGTGATCTGGGACTTCGAACTCGTCGGCGAGAAAGATGCGGTGGAGCCGGAAGTGGTGCTCGTGGCGATGAAGGCCGACTCGCTCAATGAATTGAACGACCAAGTCGAAGCCGCCGGCATGAAGGGCGCGGGAGTCGATCTTGCGCCGATGGCGCTGTTCAACGCCTTCCGCTACAGC
Source organism: Verrucomicrobiaceae bacterium (assembly GCA_019694165.1). Lineage (GTDB taxonomy): Bacteria > Verrucomicrobiota > Verrucomicrobiia > Verrucomicrobiales > Verrucomicrobiaceae > JAIBCL01. The sequence continues at coordinate 201,761 of JAIBCL010000008.1, read as the reverse complement.
TACCCGGATGCGGATGAGGCGGCGGTGATCGTTGATCTCGGAGCGCGCTCGACAAACTTGGTGTTCATCGAAGGCGAGCGGCTTTTCACCCGCAACATCCTCGTCGGCGGCGCCACGGTGACGACGGCGATCGGCAAGGAGTTCGGCCTGGGATTCGGTGACGCGGAGAGCCAGAAGCGCGACCACGGATTCGTGGCATTCGGCGGCGCTGTCGAGGAGCATTCCGATCCTGCGGTGGCCGCGCTTTCCAAAGTCATTCGCAATGCGATGACCCGTCTGCATGGCGAGGTGACGCGTACGATCAACTACTACCGCAGCCAGCAGGGCGGCAGCCCGCCGAGGCGGGTTTTCCTCGCTGGTGGTGGAGCGGCCCTGCCGGGAGTGACGGAGTTCTTCCAGGAAAAGCTGAAACTGCCCGTGGAAATGTTCAATCCGCTGCGAGGAGTGCAGGTGGATCGCGGAGTCGATGCCGCTGCCGCCGGTGCTGATGCCCATGCGCTGGGTGAACTCGTCGGTCTGGCTCTGCGCGGGGCGGGGAGTTGCCCGGTCGAACTCGAACTCGTGCCTGATGCGGTTGCCGTCCAACGGGATGCGGCGAAGCGTGCACCGGCCCTTGTCATGGCAATGCTTTGCCTCTTCGGTGCGCTGGGTGCGGGGATCGCATACTTCAAATCGGCCGAGCGCAAGGTGCAGGAGCGCATCGCGGCCACGGAGGCCGAACAGACAGAACTCAAAGCCTATGCGGATGATTTGCGGGATTTGGACAACCAGCTCGATGAATTGAAGGGTCAGGCGGCGCAGCTTGAGACGGCCATCAAGGACCGCTCCTTCTGGGTGCGCCTGCTTTCCGAGTTGAACGGCAAGTTTGCCAACGACCTCATCTGGTTCACCGTCGTCGAACCGCTCAAGGGTGGAAAGTCTACCACCCCGGAACTCGCCAAGGGATCAGGCATTCCCGAGGGAGAGGCCGCAGCTGCGGCTACGGCTACTCCCGGCACGGCTCCGCAGACTCAGGCGGCCGCACAGCCTGCGGCTTTTGAGTTGCGCCTCAAGGGGCTTTACCGCAAGAACGATGCCGGCCAGCAAGTCGTCTATGATCTGGCCAAGGTGCTGGCCAAGTCGGAATTTTTCGCCTCGGACAAGATCGGTGAGAACCTGCAGACGTTCGTGAAGGCGGAAACCGGCGTGGAGGAGGACCGCTACGCCTACAAGTTTGACATGCGGCTGCCGCTCAAACAGCCGATGGAGTTCAAGCCAACGGAAGTGAAGAAATAATGGACTGGATGCGAGAAAACAAAACGTTGGCGGCCATCATCGGCATGATGGTGGCGGGTGGTCTTGGACTTGGCGCCTGGCTGGTGATGTCGTACTTCGGCTACACTGCGGCGCTCGACCAGTATCAGACCGCGAGCAACAGCGTGGCGGCGCTGAAAGGAGCAAAGGTCTATCCCAGCGAAGATCATGTGCTGGCCCGGGAGGAGGCGGTCTCCGAATATGAGGCGGCCGTCAGCAAGCTGGGCACGGTCCTGCTGGCGCTGCAGCAGCCGGTGAAGCCGTTGACTGACACCGAGTTTCAGGCCCGGCTCAAGACACGGATCAACGAGACGCGTCAGGCGGCGGATGGCAAAACCAAGCTGCCGAAGGAATTCGCCTTCGGGTTCGACAAGTACAACAAGACGCTGCCACGGTCTGGTGAGGCGGCCACCCAGCTCGGCGACTACCTTGGAGCAGTGGATGCGATTACAAACATGTTCATTGAGAGCGGAGTAGCGTCGATTGACACCTTCGAGCGCACGAGTCTGGCTGTGGAGAGTGATGCGCCAGCGCCGAAGCCGGAGCCTCCGAAAGAGGTGAAGAAAGCGGTGTCGAAGACGCGGACGACCAAGGGGGCCAAGGCGGCCGCAAAGGCACCCGCTCCGCCGAAGGAGATCACCAAGGTGGTGGAGCGCCGTACCGTGACGCTTACGATGACGACCGATCAGGGGGCGCTCCAGACATTGATGAACAGCCTGGCCAGTCCGTCCAAGATGGTCCATTTCACCATCGTGAGGCAGCTCCGTATCGACAACGAAAAGCAGGAAGGACCCGTGCGCGGCAGCCTAAAGCTGCCGCCTGCACCTACGCCACCCGAGCCAACCGGCGGCGGGGAGGCCGGTGCGACGCCTCCCGCTCCGGAGGGTGGCACGGCAAAGCCGGGTGAGACTCCTGCACCCGCACCTGAGAAGCCGCGTGTGATCGAACCCGTGAAGCCCGGCCCGGTTGATGCCCTGGCCGTTTTTGGCGAGGAGAAGCTCAAGGTTTACATGGAGATCGACATTGTGCGATTCCTCGAGCCCAAGAAGTAGTGCGAACTGAACGAATCCAGCCAGCCGCTCGCAATGCAAAAGAAAAGCAATTTTGAAAAGACACTGCTTCTGATCATGGCACTGGTTGCCTTGGTGGTGAGCGGTTATCTGGTCTATCTGACCCTGGGCTTCAATGACACGCTCCTGCAGAAAAAGGTGGCGCCAAGAAATGAAATGGACCCGGTGCCAATCGCCAGTGTTCAGGCGTCCTCCGACCTGCTGAAAAAAGTCTTCAATTGGGTGTCGCCCGTGCAGAACAACAAGCCGGTGCCCCTCAACAAATCGATCATGGTGATCCTCAAAGGGGAGAATCTCGTCGATCTTTATGTGGCACAGCCTCAGTTGCGGCCGCCGCTGACGAATGAGTTTCTTATCAAGAACCACATTCCCAATTACCTTTCACCGAACGTCGGCGAGCTGGATCCCGACGGGGACGGCTATTCCAATGTCGAGGAATTCACCAAGGGCACGGACCCGATGGACCCGCTCAAGCACCCGCCCTTCACGGATCACCTGTATTTCAAACAGCGCGTGGCCGACGACTACATCATCAAGCTCAACAACAGTCAGGACCCCTACCAGGTGCTTCTGCTCGCGCCACGGCGGGCCAGCTCTTTCATCCAGCCACCGCTGCCGAAGCCGTTCGGTTTCCCCGACCCGGTCACCCGGCAGATTAACGAGCGCTTCGTTGCCGAGGGGTTTGAGAAAAAAGAAATGCCCGGGCCCGTGCCGAAAGACATCTCGGAACTCACCATCACTGACCGTGCCACAAACACAAAGATCATTCTCGTGAGAGGAGTGGAGAAAAACCTCGCCGATTACTACGCTGTGTTCGAGTTTTGGCAGAAGGAGGTGGTCACCATCAAGGTGAAAAAAGGCGATCAGTTCCGTGTCCCGGGCGTTGCCGCTACCTTCAGACTGCTCGATGTGGAAGAAACTCAGGCTGTGATTGTAGAACTCAAGGCTGACGGCAGCGGAGGAGAAAAGCTCGTCATCAAAGGCCGATGACGCTGAAAAAATCACCTGCACTGTAAAATATTCTCGCCAAAAGCAGCGCAATCTGGCTATTTATTCATCCTCACTCGAAAATTCCCCTTTTCACCACCATGACCCTGTCCCCTCGCTTGGTTCTCAACCGTGTCGTCTCCATTTCGCTCGCCCTCTCCGCAGGTAGTTCCCTTACGTTCGCGGCGTCTGGAGTTTCGAGCATTGCCGAACGCGAGATTGCACGCCGCATGGCACGGCAAGAGGATGCGCGACAGGCTCTTGAGCGGGGTGACAAGGCATATGCCGAGGAGGATTATGAAACGGCGTTGAGCGAGTACAAAGGGGCGATCGAAGCCCTGCCCAATGCCCCTATGACCAAACCGTGGCGTGACGTGGCCAACGCGAAATATGCGGATTGCAGCGTTGCCCTCGCCCACGACCGTGCAAAGAACGGTCGTTATCCCGAAGCGAACGAACTGCTCAAGGGCGCGCTTGTTATCAATCCTGAACACAAAGGAGCCAAGACGCTGCTCAAGCAGCTTGACGATCCAGACCGCTGGCCACGTGCGCTGACGCCCGAGCACGTCACCAAAGTCCATGAAGTGGAGCGCGGACTGGAGAAAGCTAACAGTTACAAAGAACTGGGGGATTACGACAAGGCGAATGCAGAGTTTCAAGATGTGCTTCGCAAGGATCCATACAATACCTCGGCCCGCCGTGGCATGGAGAAAGTGGAGCAACTCAGAAGCGCATATTATGACTCCGCTCGTGACCACACGCGGGCGCAGATGATCGCCAAGGTGGACGAGGAGTGGGAGACCAAAGTGCCTGTTGCCGGCTTGGACATCAAAGCTGAACTCGGCGTCGGGACCCAGCCATCGGCCTACATCAAGGAAAAAATGGAGCGAATCGTTTTCCCTTCAGTCCAGTTCACCGGTGCCACAGTCGAGGAGGCCATCGAATTCCTCCGCGTGAAGAGCCGCGATCTCGACCTTACGGAGCGGAACACGGAGCGTAAGGGTGTGAACATCATCATGAAAACGGGCGACACCCCGGTCAGCGCCCAGATCACCCTCGACCTCAAGGACGTGCCCATGGCGGAAGCGCTTCGCTACATCACCGAACTGGCCGGGATGAAATTCAAGATCGAGCCATTTGCCGTCCTCGTGGTGCCGCTTTCTGAGACGACGAGCGAGCAGTTCACCCGCATCTATCGTGTGCCACCTGATTTCCTCAGCCTGGGAGGTGGAGGTGATGGTGGTGGAGGGGGCGGTGGTGGCGCTGCCGCACCGGCTGATCCATTTGCCGCGGGCAAAGGTGCTGCCGCAGACACCGGGTCAAAGCTGCTCACTCGCAAGACAGCCCTCGAGATTCTCAAAGACCAAGGAATTCAGTTCCCGGAAGGTGCCTCGGCGGTGTTTAACAAAGTGAGTTCGCAACTCATCGTAAAGAACACCCAGCCGAACTTGGATCAGGTCGAAACCTTCGTTCAGTCCATCGTCGACCAGAAGCCTAAAATGATCTACATCACTTCCAAGTTCGTGGAAGTCTCGCAGAAGAACACGGATGAACTCGGATTCGATTGGCTCCTTGGTCCTTTTAACATTCCCAGCAGCAACCGGGTGTTCGCTTCGGGTGGAACGTCTGGCAACTCCTCAAACGACTACGGAACTGGAGGCGGTTTTCCCTTCGGTTCAGGTACGTCCGCTACAGGCAACTTCCCCGTCACTGCTGGCAACCGTTCTGGAACGGCTGCCATTACGTCTGATTCCATTGATGGGCTGTTGTCGGGTACGAAGCCCGCTTCGACGCTTGCTCCGGGTATCCTGGCTTTCTCGGGTGTGTTCACAGATCCCCAGTTCCAGGTGGTGATCCGGGCGCTTGCCCAGAAGAAAGGGGTCGATCTTATGAGTGCTCCGAGTGTGACCACTAAGAGCGGCCAGCAGGCCAGCGTGGAAGTCGTGCGTGAATTCATCTATCCGACCGAATTCGATCCGCCGCAGATTCCGCAAACGACTGGCAACGGGGTGAACACTACGTCCGTTCTTGGAACCTCCGGTGGCGGAACGGGATCTTTCCCCGTCACACCTACTACGCCAACAGCATTCGAAATGCGCCCCGTCGGTGTCCGGATGGAAGTGGAACCTACCTTGGGTGCCGATGGTTACACCATTGATTTGAATCTTGCTCCGGAGGTCACCGAATTCGAAGGCTTCATCAACTACGGAAGCCCGATCCAGACGGGTGCTTCTGATGCCTTGGGCAATCCGACAACCGTCGTCCTTACTGAGAACAAGATCGAGCAGCCGGTGTTCTCATCTAGAAAACTAAAGACGTCGGTAACCGTGTTTGACGGTGCCACAGTAGTGATGGGAGGCCTGATTCGCGAGGATGTGCAAAATGTGCAGGACAAGGTGCCCCTGCTAGGTGACATCCCGGTCTTGGGGAGATTGTTCCAGACCAAGGCGGAAGACCACTACAAGCGGAACTTGATGATATTCGTGACCGCCAGCTTGATTGATCCATCCGGGGCCAAGATCAGGCTCCCTGCTCCAACGGTTGGTGCCGGCACCGCCGGAGACACTGCCGGGGCCGGGCCAAATCCGATCTTGCCGCCGGTGCAGTAATTGTGCCTGACGGGTTTTCCCAGATTTCGAAAGGGAGGCGGGACGCACCTGCCTCCCTTTTCTTTGTGATGCATCAAGGCAGCGTTAATTCAATGTCACGGTACAGTCATCGCCAATGAAAAACTGGATCGTCACAGGCGGGGCAGGGACGGGTAAATCAACCTTTTGCCGGATGCTCGCTGAGGTATTAGACGGGGCCGTAGAAAGCTTTTCTTGCGACCAAGCTGCCGGCAGGCTTTGGAATGATCCCGAGGTGCAGGCTCGTCTTGTGGCCGAGTTCGGCAACGAACTCGCTGTAACAGGACAGAGTGTCACCCGGAGAAGTGTGGCGGATCTGGTGTTCCGGGTTGAGGAGGCACGGAAAAGGCTGGAGGCCGTGATGCATCCCCGGATTTTCCAAATGCTAGATATGGCACGCGATCACGCCCAAAAAAAGGGAGATGCCAAGGTTTTCCTTGCAGAGGTGCCGCTCTACTATGAAACTCAACAGCCGATGCCGGCCGACACGGTGATTGTGGTGGCGGCGTCCGAGACAGTTCAGCGCACCCGGCTCATAAAGCATCGACAAATCGACGCGAGTGTGGCCGACGGAATGCTGAATGCACAATTGCCCTTGGAATTGAAGATCAACAAGGCGGATGTGGTTGTCTGGAACGACGGTTCGTCGGCCGTTCTCGAAACGCAAATGCTCATCCTGCTCCGTTCTCTACGGCCATTCAATTGAACCAGACCATGCCTGAATCAGAAGTGAATTTCGCCCCGAATGGCGTAGCCGCACGCGTGGCCGCTGCCACCGAGCCAGCTCCCTCACCAGCGCAGGCGGGCGAACCGTCACCGCCTGAGTCCTGCGGCCCGGGTGGCGGCCCAACTTGCGCCATCACGCCAGTTGTGGGCAAAGGGGGGAACGCAGGCGCTCAGCCTGGCAGCGAACCGCAAAAAGCTGAGCCACCGTTCCCGGAGGAGGTTTCCGTTGATGAACTGCAGGCGGCATCACCAGCGGACCTTCAGGCAATGGCTGACGCCGTCGGTTGGCGGACAAACGCCAGCCGGTCAAAGCATCAACTCATCTACGATTTGCTTGTGTGGATGGGCCAGCACCGGACCAAGTTGAAAGTGGACGGCATTCTCGAAATCGGCCCCGAGAATTTCGGGATGATCCGTTGCGCCCGCTATAGTTTTGCGCCACTGCCGGAGGACGTGTTTGTGCCGCTGTTTCTCGTGCGGAAATTTCAACTTCAGCCTGGACAGCGGATTTCGGGTTTTGCGAAGGCGCCACGGGAAAAGGAAAAATTCCTCGCGATTGACCGAATCACGGCTGTCGAGGACTGCAGCATCGAGGAATGGAAGCCGGTGACGCCATTTGACAAACTGACCGCCACGTTTCCCACGGGGCGGATCATCATGGAAACGCCGAAGAATCCGTCGGTGAGTGCCCGGGTCGTGGACGTCGTGGCACCTTTGGGCAAAGGCCAGCGAGCGTTGATCTGTGCGTCACCACGGTCGGGAAAGACGATGCTCCTTAAGGAGATCGCAAAATCGATCACAGTGAATCACCCGGATATCAACCTCATCGTGTTGCTGCTCGACGAGCGTCCCGAAGAGGTCACTGATTTTGAAGAGACGGTGCAAAAATGCGAAATCTATAGTTCTACGTTTGATGAGAGTCCGAAGCGCCATACGCAGGTGGCCGAACTCGTGGCAGAAAGGGCGAAAAGGCTGGTGGAACAGCGCAAGGACGTAGTCATTCTGCTCGACAGCATCACCAGGCTCGCGCGCGGCTACAACGCGCTTCAAGGAGGCAAAGGGCGTACGATGTCGGGCGGTGTGGAGTCGAAGGCGCTGATCAAACCGAAAAAATTCTTCGGCGCGGCAAGAAACGTCGAAGAAGGCGGAAGCCTCACCATCGTAGCCACGGCCCTGATCGAAACGGAAAGCCGGATGGACGAGGTGATATTTGAGGAATTCAAGGGCACGGGGAACATGGAGGTCAATCTTGACCGTGAGATCTCCGAACGGCGCATCTTTCCGGCCATCCATGTGCTCAAATCGGGTACCCGGCGTGATGACCTTCTTTATCATCCCGAAGAGTTCAAGCGCATATCACTCGTAAGAAAGCAGATGAGCGCCGTGCCCGCCTTCGAGGCGATTGAACTTCTCATCCGCAATATTCAGAAGACTGCAAACAACGCTGAACTGTTGCTCAAAGGACTGCGAACATGAGTCATCACCAGCCGCGAGGGCCTGCCACGCCGGCGGAGGGGCATGCCAGAGATTTCGAGTACATCGACCGCAGGGATGCCTTGGAAAAATGGGTCAGGGAGGCACGCCAGATGCTGGCCGGAGGAATGCAGGCCAGGTGTTGCATCGACACTGAAGCGGACAGCCTGCATCATTTTCAGGAGAAGCTCTGTCTGATCCAGATCGCCTTCGACGGGCGCTACGCCCTGGTCGATCCACTCGCCATCGCCGATGTTGGACCCCTCATCGCATTGCTGGACGAATGCGAGCTGTGGATTCACGGTGCCGACTACGACCTTACGATGCTGCGCAAAGCCTACGGCTGGATTCCGAAGACGGTGCGGGACACCCAGATCGCGGCGAGGCTCGTGGGCCACCGCAAATTCGGCCTGGCCGCTTTGGTCGAGAGTGTTTTCGGCAGAAATCTGTCGAAGGCGTCGCAAAAGGAAGACTGGAGCCGGAGGCCGCTGCCGGAGACCATGCTCCGTTATGCCGTCGACGACGTGCGCTATCTGCTGCCACTGGCCGACCACTTGGGAGAGGAACTTCGGACGCAGAACAGACACGAGTGGTTTTTGCAATCCTGCCGTTCGCTGCAAGCCGGAGTTGCCGCTCGCTCGATCTCACCGCGCGAAGATGGTTGGCGAATGCAGGGGGCCGGTCGGCTGCAGCCCAAGGGGTTGGCGTTGTTGAAAGCGTTTTGGGAGTGGCGCGACAGTGCCGCCAGCGAACGGGACATCCCCTGCTTCCGAGTGATGTCCAACAAACAGATGCTTGACTATGCCGTGGAATTTGAGGCTGGACGGCGGATCGCTCCTCCAGCCGGGTGGCGCCCTAGATGGAAGCGGGACTTTTCCGAAGTTGTGGCGGCCATTGCGGCATCAGATCCCGCCTCTTGGCCTGCACGTCTGCGCAAGGCTCGTGGCCGACTTTCGGACGAAGCGCGAGAACATGTCGAAAAATTGTGTCGATTTCGCGATGAGCAGGCAGACAGGCTTGGCATCGAAGGTTCTCTCCTGGGGTCACGGGCAACCCTTGAACAAGTGGTGGCTTCGTCCACAGGCATCGAAGAACTGTTGCCGTGGCAGCGCGATCTGCTGGACACCGGGCTGAAGAACCTGCCGTTGAATGGGGGCGAACAGCTTCAACAGTGACTGGACTCTCCGCTCTTTGTTTGTGGAGAATGCCAGGTGGCGGGGTTTAACTCGTGGTACGCCTTTCCACATTTAGTCCCATCTTGCGATAAAGCGTGGCGATGCTTACGCCGAGCATGCTGGCAGTCTTCTCTCGCGAACCATTGTTGAATTTCAGCGTCTCGTTGATGAATATCCGTTCCTGGCCCTTGATAAAATCATCAAGCGTCGAGCCGATGGGAAGTTGAGTCACTCCGCCCCCTATGGGTGCCGGAACCTCGATCTGCTGGCTTACCTTGGGGGGCAGGTCGGCGGGAAGGATGCGGTCCTTCTCGGCGAAGGCGCACGCACGTTCCACCGCATTGCGCAATTCACTGATGTTTCCGGGCCACGCGTACTTTTCGAGGAACTCGAGGGCGTAGGGATCGATAGACTTTACAGGCGTCTCCGAGCGCTCCGCCATTTCGCGCAGGATGTGCTCCACCAGCGGCTTGATGTCGTCCCGTCTGTCGCGGAGCGGTGGGATTTTCACCGGCACGACCGAGAGCTTGTAATAGAGATCTTCGCGGAAACGACCCGCGCTGGTGTTTTCGTCAAGAGGAACCGTGGTTGAAGCAACGAGGCGGAAGTTGGGGTTGAAACCGTCCGCGCCGCTGCGCCCAGATGCCCGGCGCGATGCGACCTCGTCCAGGAAAGTGTTCAACTGAGCCTGGATCCGTGCGGGGAGTTGATTGACCTCGGCAATATGGACCGTTCCTCCGTTCACACGGGCGAAGATTCCGGTCTGGTTGTTGCCGTGGCCGAATAGTTCGGCCTCCAGCACATCCTCCGGCATGGCGCTGCACTGCAACTCCTTGAATGGCGCTGAGCTGCGCCGGCTGGCCTCGTGCAACGCCCGGGCTACCATGTGCTTGCCAACGCCGAACTCGCCTTCCAGCAGTACCGGACTGTCGTTGTCGGCCACTCTTCGGACAATTTCGAAAATTTTCTGAATTGCTCCGCTGTGGCCGATCAGCTTCGAGGACGATGATGTGCGGCTTACGACGCTCGCTGTAGCAAGAGGAGCATTACCGTCCGCCGGATGTTGTTGGAGGGCTTGGTTGACCGTCTTTACCAAGTCGCCGAGGTCGAATGGTTTGGTGAGGTAGTCGAATGCCCCAAGCCGCATGGCCTCCACTGCCGTCTCAATGCTGCCGTGTCCGGTCACCATGATCACTGCCGTCGATGGAAAATCCTCACGACACATGTTGACGATATCAAGGCCATTGATGTCTCCAATCCGCAGATCAACGATCACCAGCTCGGGTTTCAGGCTTCTTATGGCGGCCATACCTTCCGTTCCAGTCAAGCACCCGGTCACTTGATGCCCGGTGGATCGCACGAGCTTGGTCATGAGTTCCAAGATCGCCGCTTCGTCGTCTATGATTACTACCTTCGCCATAAGTCATTCAATAATTGAGAACCGTTACTGATTATCAGATATGCTAAATTAAAAGACCCGCTGGGTCAAACGAGAATGTTCTCGTTTTCAGCGGGCCTTCGAGCTTTGGACGAGATGGGCTGAAAAGCTACCTGCTGCGATCGGTCAAGTATCTCGTCATCAGTTCCCAAGCCTTGCGGTAGTCGTGCTTCTGGGCGAAAACGACGGCCTTTTCATAGCCGATGTAGCTTGGGGCGCCTGGCAAGCCAGCGACCTTCTCCAGGGTTGCGAGCGCTGCGTCCCAGAGAGCCTTGTCTTTCTGGGCGAAATACAGGTCGATGCCTCGGCGGGGATCGATAGGGTTGAGATCGAAGTTGTGCTGTAGCTCACCAAAATCATGCAGATCGCTGACGGAGGGGCTTATGGGGGGCGGTTCGAAGCGAACGGCCATGCGAAAGGCACCCTCGTAGTTGCCGTCTTTTGCAAGCTCTTCACAAAGGACTCTCCACCCGTCTTGCTGCCAGAAAGCGTTCTTCTGGAGGCCTGCTTTGAGGGCATCCCGGTCACCCCTCTGTTGCCATAGACGGAAAAACTCGAGGCGGCCTTCGGGCTCGAGCGCTTCCAGCCCCTTGGGAGTCTTGACCAGATCGCCGATCAGCTCGTCGAACTCGGGAGAAGCCGGCGTCCAGCGCAGACAAATGAGTTTGAGCGCCGATGTCGTTGCCAGCTTCCGCGCTTCGCGGCGGAGATCGGGGTCGTTGGCGACTCGCTCCAGCAACAGATTGTAAGATCCCGTCTGGTCAGGTTGCCGTCGGAAAAACTCTTTCCATGCTTGGACGGCAAAACGCGAACGTCTTCCCAGCCACACGTCCGCTTCTTCGATGCACATCATCGCGTAATGCGGCTCGATGGCTCTTGCCCGTCCGAAATCGAGCAGCGCATCCTGGTCGGGACGGTTGAGTTTGAGGCTGAGGGTGGCGCGCAGGAAGTACAGTGTCCAGTCGAGCGGATTCATCCCCAGCGCCCGGTTTGCCAGTGCCAGAGCCTCGGTGTCACGGTTTGCGGCGCTAAGTACCCGGGCCTGCTGGGCGCAGAGTTTCGCCGCCGATCTACCAGGCAGCAGCGGCCTGCCGAAGAATATCGCTAGCAATGCCGCGCCGACCCCGAGGATGCAGAGTCCGAGGACGCGGAAGCCCAGTCTGTCTGCCTGGCCCGCCGGGGTGCGGACTCGGGAAGGGCGGAGTCCGACGGCCAGCAACATGGACGACAGGAGTCCGTAACCGAGACTGTGGTTCGGGACGTCCACCACCCCGTGAACGATTGACATGGCCGCTGCGATGGAGGCTGCATGGCGCAGGCGCCGGTCCTGACGGCTGCCGGATTCGTCGTCCCGGGAGTTTGACCATGGTCCGGTCATCGACATCATCATCAGAATCACAGCGACGGCACAGATCAACGTGATCATTCCACCTTCGGACATGAGCCAGAACAGGTCGCTCTCCGGGTGCAGGAATCGCATCCTTGGTTCGTGGAATGAGGCTGAGTGTGGATAGACATCCACAAAATTTCCGAGACCCACGCCGGTCCAGGGGGACTGCGAGGTCATCTTCATAACATCTGAGTAAAAGACGCTGCGTCCGTTTTCGCCGGACGGTGCGGCTCCGAGGCTGCTCTTGAGTCTGGTGGTCACCGTGCCGCCGAAGACGAGCACCACGGAGATGCCGCCGAGCACCAGTGCACCTATGAGAGCCGTCTTCTTGAACGCGCTTTTCCTCATCGTTGCCGTCCACAGCCAGATGGTGATGCCCAGGAAAAAGAGCAGTACTCCGGCTCTTGATGTGTTGGAGAGGATGACCAGGAAGAACGGCACGAGCAGTACGAGGAAAAGCATCCAGGTGCGCTGCTTGTTGCGATAGCTGTCATAGGTCAGCGCCACGCAGAGGATGCCGGCCATGGCCATCAAACTCGATGTGTGATTGCGATTGGCGAACGGACCGTAGGTGTTCCCGAGTTCCGGAGGAAACTTCCACCATAGAATCTCGACGAGTTTCGCCTTGTGGCAGAGAGTGAGGACAGCGATGACCGCCAGTCCGACGGTCAGGAGCCGCAGGATGATCCGGCGGTCCTCCAGCGTCGAGCCGCGGGATGAGCACCACGCCAGCCATGTGAAGCCGGAGACAAACAGAAGCCACGACTCGAGGGTTACCCAGGGTTGGGGAGTCGCTGAGGACGCCAGCGCGATGCCCCAGTCTTCGGCGAGGCTCGATCTCCACTCCGGCAGCGGACTGAGCAAGACGGCAGGCAGGAAGCTGAGCAGAGGCGCCGCGATCAGCACGCCAAAGGCCACCAGCAGTACTTTCGGCAGCCGGTAGCCCGGCGCGGCCATCAACATGAACAGCCCCGCACAAGAAAGCGCCACCCCTTTGGCGAAGACGCTCCGTCCCCCGCCGAGGAAACACACGAGCAGCGGGATCAATGCCAGCACCCAAGCTTCCCATCTCGGTCTCTGCACGGCGGCGAAGTGACTTCGCGCCTTGGTCTTGATCCGTCTCCTTCGCCGCCCGGGCGCGGACACGCCCTCGCCGTGCCTTTCGTCCGACGGTTCGTCATACTCGCTTGTCTCGTTTGTCTCCACAGTGAGTTTCTCTCGATGCGCTTTGTGCCGGGTTTCGGTCATCAGGAACTGGACGAGGCGGCGGGCATCTCGGGCACGACCACCGTCAGACCCGGCACAGTCCTCCAGCGCTCCCAGGCAGTGTTCAAGCAGGGGGAGATGGCGTCAATCCGGACGGCATCCTCCGCGTGGTGACGATCCTGCAGGGAGCAATAAAGTCGCACGATGCATCCATCGGCGAGCCTTACATCGACCGCTTTGGTCCCGTCGCCGGGAAGACCGCCGAGGCCAAGTCTGGAGAGACTGCCGCCAAGGATGGCGGCGAATTCCTCCGCCGAAGCGCATTTCTCCGCCTCCAGTTCGAGCAGCCGGGCATGGGCGTTGATGTACTCGATTTCACGCCGCCGCTCCAGCGCCGCATTGATCTGCCTCCTCATGCCTTTCCAGGTTCTCACATACCCGAGATATTTGGCCGCGCTCATGGCCAGGATGAAGAGCACGGCGCCGGCCACAGGCAGCGCGAGGCCTTTGGTGAGCAGGATGCTCAGGCCCACCAAGCTGAGCGCGAAACACACTGCATACAGCGCCACGAGCGCCTGCCCTTTCGAGTAACCCAGCAAGATCAGCCGGTGGTGGATGTGCTCGGCGTCGGCCTTGAAAATCGGCACGCCACGGATCGCGCGGCGCATGATGGCGAAGAGCGTGTCGAGTATGGGTACTCCGAGCGCCACCATCATCACCAGCAAGGCGGCGATGATCGACCCCTTGTTGGAACTCAACACGGAAACTGATGCGATGTAGAAGCCGATGAGATACGCCCCTCCGTCGCCGAGGAAAATCTTGGCGGGTGGAAAATTGAAAATCAGGAAACCAGCCAGCGCACCGGACATCACCACACATGCATACACCACGTCGGGCTGGCCCGAGAGGTAGCCGACGAAGGCCAGCGTGAGGCTGACAAACAGCCCGAATCCCGTGGCCAGTCCGTCCATGCCATCGATGAGGTTGACGATGTTCGGTATCGCCACCAGCCATATCAGAGTCAGCGGCAGGCTCAACCAGCCCAGGTTGATGCTGCCTTCGCCAAACGGATTGCTCAGGATGTCGATGGACACTCCGAGCGCGTATAGAATCAGCGATGCTCCGATCTGGCCCACGAGCTTGGTCTTGGCCCCGAGCGCCTTGAGATCGTCGAAAAACCCGACGGCGAAAACGAGCATGTTGCACAGCATCACCGGCCACCAGCGCCCCCACTCGATGCCCTCGGCCTGAAGTGCGAGAAGGAATCCCACGACCAAGGCAAGGAAGATCGCGCCGCCGCCCAGCCGGGAGATAGGTTTCTCGTGCATTTTGCGCCGGGCATCGGGCTGGTCCATGCCGATGCTCTGCTGGGTTTTCAGAATGAACATCGTCGTGAGCGCGGCGATGAACGCGGCCACCGCGAAGAAGCCCGTGAATGTCCACGCCACGCTGTGCGCGAGATGCACGGGCGGGCTGGGCACGATATATGGCGGATTCACGGGCATCTTTTATGTCAGGGGCGCGGCCCCCGTCAATTCAATCAACTCTGTCAGCCGGCCGCATAGGCGCTGCTGGGAGAACGCCGCTGCCAGTGCGCGGGCTTTGTCGTCAGGAACTTTGGCGCGACGCTGCTTCGCCGCACGGATCTGCCTGACGACGCCCTCCGTGTCGCCGTGACGGGCCCGGAGGCAGAAACAAGGATCACCGAGGATCGCCGTGAGATCGCCCACATGGCTCTCGCCGGGGCCGATGAAAAGGAATGGAATGCCCAGCGAGAGGATGTTGTAGATCTTGCACGGATGAACGATGCCCACGAACGCATCACCCATCACCACCAGATGAAGGTCCGCCGCGGCGAGGGAACCGGACAGGGCTTCCACCGGCTGGTAGGGCAGGGCGGTCACGTTGGCCAGCCTTCTGGTCTCGGCGAAAGCTCTTACCTTGGCGAACTCGCTGCCGCCGCCGACGAACAGAAAGTGAATGTCCGAGTCGCCGGCCAGAGCTTCGGCGGCCGCCAGCACCGTGTCGAGCGGGTGACACGGACTGTGATTGCCGGAGTACATGACGACAAACTTTCCCGTCAGCCCGTGTTCGGTGCGAAAGCGGTTTCGCGCCTCCACGTCGTAGCTCACGATCTGGTCGTGCGACCAGGGCGGATCGACATGGATCACATCCTCCGCCACACCCTTCTTGCGCAGGCGTTCCGCCATGAACCGGTCGAGCACGATGATGCGCGCCGCCATCGAGAAGCTCCAATTCTGCAGCGTCGTCATGAGTCGTTCCGGCAAGCCTCCCTCGCGCAGCCAGCCGGCCGCCACAGCCTCGTCAGGATTCAGATCCATGATCCAGGGCACCACCCGGCCACCTTTCATCACGGCCATGAAGGTCCCGAGCGTGGAGATGAGCGGCGGCGAGGTGAGGCACACGGTCACGTCGAAGCGCGGCAGCTTCATCAGTATCCAGATGGCGCTGATCCAGAAGGCTGCAAAGTCCGCCAGTCTCCGCCACTTGCGTGACTTGCCCAGACCCGGCGTCCAGATGCGGCGGATCTTGACGCCATGCCACTCTTCCTCGGCGGCGTAGCGCTGGGCTGCCGCGTCGTAGCCGCGGCTCGAGGACACAGCGGTCACATCGTGGCCGCGTTTCACAAGCGCACGAGCGAAGTCGCTGAGCACGAGCGCGGTGGCCACATGGTCCGGATGAAACGCCTGATTGAGCAGCAGGATGCGCAAAGGGCGGCTTGCCATCGGGTCAAACGGGCGGGTGCAAGGCTGGCGTGACTGGCGGCGGGCGCATGATGCTACGCCGGCCTGTGGCCGCGCTGGTGCAGCTCCGCCTCGGCCAGCTTCAAGTCGGCATCGACCATGAGCTTCACGAGGTCTTTGAACCGCACCTTCGGCTCCCAGTTGAGCTGGCGCTTGGCTTTCGACGGATCGCCGATGAGCAGCTCCACCTCCGCCGGACGCTCGTAGCGGGCGTCGTGCTCGACGTGTTTTTTCCAGTCGAGATCCAGCAGGGCAAATGTCTCCTCCACGAACTCGCGCACGGAGTGCGTTTCGTTTGTGGCGACGACGTAGTCGTCCGGCCTGTCCTGCTGCAGCATGAGCCACATCATCTCGACGTATTCCTTCGCGTAACCCCAGTCCCTCCGGGCATCCATGTTGCCGAGGTAGAGCTTGTCCTGCAGCCCGAGTTTGATGCGCGTGGCCGCGCGCGTGATCTTGCGTGTCACAAACGTCTCGCCGCGGCGTGGAGACTCGTGGTTGAAGAGGATGCCGTTGCTCGCGTGCAGGTTGTAGGACTCGCGGTAGTTCACCGTGAGCCAGTAGCCGTACACTTTTGCGCACGCATACGGTGAGCGCGGCCAGAAGGGCGTCTTCTCCGTCTGCGGCACCTCCTGCACCTTGCCGTACATTTCCGAGGAGGATGCCTGGTAGAAGCGCACCTTGTTCACCATGCCGGCCTCGCGGATCGCTTCCAGGATGCGCAGCGTGCCGAGGCCCACGATGTCGCCGGTGGACTCGGGCACGTCGAAGGACACGCGCACATGGCTCTGCGCGCCGAGATTGTACACCTCGTCGGGTTGCATCTCGTGGATGAGCTTCACCATCGCCACCGAATCTGTCAGATCGCCAAAGTGCAGGTGCAGGTTCGTTTTCTTGTGTGGATCGACGTAGAGGTGGTCGATGCGCTGGGTGTTGAAGTTCGAGGCCCGGCGCACGATGCCGTGGACCTCATAGCCTTTCTCGAGAAGCAGTTCCGCGAGATAGGAGCCATCCTGGCCCGTGATGCCGGTTACGAGTGCTTTTTTCATTTTCAGAGAATCATTGGCGTGTGGTTGGAGCCGCCATACCTATTTCCGTTCAAGCGGAGTTGCAATCATGGATCGTTTGCGCGGAGGTTCCTCCACGCGGGTGACCGGGCGGCGGCGCGCCGGATGGCAAAGATGTCCCGCGCCATCTGGATCGAGTCGCGCACGAGCCGGACCTTGCCGCCCGGCGTCTCGTGCCAGTCGATCGGGACTTCGAGTACCTGGCAGCCGCCGCGCAGCAGGGCGAGGAGCAGTTCCACGTCGAAGGCGAATCCCTGGATCGACAGCAGCGGCTTGATACCCTCGAAGGCCGCGGCCGGCACAAGCTTCAGCCCGCACTGGCTGTCATACACGGGGATGTGCAGCAGCTCCGATACGAGCGTGGCATAGATGCGGCCGAGAAGGTGCCTCCTCCAGCGGCGGTCGATCTTGCGGCCGAGCATCTTGATCCGCGAGGCAAAGAGCGCCCTTGGTGGCGTGGACTCCTGGCGCGCGAGGCCGATAAGCCGCGCTACTTCCGCCGCGGTACATGAACCGTCCGCATCGACAAACGCCAGCCAGGCCGCGCCGCCGGCATGGTCCCAGCCGGAGTAAACCGCGCCGCCCTTGCCGAGATTCCCGGGCAGCAGCAGCGGCGGCAGAAGGCACGGGTGGACGCGCCGCAAGTCCTCGATCATCGCGGCCAGCCGCGACTGCTCCTCGCCGCCGCCACCGTCCTCGACGACGAGTACGTCCACGCCTCCTAGCGACTCCATGCCCGCGCACAGAGCCGGAAGAAAGCCGCCGATCCGCCTGCTTTCTTGAAAGCAAGGCACCACGAGCCGCACATGGCCTGACCGCGGATCAGTCATCGGTCTTTATCTTTTCGCGCCGACGATCTCCTCATACCACGCGGCAAGCCTCGTGCCGACAGCGGCGATGCCGTGGTGCTCGCGGGCGTAGGTGCGCGCCGTCGCGCCGAGTTGCGATCGCCGGTCCGCTGATGCCATCACGTCCTCCAGCGCCTTCGCAATCGACGCCGCATCACGCGTCACGAGCTTCACCGCGCTCGAGCGCGCCGCTTCGACACCGAGCGCCACCTGGTCGCTGGAGACGCACGCTTTTCCGGCGGCCATCGCCTCCAGCAAAGCCATGCCGAAATTCTCAGAATGCGAGGGCAGGCAGAAAACATCCGCGGCCGCCAGCGCGGCGAGTTTCATTTCACCCGCGAGAAATCCAGGCCAGACCACCGAGCCGCCGAGGCCGAGTTGCGCGGCCCGCTCCTTGAGTGACCGGACAAACGCCGCATCTCCATCACCTGCGATGACCAGCCGCGCGCGCGGATGCGAGGAGAGCATTGATTGAAAGGCATCGAGCAGCAAATCGATGCCCTTCTTCGGATCCAGCCGCGAGAGGAAAAGGATCACCGGTCCGCCAGCGTGCGAATCCGGAAAGAAGCGCGAGACAAAAATCTCTCTGCCCGGAAGCCGCTCGAACGGGCCGAGATCGATGCCGAGCGGGACAATGCGCGCCGGCGCGCGGATGCTCAGTCGCGCGGCCTCTTCGGCCTCCGTCTCGCTCGTGTAGTGCATTCCCGCAGCGGCATCGAGAAGCGGTTTTTCGATGAACTTGAAGAAGAACTTCTTCGCCAGCGGGCGGCGCTGCTCCATGCCCCAACGGTTCAGGATGCCCAGCGGCCTGACGATGTACGGCACGGCGTTGCTGAACGCGCTGCGGCAGCCCGCGCGGCTCGAGTAGGTGAACACGGCATGCACATGCACCAGTGCGTACTCCCGCACTCGTTCATCCAGCCATCGTCCGAGAGGCAGCGAGATGCGGTAAGGCCGCGTCGTGCGTGCGAAGACGAAACGGCGGAATCCATGCGCTTCGTCCGATACCGCCTGCGCGGGGTCCGCTTGCTCGCCAGGATTGATGATGGTGGCCACATCGACTGATACTCCAGCGTCAAGCAGCCCTTTGGCGATGCCGGGCAGCGCAGTCGCCGGTCCGCCGTAGGACGGTGCCATGCTCGGAATGATGTGCAGCACTCGCATCGGAATTCCTCAACCCGGCGAGGCGTCCCGCATCGGCTCGTGCTCAGCCTCCCGGCTCCCTTCCAGCGTGAAGCGGTCGATGACCGACTGATACACCCCCATCATGCCGGCGCTGAATCTTGGGACGGAAAAGCCGGCTGCTCGGCTCTTCCCCTTCGCGGCTTGAGCGCTCCGCCACGGGCCGCCCTGCACCATGCAGCCCGCGATGACATCGGCTGCCGCGGCAGGACTTTCCGGATCGATGTACACCACGGCATCACCGCCGATTTCAGAAAGCGGTGCGCGATCAGAACAAAACACCGGGCATCCGCGCGACATGGCCTCCAGCACCGGCCAGCCGAAGCCTTCTTCCAGTGAAGGGAAAATCAGAGCCTGCGCCCTGTCGTAGGCGGCCATGATCCAAGCCGTGGGCGGACGGGGAATCCAGACGACACGGTCTTCGATCTTGCGCGTGCTTGCGATGCGGAGTTCGTCCGCCGTGGGGGGCTCTCCCATGAAGACGAGCTTTGGCGGCATGGCCGGCTTCTCACAAAGGGCGGCAAAGATTTGCAGCACGCCCGGCCGGTTCTTGTACCAAAGCGAATTGCCAACATGCAGGAAGAAACGCTCGGGCAGCGCTGGAACCTCGATGCCGCCGGTGTCGCCCGTGAACTCGGGATCGAGCGGCAGATGCAGCACATGGCGGACGCTTCCTGTGCTCAGCAATTGCTCGCAGTCACCGCGTGTTTTTTCCGAATCACAAATCACAGTGGCAGGCAGGCACAAGGTCCGCCGGATGAGGCGCTGGAACCAGCCACGCCATGGTGCGCGCCGTGCCGCGGGTCCAAGCCCGAGCGCGGCCCGGATGGCGATCAGGTCGTGGCAGGTGACGACGACTGGAAAGTCCGCGATCCATGGAGCGAGGGGGCCGAATCCCTGGTCGGTGATGTGAACGAAACAACCCTCGCGTCCGGCGTTCCTGCCTGCCCTCCAGCGGATCTTCAGCGGGAAAAACACGTACTTGTCCAGATACTCGAGCAGCCTGCGCAGCCGCGCGGGAAGCCGGCGCAATGCGCCGAAGATTACGGGCGGGTCCAGCTGTTCGACGGGCCAGGGAAAATCTTTCGTAACCGACCGCAGGAGGTCCACATACCGGATCATGCTGTTCAAGCGATCCGGCGGATAGGGGCCGGTGATGAAAATCTTCGGCGCAGATGGAGGGAGCCCGGCACGACCGGAGGCCAGGCGACAATGAAACGCCTCGATGGCACCCCAGGCGGCGGCGACGAAACGCGTGCCGCCCTCCGCGAGGCTGTGATCCCGCACGCTTTCCCGCGCGGTGACACCGAGTTTTTCGAGTTCATCGTTCGAGAGCGCGGCGATGCGGAGCAGCGACTCGGTGATGCACTGCGTCCTCACCGCCGGCATGAGCCAGCCGTTCACGCCATCTTCGACGAGTTCCACCGCCGCGCCGGCCTCGCGGGTGGTGAGCACGGGCAGTCCGGCCGCGAGGGCTTCGGGCACCACCATGGCCCAGCCATCGTATTTGGTGGGCAGGCACAGCACATGTGCCTGCGCGTACAGTGCCGGCAGCTCGTGCCACTGGCGGAAACCCTCCCACCGCACGAGATGCCGTACGGGATCGAGAATCGTCCTCATCTGGTCTTCGAGCGGTCCGCCACCCAGGATCACCAGACGCAGCGTGCCGTTTTGCAATGCGGCGGCGCGGAATGCCTCGGCCAGCTCGAGCACTCCTTTGCGCGGCCTGAGCACGCCGGAGTACAAAATGCAGCGCACGTCGGCGGGCGCGGTTCTGGTCTGGGTGCGGAAGCGCTGGAGATCGGAGAAGTAGGGGAGATTGACGTAGTCCTTCGAGTCGCCCCAGTCCTGCTTGTAGCGGGACACGCCAGTGCGCCCGATGCCCCACACTGGAGCGTCACTTCTGGCGATGGGGTAGAGGAGCATCTTGCGTCCCAGCTTTCCAAGCCAGCCAAGCTGGAGGAATCCCGGACTCTCGCCCCAAAACACCCAGGGTCGTCCGCCAAGATGACGGGCGTGGAGCGCGGCGAGGGCAAACCAATGGGTGTAGTAGTTGCACACCGTCAGCGACGCTTCGCGCGCCCACTTGAACGCCTGGGCGATTCTCCGCCGGCTGCCCTCCAGGATCATGAACTCATGCCTGCATTCTACCGGTGCCCAGGGATAGAGGCGCACCTCCTCGTGGAGATAGATGACGCGCAGCCTGACGCCCTTGTGGGTGGCGATTTCGTTGAAAAACTCCACCTGATAAGGCGACGTGAGATACGTGATCACGCAGATGTCCAGAACCTGGCCTGATGCATTTGCGGGAGCTTCGCCGCCCGCGAAATCTTCGCTGTTGTTGGATCGTCCCGTGAAGGGCATGGTTTTATGTGGCGACTACTGCCGTCTCAGCCAATGTTCGAGCACGAACACGGCCCAGCTCTGATACCACGACGGCCGGCCATAGGGTACTTTGCTGGCGGCATCGGCGAAAGGCTGCTTCCAGTCTTCCTCAAGCCATTTCTCAAAGGGAAACATGAATCCGCGCTTGCGCTGGTTGCGCACCCATTCGGGAATCTCCGGCACGGCATCCAGCAGCATCTGCTTGCCCTGCCGGAGACGGAGCACGGCGGGCACCGCGGCGATGCGCTCGAAGAGCACGCGGTCCACGAACGGCACCCGCAGCTCCAGCCCGCGGGCCATGCTCATCACGTCGCTGTCCTTGAGCAGTTGATTGCGCATGTAGAGCGTGATCTCGCACTCGCTGACGGCATTGCGCGCCTCCTTCGCCTGGACCTGGGAATAATAAAGCTCGGGCAGATTCCGCGGATGGCAGTCGAGATAGCGCGCGGCCAGAAGTTGTGCGCTGCGCAGGGAGAAGATGCTGCGGAAGCAGCGGAAGGCGCTCTTCATCGTGACCTCGGAGCGGAGCAGTGATCCGACGCGCCTTACGCGGGCCGAGAGCGGACATCTCTCCATCGCCCAGCCGGCCAGGGTCGCGGCACCGGGCAGGCAGTGAACCGCGCGGTTGAACGCGTGCAGCCGCGGCACGGAGTCGAAGCTGCGGTAGCCGGCGAACAATTCGTCGCCGCCGAGACCGGAGAGGACGACCTTCATGCCGTGCTCGCTGGCGAACGATGACACGGTGTGGGTGTTCAGGCCGTCGATGCTGGGCTGGTCCATGCTCTCCAGGAACCTGGCGAAAATCTGGCGCCCGAGGGCGGCATCCAGATGCATGGTCCGGTGCTGCGTGCCGAAAAATCCGGCGGTCTTCTCCGCGATGGCGGCCTCATCCATCTCCGGATCGTTCACGCCGATGGAGAAGGTGGCGAGGTTCTCGTGTCCCTCCACGCGCGCCAGTGCGACAAGAGCCGTGGAATCAATCCCGCCGCTCAAGAAGACTCCCACCGGCACGTCGCTGACGAAGTGTGCGCGCAGGCTGTCGAGCAGCGCGCTCCGCACCTCGTCCGTGGCACGGACAGGATCCATTGGCTGCGTCTGTTTTTCCGGGAAGGCGACCCGCCAGTAGCAGCGCTTGGCCACCCGGCCATTCTCCCACATCAGATAGTGTCCGGCTTCGAGGCTGTGGACGTCGGCCAGCAGCGTCTGCGGCTCCGGCACCGATCCCATTTGGAAATAGCGGATGAGTGCGCCGGCATCGAGATCGCGCCCGACGAGGCCCGCCGTTTGCAGGGCACGCAATTCGGATGCGAAGACCATGCGCTGGCCGTTGAGCGCGTAGTAGAGCGGCTTGATACCCATGGGATCACGGGCCAGCAGGCAGTTCCGGCGCTTTTCATCCCAGATCGCGAAGGCGAACATGCCGCGCAATTCGGACAACATGGACACGCCCCTGGCCCGGTACATCTGGAGGAGGACTTCGGTATCCGAATTGGTTTTGAATACGACGCCTTCTTTTTCGAGCCCGGCGCGGAGTTCGCGGAAATTGTAAATCTCGCCGTTGAAGATGATGTGCAGCTCGCCGTCAGCCGTGTGCATCGGCTGGTGGCCCGCGGGGGTGAGGTCCAGGATGGCCAGGCGCACATGCGCCAGACCGGCCGTGCCCCCGGCATTGATCCAGATGCCGTTGTCGTCCGGCCCGCGATGCCGCAGCGCGAGGACGAGATCGTCCAGCGGGCGGCGCAGCGAGTCCTTGTCAGACCCGCCCGCGTGCAGGATGCCTGCGATGCCGCACATGAAAAAGCGTCAGGGGTGCAAGACGGAACGGCGGCCGGGAGAACGCGCCCGCCAGCGGGAGATGAAATCAGTGGCCGCGCCGGCGATGCGTTTGACGCCTTCTGCCAGCGTGCCGCCTGCCGCCACTTCGCGCGCCTTCTTTTGCAACTGCGCGAAGTCCGCATCAGGCAGGCGCAGTGCCTTCTCCATGGCAGCCACGAGCGCGGCGACGTCATCCGCCGGGACCAGCCATCCAGTCTCACCGTCAGCGACGAATTCGACGGCCGCCCCGGTGCGCGGCGTGCTGATCACGGGCAGGCCGGAGGCGAGTGCTTCCGTGACCGGCAGGCCCCACGCCTCATCCCGCGCAGGGAAGCAAAACACGGATCCCTGCGCGTAGCCCATCTGTGTCTGCTGCCAGGGGAGAAAGCCGAGCCAGGTGACCTTGTCGGCGCAGTTTTTGAGCAGCCCGCGCATCGTGCCCTCCATCGGACCGGTGCCCATCACCACGAGGCGCGCGTCCGGGTGCAGGGAGGCCAGACGCGCAAAAGCGGAGGCCAGCACGTCCACGCCGCGGCGCTGCGTGAGCGTGCCTGCATACAGGAACGTGCGCCTGTCCACCGGCGGAAGCGGTGCGTCAAGCAAGCGCTGCAGATCGCAAAAGTAAGGGATGTTGCAATAGGTGCGGCTGTTGCCGAACTCCTTGCGGAAGCCTTCGATGGCGAGCTTGCCGACCGCCCAGATCGGGGCGGTCTGGCGGTGGAGAGGCACGCGCAGGAACCACCGCGCCACCGCGCCGCTCACGCCCGGCCGCATGAAGCCCGGCCACTCGCCCCAGAATACCCACGGCCGCCGTGCCCGCGAGCGCTCGCGCAGGGCTTTGAACACGAACCAGTCGAGATTGCAGTTGAACACGGCGAGGTCCGCGCTGCTGATGCTGCGCAGCGCGTTGGCCTCCATCTCGGGCATGTCGGAGAGCACCAGATGATCATGCGCCACCGACGGCATTTGCCATTGGTGGTCGGGATCGCGGCTGGTCAGGTAGATCACCTCGAGCAGCAGCCCGCCCTGGGCGGAGAGCGCGTTGAAGAACTCGACGTGGTACGGCGTGATCAATTTCGTGATCACCACGATGCGAGGCGCCACGGGGAAGACGTCCTCGCCACCGCGCGCGGCGGGCAGGCTGCTGTCGGACCGCGGTTCGCGGCCGATGATGCCGGCGATGTCGTCCGCCATCAGGCGGCTCACGCGCTGATGACCGAACTGCGCCACCACGGCCGCGCGCAGGGCTGCGGGGTCATTCCAGAGCGCACCCTCGGGCTGGTGCGCGAGCACACGGCAGACGGAGTCTGCGATTTTCGCCGGGTCGTTCGGATCCACCAGCACGCCGAGGCGGCCGCCATCGAGGGCATCCACCGATCCGTCGAGGCAGCCGGCCACCACCGGCTTGCCCGAGGCCATCGCCTCCAGGAAGACGATGCCAAAGCCCTCCTTGCTGCTGGGCATCACGAAGGCGTCGCACAGCCGGTAGTAATCAGGCAATTCGGCGGACGGGACGTAGCCGGCAAAGATCACGCAGTCCTCCAGCCCGCGCGCCACCACGGCATCGCGCAGGCGCGGCAGATCATCCCCGGTGCCCACCACGAGATAGCGCACGTCTGGAAACTTCCGCCGTATCGCATCGAGGGCCACCAGCACCTGCCGGTGCCCCTTGTGACCTTCGGAGAGTGCCAGGCGGCTGACTGTGAGCAGCACCGGCTGATCCGGGCGCAGGCCGAACTTTTTCAGCAGGCGCCCGGGCTTCGGACCGAGGGTGAAACGCCCGGTGTCGAAGGTGTTCGGAACCACGCTGACGCGCTGCGGCTCGACGCCAAAGGCATTGATCACCATCTGCCGCGTGTGGCGGCTCACGGCCATGAGGTGGTTCGCCGCGCGCATGGCCCGCACGCGCAGCCCGTCGCGTGCGTACCACGCCTCCACGCCGTGCAGAACGCTTATCACCGGGATGCCTGCCAGCCAGTGCAGCATGCGCAGCGCGGGCAGGAAGTGCAGATGCGTGGTGATTGCGCAGCGCGGCCTCATCCACAAGCCGAGGCCGATGCCCATGACGACCAGCGCCAGCGTGCGCAGCCAGCCAGGGTAGCGGGCCGCAGAGTGAATGGTCACTCCCAGGAGGCGCAACGGATCGTGCCCGGGCACGGAGTCGTTCTTCACGAAGACGTGGACGCCTATGTCCGGGTACGCCTCCTGCAGTGACTTCACATAGACGCGCGAGAAAGCCTGGATGCCTCCCGATCCCTCGTGAATCTCAGGCGCCCAGACGTGAATGCTTTCCTTTTTTCCCCTCATCTTCGTTCACATCCTGGCGATGTCGGCATCCACCATCTCGCGGACCATGTCCGGAAAATCCATCCCCGGCTTCCAGCCGATCTCATTCTGGATGCGTGACGGATCACCCTGGAGCGGCACCGGTTCCTGGGCGCGGAAAAACATGGGGCTGCTGGTCACATGCTTCTGCCAGTCGAGGCCCACATGCTCGAAGGCGATGCGGCAGAAGTCTGCCACGCTGTGAAGCCGGCCCGTGGCCACGACGAAATCTCCCGGCTCTGCGTGCAGCAGCATGGCCTGCATCGCCCTCACATAGTCGGGTGCGTAGCCCCAGTCGCGCACGGCGGTGAGGTTGCCAAGTTCGAGCTTGTCCTGCCTGCCGGCGGCGATGCGGGCCACGGCGAGGGTGATCTTGCGCGTCACAAACTCCGGCCTGCGGCGCGGGCTCTCGTGATTGTAGAGAATTCCGGAGGAGCAGAACATGCCCTGCGTCTCGCGGTAATTGCGCACGATGTGGAAGGCCGCCAGCTTGCTGATGCCGTACGCACTGCGCGGCATGAAGGGGGTGTCTTCCCTTTGCGGTGCCGCGCCCGGCCTGCCGAACATCTCGCTCGTGCCTGCAAAGTAGAAACGGCAGGTTTTCTGGAACTCGCCCAGCGCGGCCAGCAGATAGTGCGTACCCGCGATGTTTGTCTGGATGGTCTGGTAGCCATCGGCCAGATTCTCACCGGCGAAGGACGCTGCGGCGAGATGGTAGCACTCGTCGAACTGGATGTTTGAGACCAGGCGGTAGAGTCCCGGAAAGTTGTCGAGGCTCACGGCGTGCAGCTTGCAACGCTCATAGAGGTCCGCTTGAGCGCCATATGGCTGGAGACCTCTGATTTGCTCAAGTCCAGTTTGTCTCATCAGGCCGTGCACTTCGTAGCCTTGTCCGAGCAGCAACTCCGCCAGATAGGACCCGTCCTGCCCTGTGATCCCGGTGATGAGCGCGCGTTTCATGGGAAGTGCCTTCGTGTTCTTGAGTGAATCTGCCATCTTCGTCCCGGCTTCACCGGCTGACCGGCACGCACCAGGCGTGATACTCGCCCGGCACCCTCATCTCTGAAATCGGCATGTCGTCCATCATGGCTATCTCGTACTCGAATTCGCGTGCCACGGCCATCAGCGCCTGCCGCTCGTCATCGTGACGCTCCGAGATGTGCAGCTCGACAAACAGCGCCGGCCGACGCCGGCGGAGCGTCTCGCGGCAGCCGCTCAAGACCTCGCCGGCCGCGCCTTCGACGTCAATTTTGATACAGTCCGGCGGTTTCACGCCTGCGGCCACCAGTTCATCCATGCATTCTGTCACCACCTCGATACGGGGGGCATCCGCATTGAGTTTCACGGCCGACTCGACAAAAGTACCCATCGTACATCGCTGACGCTCAAAGAAAAAAGTCCGGGTGCCGCTTTTGCCGCCGAGCGCGTTCCGGCGCAGGTTCACGTTCGACAAACCGTTCAAGGCGACGTTTTCGGCGAGAGCTGCAAAGTTTTCCGGCACCGGTTCGAATGCCACCACACAACCCTCCCCACCCACGATCCGGGACAGCGGCAGCGTGAACTGGCCCTGATTGGCACCGACATCGTACACCGTCTGCCCTGGGCGCAGCCTCGCCGCCAGAAGATCAAGCGCACGCCGGTGATCGCGCCCCAGCGCATACATCATCCCCATCCCCGGTGCCACACGAAACCGCAAACCCGCCGCCGGACCGGCCAACGCAGTGCGCACGGCGCCATACGGATACAACCACCGCGCCGCGCTCGATGCCCAGCCGGCCGGTGCCGGCGGCTCAGCCGCCGCGTCCACACAGGAGTCGTTCATG
This sequence comes from Verrucomicrobiaceae bacterium, assembly GCA_019694165.1. GTDB lineage: Bacteria > Verrucomicrobiota > Verrucomicrobiia > Verrucomicrobiales > Verrucomicrobiaceae > JAIBCL01. The sequence continues at coordinate 174,166 of JAIBCL010000008.1, read as the reverse complement.
ACGACAGGGGGCGCGGATGCCTGCGCAGTTCGAGCCAGCTCAGCACTGCCGAGGCGGACACGGGATGCCGCCACCGCCACACTTCGCGCACATCGCCCGGGAGTCCGGCGAGCGCTTTCAAGACCGGGCGCACACGGCGGGTGCGCAGTATGCGCAGCATGTATTTGAGCGCCTGTGCCAGCCCCAGCGGCCAGAGCACCACTGGATAGCTCACGAGCGGAAAGAGAAAACTGTTCGCGATCACGGCGGCGATCGTGTCATCAGGAAACCGTTCCGGAAGCGGATGATCGTGGACCGTTCTCAAGCGCGCATCGAACAAGATGACGCCTCCGAGCGCGTGCAGTTGAAGGCTCACATCCACCTCTTCAAGTCCGTAGGCCACCACGCGCGGCACGAAGCCGCGAGTGCGCAGATACCACCGGCGGCTCAGCACGCTGCCGCAGCCGGAGAACACCGCGATGTGATGAAACCCGCGCCGCGCCTGTTCCTCGGGCAGCGTGTCCCAGCTCAGCACGGCAGCATCGGGAAAACGTCCCGCGTCCTCCATCGTCCGCGCGAAGAAATCCGGCGGCTCCGGAAAGGAATCGTCGTCGAAAGTGGCCACCCACTCGTGCCGTGCCTCGCGGATCATGGCGTCCCGTGCGCCGCCCGGCCCCCTCAAGGTTTCCGATATCATCAGCCGCACATCGGGAAACGCGCGCGCCACCGCCGCGAGCACTTCCGGCGCGCCGCCATCGACGTGCACGATCACCTCGTCTGGCGGCGGCGTGCAGGCGTGCACCACGCCCAGGGTGTGCAACAGCTTGTCCACCCGCAGATGGGCAGGGATGGCCACCGAGATGGGAGCGCGTGCGTCCATTCATCCAATCACCGTGCGCCTCGTGCCCGCGCCGCGCTTAGGCCACCTGCTCATCATCGGGCCGGGCGAGGGCCGGCTTGAGATTGTCGAACTCCTGCGGCACCATCGCCACGACCTGATCCACATTGTACTAGCGGCAGGTCACCAGGCGGCCGACGAAGCTGACGTTCACCTGTTGCGCGGCCAGTGCCGCGATCATCTCGATCCGTATCGAGGCGCGGGTTGAGCCGGCAGCGAAACCGGACCACCGTAGCCGGGGCGCCGGCGCCCCACTGCCGGATAGAGATTTGGCAGCAGGCAAAGACCCCAGGTGGCAAAGACGAAAAAGTTCGCCGTGTGGTTCAGCACGACGCCGGCGGTGAAGAAGATCGACTGGTAACAGAAGCACGCGAGGTAGAGCGCGCGTTGCAGGGAAGGCTGGGCGCGTTTGAAGGCATTCCAAGTGGCGAAGATCGCGCTGAAGCGGAGGTAGTACCACATCAGGAAACCGGGCCAGCCGAGTTCCGCAAGCACTTGGCCCATTTCAGAGTCGTACACCGGGCACCGCTGCTTGGGCGCCGGCAGCTTGAGGTTTGTGCGCATCGCTTCGCTCGCCGGATGCGAGAGGCCGATACCGTAGCCGCCGAAACCGACTTCGCGCGCCGCCTGGCCGACGGACCACAATGGCGTGATCAGCCGGTCATACGTGGTGTCGTTGGTGGTGCGCCGGCGCATTTGGAATTCATTGACCGCGTCCTTGAAAAAGAGGCTCGTGACGGCCGCCACCACACCGAAACCGAGAATGATGTAAATCGCGGCTCCGCCTCCGCTCTTTTTTTCGTCGGTCACACGGTAGATGCTCGATGCCAGAACGTAGAACACCGAGCAGATGATGATGCTGTAAACGGCACCGCGCGATCCCGACATCAACGAGTTCGCGGCGAGGAGCGGCAGATTTCCAAAAAGCACGACCAGCCTGCGCTTGCCAGTCAGCACGGTGAGCAGGGCCAGGGAGATGACGAAGAAGAGCACCACGAACACGGTGAAGCCCGTGAGGTAGGAAAATGTGCCGGAGATGCGGGCACGCGTGGAGCCTGCGCCGAAGGTGGCGATCTGATTCATCTCCGTGTAGATCGTCTTCGCGTAGCAGTTCAGGGGCGAATCGGGACCCGCCACGAACTGGGCGGCACCGAGGAGACAGATTGGGATGGCGAGCGTCGAGTACCAGAAAATCTTGTTCGTGAGATCCTTCTGGTCGCGGAACAAGTAGGGCATCATGAAGGCGAGCGGGACATACCACAGATAAATCTTGATGCCGTATAGCGCGAGTATGAACGAACCGATGTTCGGATTCATCGCGCCCCCGATGATGAGAACCATGCATACCGCAGCAATCAACGCACCCGGCACCCGCAGGCTGTAGGCCTTGATGTCCGGTTCGGGGTCAAAATAGAACTTCAAGTAAGCACCGAGCAGCACGATGTCCTTGCCGAAGTACACAAGCTCGGAAAGCGAAGGGAGCAGCCATTTGCGGATGGCACCCTCGAACAGCGCCATAAAGAAGGCGGCGAACACGGCGCGCCGCCAGTTCAGTGACGCGAGCATCACCGTGATGATCGTGCCAATGCCCCCGAAGAAGAGCATTTGCTCGACCGACATCATCTTCATGTACATAGGCTGCGAAGGGGCGGAGGGTGGATGCGAGCGGCGGCGGGAGCGGGCCGTCGCGATTGGACAACCAGCATACTCACATTGCTGAATTCGAAAACGAAATCATCCAACGTTTGGTTTCTCGCGGACCGGAGCGCTCACGTCGGCTGTCGTACCGCGACGGTGTCGTATTGCAGGCGGTGGAGCGTGAAGCCCTTTGACTGGAGGTGCCGGTCGATGGCCGAGTCTTCCGTGGAAAAGTAAGTGTGTTCGAAGGCGATCACACATGGCCGCACCGTCTCGTAATTCATGCCGAGCAGGACGTGTTCCTCGTGTCCTTCGCAGTCGAGAAACAGGCAGTCGAAGCGGTCGAGCCCGCTGCGTGCGAGAATCTGCTCGACAGTCAGGCTCGCGATGCGCACCTCCCGGATGCAGTCGTCGGCGCGGTGGGGCGGCCGCACCTGTGCCGCGAGGTGATCCCGACGGAAGCCGGCGATGCCCGCCAGCTCCTGTGAATTGCCAATGCTCCGCAGATACGCCTCGGTGTAGGCATAGAGGCATGCCTCGCTTCCGCCGTCGTAACTGACGCAGGCGTTCAGACACGTCACCTGCGGATACGCCGCATAGTTTGATTTCAGCCGCGCAAAATACTCGGGCACCGGTTCGACGGTCGCGCCACGCGCTTGCGGACGGATCATGAACTCGCGATAGGGATCATTCGAGATCCCGTCGTTGCCGCCGATTTGCAGGAAGGTGAACCGCCCGAGCGGCGCGATGGCGGCCTCTAGCGCGTCGTAAAGCGGGCTGCGTCTGCCCAGCCCCCGCCCGCAGCTCTTGAGCAGGTCAAAGGCTCGGGGCGAGGCATCGCGGATGAAATGGATGAGATGTGTGAGCATTGGCGGGTTCAATTGAGTGCAGGCGGGGCGGAAAGGCCGGTCACCTGCGAGAGCGTGGCGGCGAGCGCGACGCGGTAACATGCCCAGCTTTGGCGGCGGCCGAGTTCCTCTGCGGCACCGCGCATTTTCCGGAGGAGATCCGCTTCGTGCATCAGGCGGGTCAGACGATTCGAAAGCGCGGCCGCGTCCCTGATCGGGACAAGAAAGCCCTCGCGACCGTCTTCGAGCACACCGCCCAGGCCCGCGTGATGCGTGGCGATCACCGGAAGCCCGCGCGAGAACGCCTCGAGCGCCACGAGCGGCATGCCTTCCAGCAGCGTCGGCAGCACCAGCACATCGTGATGGTCCATCTCGGCGAGCAATTGTGCGTGGCTCAACTGTCCGACGTGGCGGTGCCGGGCGAGGAAGTCGCGCAGTGCGGCACAGCCGCCGTCTTCGTGCTGCGCGCCTGCGAGTGTGAGCGTGATCGCCGGTCCGAGCGACCTTGCAGCTTCATCGAGGTACGAGAGGCCCTTCGCCTGAGTCAGCGTGCCCGCAAACAGCACGCGCAGTGGTCCAGCGGGGCGCTCGCGTGAAGGGCCGGCGGCCGGCTCGGGGCCGCCGTATGGCACGACGTGAATCTCGGCGCGCAGTCCAGGTGCGTGTCGCAGGCTGTCCTTCACGAACGCACTTGGCACCACGACCGCGTCCGCCAGCCGCAATTCCTCGTCGCGCCGCCGCATCTTCGGGGTGTCCGCTGACATGTGCGGCAGGGTGGCCGCCCAGGCGGGTTGCAGTGATGCCTCCTCCTGCATGATGCCCAGGGCCGTGCGCCAATAGGGGCTCGGCAGCTCGTAGATCGTGCGCATCCCGCGCCGCCGCGCCGCCTGGAAAGTTTCCACGGATGAGTCCATGTAGCCGTACACTGCGGTCACATTCCGGCTGCGCATGACCGCGCGGCCCACCGCGCGGTCGAAGCCGAGCGCCACATGCTCGATGCCGCGCCATCGCGCCAGGGGGCCCGTTTGCATGCGGGGAAACACGTCGCGCAGCATGAGGCGCAGCACTTCACGCCAGGGATGTCCGCGCAACGCCGGTGTCACCGCCGGCGGGAAAGCGCGTTTCTCCAGCACCTCCCGCCACGCGGCCGGCAGCACCCGCGCGCGGCTTCCTGATCTCCATGCGAGCGTGGTGTGAAACTCAGCCAGCCAGCCGCGCTCCGCCATGCACAGCGCGGCCTGGCGGCTGTTGGGATTGCCCGTGACATGGGACATCAGAATCACACGAATGACACGCGCCCCGGCGCGCGCTTCCACCTACTCATAGCCGTGAAACACCCGGCCCAGCAGCATCGCGCGCGTGTGCAGCGACTGGCGCGCGCGCGCACTGAACAGCGCCCGCGGCGCCAGCAGGAGCCACTCGACGAGATGCCGCGCGAAGAGGAGGGGCTTGAGCAGTTCCACCCCCGCGCCGTGGTACTTCCTCAGCAGACGCATGCGGCTCTGGTGGTACCACAGCACGCGGCGGCTGCTCCACGCCGAGGGCGTGCTGTCGTTGTCATGCACCACGCCCGGCATGTCGAGAATGGCAAAGCGCCAGCCCGCGTTCCGCACCTTCCAGCACAGGTCCACGTCGCTGTCGGTGAACGGAAAGAGCTTCACATCCATGCCTCCCACCCGCGTCCACGCCTCGGCACGGATGAGCAGCGGGCTGGTGTACACCACATCGCAGTGTGCCCAGCGCACACCGCGCGGCGTAGTCTGCCAGTCCCGCAGCACCATGTCGTCGAGATGCAGCCGTGCCGAGAGCTGCTGGCCCGCGAGGAAGCCGGCCACGCCGGGCAGCGCGCAGCCGAAGCCGGCCTTCGCCCCATCGCGTTTCTCCACGGTGAATCCCGTGCCAGCCAGCGACGGGTTGTCCTCCAGCAGTCGCACCGCTTCGCGCAGCGCCTCGTGATTCGGCAGCAGATTGTCCGTCTCGTAAAAGAAGCACCATTTCACCGAAGGATGCTGCCGCAGGGCATGGGCCACGGCCTGATTGCAACCGTCCGCGAAGGAGCCTGCCGCCGGCGGATCCGGCTCGATGAGATGGACGGGCACGTCCGGATTCTTCGCTGCCATCTCGCGCACGTAGTCCTGGCTGCCGTCCTTCGAGCCGGCGTCAAACACGACGATGCAACTGGCGAACGGCATGTCCCGCAGCGCTTCGAGCAGCGACGGCAGCGCCTGGCCCAGCAGATCACGCCGGTTGAAGGAGTTCGTGATGACGGCCAGTTGGATTTCTCTCATGGGACGTTTGGCTGCGCGTTGGGACCGGTTGGTCAGGGCACGTCGGGAAAACTGACGTAAATGTCACCCCACACCTCGTTGGCGACATTCAGGCCCTGAATGAAAACGCGCATGGCTTCGAGGTCGAGCCACTCGGCAAAGCGCATGTTCATCGACTCGCCCTCGCTGAAATTGAATCGCGTCCGGCCCAGTTGCGAGAGCCGTTCCAGGCATTCGATCGACGACTTCTTGGTTTCCGGCGTGAACTCCAGCGAGAGGAATCTCACCGGGTGGGACAGCCCCTTGATCACGTTGAGTTCAAATCCTTCGACATCGATCTTCGCGAAACGCGGCGCGCCGTGGATGGCGATGAGATCGTCCATCGTGGCCACCTCCACGCTGCCCGCGGCCTGCCAGTTGTGCTGGGCGAACCGGCCGCTCTCCTTCGTCGCCTGAATCCAGTCGGGGGACAGGCTGGAGACCATGTGGAAATTGCTCGTGAGCAGCTCGGCGCGTCCTTTGGATTCCCCGAGGGCTTTCTCCACCACCACGATGCCCGAGCCGCCATACCAGCGGCGCAGCTCGGCGGCGCACTCCTTCTGCGGCTCGACCGCCACGACCCTGGCGCCGAGCTTGACGAAGATCTTCACGCGGTTGCCGATGTTCGCGCCGACATCGAAGCACACGTCGCCCGGCTTCAAGAATTGACGGTAGAAGCGCAGCATCGCGTCGTCCGCCTCCGTCCACGAGTTGGCAACGCTCATCGCGTCCGCTGTTACGCGACGGGCCCGCCGCCAGGAGGCGATCCACGGGATTCGGGTCAGCGGACGAAGCAGGCGTTTCACAATCGATGGGGCGTTCATGGTTTGCGGTCGGAACTGGGGATCAGCGTGCGGGAACATGCGCGGAGGGAAGCCCTGCCACACGGTCAATGACGGACAGGTACATCTCCGCGATCTTCGGTTTCTGATGACGGGAAAGGTGTTCTTCGCGCGCCGATCTCAGGCGGTCCTGGAGCGCATGGTCGTGCAGGACGCGTTCGGTCGCTGCAGCGAGCGCCTGGCGGTCCTCGTTCGGAAAGGCAATGCCGCACTCTCCCGCCGCCTCCGGCAGGCCGCCGCCCGCGGAGCAGACGATGACGCAGCCGCAGGCGATGCCTTCGAGCGCGACGATGCCGAATGGCTCGTTCCAGCGGGACGGGATCACCATCACGCGGTGTGCATTCAGCAGTTCGGCCAGTTCTCGGCCGCGTTTCGGCCCCGCAAAGGTCACCTGGTCTTTTAGGCCGAGCCGCGCGGTTTGCTCCTCCAGCGCACGCTGTTCCGGCCCGGAACCGACCACGGTGAGCCGCGGCCGCAGTCCTTTCTGCTGCGCGAGGATTCCGAGCGCGTCGATGAGCACGTCGGCACCTTTGTCGGAAACGAGCCGGCCAAGGAAAACCAGATCGCGGTCCCGCGGCACCTCGGGCATGAGATGGAAGGTGTCCTTGTCATACGGATTCGGGATTACCACGCCCGGATTGCCGAGGAAACGGTTCACCGCATGGCTCACGGAAACATTCGCCGTCGCGAACGCCGCCAACGCCATTTTCAGCCGGTCCAGCCAGCGCACGGGCCGGCCTGTATCGACGTACCAACCGTGATGCGTGGCGATCCATGGCCGCGGACACACGAGGAGCATGAGCACCCACCACAGGCTGATGTTGCCGAGCACGACTACGTCCGCCCGGCATTGCGTCTGGAACAGCCGCCAGAAGCCCGGCCTGCGCAGCACGGTGTAGGGAAATTCATCGCGCGCGGTGTTCTCGCTCGCGGTCACCACCGTGACCTGGTGACCCGCGCGCGTGAATTCCTCCGCCAGCATCTGCATGACGGCCTCGAGGCCGCCAATGCTCGGGTAAAATGGACGGGTGCGGATCATGATGCGCAGCGGCCTGGGCCGGCTGCCTGATGCGGCGGAAGTCACGCGGCCAGAAGTTCGGCAAAGATCGCCCGGGCCTTCCGGCGGTATTCGGAGGGTGGGAAGCGCGAGGCAAATTCGCGCGCGATGCCGCCGTCGTGCTCCACGCGCGTCATGTCGGCGGCATACCAGAGGAGGCGCTCGGCCAGCGCCTGCGAGTCGTGCGCGGGTACGCGCCACGATTCGTCAGGCACCGGTGCGCCGCAGTGATCGGTTAGAATGACCGGCAGGCCGCAGGCCATCGCCTCCATCACCACGAAGCCAAAGGAGTCCCCCAATGATGGGAGCACGAGCACATGCTGCGTGGAATAAAAGCCGCGCAGCTCCTCGCGGGACTTGTAGCCGAGCACAGTGAGCACCGGCTTGATGCGCGCGGCCAGATGCCGGATGTCCGGTGCAAGCGGACCCACGATCGTCAGATGCACCGCGTCGCCCGTCTTCTCCAGCGCCTGGAAAAGATACGGCAGCCCTTTGGCGAGAGTGGCCGTGCCGGCAAACATCACGCGCAGCGGCAGCGTCGCTTTCCCCCGCGCGCGTGTCTCGCGCCAGAATTCAGTGTCGATCCACAGCGGCACGGGCCTCATGCGGGATGTGTCTTCGCCGAGCCTGCCGTACACGTCCTTCTGCAACTGGGAGCACACCAGGATCACGTCGGCGAGCTGGCGCTCCTGCTTCTTGTGCCAGGTCATTTCCTCGCTGTCGGACTGCGCCGGCGTCGCCAGGCCGAAGTCCGCCGCCGCGCGGCGCTTTGCCGCGTCGAGGAACGGCGCGGGAATGCCGTGGGCGTCCAGCACGCACTTCATGCCGCGGCGTTTTGCGGCTTCGAACCAGCCCAGCGCGCAGGTTTCCGCGCCGACGGCGATGGACGCTGCCGATCCCGCGAGGCGGCGCGCCGCGAGGTGCTCGAACAGTTGGTGGCAGCGGAGAGGATCCAGCTTCCGTCGGCCGCGCAGCCAGTGCCAGGCCCGCAGGGCCAGCAGCGAAGCGGGCCGCTCCGTCACTCGGTCCGGCGGCAGGGCTTCCGTGCCGAGCGGCCGCGCCGAAGGCAGCCGCATCATGTGGCCTGCGGCGCGCCCGAGCTTGCCCGGCAGATCGATCACCGAGCATTGAAAGCCGCGCAGCTCGCCCATCTCATGCGCGGCGATCGCGAGCTGAAAAACCTCGTGCACGCCGATGTAGGCCAGCTCGATGCCGCCGCGCGCCGTCCTTGCCGCCGCGCTCCAGGTTGACGCGTCCCCACCGGCCGCTCGGGTGACATTTTCGAGCGCACGCTTCACGCCCGCGACGGCGAGGCCCGTGTTCCACCGGTTGATGATCTCCAGGCTGCGCCCGCCCGCCTTGAGCCGGAAGGCCGGATCGTCGATCAGCCGGCGGATGCAGGCCGCGAGGGCTTCGGCATTGCCGCTTGGAAACACGAAGCCGCTCTCGCCGTGCTGCAAAAGGTCCGCGCCCGCGCCCACTCGGTCGCTGAGGATCATGGGCCGGCCGGCATTCATCGCCTCGTTTACCACCATGCCCCACGGCTCCGTGCGCGACGGCAGCACGAGCGCATCACAAAGATCATAAAGCGCCGGAAGCTGCGACTGCTTCACGAAGCCGAGGAAGCGTGCGTCGATCTCGGCCATCGCCGCCACGTCCCGGCGCAATGGCGCGGAGAGCGGCCCCTCGCCGCCGATCAGCAGGCACGGCCGCACGGCGGGGCTGAGGTCCTTGCCGGCGATCCGCAGGGCCTCGAGGAGCGTGGGGATGTCTTTCTCGCGGCTGAGCCGTCCCACGAACAACAGCACGAGCTTGCCCGGCGCGACCCCGAGCCGTGTGCGGAACGCATCACGGCTCGTTCGCGCCCGCGCGCAGGCCGCCTGAAAGTGCGCGTTGTCAGTCACATAAGGCACCGGTGTGATGCGTGCCTCTTCGACGCCATAGGCACGGTAGAACTCGCGGTTCGCGCTGCCGATGGCGAGGAACTGATCCACCTGCGTGAAGACGCGCGCGAGCACCGCGCGATGGAGCTGATGCCAGAGCCACGAGCCTTTGAGGCACCTCAGATGCGTCTCCCCGCGCAGCATCACCGGCACGCCGCACGCATGGGCGGCGAGCAGCGCGCCGACGGCAAACACCGTGCCCCAGCCATGCACCCACACCACGTCAGGCCGGTGTCGTTTCATCCACTCCCGCGCCACCCGCGCCCAGCCCCAAGGCGACGCCCGGATCAGCGGCGCGCGCAGCACCTCGAACTCATAGCCTTCAAGCAACGGTTGCTCCCATGAGACTTCCTGCTGGTAGTCGGGATCGAAATACGTGCCCGCCGTCGAGATGTCGCCATACACCGTGGTGATGTTCACCCCCTCCGCCGCCAAATGCCGCAGCAGCGGCGCTTGGTATTGGATCGGGTGGGAGAGGAAATAGGCAGCCTTCATTTTCATCCGCCATTTTTCCCCTTTGCCGCATGCGCCGTTCCGATGAGGCGCGGCCCTTCGATCCTGGCGCGCAAGGCTCCAGGCAATGCCCAGAGCCAGCGGCTGAGATGCAGCGGTATCATCCACGGCTTGCGCAGGTTTCGTTTGTTCAGGCCCGCGGAGCGCATGTCCACCGCCAGCAAATACGGCAGTGAGCGCCATGTGGCGTGATTGAGCAGAAAGTACCAGGAGCCGAAGTAGTGGTGCATCGCCGTCCAAGGTGTGCGGTAGGTCCAGTGCCGCGCGCCGCCATCCTGGATGCCGGGCCCGGCGAGATGGATGAGCGAGACATCGGGCCTGAAGTGGATCATCTTCCCGCTCTTGCGCCAGCGCATGGCAAAGTCCGCCTCCTCGCGGAAAGCGCCCTTCATGTAGTGCTCGTCCATGCCGCCCACGGCCATGAAGTCCGTGCGCCGCACTCCCATGTTCCCGGCCATCAGAAAGGCGCCTGTGAAGGGCTTGTCGAAGTTCCTTTTGCAAAACATCCAGCCGTAGTCAGGATCATCCGCGCGCGGATCGCGCGTGCCCACCGTCTCGCAGCCGCCCTCCAGCACCTGACCGGCCACGGCCCGCACTTCCGGATCGGCAAAGGCGCGCTGGTACGAGGCCACAAAGTCGCGAGAGACGCGGATGTCATCGTCAAGGAACACTATGACGTCTCCCGTGGACTCCAGCGCTCCGCGGTTCCGCGCCATCGAGGCATTCGGTTCCGGCTGCCGCACCCATTTGATGCGTCCCTGCTCGTGCCACGACTGCAGACGGGAAGAAACTTCGGGCGGAATATCGGTGGATTGATCCACCACGACGATCTCTTTCGCGGCTGAGGACTGGTCGAGGAGCATCTCGATGGTCCCGACGAGAACATGTCGGCGATTGAAGGTTGGAATGATGCACGAGATGGACGGTTGCTGGCTCATTCGACGTTTCGGGGCCGTTCACCGATCTTCCGCGCCGGCACGCCTGCCCAGATTTCGCCTGACGGAATGCTCCTCGTCACCACCGCACCCGCACCCACGACGGATCCGTTTCCTATAGCCACTTCGCGCAGCACGACGACGTTGACCCCGAGCCAGACGTCGTCTCCAATTTCGATCGAGCCAGCATCACCCGTTTGAGAGACAATCGGACCCGGGCGCTCAAATCCATGATCGTGGTCCACAAACTTGCATCCCGAGGCAATGAGGCAGCGGTCGCCGATCTTGATGCCTCGATTGATGTTCAGTTCAGCGCCGGTGCCGATGAAGACATCGTTGCCGACGACGATGCGCTTTTCGAGAGACCAGCGGGAGTCCACTTTGAAAATGACATCCGGCTCGATCACGCAGTTGGAGCCGATGCGCACACACTGGGGCCACGAAGCATGGAACCCCTCGCACAGACAGGTCAGACGGCCCACTTCCATGCCGAGGCACTGATATCTGAGAACCCGGAGCCACGAGCCAAGTCCGTGATGCCGGAACCGGAACACGGCTTTCTGGAACAGCTCGGTAAGTTTGCTCATGACAACCGTGAAGCTGCGGCGTGATCGAGAATGGAGTTCCAGAATCGGTCCCGGAGCTTCCGGGCATCAAAGTCTCTGACGACGATATTCAATGCGTTGTCCCGGATCTGCAGCAACCGGTCCGGAGTACCGATCACGCCGGCAATCGCCGAGGCAATTTCCTCGGGATCGGTTGTGTGGACGCATAGCGCGGCCTCATTTCGCGACAGATAGCGACCTGAAGCGGCTTCAGCCGGCCCGTGGTAGAGGATGGGGACTCCGGACGCGAGGTAGCTCACCATCTTGGTCGAAAAACCGTACCGCCACAGGCCCTCGTACTCCTCGCCGAGCGGCAGCGGCAGGTAGAGCAAGTCCTGCTGTTTCAACTCCTCGCGAACCACGTCTTCCGACGCGCAGGGCTGCAGGTTCACTTTCTCGCCCTGCTCCGCGGCATAGCCATGGGTGCGCAGTGTGAAGGAAACCTTCCGGCCCGTGGCGGACTCCAGCAGTGGCAGCGCCCGCGCCATTGAGCGTACCGTCTCAATGTAGGGGTAATTCATCATGCCCATGAAGTACATCTTCACTTCGTCGCCCGGCGGCTTCCACGCACCGTCGTACACCTCGGTGACTCCGTCGGTGTGGATCACGTACTCGCGGCGGCCGTAGCGGCGGCAGTACTCCTCTCCGATCTCCTCCGATATGACAAAGCGCGTGACCGCCTCACGCCACAGGACGCCCAACTTCTCGAGCAGCATCGGTTTGAAGCAATGTCGGCCGGCCGTGTACGCGAAATCATCGTGGAAGCTGGCATGCACCGGCACTCGCATCTCACGGGCGATGTCGTGGGCCACCGCGAAATCTCCCCATGAATGCGGTACGACGTGCACGGCCCGCGGCTGTCGTGCGCGGAAGATTGCGCGCAGCCGCGCGCGAAACCACGGGCTGCAGGCGCGCTCCGCCCATGATCCCCAGTGCGCGAACCGGGTGCGGTCGAGCCTGCCAAGCGGTGGCCGCTGCCTGACGAGATGCTCCTCGCACAGCGTGTTCTCCGGCAGGGAATGCAGGAATCCGGTGCAGATGCTGACCACCTGCACGGGTGCGCCCATGATAACCGAGCGCAGAATCCGCGATCCTCCCCCCATCGCGCCGATGCTGAACGGCTGGATGAAGATCACCGGCCTGCTGTGGTCCGTGATGGATGGAGCTTCCGGCATCGAGGGTTTTCCTTCCGCCGAAGGCGCGGGAAATGCGCGCGTCGGTCAACGCAGACGGTAGAAGTCCCTCATCCACTCGACGGTGTTCCTGATGCCCTCCTCCAGCGTGACGGTGGTCTTCAAATCCAGGTCCCGCTTCGCCTTCGAGCAGTCCACGCGTTTCACGCGCGTGGTGAGCACTTCCTCATCCTTCACCGTCACCAGCTCCGCCCGCCGGCTTTCACGGCCGGTGTGCTTCAACACGAGGGCAGCAGCCTCCTCAATGTCGTGGAAGTCCTCGCCGCCAATGTTGTAAACCTCGCCGGGCTTGAAGTTGCCGCTGATGTTCGCCAGCGTACGGGCCATGTCCGTGATGTAGGTGCTGGTGCGCTTGTATCCACGATAGACCGTGACGGGCATGTCGTGCAGCAGGCGGTAGCAGAACAGGCAGATGACGGAGCGGTACTTGCTGTAAGGCTCGCCCGGCCCGTAGGTGTTGAAGAGCCGGACGCGTACGCTTTGCGTGCCGAACTGCGTGGCGCTGTTGAGCACCTGCTGCTCGTTCACCCATTTCGAGAGCGCATAGTCATTCATCTGGCGGATTTCGTGCTTGTCCATCACATCCTCGGTCATCACGCCTTCAAAGTCGCCATAGACTTCGGATGATGAAAAGTACACCGCCTTGAAACCCTCGCGTTCCTGCATGCGAAGGATGTTCTTGGTGCCCACGGCGTTGCTGCGCCAGACCTGCTCGTAGTAGTCCTCGCCGTTCCAGCGGCCGAACTCGGCCGCCAGATGATAGACGATGTCAAAGGTGTGAGGCTTGTTGCAGTAACCGTGGCTCCAGCCACCGCCGCGCCAGAGCGCCTCCACCTGCCGGAATTCACCGACGTCGCAGCGCGCGTAGCTCGGATCGTTATGATGTTTCATGTCCGCCACGAAGACGTTGTGGCCTCGCATTCGCAGTTCTTTGACGAGGAAACTGCCGACTGCGCCTGTGCCGCCGGTGACGAGTATGTTCTGGCTCATGGATGGGTGTGTGGGTGGGTTTGGAGGGTGAAATGGTTTGCTACTTCTCGTAATACTCGATTCGCGGCGTGCGCATCGCAGCGCGGATCGCGGCGTCCTGGGCGCGGAGTTCCTCCACCATCCGGGAGTGCGGAACGAGCACGGCGATGAGGTCCGCGCCTTTTGCGATCTCGACGAGCGAAGCGTACTCCTTCCCCGAGACGAGCGGGTCGTGGTGCGCGAAGTCATAGCCGTCGCGCTCGAGTTGTGCGGCCACCTCGTGCGCCGGGCTTTCGCGTTGGTCCTCGCAATCGCGCTTGTAAGTCGCGCCGAGCAAGACGATGCGCGGGCTGGCGATGTCACGCACCGCGCGTCGGATTTTGCCGGCCACGCGCAGCGGCACCTCGTCATTGATCAGGCGGGCCGTGCTGATGAGGCGTGAATCGTACGGTGCGATCTCGCGCAAAAACCACGGATCGACCGGGATGCAGTGGCCGCCGACACCGATGCCTGGATTGAGAATCCTCACGCGCGGATGTTTGTTGGCGAAACCGATCACCTTGCGCGGATCGGCGCCGAGGTTCTCGCAGATCGCGGCGAGTTCGTTCGCCAGGGCGATGTTCACGTCGCGATACGTGTTCTCCATGAGCTTCGAGAGCTCGGCGGAGATGTCATCGGTGCGGTGCAGCGCGCCGGTGACGAAGGATGCATAGACTTGCGCGGCGGCTTCGGTGGAGGCGTCATCCATGCCGCCGATGAGGCGGTCGTTCTCCACGATCTCGCGGAAGATGTCGCCGGGCAGGATGCGTTCGGGGCAGTGGGCCAGCATGATGTCGCCGGGAACCGTCATGCCGGTGTGTTTTTCGATGATGGGTGCCACGACGTCACGGCAGGTGCGCGGCGGGATGGTACTCTCGATGATGACGAGGTTGCCTCTTTTCACGAATGGGCAGAACGACTCCACCGCCGACTCGACAAACGCCAGATCGGCCGTTTTGCGGGCGTGGTCCACCGGCGTCGGCACCGCCACGACAAAGACGTCTCCTTCACACGGCGAGGTCCGCGCGGAGAGGTTCTTCTTCACCACCGGATCGGCCATGAGTTCGCGCAGTTCATTTTCGTTGATGTGCATCACGCCCTCATTGATGGCGCGGACGACGTTTTCGTTGATGTCCACACCCACCACCGCGTGACCCGCTTTGGCCCACATCAGGGCGGCTGGCAGTCCGACGTATCCGGTGCCGACGACGACGATTTTTTTCTGGGTGTGTTTCATGAAATAGTGAATTCTACTTGGTCCCGCCATTACGACGCATGGCGGATGCCCTGCCTGACAACGGTGGCGAGGCGCGCCTTGTCGTTGAGGGGAAGCGAGCCGGCCTGCTCCCTGACAAGACGATTCAGAGCACGCAGGCTGTTCTGTGTCAGCGGCGCGTCGTTCCAGCCAACCCCCGTGTTCGGATTCAGGGCCGTCATGCGCACGGTGTGTTTCATGGGCCGCAACCGGTGACGATACGGAGGATGCTCGAAGTCATGAACGACGACCACCGCGCGCGACGGCCGAAGGGCGACGACAGCCGTGATGGTCGCCTGGCGCTGCTCGCTCTCGACCGAGTCATCGATGAAAATCAAATCGTAGTCCTCGATCTTCACGGTTCGCACTGCGTCGGCAACGCTTCCCTCCAGCAGATGCATGGTGAACCGCGGATCGTGTGCCGTCTTGGCCCGGATGCTGCAGCCCCACTCGACATCGTTTTCAAACGAGTCCACCCGCTCCACGTCGGGGAAGCAGTTGCGGTCGAGAAAAGTGAGCGAGCTGTGATTGCCGCTTCCGAATTCCAGCACCGATCTGATCTTGAGCAGCGAACCGACGCCCACGAGAACCGGCAGATGCGTCACATACGGATCGGCGGCGCGCGGCGGCACGCCGAGCAGGTGATGATCCCGGAGGGCTCGCAGCTTGTTGACGATGCGATTGTGGATCGGAGGCTTTGCAAGCTCTTGGTCCGCCATGAAATCAGAATCCCAGTTTCAGAAAAGGAACATGCGGCTTACGCCAACACGCCTACGCGTCGCCGGCCGGAGAGGCCGACGAAGCAGGTGGCAAGCGAGTGGATGCATTGCACCGCAGCACTCGCGATCACAAACCAAGCCAGTCCTTTCACCGAATTGAGCTGGCAGGCGCATGCCGCGGCAGCCTGCGCGGCGAGCGTGAGCGGAATGTTCAGCCACGAGAGCCGAACCCAGCCTCGCGCGATGTTCAGCGCCCAGACCAGTGATGAGGTGATGGAGATGGTCATGCCCGCAAGCACCAGCACCAGTTCCTCGCGCAGGTGGGAATATTTGCTGCCCAGCAGCCACAAAAACCATCCGGCCTTGAACCATGCGAAGGCAAGGAGGACGACGCCGAGCAGCACGCAGCCGGCGATCAGCGTCAGCGCGACGGCCCAAAGCTTCTTTCGATCCGTGGCCCGGGCAAAAGCCGGTGCCACGAATTGTCCGACTGGGCCGCCGAGGACTGAGAATATGATGCCCAGGCGGTTTAGCGCGCCAAGATCGGCCACTTCGCTCGAAGTGGCAAAGACGCTGATGAGCCATGTGGCGAGCTGCCCCTGGATGCAGAGGAACACGCAGTTCGGCATCATCTGATGGACCATCTTGCGAATCCGGCGCTTGTATTCCTGGATGCCCGTGCCTTCGGTTTCCACTCCAAGAAGAGGCAGCACCTGGCGGCGCACGATGAGGAATTGCCCGGCCTGCGCAACAAGCACGGCCAGCAGAGCGGTGGCCGAGGTGAGGCCGCCCGCCCACATCAGGCTCGCAGTGAGGGCCAGACGCATCAGTGCCGGCACGAGGTCGCCGAGCTGGAGCTGGATGGTGCGGGAGTGCAGGCGGTTCACCACGTTGAGCACCGCCGTGGTGGAGACGCACCAGATGGGGATGAGCACCAGAATGGTGAGTTGCACGGCCGGCAGCAGCGCCGCGCCATTGCGCATGAGCAGCCACATCGAAATGGCGGCAACGACCAGCGACGACAGCGCCGCGAGCTTTCGTCTCATGCTCAGGGCGGCACGCACGAGGCCCGTCATCGATGCCTTGTCCCGCCAGATGCCGCCGCCAATGGAGATGACCGCGCTGCCGATGCCGGAGTCCGAGAGGATGGAGAGGGCCGCGCTCATGCCGTTGGCGATGGTAAACCATGCGTAGTCCGGCTTCTCCAGCGTGCGCACGAGCAGGAAGCCGGCGACGGCGTTCAACGTCTGCACGACGAGTTGCACGGCCGCGAAGCCGCCGAAAATCGTGCCCCATCTGAGGAGCCGGTGGCGGTTCTTGTGAAGCGATGCCCATGAGATCATCCGTGATGGTTTCCCGGCAAAAGGTGCTCGCCGAGCGATTGGGAGTTGCAGCCGTGCCGCGCTGCGAGGATCACTGCGGCTTCACGCATGGTCAGGCCGCCCGCAGTCCTCACACCGGAAAACTTGCGCATTCACGTGGTGCATTACTCGCCTTTTGTCGAGCGGCGCGCCCACATGGAATTGGTCCTCCGCGAACATGGTTTCGACGGCTTTCCCGTGGACTGGATGCTCCAGCATGATCGCGAGGCGCTGCTCGATGAATGGTCGCGTGGGGAGTGGGGCGATCCGGGTGTGATCGCGGCTTCGTCCGTCTCGCTGATCCTGAAGCACATCGAGGTCTGGCGACTTGTGGCGCGGGAGCCGGAGCGGATGCATCTGGTGCTGGAAGACGACATCCTGGTGAAGCCTGGATTGATCGCGGACCTTGAGTGCTGCCTCACGCAGCTTCCACAGGATTGGGAGATGCTCTTCGTGGGCGAAGGCTGCGGCCTGCATGTGCCGTGGTGGCGTCGCCGGCCGGGCAGGCGGGTTTACTTCCGCGGCTGGAAGCCGTGGTTCCGTGCCGGCGGCGGCACGTCGCGCTGCACGGAGGCCTACTTCATCGAGCCGGGGCTGGCGGCGCGCTTGTCGGCGAGCCGGTTCGCGCGGCCGCCGTTCACATGCCCCATCGACTGGCTGTTGTGCGAGGCGGGCCGTGAGATGCACATTCGTTCCTACTGGGCCGAGCCGCCCTTGATCACGCAGGGTGCCTTCGAGTCGTGGACGAAGAATCCCGCGCTGAATCCGCAGGTGAAGACCTGACATCGGCCTGTCCGTCGGATGGATGCGCGTGCGTGTTTTCATGCGCAAACTCACGCGCAGGCCGGACCGGTCTTTTTGAGCCATTGTTTTCTCCACGCGAGCAGCCGCTGCTCCACCGGCACGCCCAGTGTCAGGCAAAACGCCACCGGCACGATCACATGAATGCTCCATTGCATGACCGGAGGCATCTGTCCGAACCACTGCAGCGGGTGCAGCAGGCTGCGCAGCATGTCCTGAAGTGGCGAGTGCAAGAGGTAAAGCGGATAGCTCGACAGTCCCAACTTTGCCGCGGCGGTGCGCACACCCGGCCGCTCCAGCCACGCCATGTGACCCAATGAAAGCAGAAGCAGGCAGAAGAAAGGCAGCCACGCGAGATTGACGAGTTCCATTTCCACCAACCGCACGCCGCCTTCCCAGAGGCGCGTGTAGAAGAAATAGACGACCACAAACGAAAGCGCTAGCGCGGGCCAGAGTCCGCGTACGGGAGTGGCTGCCGCGCTCAAAGGCCGCCAATAATGAACGAGCGCCGCGCCGCCGAGCCAGATGAGCATTTGCAGCGGAATGGTCCAGAAGGCGAAGACGCCGGGCACCGGCTTGCCCAGCGCGATCCACGCGATGAGACACGCTGCGGTCATTCCCAGCGAAAGCACCGCGCCGCCGATGAACAGGCTCTTCATTCCGCCCCTCCACCTCCACAGCAGCACGCCGTAAACGACGTAGTAGAACATCTCGTTGGTCAGGCTCCATGAGTTCTCGAAGGAGGGGATGCATCCCAGCGCGCCCTGGGTCATCGTCAGGGCGATGATCGTCTTCGGCAGGTTCACATCCGGCCGAGTGCGCAGCGCCATGGCCGTCAGCGCGAAGGCGAGTCCGATGAGGTAGAAGGGAAAGATGCGTGAGACTCGCGCGCGGGCGTAGCGCCCGAGATCGATCCGGCCGCTGGAAAGCATCGCGGCTGCCGTGCTGTGCTGGATGCAAAATCCTGAGATGACAAAGAAGCCGATGACCCAGACGAGTCCCTGCCGCAACGTCACGCCGAGCAGGCGGCCGAGCGGCGTGGCCGCAGCCTCCGCGCCGTGGTACTCCTGCACGACTGCCGTGGCATGGGCGAAGACGACAAGGATGGCAAACACTCCGCGCAGGAAATCCACTCCCGTGGTGACGCGACGATCGAGAAGGCCTGTTTCAAAGTGTTGGCTCAACGCAGCCCCTTGGATTCTGACTCTCAGTGCTCCGGCGCAGCCCCGCGGCTCAACCGGCGGCGAGCACGTCCGCGATGCGCACCGCGGCCCTGCCATCGCCAAATGGGTTCGGCTTGCCGGCCATCGCGGCGTAGGCAGCGGGGTCGGAGAGGAGCTTCGCCGCGTGGGTGAAGATCTTCTCTTCATCGGTGCCCACGAGAATGGCGCAGCCGGCATCGACCGCTTCGGGCCGCTCGGTCGTCTCGCGCAACACAAGCAGCGGCTTCGAAAAACTGGGCGCTTCCTCCTGGATGCCGCCGGAGTCGCTGAGGATGATGTGCGCCTTCGACATGAGCCAAAGCAGTGCGGAATAGGACACCGGAGGAAGCAGACGGATGCGCGGATGATCGGCGAGGATGGCCTTCGCCGGTGCCTGCACGTTTGGATTCAAATGCACCGGATAGACGATGAGCGTGTCCGGGAACTCGTTCGCGATGCGCACGATGGTGCGGAACGTATTCTCGAGCCCGCCGCCGAAAGATTCGCGCCGATGACTGGTGACGAGGATGAGCCGGTGCTGCGCAAGCACGGGTGCTATGTCGGTGGGAATCTCGTCCGTCGGCTTGAGCGCGTCGTTTTTTTGCATCCAATGAAGCGCATCGACGACGGTGTTTCCGGTCACCACGATGGACGCGTCTGTGACGCCTTCGCGCAGCAGATTCTGCCTTGAGCGGTCAGTGGGCGCGAAGTGATGCGTGGCCACTTTGCCGACGATGCAGCGGTTCACCTCCTCGGGGAAGGGCGCCCAGATGTTGCCGGTGCGCAGGCCGGCCTCGACATGGCCGACGGCGATGCGCCGGTAGAAGCCGCACATGCCGCCGACGAAGGCGCTCGTCGTGTCGCCCTGCACGATGATGGCGTCGGGCTTCGTGTCGTCGATGGCCTTGTCGATGGCTTTGAAGAGGAGGCTGGTGAGTCCGGCGAGCGTCTGGCCGGGCGTCATCAAATTGAGATCGAGATCAGCCGTGAGTTTGAAAACGCTCATCGCCTGGTCGAGCATCTCGCGGTGCTGGCCGGTGGAGCAGGCGATGGTGGTGAACTCGCCGGGTCGCGAGCGCAGTTCGTGGACGACGGGTGCCAGTTTGATGACTTCGGGACGGGTGCCGAAGAGGACGAGGACGCGTTTTTTTGTGGACATGGGAACTCGGGAACGTGGACTACTTCAGCGCCGCACCATCCGCTTTCCAAGCACGAGCACGTCCATCTTGGTGCGCAGGAAGCAATCCAGCGCTTCCTGCGGGCGGCAGACGACGGGCTCGTTTTCGTTGAAGCTGGTGTTCAGCACCATCGGCACGCTGGTGAGATCACGGAAGGCGGAGATGAGCTGGTAATAGAGCGGGTTCGTGTCGCGGTGCACGGTCTGCAAGCGGCCGGAGCCGTCGGCGTGCGTGGTGGCGGGAATCAGCGCGCGCTTTTCCTCGCGCACTTGGAAGACTTGCATCATGAAAGGCACGTCGGCCTCGGTCTCGAACCATGCAGGCACCTCCTCGCGCAGGATCGAGGGTGCAAAGGGGCGGAAGGATTCGCGGCGTTTGATCTTCTGATTGAGGATGTCCTTCATGTCCGCGCGGCGCGGATCGCCGAGGATGGAGCGGTTTCCCAGCGCGCGCGGTCCCCACTCGAGACGGCCCTGGAACCAGCCGATGACTTTGCCTTCGCTGATCGCCTGCGCGGTGGCCTTGCAGAGGTTGTCCGTGTCGTGGAATTCAATGACGGAGCAGCCCGCTTCTTTGATCGCGGCGGCTTGCGAGTCGAGCAGGGCCTTGAATTCGGCATCGCTGAACTGCGGGCCGTAGTACGCATGGCTCATGTGGAAGCGCTCCGCTTTTTCGCCGAGCTGCTGCGCTGCCACGAGCGCCGCGCCGATCGCGCCGCCGGCATCACCCGCCGCGCTCTGGATGTACACGTTCTTGAAGGGCGACATGCGCTGCACCTTCCCGTTCGCGACGGAGTTCATCGCGCAGCCGCCGGAGAGCGTGATGTTTTCTCCGCCGTAGGTTTTGTGGAGCTGGTTCAGCAGTGCGAAGAAGGCCTCCTCATACATCGCCTGCACGGAGCGTGCGATGTCCTTGTGCTTCTGCTCGAGCGGCGCGTCCTTCTTTCGCGCGGGGCCGAGCAGGTCTTCGAGCGCGGGTGCAAACAGGGTGCCCACTTCCGGCGAGCCATTCTCCCATGTGTAGGGCACCTTCTCGCGATGATGGAGGAAGTAGTCGAGGCCCAGCTTGAAGCTGCCGTCTCCCTGCACCTGCACGATCTTGCGCATCTGCTCCATGAAGCGCGGCTCGCCGTAGGGTGCGAGGCCCATGACCTTGTACTCGTCTCCGTAGTGCGGAAATCCGATGAACTGCGTGAGCGCCGAATAGAACATGCCCAGCGAGTGCGGGAAATAGACGCGACCGTCGATCTGCATCCGCCCGTCGATGCCCGGCCCCCAAGCCGCGCTGGCGAAGTCGCCAAAGCCATCGACCGAGAGATTCACCGCGTCCTTGAACGGGCTGCACAAATAGGACGAAGCCAGATGCGAGAGGTGATGCTCGATGTGATGCACCTCCGCCTTCATCGTCTCGCCCGGGAAACCGGCGGCGATGGCTTCACGGATCGACGCGGTCTTGTTGAGCTTCCGCAGCCGTTCGAAGATGAGTTTGAAATCGGGCCGGCGACGAAGGATGAAAAGCAGACGGCGCAGGTGGTTGACGCGCGGATTGAGATTGATCGCGATGTGCTCCAGCTCGCCGAAGCGGATGCCCGCCTCCTTCAGGCAGAAGCGGATCGACTCCACCGGCACCCCGGCCCAATGCTTGATGCGCAGGAAGCGCTCCTCCTCGATGGCGGCGACGAGTTTCCCGTCGCGGATGATGGCGGCCGAGGAGTCGCCGTGATACGCGTTGATGCCGAGGACGATCATGACAGTGCTGCCGCGAGGCGGTGGCGGGTACTTCCGGGCAAGCTGCCGCCATTGGTCGCTCGGCGGCCAGGGCGTTGATTTTGAGGATGAAATGCGGCCTGCACGGGACCGTAAAAGGGCGCTGACTCTAACATGCATGACTTGGGCGAAAAGCTTAATCTTGGGCGCGAACCCATTAGTTTTGCTGCCGCGGATGGAACGTGATCCGGCGCGATCAGACCGGCGTGCCGCTGCGTAACGGGCTTCCCGTGTCGGGCAAAATTGAACACTCCTTCCGCCGTGAATTCTCACCATCGGCCTTGTGGCTGCCGGGCCGATCCTGTACAACTGAAATCACTCAATGTCCCGGTTGCGGAACAATGGTTCGCTTGTGATGGGCGTGGCGCTGCTCGCCGCGTTGGCCGCGGGCGTGCTCATGTGGCACGCGGCCTGGCGGAGAGCTGGGGATCGGTCGGAGACCGCGGCGGCGGCAACGACGCGCGCGGCGGCTGATCCGGCTGCGCCCAGGCCGCGGAAGATCACCAGACCGCTGAAGCCCGGCCCGCTGCAGGACGTGGACGTGCGTCAGCCACCGGCTGCGAGTCCGCACGGGGACGCCGTGCGCGATGCCGCGGCTGCAGCGCTGCGGCAAAAAGTGCCGGGCGTGCAAATCGATTTCGATCTCGTGACGGGCGGGCCGAAGAATGTGACGGTGCCGGGCCGCTTCCTCGCATCACCCTCCGGCACCACCAAGCTGGATCACGATCCGAATGCGGCGGTGCGCGAGTTTTTGGATGCGAACCGCGCACTCTTCGGCCACGGGGCCGCCGCGCTGGAGAAGGGCGGTGCACGCGTGACGCGCGAGGACGTGTCCGCACACAATGGCATGAGGACCACCGTGTGGCAGCAGGAGCTGGATGGCATTCCGATCTTCCAGTCGGTGCTCCGCGCGAACGTGACGAAGAACGGAGATATCATCACGCTCGGCGGCAGCTTCGTGCGCGATGCGGCGGCGGCGTCGAAACTGGCGCCGAAAGATCGCGCGGCCTTGATCGCGCAGCCTGCCATCGGCGTGGCAAAGGCGGTGACGCTGGCGGCGGCGGACATCGGCACGGTGGTGGACGAGGCGGCGGTGAAATCCGGCGGAGCGGCGGCGGGTGCGGAGCGTACGCAGCGGCTGGAAGCACCGGCGCTGAGTGACACGAGCGCGCACCTGACCTGGGTGCCGATGAACGCGGACGCGCTGCGGCTGGCGTGGGACGTCACGACGATGAGCACGCAGCGCGGCGAGATGTTCCGCGTGCTGGTGGATGCGCAGAGCGGCGCGGTGCTCGTGCGGCTGGGACTCACGAACTACATCAGCGACGCCACCTTCCGCGTGTATGCGAAGCCGGACCTGCAACCCTACGACAGCCCCACCCCATTCGCACCCGGCCACAGCACGCCGCTGACCACCCAGCCACCGGCGGTGAGCCGGAATGCGATCACGCTTCAGGCGGAGAACGCGACTGCATCACCAAACGGCTGGATCAACGACGGCGTCACCGAGACGCTCGGAAACAACGTCGATGCACACACGGACACGAACGCTGACAACGTGGCCGATCTGCCGCGCCCGACCTCGGCCACCCGGAACTTCGACTTCGCGCTTGATCTGACGCAGGCGCCTTCCACCTACAAGAATGCTGCGGTGGTGAACCTGTTCTACGTCTGCAATTGGATCCACGACAAGCTCTATGCCCTCGGCTTCACCGAGAGCGCGGGCAATTTCCAGACCAACAACTTCGGCCGCGGCGGCAGTGGCAACGACGCCGTGCTGGCCGATGCGCAGGACGGCAGCGGCACGAACAATGCGAACTTCTCCACCCCCGCCGACGGCTCGGCCGGCCGCATGCAGATGTACGTCTTCGACGGTCCGACGCCGGACCGCGACGGTGACCTGGACCAGGAGATCGTGATCCACGAGTACACACACGGCCTGAGCAATCGCCTCGTCGGCGGCGGCGTGGGAATGAGCGCGAACCAGAGCGAAGGCATGGGCGAGGGCTGGTCGGATTTTTACGCGCTCTGCCTGCTCAGCGAGGCGGGCGATGATCCGAACGGCTGCTACGCCGCGGGCGGCTACGCGACGAAGGACTTCGCCGGCCTCACGCAGAATTATTACTTCGGCATCCGCCGCTATCCGTACTCCACAGACCTGCTGAAGAACCCGCTGACCTTCAAAGACATCGACCCCGCGCAGGCCGGCAGCCACTCCGGCATCTCGCGCAGCCCGATCATCGGCAGCACGGCCAATGAAGTGCACAACGAGGGAGAGGTCTGGTGCGTCACTCTCTGGGACATGCGGGCGAATTTGGTGGCGAAACACGGCTGGGCCGCGGGCAACCAGCTCGCGCTGCAGCTCGTGACGGACGGCATGAAGCTCTCGCCTGTGGACCCGAACTTCCTCCAGGCGCGTGACGCCATCATCCAGGCCGATCTGGTGAACAATGCGGGAGCGAACCGCAACGAGCTGTGGGCAGCCTTTGCAAAACGCGGCATGGGCGCGGGTGCCAGCTCGCCCGCGAGCACGACGACGACGGGCCTCGTCGAGAGCTTCGACTTGCCGGACGACCTGGGTGTGACTCCGGCGGCCTTGTTCCTCAGCATCGGCGAGGTGGGCGGACCATTCAGCCCGGCATCGAATACCTACACGCTCACCAACAACGGCGCCGCGAGCCTGAACTGGACCGCGGCCGTGGACCAGCCATGGATCACGTTGAGTGCTGCTTCGGGCACTCTCGCAGCCGGCGCTGCGATCACGCTCAATGCCACGGTGAACAGCGCGGCCAACTCTCTGGCAAATGGCTCCTACCCAGCGACGATCACCCTCACCAACACCACCAGCGGCCGCTTCCTCGCGCGCTCCGTCAGGCTTCGCGTGGGGCAGATCGACTACTTCACCGAGCTGTTCGACACCTCCGGGCCGCAGGACACGGACAATCAAAGCTTCACCTTCACGCCGAACACGACGCCCAGCGCCTACAGCGTGGCAAAAGATTCCGCGCCGGTATTTCCGACGGACCCCGCTGGCGGCACGAGCCTGACAATGAGCGACGACACGTCCGTGCTCGTCTCCCTCACCGGAGGCAAGCAGGTGACGCTTTACGGAACGAACTACTCGTCCTTCTACGTCGGCAGCAATGGTTACGTCACCTTCGGCTCCAGCGACATCCAGTGGACCGGCACTCTGGCCAATCACTTCAACATGCCGCGCGTGTCCGCATTCTTCGATGATCTGGTGCCGACCACCGGCCAGGTCACCTGGAAGCAGCTCGCGGATCGCGTGGCCGTGACCTGGCAGAATGTGACTGAATACGGCAAGTCGAACTCAAACAGCCTGCAGATCGAGCTTTTTTTCGACGGACGTATCCGCATCACGCACCTCGGCATCGCGGCCACCGCGGGCCTCGTCGGGCTTTCTCGTGGCACGGGCACGCCCGCCGACTTCACTGAGAGCGACTTCAGCGCCTACTTCAATCTCGCCATCGCCCTGGCGCTGCCGGCTGAAGCCACCGAGGGCGATGGCGTGCTGGCGGGGCAGGGCGTCGTCACGCGTTCCGTCCCGCTTCCCGCTTCCCTTGACGTGACGCTTGCCTCCGCCGACGCGACGGCTCTCGCCGTGCCTGCGACGGTCACCATCCCGGCGAATGCGGCCAGCGCCACCTTCGGTCTCACCATCGGCGACAATGCGCTGCTCGACGGCTCCCGCTTGATCGGCGTCACGGCTTCGGCAACCGGCGCTGCGAGCGCAAACGCAACGATGACAATCCATGACAACGAGACGGCGATCATCACGCTCACGATGCCGGCGAGCGTGACCGAAGGGGACACTGGCGCAACGGGTGCTGTCACGCTCAGCACACCGGCGGATCGTGCGGTGGCCGTGCTGCTCGACTCCGGCGACAAGAGCAGCATCAATCTTCCCGCGAGCGTCACGGTGCCCGCAGGACAGACCGCCGCATCGTTCCCCGTCACGGTGGTGGAGGACAGTCTCATCGAGGACGCGAAGGTGGTGAATCTCACCGCCGCGGTGCATGGCTGGACCACGGGCACGGCCACCACCATTGTGCAGGACAACGAGCCGCGCGTGCTCACGGTCACGCTGCCCGCGACCGTGCTCGAGGGTGCCGCGGGCATGACTGGCAGCGTCACCGCGTCAGGCGTGCTCACGGCTGATCTCATCGTCGATCTCGCCAGCGACGATGTTTCCGAGCTGACCGTGCCTGCGACGGTGACGATACCGTCCGGCCAGTCCGGCGCGACGTTTCTCCTCGGCGTGGTGAATGATCCCGACGTCGATGGGGCGCAGACCGTGCATGTGGCGGCATCGGCTGCGACCTACACGACGGGCACCGGCACGACTTCAGTGCTCGATGACGAGACGCCGGCCATGCCCGCGAATCCGAGTCCCGCGCATCTGCAAAGCAACACGCACCCTGACGCCGATCTCGCGTGGAGCTTCGCAGCCGGCACGGGCGGCGCGCCTGCCGGTTACGACGTCTATTTCGGCACGAATCCAGCGCCAGGCGTGGCGGAGTTCGCCGGCAGCACGACAGCGCCGGCGTGGACGCTGCCGCTGCTCTCGGCAGGAACGACTTACTATTGGAAGATCGTTGCGAGAAAAGGCGTGGCGAGCACCGATGGTCCTGTGTGGCAGTTCTCCGTTCCCGTCGGCGGGCCGCCGGTGCGCTACGCGTGGAGCACGGTTCCGAGCCCGCAGGCTGTCGATGCCCCGTTTCATGTCTCGATCACGGGCTACGACGTGAACAACATGCCGGCCACCGCGTTCAACGGGCCGGTGGACATCCTCCCTGCCACGACATCTTCGATCGTGATCACGGAGGTGAATCCGAACACGCCTGACGCCATCGAGTTCACGAATGTGTCCTCGTCCTCCGTGGATGTCTCCGGCTGGCAGATTTACATCTACGACAACACGACCTTTCCCGACCCTCTGCCCGTCTTCACCATCCCGGCCGGATCGGTCTGCGCCGCCGGACAGACCTTCAAGATCGAGGAATTCGGCGCCGCGCCCGGCTCGTTCCCGAGCTTCTTCTATGGGACGAACATCAACTGGACCTCGAGCTCCGCTTCCACCAACGCCGTGCTGCTGCGCAAGGCGGATGGCACTCCGGTGGACTTCATGTGCGCCACGGCGGCGGGTGCGGCGGCCATCACTTCGCCGGCCGCCATTCCGGCGGCGCAGTGGTCGGGAGCTTCTGTTTCCGCGCCGCCCGATTTGAACTTCGGCTATGCGCGTGCCGGAACCGCGGACACAAACACCGCGGCGGATTGGATCACGGCCATGCCCGGCATCGGCACGGTCAATCCGGACCTCACCGTGCCGTTTTCCGGCGAGAATCTGGTGATCGCTCCCGCGAGTGTCACGCTCAACACGGGTACGTGGAGCGGCGACATCCGTGTGAGAAGTCCGGCGGTGGCGGCGGTGCTCATGGCGCGCGATGCGTCAGGGAACCACGGCGAGACCAACGCTTTTGCCGTGAACCTCATCGGCACGCTCAGTCTCGCGGGCAGCACCACGGGCGTGCTGGAAAACGCCGGCACGCTGCCGGAGGGCTTCACGATCACGCTCAGCGCCCCCGCGTCGGTGGATGTGACGGTGACGCTCGGCAGTTCGATTCCGGCCTTGATTGCGCCCGTGTCCGTCGTGATTCCGGCGGGTCAGACCACCGCTCATGCGGCGCTCAGCGTGACGGATGACGCCGTGCTCGACGGCTCGCGCACCGTGGTCATCAGCGCCTCGTGCCCGGGCTTCCTGGGCACCAGTTTGAACGTGGCGGTGAATGATGACGAGACCGCCGCGCTCTCCGTGGCCGCTCCCGCGCAGGTCACGGAAGGGCAGGGCACCCTCGCCGGACAAGGCAGCGTGACGGTGTCCGCAGTGGTCGGTGCGCCTGTCGTCGTGACGCTCTCCAGCAGCGATGCGAGCGAGATCATTGTGCCCGCGAGCGTGACGATTCCAGCGGGACAGACCAGCGCCGCCTTTGACATCGTTGCGCCGCAGGACGCGATCATCGACGGCACGCAAAGCGCGACGATCACCGCGCAGGTGACGGGCTGGACGCCGGGCACGGCCGCCATCACTGTGCTCGATGACGAACCGCGCGTGCTCCTGTTGAATTTCGCCACGAGCACGGTCGAGGGCGTCGGACTGGTCTCCGGCACGGTTTCGACCGGATTCGCGGTTGCATCCGATCTCGTGGTGGATTTGGCGTCGAACGACGCCACCGAGGCCACGGTGCCGGCGGCTGTGACCATCTCCGCTGGTCAAAGCGGCGCGTCTTTCTCCATCACGGTCATCGACGATGCCGAGACTGACGGCACGCAAGCTCCCATCATCTCCGCCACGGCCGCCACGTTCAGCTCCGCCATGCGCAGCCTCCTGGTGCGGGACGACGACGCGCATCATTTCTCCTTTGCGGCCGTCGCGAGCCCGCAGATCAGAAATGCCGCGATCCCGGTGGTCGTCACCGCGCGCACGATCGACGACCAGGTGGCCGGTGCTTTCAATGCGACCGCGATGCTGACCGCCTCGTCTTTGGGAGGGCCGGTGCCGTTGTCGCCTTCGGTCACGGGATCGTTCGTGAACGGCGTGTGGAGCGGAAACGCGAGCATCGCTGCATTCGCCACCGGCGTGCAGATCACCGCTGAAGCCGCGGGTGGTCTCAGCGGCACCAGCGGCGGCTTCGATGTGAGCTTTGGACCGCTGCATCATTTCTCGTGGAGCAGCATCGCCTCGCCACAGTATGCCGGCGTGTCGTTTCCGGTGACCATCACCGCGCGTGATTCGGCGGACAACATCGCGGCGGGCTTCACCGGCACGGCGGGGCTTTCGACGTCGTCTTCGGCGGTGTTTCCATCGGTGACGGGATCATTTGTGGCCGGCGAGTGGAGCGGCGACCTGGTGCTCTCGCCGACCACGGCGGCCACCACGCTCACGGCCACGAGCGGCGGCGCCACGGGCCAGTCGGGCACCTTTGCGGTCCACGCGCCCTCGCCGATCACGCTGACGCTCGCCTCCTCGGTGAGCGAGTCCGCCGGCACGCTCGCCGGCACGTTGTCGTTTGCCACCGCGCGCGCCGCTGATGCGGTCTTCACGCTGCATTCGTCCAACCCGTCGGCGATCGCGGAGCCTGCATCCACCGTGAGTGTGCCGGCCGGTCAGACGAGCGCGACCTTTACGCTGACGGTGGTGGATGATGCAGTCCTCGACGGGCCGCAAGACGCCGTCATCACGGCGGGAGCGACCACTTTCGCCACGGCCACCGCGAATGTGACCGTGACCGACAACGAGACGACGGCCATCACCGTCACGCTGCCGGCGGGCATGACGGAGAACCAGGGCACGCTCCCGAGCGCGGGTACCGTCACGTTTGGCGCGGCGCCGGTGGTGCCGGTGACCGTGCACCTTTCTTCTTCGAACCCAGCCGAACTGAGCCTGCCTGCCAGCGTGGTGATCCCCGCCGGCCAGACGAGCGCCACGTTCGATGTGACGCTGCCGGATGACATCTACATCGACGGCCCGCGCGCTGTCACCGTCACCGCTCATGTTGCGGGCTGGACCGATGGCACCGCCGCTGGCACCGTGCAGGACGATGAGGGAAATGTGATCAGCATCACGCTGGCGTTTCCGATTCAGGAATACGCCGGTGACGTGACCGGCACCGTGAGCGTAGCGGGCGTGGTCGCCTCGGCTGTCGATGTTGCCCTCGTGTCGTCCTCCTCCGCTGATCTCACCGTGCCGGCGATGGTGACGATTCCCGCCGGTGCTTCGAGCGCGGGCTTCACCGCGCACGTCGTGCAGGATGCCGTGCCCGAGCCTACTGAGACAGTCACCGTGAGCGGTTCCGCGCTCGGCTTCATCGGCGGCAGCGCGCTGACCTTCATTGTCGATGACGATCCGGCCGGCTTCGTGTTCTCCGCCATGCCGTCCTCCGTGTTGCGCACCGCGCCGCAGCCCGTGACGATCACAGCGGTGGCCGTCGGCGGCGCGACTGTGGCATCATTCAGCGGCACCGCCGCGCTCAGCGCCTCCGGTGATGGCGGCACGGTGGGCATCACACCGCAGGTGACGGGCAGCTTCACCAGCGGTGTGTGGACCGGCAGCGTGGCGCTGATGAATCCCGGCACGAACGTGCGCATCACGGCCGCGGCGGGCGGCGTCATTGGAACGAGCGATGCCTTTGCCGTGACCGAGCTGCCGTTCGACCATTTCACCTGGAGCACCGTCCCCTCGCCGCGCTACGCCGGCGTGCCGTTTCCGGTGACGCTCCATGCGTGCGATGTGAACGGCCTCGACGTCTTCGGCTTCACCGGTCCCGTCTCGCTTTCGGGCATCAGCCCCGGTGCCGCGTCCGAGATCGTCATCGGCACGGGCACCGGCGCGGTGGGCATCTTGCTTGGCGCATCAAATCACGACGTGCGCTCCCAGGTCATCCACACCCCGGCCGAGATCGGCGGCGCTGGCGCGCTCACCTCGCTGGCGCTCTACGTGAACACCGTGCCAGGCCAGACGCTGCAGCACTGGACCATCCGCATGAAGCACACCGCGCGCGCGAATTTTTCCGCCGACAAGTCCTGGGAGTCCGCCGGCTGGACGGTCGTGCATCAGTCGGATCAAACCATCACCTCCACCGGCTGGGTGGTCTTTCCCTTCACCACGAACTTCGACTACAACGGCACGGACAACCTGCTCGTCGATTACTCCTTCAACAACAGCAGCGCGTCCTCGAACGGCACCGTGCGCTACACCGGCGTGTCCTCGCAGCGCACGATGTACGCTGCTGCCGACAGCACGGCGGGCGATCCCTTGGCGTGGACCGGCACCACGCCCGCCGCCACGGGCAGCAGCACCGTTTGGAATGTGAAGCTGCTGCGCAGTCCGCCGCCGCTGCCCGTCACGCCGGCAGTCACCGGTGCTTTCGCAAACGGCGTGTGGTCCGGCAATGTCACGCTCGCCTCGCCCGTCGCATCAGTGATGCTGCGCGCGGCGGATGGTGCGGCGCACACCGGCGACTCGGGGGCATTCGAGGTTGTGCCCGCCGAACTCGTGCTGAATGCCGAGCCGCCGTTCACCGGCGGCACATCGAACTCGCTCACCTGGCCCTCGATGGGCGCAGGCATCGAGATCGAAGTGCAGGAAGCGGCCAGCGCCGCCTTCCCCGGCTCCGCCTCGTCGGGATGGCTCGCGCCGGGCACAGCGAGCTTTCAGTTCACCGGACTCGCGCACGGTTCGCAGCACTTCTACCGCGCGCGCATGCGCCGGTCCGGCGTGTGGACGGCCGACTGGTCGCCCGTCGTCTCCTCCACGCAGGATGGGCAGCCGCCGGACGTGTCCTTCTTCACCGGCGCGCAGGCATTCACCGTGCACGAGACCTTCACCCTGGCCGGCGCCGCCTCGGATTCTGTGAGCGGCATCGCTTCACTGAGTGTGAACGGCGCGCCCGCCTCGACTGCGGACGCCTTCTCGCACTGGGAGAAATCGTTGACCGGTCTCGCGTCCGGCAGCAACG
The DNA here is from genome assembly GCA_019694165.1 of Verrucomicrobiaceae bacterium. Lineage (GTDB taxonomy): Bacteria > Verrucomicrobiota > Verrucomicrobiia > Verrucomicrobiales > Verrucomicrobiaceae > JAIBCL01. Next base: position 142,583 of record JAIBCL010000008.1, on the reverse strand, counting down.
CCTTCACCGTCACCGCCAGCGACCACGCCGTGCCGCCAAACACGACCACGCTCATGTGCGCCGTCTTCCGCATCAGCGCACCCTTGGGCGATTCTGACGGCGACGGCACCACCGACCTGCTCGAGTGCGCCTTCAATCTCAATCCCACCTCGCGAGATGCCGGTGCCGGCCTCCCGGTCATCGACCTGCAGGCCGGCGGCGATGGAAAAAAATATCTTACCCTTCATTACCGCCGCCGCATCCAGCCCGGCGGCTTCCGTTACAGCGTGGAAACCTCGGATTCACTCGCCGACGGCGCATGGACCGGCACCGGCGGCGACACGCTGGAACTCAGCGCCGTTCCCACCGGCGACGGCGTCACCGAGGAAGTCACCGTCCGCGTTACTCCGGCCACCGAGGCCGCCCCCAGGAAATTCGTCCGCCTCCGCGTGGAATTGAATTACTGATGCCACAAGCCCGGCTTGAGCAGCAGCCGCAGGTCTCGCCCGTCGGGAAATGGTGCTACGACGAAGCAAAGCTGGACCGGCTTTTGCCACTAGCGCCGAGCTGGTACTGCTCGGATTGGCAAAAAAGCTTGCCGCTTGGGAACTGGGTAATATAATTTCCATAATATCTAATTATGTTCATCTTCTTTCGCTACACATTTTATGCTGCGCTCCTCGTGGGTGCTTTAGCCTTCAACCACAACTATCAGTCGGGCAGGCCGCAAATCCTTAGCCGGACGCTGCCAAAAGAAAAGGCTTCGGGCCAACTGGAGCTGGTATCAAAGCCCTACAAAATTGACCGAAAATACCAGAGCATGGAAGGCCCTGCCGGCCTGCAGTCTGATTTTCAGCTTGGCCCATCATTGGGAGATTCGGAAGTCTTTTATCTCAACAGCGTGGAGTCCGAAGTCGTGGATGCCAGAAGTTTGCAGACCGTCTCACCAGAGTTCTTTTGCCACGCAAATCTCACGTTGAGTGAACGCTCCACCAAGCCGGAGAAGCATAACGCCACGTTTGACCCACCGTTGCATGCAGACTGGCGATTGTTTACCCTCGTTCCGGGGAGAATGTCTCTCAAGCTTCCCGAAGGATTTGGTGTGCCTATCCGCAACGGCACACACCTGGATTACCTGACGATGACGCTCAACCAAAACGACGGCGTGCCCGAAACAGATGTCCGCATCAGAACGAAGATCGGCTTCTCCGATGCCAGCAAGCCCGTCACCCCGGTGTTTCGGCGCTCAGTCTATGTGTATATGGCGCACAAGGAGGGGCAGGAAACGACAGTCGATGTGGACCCCGCCGTTCACTCGGGTCAGAAATGCGGAGAAATGTGCTCTTTGAATCAGCGCGCCAAGGTGGCAAGCATCGCCAAAGACATGGCAGCCTTGAATCATCCAGGTGCCTCCTGTTGCGTGGAGAATGCCTCCAGCGGTGGCGTGATGTTGCAGTTTGGTTCCAACAACACGATCCACTGGATGGTTCCTCCCGGTCATCACTGCTACACCACGGATGTCACACCACAAATGCAGTTGCCCGCTGACACTACAGCTCACTACATCACGGGTCATCTTCATCCCACCGGGGTCAAACTCACCTTGGTGGACAAAGACACCGGCAAAGCTGTCGCAGACATCGCCTCCCGCGACATGACGGACAAATTTGGTGTGGCAGACATGACGCAGATTTCCTCACTTGAGGGCATCCCACTCAAAAAGACAGCTCATTACGAACTGGTGGCAGAGTATGACAACAAAACAGGACATGCGATTGATGCCATGGCAATCATGTATCTCTACCTGGCAGAACCACAGCCCAAGTCCAGTCGGGTAGCTGCCAATTAGCAGGCTGCTGTAAAATGCAGGTGTCGCATCTTCGGGCGGGGCGGCACGGCCTGCTGTGGTGGGTGCTTTGCCGTTTTCGCCTGGATACACTCCCGCGCAGCATGAATTTTCATTTTGAGAAGAACTGGAAGTTCAAGGTGAGCAGGGAGCGGAGTTCCTCGGTCGTTGAGTTCAATGCGTTGAGGTAATCGTCAATGGCATGGCGGAAGTCGTTGAAGGTGGGGTTCCACCGGATGATCGTCGATGCGTCGGTCGATGCCAAACGTACGTTCCGTCAGGTCGCCGTCTATTCGCAACGCCCCGACCACCCCATCATCGCCGGACAGCCGGAGACGGAGTACCTCCGCGGCTACGCCTTCGAGGTGATGGCTTCGTGGTAAGGCCGGGCTTCAGAAGCGGTTTGCGACCTTCCGCTTCAGATACTTCATGGCGTTGCCTGAGAAGAACCGTGCTTTGTAGATTTCCATTCCCCGAAGGCTGAAGATGCGCTGGAAGCCCTCGAGGTACTGCTTGGGAGTGACGCTGACCGGCATGAAGTAGTCGGAACCGTACATCACCTTGTCGGCCAGCTTCCATTTGCCATCGCCCCGTTCGGGAAGCTCCCGCAAGAGGGTGTCATAGATGAACTCCGCCGTCTCGGGATGCGCGATGTCTTCGTGAATGCCGAATTCGCAATACACGTTCGGATAGGTTCGGCAGAGCCGCCGCACGCACTCGCCCCACTTTTCCGTGCCAGGGACATGACCGGAAGGTTGCGCGCACTTGCCATACCAGTCGGTGACACCGCCGGCGTGGCCGAAGCACAAGCGCAGCTTCGGGTGCTTTTTCAGCACGGGTTCCCAGTAGGCAGGGTTCGCATTCTCGGCGTACTCCTCGGTGTAGTAGGCGCGGAACTCGCCCGTGTTGCAGTGGCTGAAGATCGGGATGTCGTTGTCCGCGCACCACGCGAAAAGTTCCTCGTTCACGCGGTCCATTTCCTGTGCCCGCTGCTTCAGTACGTCCGTCTCCCTTCCGTGCGGATGATTGCCCAGGTAACGGTTGTTCCACTGCTTGCGCGCTTCGGACAGGAAAAAGGGCTTTTTGTAGCCGGTGAAGTCGTTGCATGACGGCCGGTACCCCAGCGGCGGATAGAATTTCACACCCGACGCACCGTTCTGCACCGCCTGTTTTACCAGCTGCAACGAGGGGACCGCTCCGCCCTCGCGATTCAACGTCCGAAACGGATTCCACGCTACGAAGTGGATGAGCCGTCCGTCACTTTCTTTGCAAAGCTCGCGGATGCGGGGTAGCGACGCCGCAGGCTTGTGGGTGCTGTCGTCGTGGTTGTCGTCACGGCTGTAGGAATAAGCGTGCGTGTGGCCGGCGTAAAACGATGGCACCAGATCCATGCTCTGATAGACGAAGAGATCGACCTGGGGGAAAAGCCGCTCCATGCGTTTCAAGCTCTCGCCCTCCTCCGACATCATGCCGACGGCAAAAGACGCCACGCCATTGGCGCTCACGCCATCAGCCGGGTCGTGGACGAACCACTTCGCGATGTAGTCCACCAGAAATCCCTCGCCAAACGTCTCGTAGGCGAGGTATTCGAGCGGCCCGATGTCCTCGGGACTGCCGCGAAGGCGATCTCGAAAAGGCAGGTCAAGCTTCGGATTGCTCACCTGGGAATGCGCCATGGCGTGGAAGAGATCGACATCATTAAGCGCACTGCCGCCGTGCCGGGCGAGGTAGGCGTCCACCAGCTTCTGGCGTGCGGCGGCTTCATACTTGTCCGCCGGTGTGCGGGTCGCGAGCAGCACCGCAGCAGCATCGGTGAGGCCGAGTCCGTTGGCGATCAGCGTTAGCGGCTTCGATGCACCCGCCGCCCACATCCGGGCCTTCACCACATGCTTGAGCGGCATGTAGCGCGAATTGAAGAGATGAGTGTGAACGTCCACGATCGGGCAGTCGTCCTTGATCACGGCATGCTCCCAACGCTCTTTGAACTTCGGATCATTGGCGCACTTGAATTTGTGCTGCGACGTCTGCTTTGGATTCGCGCATGACGCCATTGCGAGAGCAAGAAGCAAAGCAGAGGAAAGCCGTCGGGTCGGTCTCATGTTTCGGGAAAAGGTTGAGAGTGAAATGGCGAAGCCGGGTCGATTAAAGCCACGTCAAACTTTGAGGCAACGCCTAACGTGTGCCGTGCGCTGCTCGGGACGCAGAGTGAGCGGCTTGGGGAACGGGGGTCAGGGAACGGGGGTCAGGCTGCGACTATTGACAGACTTCAAAGTAGTGCGCTGCTCCATTTCGGGATGATCGGCTTGCATGTGGGATTTGGTCCCGGCCTGCTCGTTTTGCCAGTCCATCGCGCCAGTCTTCTGAGCTGCTGGATTTCATTCGCCCTGCTGCGCATTGGCAGCGCGGCGCCCCCATTCACCGCTCTTCTCATTCCCCTGACACCATTCCCACAGATCGCACCCAGGAAACAATCTGCGGGCCTCCGTGAATCCCATGGCAAGCTCGTTTTTCTTTCCGGGCTTCGTGTGCACGCTGCGGCCGCTTTCGCGCGGGCCTCCTTTTCCGTTCGCCAAGAGCGCGAAGTACGGTTTAATGCGGCCCGGCTTGGGAGGTGCTTCATCGGCCGATGTGGCGGAATGGCAGACGCAACGGACTTAAAATCCGTATTTGGGAAACCAGAGTGCGGGTTCGAGTCCCGCCATCGGCACCAGGATCGGAAACGCCGGATGGGAGCCGCGAACGCCGAAAGCCGCGGGTGACGCTCCGCGGCGGCCGGCGCGATCTGGAAAATCCCGCCCGAATTCCATTTGCCTGCCCGGCGGGACGTCCGCAGAATCGTGGTCGTCATGTCCCCCGCGCAAATGTGGTTTACCATCGGACTGGTCCTCGTGCTGGCAGAGCTTGCCCTGCCAGGCGTGGTGCTGGTGTTCATCGGACTCGGCGCATGGATCACTGCGCTCACCACCCGTCTGGGCTGGACGCAGTCGCTCGACTCGCAGATGATCCTTTTCGCCGTCTCGTCGCTCGTGCTGCTCGTGGGCCTGCGGCGCCTGTGCAAGACATGGTTCATGGGCTTCTCGACGTCGAATCCCGACACGAGCCGCGATCTCGACGAATTCGCCGGCAAGCCCGTGCGCGTGACGGCGGCCATCGGGCCCGGCGTGCAGGGAAAGGTGGAGTTCAAGGGTGCGGCGTGGACGGCCGAAGCGGACGAGGCGCTGGCCGCGGGCGAAACTGCCGTGATCACGGACATCGACGGCCTGTGCCTCAAGGTGAGGCGCAAGGTGTAGCGCCCCATTTTTTTCCACGGTCCGCGGTCTGGCGGAACGGGAGTCATATTTCAACATTCAAACCTCAACACAGGAGATCGAAAACATGATCGAAGGCAGTGGCATCGTGGCAGTGGGCGTGATGGTCGTGATCATCACCGCCATTCTCAAAGGCGCGCGGGTCGTGCCGCAGAAGCAGGCGTACATCGTGGAGCGCCTGGGCAAGTACAACCGTACGCTCGACGCGGGCTTCCACGTTCTCATCCCGTTCATCGACAACATCGTGGCGCGGCACACGCTCAAGGAGCAGGTGATCGATGTCCCCTCGCAGGTCTGCATCACCAAGGACAACATCTCCATCGAGATCGACGGCGTGCTATTCATGCAGGTGCTCGATCCCGCGCGCGCCACTTACGGCGTGGACAACTACCACTTCGCCTCCCGCCAGCTCGCGCAGACGAGCCTGCGCTCGGTGATCGGCACGCTGGAACTCGACCGCACCTTCGAGGAGCGCGAGAACATTAACGCCAAGCTCATCGAGGCGCTCGACAAGGCATCCGAGCCGTGGGGTCTGAAGATCATGCGGTATGAGATTTCGAACATCAATCCGCCGCAGAGCGTGAAGGATGCGCTGGAGAAGCAGATGCGTGCCGAGCGCGAACGCCGCGCGCAGGTGGCGCTCTCAGAGGGCGACCGCGAGTCGCGCATCAACATCGCCGAAGGCCACAAGCAGGAAACCATCAAGCAGTCCGAGGCGCTCAAGCTCAAGCAGATCAACGAGGCCGAGGGCAAGGCGCGTGAAATCGAACTGCTCGCCCAGGCCACGGCTGACGGCATCGCGCGCATCGCGCAGAGCATCTGCCAGCCCGGTGGCGCGGAGGCAGTGAATCTCCGCGTGGCCGAGCGCTACATCGGTGAATTTGGAAATCTGGCGAAGGCGACGAACACCATGATCATCCCCGGCAATCTTGGCGACGTGGCCGGGATGGTGGCTACTCTCGGCAAAGTGCTGCAAACCAGCGGCGCACCACACCTGTCAGTGCCGCCGCCACCACCACCTCCTCCGCCTCCGCCACCCGGGTCTTCGGCCGTGCCGCCGCCACCACCGCCTCCACATGCGGGTCCGCCGGCTTATCCGCCGCGCCACCAGCGCTGAGCCGTCGCGCGCGGGCGTCTGCAGCTCTGCCGCATCAAGTCCTGCCATGCCCCTGCCCGGATACTGCCAAGCCGGCGGGTTGCCGCTGGGTCATGGATTCGTGATGGTGGAGCTCGCTGCTCCAAGCCTTCGGGAGCCGCATTCGACCATCCACGAACCACCATCCCCGTCATGCCCGCCCCTTCCATCCTCACCACCACCGTAGGTTCCTATCCCGTGCCTGAATGGCTCAATGCGCTGCCCAGCGAGCAGGCCGTCGTCGATGCCACGCGCGTCGTCTTCGACATCCAGCGGCAGGCCGGCATCGACCTGCCCACCGACGGCGAGCTGTATCGCTTCGACATCAATCACCCGGATACCAACGGCATGATCGAGTACTTCCTCCGCAGCCTCGGCGGCATCGACGGACGCGTCGGTCGTGCCGAGACCGCGCAATTCCGCGCGAAGCAGGAGATGGTCTGGCGCGCGAAGCCCGCCGCCGTCGTGCGGGGACCGATCACGGAAGGCGTGCTCAATCTGCCCGAAGATTGCGCGCGTGCCGCGAAGGTTGCTGGCGGCGATTTCAAGTTCACCCTCACCAGTCCCTACATGCTCTCGCGCACGCTGCTCGATCTGCATTACGGCGACTTCGAGGCGATGACGCTCGCCATTGCCGACGCCATGGCCGCTCAGGCCGGGGAACTCGACTGCGCGTGCGTGCAGGTCGATGAGGCCAACATCCCCGGCAATCCCAAGGACGGCCCGCTCGCCGCTAAGGCCATCAACCGCATCCTCGACGCCGTGAAGGTGCGCACCGCCGTCCACTTCTGCTTCGGCAACTACGGCGGCCAGACGATTCAAAAAGGCGCGTGGAAGCCGCTCATCGATTTCCTGAACAGCCTCCATGCCGATCACCTCGTGCTCGAGCTGGCCCACCGCCCCGAAGCCGACCTCGACGCCCTGCGCGATCTCGATCCAAAGATCGGCGTCGGCCTCGGCGTCGTGGACATCAAGGTGAACCACGTCGAAACCGCCGACGACATCGCCATGCGCATCGAGCGCGCCGAGAAAAAGCTCGGCGCCGGTCGCGTGAAGTTCATCCACCCCGACTGCGGCTTCTGGATGCTCAAACGCAGCATCGCCGACCGCAAAATCGAAGCCCTCGCGAAGGGCAGGGATCGTTTTCTTGGAAAGTAAGCCAGTCGATCCAGCGACACGCCCCGACTGGCTTTCACCTCAGCGATCCCCGCAATCATTCGCGTCCGGACGCGAATGTTGGAGTCCCGCCTTCAGGCGGTTGGCAGAGCGCGGCACATGGTGTCGCTGCTGGAACGTCCTGCGGTCCGCTCGGCAAACGAGAGCGGCGAAAGTCTGCGTGTGTACTTCGCAGCGTGACCGGCTGAAGCCGGGACTCCAACGGACCGTGACGCGAGCCGATGCCTCGTCGCACAAAGAATGCGCGGACCATCTTGCCAAGTTACAAGCTCCCGTTCAGAATCGCGCCATGTCTGACGAAGTCTCCCCAGCGCCGAAGCCTGTTCCGCAAGTCATGGTGTCCAGCACCTTCACGGATTTGAAGGAGCATCGGAACGCTTTGATCCAAGCCATCAGCAAACACGACATGCATCCCGTCGGCATGGAGTTCAGTGATGCGAAGCTCACTGGCGATGTGGTGGATGCATCGCTCGGCATGGTGGCGAAGAGTGCCGCTTATATCCTGATCATTGGGCGCAAGTATGGACAGACGCCGGAATGTCCCACGCGTAATCCCAAGAAGCTGTCGATCACCGAACTGGAATATCGCGAGGCCGTTCGATTAAAGCGGCCGGTGCTGTTGTTCCTGATGGGGGACCATCACCCGCGCATTGAGTCGGAGATCGAACTCGATGCGAGTAAGCGCAAGAAGCTCGAAGCATTCCGTAAACTGGCAAAGAAGTCGGCTCCAAGCTCAGCGGTGAATCGCGTTTACGGCACCTTCGAAAGCCTGGAACAGTTGAAGGAAATCATCGGCGCTCCGCTTTCCGAGATGCAGCGCCATCTCGAATCATCCACGCCAACCAATCCACCACCGCCCACTGACGCACCGCCTTCTGGCTTACTGCCCACCGGCCTCCCCAAGCCTCCCGCCTTCTACGCCGAGCCCGACTACATCGGCTCGCACAAGTTCGTCGGGCGCGCCGCAGAGCTCCAGCTCCTCTCCGACTGGGCCGCGCCGGCCGATCCCACAAACCTGCTCCTCTTCGAAGCCATCGGCGGCAATGGCAAGAGCATGCTCACCTGGGAGTGGACGACCAATCTCCGACACGCCCTCGCCGCGCGCCCGGCGGATCAGCCTTGGGCCGGGCGCTTCTGGTATTCGTTCTACGAGGGCGGCGCGAGCATGGAGGACTTCTGCCGCCACGCCCTCGCCTACATGACGGAGCGTCCGCAGGAGGACTTCGCGAAAAAGAAGACCGCCGAGTTGAAGGACGACCTCCTCGCCCAGCTTCATGCCCGGCCCTGGCTGCTCATCCTCGATGGACTCGAGCGCATCCTCGTCGCCTATCACCGCATCGATGCCGCCGAAGTCCCCGACGAGGAGGCGAACATCCCCACCGACAAAATCGTCAACCGCAACCCCTGCGACGCCATCCGCGACGAGGACAACGACCTCCTCCGCGCCCTCGCCGCCGCCGCCCCGTCGAAGCTCCTCGTCAGCTCCCGCCTCACCCCGCGCGTCCTGCTGAATCCCTCCGGCCAGACCATCCCCGGCGCGAAGCGCATCACCCTCCCCGGCCTGCGCCCGCCGGATGCCGAGGCCCTCCTGCGCTCCTGCGGCATCGAGGGGAAAAGCGACGCCATCCAGAGCTACCTCACCGCCAACTGCGACAACCACCCGCTCGTCATCGGCATCCTCGGCGGCCTCATCGCGAACTACCTGCCCGCGCGCGGCGACTTCGACGCCTGGTCCGCCGCCCCCGACGGCGGAGCCGCGCTCGACCTCGCCAGCCTCGACCTCATCCAGCGCCGCAACCACATCCTTGAGGCTGCGATCAAAGAGCTGCCCGACGCCAGCCGCCAGCTCCTCTCCACCCTCGCCCTGCTCACCGACTCCGTGGACTACGAGACGCTCAAAGCCTTCAATCCCCACCTGCCACCGGAGCCGGAGGAGGTGGAGAAGCCGGAGCCGCCGGAGAAGGACTGGGAGTGGGAATTCTCAGACGAGGAGGAGAAAGCCGAACTGCGGAAGGAATACGAAGCTGCACTTTCAAAATGGAGAGCCCAACCTGCCGTGCAGGCGTGGCTCGAATCACCGGCGTTCCGCGCCGCGCCGAAGAAGCTGGAAGCGACCGTCAAAGACCTAGAGCAGCGCGGCCTGCTGCAATGGGAGGGCCGCACGCGGAAGTATGACCTGCACCCCGTCGTCCGCGGCGTCGCCTCGGGCGCAATGGCGGCGGCGGACCGCGAACGCCACGGCCAGCGCGTGGTGGACCACTTCACCGTCCAGCCCCACCGCCCCTACGAGGAAGCCGAAACGCTGGAGGACGTGCGCAGCGGCCTGCACGTCGTCCGCACCCTGCTGAAGCTCGGCCACTACCAGCAGGCGGTGGATGCCTACCGGGGTTCTTTGTCGAATGCGCTCCTGTTCAACCTCAATGCCTATGTCGAAGTCTTGTCCTTGCTGAAGCCCTTCTTCCCCAACGGCTGGGGCGAACTGCCGAAAGAGGGGTTCTCCAGAGCCAGTTCCTATCTGGCAAGTTGCGCGGCGATAGCCTTGAACTGTTGCGGTGAACTGGCTGCCGCTCTCGCCGCCTACGGCGCTGGCCTCCGAGCCGACTTGGAAGCCGAAGATTGGACGAATACGGCGACGAAGTTCCGCAACATCTCGCTCAATCTGACCGCCCAGAATCGGCTCGTCCAAGCGCTCCGCACGGATTCCCTCGCCTTGGAGGTCGCCACCTTGAGCGAAAACAAGGAAGGCGTTTTCGTGAGCCGACTCAACCTTTTCGCCGACCAGTCGAGGCTGGGCCAGTGGGCGGAGGCCGCCGCCACCTGGAGCCTGCTCGACCCCATGGGCCGCGCTTGGTCGCGCGCCTTCTATCGGCCCGGATTGGCTGAGACGCATTATGCGTGGTTTCACTTCTGGCAGGGCAGCTTGCAGGAAGCGCACCTGGCCGAGGCCGAGCGCCTAGCGGCCCAGGGCAAAGACCGCGGCATCATCCGCTCTCTCCACCGCCTGCGCGGCGACTGGCGGCTGACGCAGGGCGAGTGGGCGCTGGCGGCAGAGAGCTATCAGGAGGCCGTGCGCCTGGCCCGCGATACCCGGTCGGTCATTGATGCCGCCTCCGAGACCGGCCTCGCCGTGGCCAAGCACCACCTCGGCCAGCTCGCCAATCCCCGCGAAGAAGCCGAGCGCCTGGCCCAACTCCGCGACCCCGCGCATCGCCGCCTCGCCCAGCTCTGGCTCGCCCTCGGCGACCCCGAGCAGGCGAAGCACCACGCCCTCGCCGCCTACAAATGGGCCTGGGCCGACGGCGAGCCGTATGTGCGCCGCTACGAACTCACCCAGACCACCGAACTGCTCCGGCAGATGAACGTCCCCGTGCCCGTGCTGCCGCTGTATGATCCGGCGAAGGACGAGAAGCTGCCGTGGGAAGATGAGGTGCGCGCCGCCATCGAGAAGCTGAAGGCGAAGAAGAAGCCAAAGTAGCCATGCGCTTGAGCGCGTGACCATGTCGCTGGCCGCTGGGCTTCGATGACGGGCGAGGTGAGATCGAAGGCTACTCGCGTGGCGACGCGGGTGCGGGCTGAAGCCCGGGACTACTTTGGCCGATGCGCGCGCCGCAATTGAGACGATCCAAGCGGTGAAGCCAAAGTAGTCATGCGCTTGAGCGCGTGACCACGCCGCAGGCCGCTGGGCTTCGATGGCGGGCGAGGTGAGATCGAAGGCTGCTCGCATAGCGACGCGGGTGCGGGCTGAAGCCCGGGACTACTTTGGCCGATGCGCGCGCCGCCATTGAGACGATCCAAGCGGTGAAGCCAAAGTAGCCATGCGCTTGAGCGCGTGACCACGTCGCAGGCCGCTGGCCTTCGCTGACCGGCGAGGTGAGATCGAAGGCTACTCGTGTAGCGACGCGGGTGCGGGCTGAAGCCCGGGACTACTTTGGCCGATGCGTGCGCCGTCATCGAGACGATCCAAGCGGAGAAGTCAAAGTAGTCATGCGCTTGAGCGCGTGACCACGCCGCAGGCCGCTGGGCTTCGATGGCGGGCGAGGTGAGATCGAAGGCTACTCGTGTAGCGACGCGGGTGCGGGCTGAAGCCCGGGACTACGCTGGCCGATGCGCGTGCCGCCATCGAGAAGCTGAAGGCGGAGAAGGAGAAGAAGTAGCTTCGAGCGGGACTCGAAGCCGGACGTCCCCGTGTGTCCGTCACGGTCTGCGGCTTCGATTGCCAGTGGAATCTACCCCGGTCGGCGCGTTTCGTACGCGCAGTGACCTGACGCACGGGCCGGGAGGCTGGCGGCGGGCTGCACACTTGCGGCCTTGCCCTTACGCCAGCTTCCACGGGCCGCGGTACTCGCGATGCAGCAGCTTGCCGGCATCGGCGTCGCCGAGGATTTCTTCCTTGGCCGGGTCCCATTTGATGGTGCGGTTGACCATGAGGGAGATGAGCGCGAGGTGGCCCGGGATGGCGCTGTGGTGCGCGGTCTCGACGGGCGTGATGGTCGGCTGGCGGCTCTTGACGCAGTCGAGGAAGTTCCGCTGATGGCCGCGCGTCTCGTAGAGGCGTGCCTTGATCACGTCGTCCCCGAGCTTCATCGCCTCGAAGCCTTCGACGATCTTGTCACCGTCACGGCGCTTGACGGTTTTCTTCCAGGCCGGGTTCGAGCAGTCGAATCCGCCGCGGTCCACCCACACCCAGCCGTCCGTGCCGGTCCACTTCGTGCCCATCTTCACGCCGCTGCCCTGGTCGGCGATGATCATGTTGATGCCGTTCGCATACTTTGCCTCGGCGCGGTACTTCGTGGCCGTGTTCCACATGTCGGTGCGGGGCGGGAAGTCCGCCTGGATGGGCTTCATTTCGACGGGTCCGGTGCCGTCGGCGTCCATGCCCCAGTGCGCGATGTCGCAATGGTGGCCGATCCAGTCGAGAAGCTGGCCGCCGCCGATGTTGTAATTCCAACGCCAGTTCTTGTGGATGCGCGCTTCGATGTACGGCTCCATCTGCGCGGGGCCGATCCACATTTCATAATCCAGCTCCGCTGGTGGCGGCGTGACCTGGTTCTTGTCCGCCGTGCCGGCAAAGTCGTGGTGGCCTGAAGGCAGGCCGACCTCGACGTTCGTGATCTTGCCGATGAGTCCGTTGCGCACGATTTCGGCGGCGATGCGGAAGCGGTCCTGTGAGCGCTGCCAGCTTCCGGTCTGCCAGATGCGCTTGTATTGCTGCACGGCTTTTACGATGGCCTGCTGCTCGGCGATGGTGCGGGCGAGAGGCTTCTCGCCGTACACGTCCTTGCCGTTCTTGAGCGCCTCGATGGCGACCAGGGCGTGCCAGTTGTCCGGTACGGCGAGCATCACGGCGTCGATGTCCTTGCGCGCCATCAGCTCGCGGTAGTCGTGGCAGGGTTTGCAGTCGGTGTTGCCGTACTTCTTGTTGATCGTATTCACCGCGGACTCGAGGTGCTTCTTGTCGAGATCACACACGGCCACCATCTGGCAGTCCGCTTCATTCATGAATGCGGCGGTATTCCCCGGCCCCTGCATGCCCCAGCCCACGGCGGCCATGGTGATGCGGTTGCTCGGCGCGTTCTGGCCGAAGACGGTGGACGGGACGATGGTCGGAAAGCCGATGGCTGCGGCGGTGCCTTTCAAAAACTGGCGGCGGGACGAGGCGGTGGTCGGGTTCATGATGGTGCGTTTTACCGGGCGCGGGCCGTTTGTCCAGCCGCAAACTTTGCGCGTTGAGTGCCCGGCGTGCGCCAGGGCTTGCGCATGAACCGAAGGCGCAAGCCTCAAATCTATGGTTTTCCCCGCAAGATTCAGGATTCCACAGATGGATTCAGAAGAAGTCCAATCCGTGGGAATTCACTCAGAAGCAATTCATGCGTAAGCCCCGGGCGTGCGCCACATTCTTCGTTCCCTGCGTTGCGATCCCGCCGCAGTCTGTCTATGATGCGTGCCATGAGCAGAGTTTTTGCAGTGCTTCTGGCTTTGGCGGGCGTCGTCTCGCCGGCGGTGGGAGCAGACATCAAGGAGAAGGCGGTCGAATACAAGACCGGAGGCATCACATGTGAAGGCTGGAGCGCCATGGACGCATCCAAGGAGGGGAAGCGCCCCGCGGTGCTCATCGTCCACCAATGGACCGGTGTGAGTGACAACGAAAAAATGCGTGCGCACATGCTCGCCGCGCTGGGCTACAACGTGCTGGTCTGCGATGTTTACGGCAAAGGCGTCCGCCCCCAGCCACCGGCTGCCGGACAGGAAGCCGGCAAGTTCAAGAGCAACCGCCCGTTGCTCCGCGAGCGTGTCAATGCCGCGCTCGACGTGCTGCGCAAGGACCCGAACACCGACCCCGCACGCATCGCCGCCATCGGCTATTGTTTCGGCGGCACGGCGGTCATCGAACTCGCGCGGAGCGGCGCACTGCTCAAAGGCGTGGTCAGCTTCCACGGTGGGCTGGATTCGCCTGTGCCCGCCGACGGGCGGAACATCAAGTGCAAGGTGCTCGCCCTCCACGGTGCGGACGATCCGTTCGTCAAGAAGGAAGACCTCGCCGCCTTCGAGGCGGAGATGAAGAACAACGGCGTCGAATACAAGCTGGTGCAGTATCCTGGCGCCGTTCATGCCTTCACCCAGAAGGCCGCCGGCAATGACAACTCCAAGGGTGCCGCCTACAACGAGGCCGCGGACAAGGCGAGCTGGGAGGAGATGAAGGGCTTTTTCGAGCAGGTCCTGAAGTGAGGAGCCGGAGCGGCGCGGGCGCGGGGGCATGGGTGGTCAGCGGCTGCCTCCGGTCACCGGTCCCCATGTGCCGGGCATCTCATCATTTGGCCGGCAGCACCTGCACGGCATCGAGATGCACGTTGCCCTGGGAACCTTCGGTGCGGAAGACGACGGACGCTTCCTGGCCGGCGGTGAACTTGAAGGTGCCGAGGCTGTGCGCGCCTTTTGGAAGCTCGGTCTTCTTCGTTTGATCCACCGTGAACGATTTCTCGCCATCGGCGCTGAACACGGTGACGGGTGCGCTCTTGGCGCGGTTCTGATGCGGCTGCCAGTAGATGCGGACCTCATAGTTGCCCGTCTCACGGACGGAGAATGCGAAACGCGCGCTCGCGCCTTTCTCGGCCGTGTAGCGGTAGCATTTGCCGACGAACGGCTTCAGCCCCTCGCCGCTGGCCCACTTGCCGGTGAGATCGGCGTTTTCGTCGTCGATGACGATTCCTTCCAGCTTCTTCGGATCGATCCAGTCTGCGGCGATGGCCGGCTCAGGCAGCTTCTTCGCATTCGCCGGCAGATACAGTGCCGCTTCGAGCGAATCGCGACGCATCGCACCGGGCTGGCTCATGAGGTCTTTGAGAATGTCGAGATACTGCTCATACACACCGCGCGGCGTGGTGTGATGGCGCACGCAAATCCACGCCGCCTTGCCGACGACCTCACCCATCATGCCGCAGGTGCGCATCACGCGCGTGCTGCCGAGCGCATGGCGCTCCACGCTGATCGTGCGGCCGGCCATGAAGAGATTGCCGATGTCCTTGGAATAGAAGCAGCGATACGGCACCGGGTAGCCATTGCGCTTGTCAGTGTGTTTTCCAAACTCAGCGCGCGAGATGAAGGGGTTGTCGGGGAACTTCGCGGCATACTGCTCCTTCGGATAGTGCAGGTCCTGGTCCCATGTGGTCGGCACGCAGCCGTCGGGGAAAATCGTGTTCTTCACCATGTCCTCACCTTGCAGCACGTAGTCGCCGATGATGCGGCGCGATTCGCGCGGTCCGCCGATGAACGCGAGCCATTGGAGGTCGAAGCTGCCGTATTTCTCCGGCGCGAGTTTGCGCATCGCCGTCACCGCGCCATAGACCGCGCGGAAGTTGTGATCGCGGATGAGTTCGAGGTCGTTGATCGGGTGCTTGTTGAAGCCGCTCTCCCAGAACCACTCGCCATGCAGGTAGTCCTCGGGATGCGGCTCGGGGGTGTAGCCGAGATCATAGCCTTCTTGATTCGCCTTGTTCTTCTCGCCGATGCCGCCCATCGGCCGCGGATGCGGAAAATCGTCGAGACCAAACTGCAGTGACCACGGCGTGTCGGGCCACGGATGCGGTGTGTCGGTCTTCTTCATCACCCACATGTTGCTCATGCCCATGCGGCCCTGCTCTTCCATCATGAAGCTCGCGCCCGCCAGCGCGCCGACGGTGCCGTGACCGGTGCAATCGACAAACAACTTCCCGCGAATGCGCGTCTCGCGGCCCTTTTGCGTATCGAGACCGGTGACGGAGCGGATCGTTTTGTCGCCGTTCAGTTCGACGCCATGCACATACGTGTTGAGGAAAAGCTGCATCGTTTTCTCCGCACGCACGGTGTCTTCCTTCAGCTTGTCGTTGAACTCATCCGGCGTTGCCGCCGGGCTGTTGCTCGCGCGATCGGCAAACTCCTCCACGATCTCGCCGAGATGCGGATACAAACCGCGACGCGTGCCGCCCTGAGCCCACACCTGGATCTCGCTCGATCCATTGCCACCGAGCACCGGACGATCCTGCACCAGCGCGACCTTCAATCCCTGACGCGCACCCGAGATCGCCGCGCCGAGACCGGAGTAACCACCGCCGACCACGACGAGATCGAATTCCTCCGTCTCCGGCGCCCGCTCAGGCAGACCGAGAAGCTGCCGGCGCAGCTTGTTCGTCGCCGGGAAATCATTCGGCGGCGTGAAGCCCGCGTCCTTGCTGAGCAAAATCGCATCGACACGACCGTCGAATCCCGTGAGATCGTGCAGCGCGATCTGGGCGCCGCTTTTCACCTCGACGCTGCCGCCATTCTCCCACTGCCAGTCCTTGCCCGTCGCGCCAAATTCATGCGCCAGCTTCTGCCCGCCCACGCTCACTCCGAAGCGCCCCGGCGCGCCCGGCGCATCCCAGGGCCCCACCCAGTTTTTCGTGCGCAGCCACACCGTCACCTTGCCCTCGATGCCATCGATCGTCGTCGTCGCATCCTTCACCGGCCGGCCCATGCCGTGCGCCATGAGATACGGTGAGCCCATGATGCTGATGAACTGCGTATCCAGCACCCAGCCGCCGCGATCTTTGAACGACTCGGCCTCGATCCAAAGTTGATCGGCGGCCGTGGCGGCACGGAGGGAAACGAGAAGCGCGAAAAGAAGAGCGGTTGGTTTTTTCATGGCAGTGGGGCGGGGAAAACGGGCGGCATGGAACACGACTTTCTTTGCTTGTGCAAACGCGCGCTTTCCTTCATAAAGCTGCCATGCCCACGCTCATCGCAAAGCCCACGCGCATCACTTCCGCCGGCAACAAGCCCAAGCTCATCGACGAATACATCGGCCGTGTGAATTCCGGTCACAGCGGCATCAGCGTCGCCCACATGCGCAGCCCGGGCGGCTGGGTGGAGCCGGGGCAGACGCCGGAGTTTGAGGAATACACGCTGGTGCTGAAGGGTACGCTGCGCGTGGAGCACAAAGGCGGCTCGCTCGACGTGACCGCCGGCCAGGGCGTCATCGCCCACGCCGGCGAGTGGGTCAGCTACAGCACGCCGGGCGACGAAGGCGCGGAGTATGTGGCGATCTGCGTGCCCGCCTTTGGAATCGAGACGGTGCACCGGGATGCGGAGGCGTAACGGCACGCTGCCGACCAACCGATGCGGGCGCCGGCTGCCTTCACGTCATTTCCGATTCCTGCATGTGCCCATGCGGGCGAGTTCCTCGCAATTGGCCTCGATGCGGATGCTTTTGGTGGCAGGTCGAAATCCGAGCCGGCGTGTGATGCAGTCCTCGAGCAGCGCGATGTGCTCGTCCTCGAACTCCACCACGCGGTCGCAGTCCTTGCAGATGAGGTGGTTGTGCTGGGGCTTTTCGAGGAAGTTCGGATCGTAGTAGGTCTGTTCGCGGCCCAGGTCCACCTCACGCAGCAGCCCGCTCTCGACGAGCAGGGCCAGCGAGCGGTACACGGTGGCGCGGGAGACGGTGCGGTCGATCTTCCGGACGCGGCGCAGCAAATCTTCGGCGCTGAAATGCTCGTCGGTGGCAAAGGCTGCCTCGATGACGACCTCACGCTGCTTGGTCTGGCGCAGTCCCTGGCTGGTCAGAAAGCTCTCGAGTTTCGTGCGCGCCTGATCGTCGATTTTTGGCACGCGCCGAGGATAGGCACGAACCCGCCGCTGACAACGGCGAAGACTGCGGCTAGGCTCGGCTCGTCTGGACCCGCCGCCGCGCGGACCTCGCCATGAATCGTCTCCGTCTCTGGCTCCGTGTGCTCGTCACGCTCGTCGTCATCGTCGCCGCCGTGTGGCTGGTGTGGCACGGACGCGACTTGGCGCCTCAGCGCCCGGTGGTGCCGCCATCCACGGCCACGGAGGCACGCGATGCCGCGGGCACGTCGTCCGTCGTGCCGTCTGTGCAGCGTCCGGTGAGAGCGCCATCCGCGGCCACGGCGGGCCCCGCAGCGGCTGCTTCCGGCATCGGGACGCCGCCTCGTGCTTTGCCCGAGCCGGGACCGGGAGTGAAATCGCCGGCCGCTCCACAGACCTCGTTGGTGATGGAACCTGCGCGGCCGTTTGACTCCGCTTTCATCCGGCTCGGTCCCCTCGAGGTGGCGTCACTGCCCGAGGCCGTGCGGTTCGATTATCCGATGGGCTCGCAAAACGCAGCGCTCACCTACAATGCGCAGCCGTTCCGCATCACGCGTCATCTTGGCGATGATCTCAACGGCATCGGCGGCGAGAACTCCGATCTCGGCGATGCGGTCTTTGCCGCCGGTACTGGACGCGTGGTTTATGCCGGAGTGCCGGGCGCCGGATGGGGGAACATGATCATTCTTGCGCACCGCGTGCAGGAGGCGGGGGCGCCTGGCGGCTTCGCGGTTTACCAGACGTTGTATGCACACCTCGAGAAGAGTCTCGTCAGGCCCGATCAACTCGTGACGCGAGGCGAGCAGATCGGCACCGTGGGCACGGCCGGCGGTCAGTACTTCGCGCACCTCCACTTCGAGGTGCGCGCCGGCCCGTATGTGAACCCCGGTGTGGGCTATGCCGACACGCCGTTGAACCGCCTGTCACCCGAGAAATTCATCGACGAGCACCGCGGCGCGCCGGTCGATCAACTCAACCAAGCTCCACACCCGTAGGATGAGACGCAGGGTGGCACGCATCGAGGTTCCGCCTCGGGCACGCGGGATCGGGTTGGCCTACGGTGCAGGTCTATGCATGCCGCCCGATTTCAGCACGACGGACCGCACGTCGGCCAGCTCGCGCTTCAGCGGGCCTTCCGGACGCATGAGAATGTGGTTGATGCCGGCTTTGAGCTTCAGAGTGCCGGCTTTCTGCGGCGTGGGATTCTCGTAGCCGCCAGTGGACTGGACAGTGCCGGTGGTCTGTGAGCCTTCGGTCTGAATGGTGTAGCGGTCGCCGGCGGAATCGTCGTCGGCTGCGAGTTCGACGAAGACTGCGTACTCGCCAGCTTGTTTGGCTTCGATGATCCACTCGGCGGAATCATCTGCGACTGTCCAAGGAGCGAGGACATCAAGTGAAGGGCGATACGCGAGCTTCTGGCCGTAGATGCGGGCTCTGCTGGCCGGGAGAACGAAAGAGCCGTCGGCTGAGGCGACGATGGCTGCATCCTTGAGTGGCGACGCTGTGATGCCGTTCAATTCGGCGACGGTCCACGGCAACATGCGACCGGTCGTTTGCCCGCGGATTTCGGAAACCATCTTCGCGCCAATGAATGAGGCTTCATTGCCCCATTCGTTGCGCACATAGCTGAGAACGGCGGCGATCTTCGCCTCGTCGAGCAGCGGATTCATCCCCTGGCCGGGCATGGCGAGATTCCACGGCTGGCCTTTGACCTCGATCGGGCCATAGACGCCTTGTAGCACGATGCGGATGAGCCGCGCGGGATCGCCCATCACCCACTCGCTGCCGACGAGCGGCGGAAACGCGCCCGGCACGCCACCACCGTGCGGCTGGTGGCACGCGGCACAGACGGCGGCGAAGTGCTGTTTGCCGAGGTCGAATTGCTTTTGCTGATCGGGCGCGAGCGGGGTCGTGCGTTTGCTCACGATGGATGGAGATTGGAGTTCCGGAGTGATGGAGTTGATGCCTTTGAGCAGGGCGTCCTTTTGCCAGGCGGCAGTGTGGCTGGCAAACTCTCGGAGATTCTTGATCGCGGCGGTGTCGCCGCTGATCGCGATGGATTGAGCGACGAGTGAAAACAATTCGCGCTTTTCGTCGGTCGCATCACCCCACGGCAGAGCGAGGAACTTTAGTTCCATGCCATGCAGTCCGCTCAAGGCGGCGATGCGGAAGAGCTGGCCGCAGTCTCGTTGCAGAATCTTGAGGCGCGCGGCGAGGCTCTCGTCGGTGCGGGAGTCGCCGAGTTTCACCAGCGCATGAAGGCGCGCGGCTTGTTCGTCGGCGGTGTCTGGTTTTGGCGCGACGGTTTCTCCCTGTTCAAAAAGCAAGCGTTGCGCGGTGAGGCGCGACCAGCCGTTGATGTCTTCGAGACGCTTGCGCAACTCGCCTGACGTTGCTTTGCCAAGCGTCGGCGGCTTGCGATTCAGCGGTTTGCCTTCGCAGACGATCCGCCAGATGCGGCCGAGGTCGTTGCCGGTGTCGAGTTTGCGTTCTTCGATCTGCTTCGTAAGCCACGGAACCATGAAGATGATGTGCTCGATGATGCCGTGATACATGTCGGCGATGTAAAGGCAGCCGTCGGGACCAACGCGGGCATTCACGGGGCGGAAGCGTTCATCGGTGCTGGCGAGGAATTCCTGCTCGGGCGGATAGAAGCGCGCGGCTTTTGGCTCGATGCCATCGGTGAGCTTCAAGCGGCCGATCAAATGGCCGCCGGACTCGGGGACGAAGACGTTGCCATAGGCGTCGTCGGGGAACTGGTCGCCATTGTAGAAGCAGGTGCCGCTAACGATGGTGTAGGTGCGGAGTCGTCCGTCATCGCGCAGTTCAAGTGCGCCGAGCGTGACGGCGGGTGTGACGCGGATCGGGAAAACCTCCTGCGCTTCTTTGGCGATGTTCACGTTCAGGCCCATGCCGCCGCGGCTGCCGCTGCGCTGATAGAGCTTCACGAGATTCGGATTCCGCATGATGCAATCGGCGGGAATGAGGTCCATGTGCAGCGCCGAGTTCTCGTAGCAGGTGATGAAGCGGCCTTCGTCGTCGAACGACACGCCAAACTGGCCGCGATGAATCGTGTCGGCCTCGATGAGCTTCTCGCCGTCCCAGCGATATTTCTTCGGCCAGTCGGCGCAGTGAAGCCAGTTGTCGATGCCGTAGCGCAGGCCGTTTGCGGTGTGCTGTGGATTACCCGCGACGCCCATGGTCCCCACCTCGCGGCGGCGGTCGCATTTCAGATCGCCATTGGTGTCCTCGCAGAACCAAAGCTTCGGCGGTTCCTGCAAAAGAATGCCGCCTTTGACGAAGGCGAACGAGCGCGGCATGACGAGCTTGTCGAGATAGACGGTTTGCTTGTCTGCCTTGCCGTCGAAATCCGTGTCCTCCAGAACGACGAGGCGGCAGATGGGATCGCCCTCGCCGCTGCCCTTGAGGTCGCGCATGTAGCCTTGGTATTCGAGGCACCAGATGCGGCCATCGGGATCGAACTCGAAGAAGATCGGACATTGCACCATCGGCTCGCTGGCGACGAGTTCGATTCGGTAGCCCGGCGCGAGCTTGAAGGTCTTCGCTTCTTCATCCGGCGAGCGAATGGGGGCTGGTGGAACTAGGATGCGCTTCAGAAGGGCCTCGCCTTTCTCCCAATCGGCCCATCCGGTGAGCTGCGAAGGTGGCCGTGCGCGCGGGCGGTCTTTGGGGATGGTGCCGGTCTGCGCGTGGGAAATCGCGGTCGTGAGTGCAGCGGCGAGTAGAAGCAGAGCGGGACGCATGGCGGTAGGATTACGCGAGACTCATCAGCTCCCATTCAATGTCACGGATTCTATTGCCTTCGCATGTTCACCAGTGTTGGAGTATGCCGAAGAGGTTGTGATGATGGTCGGTCCACACCGGCACGTCCTGGACCCTTGCCCAGGTGGGAATCTGGGGAGGATGTGATTGCACGAAGGCTTGGTCGCGTGACATCAAAACATAGTCGGTGATGCAGTTGTGAGTGTCCGGCGGAGGCTTGACCGCGATTCGAACGCTGGGGATGCCAAGTTCGGCGGCGATTTTTTCTACCACGGGAGCGAGGTTCAAAAAGTGGTTGGTGATGTGCACCGCAATGACTCCATCAGGCTTCATGTGCCGGAGGTAGAGTCCAAAAGATTCCTTCGTGAGCAAGTGCACAGGCACCGTGTCGCCGCTGAATGCATCGAGCAGGAGGGCATCGAATTGCTGTGGCGCCTCATGCTCCATGCTCAATCGCGCGTCGCCGAGAGCCACCTCATAGCGCGCCCCTCTGGCGATCATGTCCGGGATGTATGTGAACCATTGGAAGGCGAGTTTTTCGGCTGCGGGATTCAGCTCGTAGAAGCGCATCACCTGCCCTTTCTCGGCGTAGGCCGCCACGGTTCCCGCTCCCATGCCAACAACGCCAAAGCGCGCATCTGGCTTGTCCTTCAATCGGTCGAACACCATGCCGCAACCGCTCTCCCGGAAGTAGTAGGTGAACGGCTCTCTGCGGCGTTCGGGCGCGAGGCATTGCCGCCCATGACGCGATGCGTCGGCACGGGCTGGCCGGGGCGGAAGTGCTCGAAGTGGGTGGTGCGTGTGAGGGAAAAGATCATGATGAGAAATGACGGATGGCGGATGCCGAGTGTGCAGGGATGGAACGCTACTTCTTCGGCTTGTTGCGAACAGTCGCCGACATCGCCGGCTCGGGGTCGGCGACGCGCCCGACAAATAGACAGGCTCCCGTCGGAACATGCTGGATGGCGAAAACAAATGGGTGATCGCAGCGGACAGCCATATGCGGCACCTCGCGCGGGACACCGTTCTTCGGACGAAGGATGACGGCGGTCGATGCGGCGGCCTTCGTGCCATTCTCATCCAGTTCGACGAACGTGCGGTGGAAGATCTCGTCGATCATGGGATTGCCCAGTGCCTCGGAGTGCCAGATGCCGGTCAGATCAGCTCCATCACTGAATGCTGATTTCATTCCAAGTTTTTCGAGCGATTCCTTCATCGGCATTGATGGCGGTTCCATCTTGAGTCGTGGCAGTGTGAGCCGTAGCTCGGCGCGCGACATCGAAGTGCACTCAGCCATGAGGTCGGTGGTCAATGCAGCTTCGACTTTTGCGAGGTCATTCGCATCATCAGGAAGAACGACGACGAACTGAACCTGCTCGCCTGCATACGGCAGCGTCGCGATCTGGAAACCGTCCTTGTGTGCATATCGCTGGCGATGCTGCTTGAACATCAGTGGCACATTCTTGCTGCGACCGGGTGCGGTGAAGAATGGCTCGGTCTTTGTGAGTTCCTTGGTGAAAAGTTCGTCCCACGGCAGATCGAAGTAGAGCGCATTGGCGATCACGAGTTTCGTGTCACGTTTCAAGGCTCCGTCAGGAATCACGGACGGAATGAGCCTGTCCGTCTGTTCTGCCACCCAGTCATCGATGGCTCGGGTCGCTGCGGAGGGGGGCGCAAAATTCAGTGACTGCGGGACTGCGCCGTAAAACCGTTTTGTCAGGTCAAGCCATTCTGTTTTCAACGGCAGATTCGCTGCGACAAAGAGCCGGTTGGCAGTCCGAAGAGGCTTCGATCCTTGACCGTCTTTTGCCAGAGCATCGCCTGCTTCGCGCAGGCATTTCAGTCCTTTGTGCAACTCGGCTTCATCAGCGGAGTAGCCGAGAGCGGCTGTCATCTCGTCCCGCGTTTTTCCATGTGCGCCCGCATAGACCATCGCGAGCGCTTGTTGCAGTGACCAAGGCGAGACAAGAGCATTGCCTTTTGTCTCTCTGAGAAGCGCCAGGCCGAGATGATTGACCGCCGCAGTAGCCGGATCGCCCGCTGCGTGTGCAAGGGGCGACGCCAAAGCCAAGACGAGAATGATCCGGCTGGCCAGAGAGAAAATCATTTTGACAGGATTGCAGGATTCTCAGGATTCACAGGAGGGGAATTGGGTTTCTGAGTCTGGACAATCAAAAGATTCATCCTGTAAATCCTGCCAATCCTGAAATCCTGTCTAAACAACCACGCGATGCGTCGGCACGGGCTGGCCGGGGCGGAAGTGCTCGGAGTGGGTGGTGCGGGACTGGATGTTTTGGGTTTTCAATCCGGCGAGCGCGGCGCTGACGGCGGCGTCGAGGACTTCGGGGGCGGCTTCGGCGCGGAGATTGATGAGCAGCTCGCCGCTGTCGATGGGATCGGCGAGCGTGTGGCTCAGCTCGGGCTGTGCGTCGGTGCGAGTGCAGTTGATGGCGGCGAGTTCGAGGCCTGACGGATCGGCGGAGAGGATCATCTTCAAGTGCGCGATCTCCGCGCCTTGGGCGGCGAGTTGTGAGCGGAGTTCGGCGGCGATGTGCTGGAGGAGCGCGTTGCCATCGACTTCGTTGCCATCGAGCTCCTCGAGCTGCGCGGTGACATTGAGCCAGCCGAGCAACGCCTCGCCTTCGCCGTAGAGCTGGTAGTCCACTTCCATCGTGGGTGCGGCGGCCATGGAGGTGGAGGCGACGTGATCAAACCACGTTGACAGGTTGTGGCCGTGGCGCGCGGCGACGCGGACGACTTTGGCGCGCGGGTAGTTTTTTTCGAGCGCGTCGCTGAGTTCTTGGAGTTCCTCAGCGGAGACGAGGTCGGTCTTGTTGATGATGATGACGCCGGCTTCTTCGAGCTGCTTTTTGTAAATATAGATGACGTTCGGCGAAAATTTTTTGCCGGTGTCCAGCCCGAGCACGCGACGCGCGCGGATGGGATCGACGACGACCGATAGCGGCGCGATGTCATATTGCTCGCCGTAAATCTGCTGCAGCGGCAGGCTGACGGTGGCGACGAGGTCGGTGCAACTGCCGACGGGCTCGGAGATGATCACGTCAGGTCGCGTGTCGTCGGTGAGGTGCTGCGCGGCTTCGATGAGCGAATTGAACCGGCAGCAGAAGCAGCCGCCGGAGATTTCTTCGGTGGGGAATTGATTCGCCTCGGCGAGCGCGGTGTCCACAAGGCCCGCGCCCTGGTCGTTCATGATGATGCCGACGCGCTGGCCTTGATCCGACAAGTAGCGGGCAAGGCGGATGACGGAGGTGGTTTTTCCGGCGCCGAGGAAGCCGCCGATCATGATGTATTTCGCGCGTGAAGACATGGCGAGAAGGAACGAAGCGCTGACCGCAAAAAGACGCAGAGGCCGCAAAAATGCTATTTTTCGCTCTCGTCGGCAGGCGGCTCGTAATCGGCGTGCGTGGTCTCCGCCATCTTCTGGATCGTGCCGGAGAGGTAGTCGATGTAGCCATTCACATCGAGCGAGTCGGGCTCGGGCTCGCCGCGCACGGAATAAAGCCAGCCGACTTCATAGGGATCGGTGCGGACGATGCAGGCGTCGTCTTGCAGCACAGGATTGCCACCGGCGAACTGGCCGCTCATCACGCAATAGACATCGCTCGCGGCCTTGAAGCCCTCGACCCAGCCGACGTTGTCGCCGGGTGCGACCGCTTCGCCGTCTTTCTTTTTCCACTCGCAATCGACCAGCTCACCGAGCATGCGCGTGGCGAACTTCGTGAAGCCCACGCGCCAAAGGCCGGGCTGCCCCTCGACCTCCGCCATCCAGTAGTGCGAACGCGAGTAGCGGAACGAATCCGGAAAACGGGCGGAGAAGCGGGCGTGTTTGAAGCGGACGAAGTTGAGGGGCATCGCGGGCGCGAAGAGTGGCGAGGCTCGCGCGCGAGGTCAACCAGCCATCGACCACCGGCCGCCATCATTTGTCTCGGCCGTGGATCAGCTTTGCCTTCGAGCGGCCGCCGTGCCAGAGGTCGAACTCGGGCGCGGCGTTGGCATTGAAGAAGGCGTCGAGGCGCTGCTTGAGCGCGGCTTTTTGCGCGGCGGCCGCGGAGTCTTCGGCGAGGTTCCGTTGCTCGTCGGGATCGGCGGCGAGGTCGTAGAGTTCATCGACTTCGTCGCCCTGGCGCTCGATCCATTTCATGGTGGCGGTGCGGATGCAGCGCATGGTTTCAAATTCGTAGTAGATGGTGTTGTCCCAGTCCTTCGGGTCGCCGTCGCCACGCAGCACGGAGGCGTAGCTGTGGCCGGTCTTGTTGTCGCCCGCGGCCGGCGCGGGGCGCAGACCGAGGAGGTCGAGCATCGACGGCAGGAAGTCGCGATGGCTGACCATCAGGTCGCTCGTGATTCCTTTTGCGATCTTGCCGGGCCACCACCAGATGAGCGGCACGCGCATGGTGTGCTCGAAGGCGGAGAGCGGGCGCGTGTGGTCGCCCATGCCCCAGATGCCGTGCTGGCCGCCAGCCCAGCCGTTGTCTCCGGCGAAGACGACGAGCGTGTTGTCGTCGAGGCCGAGCGACTTGAGCTTCGCGAGGATCTCGCCCACGCCGTCATCGATGGTGGTCATCTCGGCGGCGTAGCGCCGGATGCAGGTCTCGTTGTTGATGTAGTCCTTGTTGTTGTGGAGCCACGGATGCGCCTCCGCGCGCGTGAA
Source organism: Verrucomicrobiaceae bacterium (assembly GCA_019694165.1). GTDB lineage: Bacteria > Verrucomicrobiota > Verrucomicrobiia > Verrucomicrobiales > Verrucomicrobiaceae > JAIBCL01. The sequence goes on along the minus strand of JAIBCL010000008.1, from coordinate 116,565 downwards.
CGAGGGAAGCGCCGCTCCGGCGTAGTCCGCCATGTGCGGCACGCGGTCGATGTCCTTGAGCTGCGCGGGGCCGAGGCCGTAGGGACCATTGTAGGCGAGGTAGAGGAAGAAGGGCCTGTTCTTGCTCTGCTGCCCGATGAAGCGCAGTGCGTGCCGGGTCCAGAACCGGGTGAGGTGCTCCGGCTCCTTGCGGATCGCTTCGTCGTCGATGACATAGGCATCGAAGAAAGTGGACGTGGCGCCATGCGGCATGGTTATCCAGTAATCGTCGAAGGCCTCCTGCGGATGCAGATTGCCGCCCAGGTGCCACTTGCCGGCCAGACCGCATGAGTAGCCTTCCGCCTTCAGCAGCTTTGGCAGCGAAGGAAACTCGCGGATGGTGCAATACGATCCCTCTCCCACCTGCGGCACACCGGCGGAGAGGTAACAGTGCACGCCGTGCTGCGACGGCATCAGGCCGGTGAGCAGCGTGGCGCGGTTTGGCGAGCACACCGGGTTGTTCGCATACGCGCGCGTGAAGCGGACGCCCTCGCGTGCCAGGCGGTCGATGTTCGGCGTGTGCACGTCCGCATTGCCGTGGCAGCCGAGTGTCCACGCACCCTGGTTGTCGGTGAGGACGAAAATGACGTTTGGCCGTGCCCACGCAGGGTGAGCGGACGACAGCAGCACGACCACAAATGTGAACGGGAAAAGAAGCCGGAGGTTCATGCCGGGATGCTAGCGGGCCGGGCGGACGCGAGTCAATGCAAAGCACCTCGACTTTGAAATCAAGCTGCGGTCCAGGCCGGACCATGCTATGTGGGCACCCCCCAAAAAAACCGATCCATGCTCACCCTCCGCAACGTCACCAAGACCTTCAACACCCGCGTGCTCTTCAACCACGCTTCCATGACCGTGAATCACGGCGAGCGTGTGGCGCTGGTGGGTCCGAACGGGGCGGGGAAAAGCACGCTGTTTTCCCTCATCCTGAAAAAAGACACGCCTGACTCCGGCGAGGTGGTGCGCGATGAGTGGACCACCACCGGCTTTCTGCCGCAGGAAAGCGAACCGGTCGGCGACGAGACGGTGCTGGAGATCGCCACTGGCAAGGCAGGCGAAATTGAAGCGCTGGAGAAACGCCTGCGTGAGCTGGAGGCGGCGGGAGATGTGGAGAATCCCGACTACTTCGAGGCGCAAACGAAGTATGACGCGCTGCACGATCCGCAGGCCGAGGCGAAGGCGAAGAAGATCCTGCGCGGCCTTGGCTACAAGGAGGACGAGTTTCACCGTCGAGCGAAGGAGTTCAGCGGCGGATGGGTGATGCGCGCGCACATCGCGCGGCTCCTGGTGATGGAGCCGGACCTCCTGCTGCTCGACGAGCCGACCAACCACCTGGACCTGCTCTCGCTGGTCTGGTTCCGGAACTATTTGAAGAACTATCCCGGCGCGCTGCTGATCATCTCGCACGACCGCGACTTCATGGACGAACTGGTCGGGTCCGTCTATGAAATCGATGAAGGCAGGTTCATCGCATACAAAGGCAACTACAGCGACCACCTCCGCCAGCGCGAAGAGAACTGGGAGCGGGCCATGCAGGCGTGGCGGAATCAGCAGCGCGAGATCGAGCAGGTGCAGGAGTTCATCGACCGTTTCCGCTCCGTGGCGTCGAAGGCTTCGCAGGCGCAGAGCCGCGAGAAGCAGCTCGCGAAGATGGAGAAGCTCGAAAAGCCGCGGCCGCTGCGCAAGGCGTTCCGCTTCAATTTTCCGCAGCCACAGCGCGGCGGGCAGCGGCTCATCGTGCTTTCGGATGTGCATCAGGCATACGGCGAGAAGAAGGTGTATCGCGGCCTCGACCTCGAGATCGAGCGCGGCGAGCGCATCGCGCTCGTCGGCCCGAACGGCGCGGGCAAGAGCACGCTGATCAAAATTCTGGCCGGCGAGATTCCCTTCCAGAAGGGCGAGCGCAAGCTCGGCACGAACGCTAAGCTCGGCTACTTCTCCCAGCATCGCGCGGACACGCTCGATCCCGGCCTCAGCATCCTCGACGAATTGAAGCGCTGCGCGCCCGAAATCCGCGAAGACGAGGCGCGCAGCATTCTCGGCTCGTTTCTTTTCAAGCGCGAGGACGTCCACAAGAAGTGCAAGGTGCTCAGCGGGGGCGAGAAGAGCCGGGTGAACCTGGTGAAGTTCCTCGTCGATCCGCCGAATGTCTTGCTGATGGACGAGCCCACCACGCACCTCGACATCTGGGCCATCGAGGGCCTCATCCTCGCGCTCCAGCGCTTCGAGGGCACCCTCGTTTTCATCAGCCACGACGTGCACTTCATCCGCTCACTGGCGACGAAGGTGCTGCACATCAATGCCGGCCAGGTCACGCCCTACGTCGGCGGATACGACTACTATTTGGAAAAAACCGGTGCCGAGGAGGACGCGCGCGCTGCGGTGGTGGCGGCGTGACGGGCGGTGAGATGGGTGATGGCGCGCGAGGCGCGGCCGGTGCGGCGAAACCTTCCGGCCGGCGCGTCCGTTGGTTGCGTCATGCGCTGTTCCATCATTTGCCCGTTCATCACCACGCTGGCCGTTTCCTTCGCATTCGCGGGTGAGACGCCGCTTTCGCTCAGTTTGCAATCGCGCCCGCCGTCCGGCGCCGCAGTCTCCACCCGCGAGCAGTGGCAGCCGTCACGCACGGCCGTCATCGTGTGCGACATGTGGGACCTGCATCACTGCCGGAATGCCGTCACGCGCGAAGGCGAGATGGCACCGCGGATGAACGAGGTGCTCGAGAAGGCGCGCAACCAGGGCGTGCTCATCATTCACGCGCCGAGCAGTTGCATGAAACCCTACGAAGGCACGCCTGCGCGCGAACGCGCAAAGTCAGCGCCGCCGGCTGCTCGTCTGCCGGAGAAGATCGGCGAGTGGTGCAAGAAGATACCGGCGGAGGAGCAGGCCGTGTATCCGCTCGACCAGAGCGACGGTGGCGAGGACGACGACCCAGCCGAACATGCGAAGTGGGCGAAGGCACTGGAGGGGAAAGGACTGAACCCGCGCGCGCCATGGACGCGGGAGATCGATGTGCTGCGCATCGACCAGGAAAAGGACGCCATCAGCGACAGCGGCGTGGAAATCTGGAACCTGCTCGAGGCGCGCCGCATCGAGAACGTGATCCTCATGGGCGTGCATCTGAACATGTGCGTGAGCGGCCGCCCTTTCGGCCTCCGGCAGATGGCGAAGAACGGAAAACACGTCGTGCTCATGCGCGACATGACGGACACGATGTACAATCCCGCCCGCTGGCCCTTCGTGAGCCACGCGCGCGGCACCGAGCTTTTCACCCAGTACGCCGAGAAGCGCATCTGCCCCACGATTACGAGCGATCAGTTCATTGGCGGCAGGCCATTCACCTTCAGCGATGCCACGGCTGGAAGAAAACGCACGCAGATCATCCTGCTGGGCGACAGCACCACGGAGGCGAGCATCCCGAAGAAGCTGGCGCCCGACGAGCCACAGCTCGAGGACATGCTGCGCATGAAGCTCGCCACCGATCCCGAACTGCCGCCTTGCGACGTGTACAACGAGGGCGTGAGCGGCGAGTTCATCCGCCGCCTGCTCGACACACGCTACGACAAGGCGGTGAAGACCAAGCCGCCGGCCGACTACATTTTCATCCGCTATGGCATCAACGACATCGCGAAGCGCGAGAAGTTTGCCGAGAATTTCCCGAAGGATTTCCACGAACTCCTCGAGCGTCTGCGGAAGGATCACCCCCGCGCGATGCTGATCCCGATGACCGTCATCCCGTATTCGCCCTCGGCCACGCACTCGGACATCAATGAAGCAGTCAGGCAGATCGCCGCGGCGGAGAAACTCCCGCTCTTCGACATAGCACCGCGCTATCTCGAGGAACTCAAGAAGGCCCCGGACGGCTTGAACTACCGTCGCTTCTCGCTCGCCAAGATTCCCGAGAACCTGCGCGCCCTGGCCACGCCGTACCTCCAGCCCGGCACCGATCCCCAGGTCGTCGTGCTCGACAACCGCCTCGACGGGATCTTCGGCCATATCTCCGGCTGGACCGGCGACCGCCATCCGAACCTCGCCGGCTACAACCTCATCGCCGACGAGACGGCCAAGTGGCTGTCCGGCGCGATGCGTGCGAGGCAAAGGCAGTGAGAGTGGGAGGGATGTTGGATCGTGAAACCGATTTTACGCCTTGACGCTTCACGCCGCATCCGGCAGTAATGGCGGTCCCGTTTTCCCCTCGCAAACGGGGCTTCACTCATCACCTCAAAGCTCTCTCCTCCATGACTGGAAACACCTCTTTCCATCGGCTCGCCGTTTGCCAGGCCGTAGCGCTGGCACTTCTCGCATCGGGTCTCGGCGCCCTTCAGGCCCAGGACCCTTCGGCAGTTGCCAATGCGCCTGCGGCCAAGAAGATAGTGAAGCAAATCCAGGTGGTTTACCGCGGCGGTGCGACGATTGATGAAGGGCGCGTGCGCGGCATCATGTCCACTCGTGAGGGCGAGGCGTTCTCCGACGAGAGTGTGGAGCAGGACATCCGGAACCTTTACGCCAGCGGCGCGGTGGAGAATGTGGACATCCATGCGGAGGACGTGGCCGGCGGGGTGCGGGTGATCGTCACCATCAGCGGCCGCGGCGCCATCGGGGAGATCGCCTTCCTGGGGAACACGATGTTTGACAACGACAAGCTGCGGAAGGCCACCGAGATCAAGATCGGCGAGTCCGTCGATGACGCGAAGCTGACCGCCGCGCAGCGGAAGATCCTCGAGCTGTACGAGAAGAAGGGTTATTCCGACGTGTCGGTGACGTTCACCACGCAGCCGGGGGCGCAGGCCGGCTTTACGCAGGTGATTTTCAACATCGTCGAAGGCGCGCGGGGCATCATTCATGACATCCGCTTCGAAGGAAACACGGCGGTGAAATCCGGTGCGCTCCAAGGGAAGCTGAAGCTCAAAGAGAAGCGCTTCTATCACTTGTGGGGCAAGGCCGGGAAGCTCAACAACGAGGCCCTGCAGGAGGACATCAAGACGGTGGAGAATGCCATCCAGGACAAAGGCTACCCCTACGCCCGCGTGAAGGAAGTGCGCCGCGAGCCGGTGGGCACGGACAAGGTCGATCTGATCTTCGTCATCTACGAAGGTGAAAAGTACGATGTGGCCGACGTGGGGATGGAGGGACTTACCGTATTCACCGTGGCTGAATTGAACCCGGCCATCGTCACTCAGGCCGGCTTTGCCTACTCCGGATCCGATGTGCGGAAGGACGAGAAGATGATCCAGGACTACTACGGCTCCCGTGGCTACGCCGACGCGCGCGTGAACACGAGCATCGTGCCCGCGGGGCAGGGGAAGGTGCGTATTGTCTATCGAGTGACCGAGGGGCAGAAGAGCTTCATCCACAAGGTGAACATCGCCGGCAACACGACCACGAAGGACCACGTCATCCGCCGCGAATTGCCCTTCACGCCCGGCGAGGAGATGAACACCGTGAAGATCGAGGCCGGCAAGAAGCGCCTCGAAAACCTCAACTACTTCAGCCAGGTGGACATCCGCAACAATCCCACCGGCCAGCCCGGGATGAAGGACGTGGATGTCACCGTCACCGAGCAGTCCACCGGCACCATCAATTTCGGCGCGGGCTTCAGCTCCATCGACAGCCTCGTTGGCTTCCTGGACCTGACGCAGGCGAATTTCGACCTCTTCGACTGGCCGCATCTTCGCGGCGGCGGCCAGCGGTTCTACATGGGCCTCAAGTACGGCACCAAGCGCCGTGACTTCCAGCTCAACTTTACCGAACCCTGGTTCCTCGGCCAGAAGCTCTCCTTTGGCACGGAGCTGTTTTACCGCGACCTCTATTACCTCAGCGACGTGTACGACCAGCAGAACTACGGCGCCACCTTTACGCTGCGCAAGCCTCTAGGCGAGCACACCTACATCGAAGGCGGATACACCGCGCAGAGCGTGAAGATTCACAACATCGACGAGAAGGCCTCCGACCAGATCCGCGCCGAGGAAGGCAGCTTCTTCCAGAGCAAGATCGACCTCTCCCTCGTGCATGACACGCGCGACAGCGTCTTCATCACCCGCAAGGGGCACAAGTTCGAGATCGGCGGCATGTACTCCGGCATCGGCGGTGACGTGGAGTGCTACGGCTTCAATCTCTCCGCCACGCAGTACATCCACCTCCCATGGGACACCATCCTCAGCCTCGACGGTTCCTACCGCACCGTCAGCGGATCGAATGTGCCGATTTTCGAGCGCCAGTTCCTCGGTGGTGCCAACAACCTCCGCGGCTTTGATTTCCGTGACGTGAGTCCGAAGGATTCCAACGGCGAGCCGCTCGGCGGCAAGAATGCCGCTTACTTCAGTGCGGAGTACACTTTCCCCATCATGGAGAAGATTCGCGGAGCGGTGTTCTATGATGTCGGCCAGGTGACCGGCGGCCCCGGTCAGTTCGGCGGCGGCTTGAACTCCGACGTGGGCATCGGTCTGCGGCTCTACCTCCCCATCGGTCCCATCCGCGTGGACTTCGGCGTGCCCGTGCAGTCTGACGAGTACAACGACTCCGGCGGCAAGTTCAACTTCAACGTCGGCTACAAGTTCTGATTCGGCGCGACGGCGCGTTGCAGCCCCCAACTTGTGTGAAGCCCCGGCATGTATGACCGGGGCTTCTTGGCGCGGAACTTTTCGTTTGTGCGGGGTGCGAATGGATGCACTGTCCGGCCCGACATGAAAAGACTCGCCCTCATCGCACTCGTATCGAGCGCCTTTTGCGCCGCTCACGCCGCCGACCTCAAATTCGGCGTGGTGGACATGCAGAAAGCCTTTGCCGAATTCCACAAAACCAAGGACGCCTCGGGCAAATTCAAGGACAACGTGGACAAGGCGCAGCGCGAGGTGAACGAGCGCTGGTCGGTGTACAAAAACTTGCTCGGTGAAATCCAGAAGCTGCAGAAGGAGACGCAGGACCCGATCGTCAACAATGAGACGAAGGCCAAGAAAGGTGCGGAACTGCAGGACAAGGCCAAGGAACTCCGGGCGCTCGAGCAGGAGATCGGCGAATTTCAAAACCGCCGCCAGGGCCAGCTAAAACAGGAGGACCTGCAAATCCGCAAGGGCCTCTATGACGAGATCATCACCGTGGTGAAAGACAAGGCCAAGGCTGACGGCTACGACTTCGTGTTCGACAAGTCCGGAATCAGCCTCACCACCGTGCCCGTGCTGCTCTATTACAAGGATGCCGTCGATTTCACGGACCAGGTCATCGTGGAACTCAACAAGGACGCCCCGCCGGATACCGGCAAGAAGGCCGACAAGAAAGAGTCCGACGACGAGAAGCCCGCCAAGTCTTCCAAGAGCGGCTCGAAGAAGTAAGCGTCCCGTGTTTCTGCCCTCGATGGGCACGCTGCGGCATTCTCCGTGGCGTGCCCTTTTTCATCCCCGCATCATGGACGCATCCATCACGCTTCAAGACCTCGCCGCGCTCGTCGGCGGCACGTTGATCAAAGGCGAAGGCGGCGAGCGCATCAACGGATTGAATTCCCTCCAGGAGGCGGCCGCGGGCGAGGTGACGTTTCTCGGCAACACCCGCTACCTCAAGGCGCTCCAGGATACGAAGGCGTCCGCCGCGCTCGTGCCGCCCGGTTTCTCGGAGGGTGCGCCGGACGGCTTGGCGCTCATCGGCGTTGAGAATCCCACGCTGGCATTCTCCTCGGTGATCAAGTTCTTCGGCCCGAAGTCGCGTGAGTTGAACATGGGCGTGCATCCTGCTGCGGTCGTTGCGGCCTCGGCGGTGTTCGACCGTGCGAAGGTTTTCATCGGTCCCTGCGCCGTCATCGGTGAAGGCACGGTCATCGGCGAGGGCACCGTTGTTCACGCGGGTGCGTTTGTCGGTGCCGACGTACGCATCGGAACGGACTGCGTGCTGCACGCGAACTCCATCGTGAAGGACTACAGTGTGATCGGCCGCCGCGTCGTCATCCACAGCGGCGCGGCCATCGGCACCGACGGCTTCGGATATGAACTCATCAAAGGCCGCCACCAGAAGATCGAGCAGGTCGGCATCGTGCAGATCGATGACGATGTCGAGATCGGCTCCTGCACCACCATCGACCGTGCGCGCTTCGGCAAGACATGGATCGGTGAAGGCACAAAGATCGACAACCTCGTGCAGGTCGGCCACAACGTCGTCATTGGAAAACACTGCATCCTCTGTGCGCAGACGGGTATCTCAGGCAGCACGAAGCTCGGTGACTACGTCGTGATGGGCGGGCAGGTCGGCGTTGCGGGTCATCTCAAGATCGGCAGCCAGGTCACCTTCCTCGCCAAGAGCGGCGTGGCCAAAGACTACCCCGACCCCGGCGCCTACACCGGCTATCCGGCCAAGCCTCTGATGGAAGGGCGCCGCATGCTGGCCGCTCCGGCAAAGATTCCCGAACTGCTCGAGCGTGTCCGCGAGCTGGAGAAGAAGGTGGGGGAACTGACCAAGAGCGGGAACTGAACAGAGGCGCTCACATGCCCGCCACTTTCACCCCGGAGGATGCATGTTCAGTTTTTCGCCGCCGCCTTCGGTGCGGAGGGCTGCTCGACGATGCCGGTGTCCATCTTCTTGATCACCGCTTTGCGGCGCAGGTCGTCCAGCCAGCGCTCGAGTGATTCCTTGGCCTTCTGCTGGTCGATCACGCGCTCGATGTCGGGGCGTACCTTGTCCAGCGGCACCGCGTCGCCGAGTTTCTTCGCGTCGCAACTGATGATGACGAAACTGCTTTCCTCGTCGAGCACCGGGCTGATGCCGCCGTTCTTCAGGGCGAACGCCGCATCGGCCATGGATTTCTTCATGGCCTTGCGTTCCATCCAGTCCCACGCACCGCCGCCCTCGGCACGGCTGTCCTGCGAGTAGGTCTTTGCCACCGTGGCAAAGTCGCCACCAGCCACCACCTTCGAGCGGACCTCCTGCGCGATCTTTTTCTGCTTCTCCACCGAGGCGTCCACATCGCCGGTGAACTTCGGGATCGTGATCGTGCTGATCTTGATGGAGTCCTTGTCGCGAAACTTGTCGATGTTCTTCTGGTAGAACTCCTCCACCTCGCGCGGCGTGGCAGGCGGAATGCCGGTGGAGTGGCGGCCTCGCATCACCTGCACGACGATCATTTTCTCCCGCAGCTCGCGGAATTTTTTCATCCCCATCCCGGTCTTCGCCAGCTCGGTCACGAAGGCGTCGCGGTTTCCCTTGAAGCTCTCGCGGATGATGGAGTTGATGTCGTCGTCCACGTACTGCGGCTTGATAGTGCCACCGAGCTTGCTGAACTCTGATAGAATCAACTCGCGGTCCACCAGGCTGTCGAGCGCGGTGGCCTTCAGCTCGGCCGCGGCCTTGGCGAAGCCTTCCGGGTCCTCTCGGAATTGAATGCGCAGCATCTGCTCCTGCGCCATCACGGCGTCCCGGACCTCGGATTTCATGATCGGCTTCCCGTTCACCACGGCGGCGATGCCGTTGGAGTACGTCTGCGCGGTGGCGGCACTCGGTACACAGAGAAGTGAGGCGACGGCCAGTGCGGCGGCCGCGGGAATGAGGAGCGTGATCATCTTGACTTAGAACGTTCGGAGAAGCTGGAGAGCCTCGCGCAATAGTAGAAACCCCTCCTTGGCTGTCAAACGCGGAAACCTGCCGCCGACCTGCATGAACTGGCCGTTGCGCAGGAGGATTAATTTGCGGTCTTTGATCTCCACGTCGCTGATGCCGGCGTGCGTCGCAGCGAGACGGATGGCGGCGCAGGTCAGCAGGTTCTCGACGGCGTGGGGCAGGGGGCCGAACTGGTCGGTCCACTGTGCCTCAAGGTCGTCGAGTTCGCGGCGCGTCATCACCTCGCCGAGCATCCGGTAGGCCTGGATGCGCAGCTTGGCGTCCTCGACGTAGCTCATCGGGATGAAGGCCGGCGTGGTGCCCGGCAATGCACCGGCGAAGAGCGACTCGCTCACGCAGAGGAAGTCCGCGCGAAGCGATACCTCGACCGGCCGCGCCGTGCGGCGGCCCTGCGCCTTGTTCACGGCCACCTTCAGCATCTGGCAGTACAAATCGAAGCCGACCGCCGCGATGTGGCCGCTCTGCGCGGTGCCGAGAAGATTACCCGCGCCGCGAATCTCGAGATCGCGCATGGCGATCTTGAAGCCGGAGCCGAGTTCCGTGTATTGCTTGATCGCGTTCACGCGTTTGCGCGCGTCGCCCGCGGTGACGGCGTCGCGCGGCAGCATCAGAAAGGCGTGCGCCCGCGTTCCACTGCGGCCGACCCGACCGCGGAGCTGGTAGAGATCGGCGAGGCCGAAGCGATCGGCGCGGTCGATGATGATCGTGTTCGCGTTCGGAATATCGACGCCGCTTTCGATGATGGTGGTGCAGACGAGCACGTCCGCCTCGCCATCGACAAAGCGGTGCATCACCTCCTCGAGCATCTCGCCTTCCATCTGGCCGTGGCCGACGATGACTCGCGCGCGAGGGCATAGCGCGCGGATTTTGTCCGCCATGCGCTCGATGGTCATCACGCGATTGTGCAGGAAGAAGATCTGTCCGCCACGATCAAGCTCGGCATCGATCGAGCTGCGGATGATGCGCTCGTCATATGGACTGATGCTCGTCTGCACGGGCGAGCGATTCGGCGGCGGCGTCTCAATGGTGGACATGTCGCGCATCCCCATCAGCGCGAGGTAGAGCGTGCGCGGGATCGGCGTGGCGGAGAGCGTGAGCACGTCGATGAGCCGGAACAGCTCCTTGAAGCGCTCCTTGTGCTTCACGCCGAAGCGCTGCTCCTCATCGACCACCACGAGGCCGAGGTTTTTGAAATGCACGTCCTTCGAGATAAGCCGGTGCGTGCCGATCACGATGTCCACCGAACCGTCCGCGATGCTTTTCACGATCTCGCGCTCCTTGTTCGCGGGCGTGAGCCGGCAGAGCATCTCCACGCTGACGGGGAACTCGCTCATGCGCTCGCGAAAAGTCTGCCAGTGCTGCGCGGCGAGCACCGTCGTCGGCACGAGCACGGCCACCTGGCGTCCGCCCATCACGGCTTTGAATGCCGCACGGATGGCGACCTCCGTTTTGCCAAACCCGACATCGGCGCAGAGCAGACGGTCCATCGGCCGCCCGGACTCCATGTCGCGCTTGATCTCCTCCACGCTGCGGAGCTGGTCGGGCGTCTCGCGATAAACAAAGGAGTCCTCAAACTCTCGCTGCCATTTCGTGTCCGGCGGATGCGCGGTGGCCTTCAACGTGGTGCGCTCGGCCTGGATCGAGAGCATCCGCGCGGCGAATTCCTCCACGCTGCGCTCCGCCGATTTGCGCGTCTTCGCCCAGCGTCCGTCGCCGATCTTGTTCAGCGCAGGCCGCTTGCCGCCGACGCCGACGTAGCGCGAGATCATGTGCGCGTGAGAGAGCGGCACGAAGAGCTTTCCGCCCTCGGCGTACTGAAGCACGAGGACTTCTTCCTTCTTGTCCACCTCGCGCACCTCGATGCCCTCGAAGCGGCCGATGCCGTACTCGGCGTGCACGACGCAATCACCCTCCTTCAGATCGCGCAGCAAATCGCGCGCGTGCCGCAGCGCCTGCGCCTCGTCGAGCTTCGAGCCGCGGATGCGCCGCGTGTGCTGATGGCGGCCAAAGATTTCCGCGCCGGTGAGGACTGCAGTCTTCGCCGCCGGAATGGTGAAGCCGCGGAAAAGCAGCCCGAGCTGCGGCTCGATGGAGAACTCGTTGATCTTGTCCTGCCCGACCAACTCCGCGAAGCGCTCGCGCTCGGCGTCGTTGTGGAAGAACACCAGTGTGCGCCAGCCCAATGCGTGCCACTCAGCCACCTGCGCATCAAACTGCCGCCGCCGCGCCTCGTGCAACACGAAGTCGGACGCGTCGAAGACGCCGAGCGGATTGTCGTGAATGGCGGTGGAGAAATCCTCCACGTCGTCTTCCGCCGTCGAGCCGCTGGTGATGGTCACATCCACCGGCACGTCCGGCCCGCACTCGACGGCGATGACGAGATCGCGGGGCGAAAGGTGATCGCGCACTTTGCTCGCGGCGGCCTTCGCGTCGTCGATCTGCAGCACGACGGACACCTTGTCCATCCGCCGCACCGAAGCCTGCGTGTGAATGTCAAAGGCGCGGATGGATTCGATCTCGTTGTCAAAAAACTCCACGCGCAACGGCTCCTCGCCATTCCAGGAGAAGAAATCGAGAATGCCGCCGCGCCGTGCGAACTGCCCGCGCTCGCCGACGACCGGCACGCGCTCATAGCCCGCCGCGCTCAGTTTTGCGATCAGCACCTCGACATCCGTTCGTGCGCCGGCCTGGAGATCAAAGCGGTTCGTCTCAATATCCTTCAGCGCGGGCACTGCTTCATTGAGGCTGTCCGCCGCGATCGTGATGATGGCGCGGTCGCGGCTCTCGCGCAGCCGCGTCAGTGCCGAGATGCGCTCCGCGCTGGTCTCCGGATCGGGCAGCGCATCGCTTCCGCTCGATGACAGTCGCGGAAAAAACAGAGCCTGCTCATGCCACACCGCCAGCTCGGCGTGTACGTGCTCCTGCGTCCGCGCATCCGGGCAGATGATCCACACGCGCTGCGCCGGATTCTTTTCCTGTGCCGCATGAAGCACCATCGCCACCGCGAACGGCCATGCGTGCTGGCTCACATGATCGAACGAGAGCCGGGTGGCATCGAAGCGCGATGAGGTTTGCCGGAGTCCCGGCTTCAGCCGGTCATTCGTCGGAATTGCAGTTTCAACCGGTGCGTTTGTTGGAGGCTCGGATTCAGCCGGTTCGTCGGCGCTGAGCGACCGGAGCGAGAGCGAACTTTTGGGGAGAGCGCCGGAGCCGCCTGAAGGCGGGATTCCAACGAGCGTCAGCTTCGCGGCGAACTCCGGCACTTGCGACACCGCCGAGACGAGGGCGTGTGCTTCCAGCCGGTTCGCCGGCGGAGCGGCGATCGGCGCACGCGGGCCTCGTTTGTTGCGAGGTGCTCGGACGTTCGGATTCAAGGTTCGGGCCGCGTTTGCTTCGCCGTTTTGCCGGAAAAATCAACTGCCGGCCGGAGGTCCGGCCGCGGGCATTTTGCTCCGCCGAGGTTCTCCATCGCAGTTTCTTCGCTCGCAAAATCGGCGCGACTCGGTACACTCGGTGTCGGTCGCGCTTCGGCGCGCGTATTGAAAGCCAGCGCAACTCAACTCAACCCCAACCGACTCACACGCCATGGGCATGATCGACTACCTCAAGGGCCAGTTCCTCGAAATCATCGAGTGGACGGATGATTCACGGGACACGCTTTCGTGGCGCTTCCCGGACGACGACAAGGAAATCAAGAACGGCGCGCAGCTCATTGTGCGGGAGTCGCAGGTCTGCCAGTTTGTGTACCTCGGGCAGTTTGGTGAGACGTTTGGGCCGGGGAAGCACTCGCTGGTGACGGAGAACATCCCGATCCTCTCCACGCTCAAAGGCTGGAAGTACGGCTTCCACTCGCCCTTCAAGGCGGACGTGTATTTCGTCACCACGCGCCTCTTCACGGGCAACAAATGGGGCACGAGCAACCCCATCATGATGCGCGATGCGGACTTCGGCATCGTGCGGGTGCGGGCCTTCGGCACGTTCGACTTCAAGATCGTGGAGCCCAAGCTTTTCCTCAAGGAAGTTGCCGGGAGCGACCATCATTTCCGGCTCGACGAGTTCGCCGACACGATGCGTTCGCGCATCGTGAGCGTCTTCACCGATGCATTGGCGACGGCGAAGATTCCAGTCCTGGATCTGGCCACGCGCTACAGCGACTTGGGCGATGCCCTGCTGCCGGTGATCAATCCCATCGTGACCGGCAAGTACGGCATCGAAATCGCGAGTTTCATCCTCGAAAATGCCTCGGTCCCGCCAGAAGTGGAGGCGGCGATCGACAAGCGCTCGAGCATGAGCGCGGTCGGAAACTTGAACGACTATGTGAAGTTCCAGATGGCGCAGGGAATGGCGCAAGGAGGGGGCGGGCCCGGTGCGGCCGCTGCGGAGATCGCCATGGGTTTTGGCATGGCGCAGCAGATGATGCAGCAGGGCGTGTTCAATCCTGCGGCGGCAGGTGGCGCTGCTCCGCCCGCCCTGCCAGGCCAGCAGCCGCAGGCCGCCACCGCACCTGCGGTGACTGACGTGCTTACCCCCGCGCAGGTGGCGCAGGCGCTCGGCGTCACAGAGGCAGATGTGATCGCTAGCATCGACAGCGGAGACCTCAAGGGCAAGAAGATTGGCAGCCAGTACCGGGTTACGAAAGCGGCGCTGGATGAGTTCCTGAAACATTGAAGTCGCTGGGATGGCGGACAATTGACGCTCGATGACGGCTGGCTGTGGCGCGCGAGCGCCGGGGCATGAGTTGCTGGTCGTGAGAACCAGCTGACGGAACTGATCGGTTGATTTCACTCCCCATGTCCCACATCGAGCAATACATCACTCAAACCCGCCGCGATTTCCTCGCGACGAGTTCGTGCGGGTTGGGGACACTGGCTTTGGCGTCGTTGTTGAAGCAGGACGGGCTGCTGGCGGAGGAGGCGAGCATTCCGGCGAATCCGCTTTCGACTCGCGTGTCGCATTTCGCGCCGAAGGCGGAGCGCTGCATCTTCATCTTCCTCGAAGGCGGGCCGTCGCAGATGGACCTCTTTGATCCGAAGCCGCTGCTGAACAAATACGACGGCCAGCCGTTGCCCGACTCGATCGTGGGCGATGCGAAGTTTGCGTTTTTGCAGAAGGAATCGGCCACGGTGATGGGCACGAGCCGCGTCTTCAAAAAACACGGGCAGTGCGGCATGGACATCAGCGATCTGCTGCCGCACATCGCCACCTGCGCGGACGACATCGCGCTGGTGCGGTCGATGCACACGAACCAGTTCAACCACCTGCCCGGCCAGCTCATGCTGAACTGCGGCGCGGCCTTGCTCGGGCGTCCGAGCGTCGGCTCGTGGGTCACGTATGGCCTCGGCAATGCCTCGCAGGAGTTGCCCTCGTATGTCGTGATGGTCAGCAAGGGGCGTGGCCTGCCCGGCGGCAGTTCCACGTGGTCGAGCGGCTTTTTGCCGTCGTCGTATGCGGGCGTGATGTTTCGTAATGGTGCCGCGCCCGTTTTGAACCTGAACAATCCCGACGGCATCACGCCGGAGATGCAATCCGCCAGCATCCGGGCGCTGAACGACCTGAACAAACTCCAGCACAAGCACGTCGGCGATCCCGAGATCGCCGCGCGCATCAACAGCTACGAACTCGCCTTTCGCATGCAAAGCGCCGCGCCGGAACTCGTCGATCTCAAGGGCGAATCGCAGGCCACGCTGGATGCCTACGGCGTGAATCGCATCGAGCCGCCCATCAAGAGCAACCTCGGTGGCATCGGCAATTTCCAGACGTTCTCGCGTCACTGCCTGCAGGCGCGGCGCATGGTCGAGCGCGGCGTGCGCTTCGTGAACATCATCCACGCCTCGTGGGATCATCACAGCGCGCTTGATCCGCAACTCGCGCACAATTGCCAGATGGTCGATCAACCCATCGCCGCGCTGCTGAAGGATCTGAAACAACGCGGCCTGCTCGACACCACGCTCGTCGTGTGGGGCAGCGAGTTTGGCCGCACCGCGCTCGGCGAGAACCGCAAGGGCTTCAAGAAGGTCACCGGCCGCGATCATCACCCGTATGCCTTCAGCCTGTGGATGGCCGGTGGCGGCATCAAAGGCGGTCAGGTCTATGGCGAGACCGATGACTTCGCCTGGCACGTCGCCCGTGATCCCGTGTCCATCCACGACTTCCACGCCACGATCCTGCACCTCTTCGGCCTCGACCACCACAAGCTCAGCTACCGCTTCCAAGGCCTCGACTTCCGCCTCACCGGCGTGAACCCGGCGAAGGTGGTGAGGGGGGTGATTGCGTAGTCAATGCCTGACCATTTCATTTCAGGGGCAAGGAGCGCTGAGATTTCGTATTCCATTGCGTTATCAGGTCCTTCCAAATTCCTCCATGCGATTCCTCACGCTGCTTGCCTGCTCCTTTGCTTTCACGCTATCCGCCATCGCACAAACGACCGCGAGCATTGACGACGAGCCCGAGGACTTGATCCTCGGCTTCCGCGGCAAGTCGAAGTATCAGATTGTCGTGCCGGACGCCTTTGCGGACGCGGCGACTGAGTCGTCGGTGACGCGCGCTGCGGAACTGGTGCAGCAGGCGTTCGCGGCGAACAAGATCACGCTGCCGGTGGTGAAGGAGTCGGCGATGGAGGCAGCACGACCGGCGTTCTTCATCGGCGCGACGAAGTATGCCGTAGCCAATGGTGGCGAGGCGAGCAGGCTCAGCGGCTTCGCGTATCGACATAAAGTTGTCGGGCGAAACGTGATCATCGCTGGCCATGATGCTCCTGATGCGCTGGCGGACAAACGTGCGATGCCGGGCTGGCGAGTGAACGTGTCGCCGTTTCCGTTCGAGGGCACGTTGTTTGGCGCGGCGGAGTTTGTGCATCGCTACGTCGGCGCGCGACTTCTTTCGCCGGATGAAAGCGGGACCACCTTCGTGCCGCAGTCGATCATTCACGTGCCGCCAGCGCTTGATGTGCAAAGCGAGCCACGCTTTGCCGAGCACGACATGCGCAATGGCCCTGAGCTGTTCTTTGTCGCGAATCACTGCCGTCGCTTCATCCGCATCTGGTCGCGCGGCGGGCATCAGCATCCATCGGCGGTGCCGATCAGCGAGTATGGGAAGTCACATCCTGAGTATTTCATTCTCACCGGCAATCTGCGGCAGCCGCTCGCGGGCGCGACGGATGGACAGCTCTGCCTTTCAAATCCCGAAGTGCAGGAGCTGATCTACAAGCACATCCTCGCGCGCTGTGACGAAGGCTTCGATGTCATCGAACTCGGTCAGGCCGACGGCTTCCGACCGTGCCAATGCGACAAGTGCGCTGCGCTCTACGACGTGCGACCAACGACGAAGCCGACGGACGGCATCGCCTTCAACAATGACCCGGCGTGGGGCGAGAAGATATGGATTCTGCATCGCGGTCTCGCGCAGCGGTTGATGAAGGATCGTCCGGGCAAGAAGGTGATGCTGACTTCCTACGGCCCGACGATCGCGCCGCCGCAGACGATTCGCGACTTCCCGGAGAACACGATCATCGAGATGATGCACTCCGACGCGGAAGCGTTCGCCGCGTGGAAGCAGCTCAAGGTGCCGGGCGGCTTCTCGGCGTATCTCTACAATTGGGGCAACTTCCATCTCGTCGGTCTCACACCGCTCACAACGATCGCGATGATCGCGGAGCAAAATCGTCTGCTCGTGGAAAACAACGTGCAATCCGTTCAGGTGAATGGCGCGCCCGGCGCAGGCCAGTGGGGACTCGAAGGGCCAAACATCTATGTCTATCTGCGGCTCGGCATCGATCCGAAGACGCAGACCGCGCAGCAGCTCTTCGACGAGTATTTGCAGGCGGCGTTCCGTGAATGCGAGAGCCCGATGCGCCGCTTCTTCGTGAACCTGCAAAAGCGCGTGGAGCTTTGGAAACTGATCGAGAGCTACGCCAATCGTCAGGGCCGCGATGCGATCTTCGCGCTCGGCATACTGTGGCAGCCGGATGTGATCAATTCGCTCGAAGAAGACCTCGCCTCTGCGGAGAGCAGCGCGCAGTTGCCCGAGGTGAAGCGACGACTCGACATCGTGCGCTACGAGTTTGATTTCCTGAAGCACCTTTCGCTCGTCATCAATGCGTGGCGCAATCATCAGGCGATGAATAGCACCGCATCGCTCGCGCAATTGCTCGACGCTGTGGAAGCGCGCAATGCCTTCATCGCCGGCATCGCGAACGGCGATGCGAAATACGCGAAGAAAAAGAATCCCGCGTATCGCTTCGCCGACGAACGCTCGCTGAAGTATGCGGGCCGCTACCTCGATCGCGCGCCCTTCAACTGGGACACCGCCAAGATGCGCGCGAATCCCGGCGCGCAGCTGCAGCACAATCAGTCGCTCGTCATCGAACGCGCCACCGGTCCACTCACGCTGGACTCACCGCGCTGGGAGAAAGCCGAATCCCATACGCTACAACCAAGCGATGCGACGGTATCGAAGCTGCAGGCGCCCACGACTTTTCGTGTGCTTTGCGACGATGCGAATCTCTACATCCGCGTGAGTGGCGAGCAGTCGGCAGAGAAAATGAATTTCGTCGCACGCGGGCACGATGCGGAACTGTGGCTGCAGGAGAGCATCGTCATCAACGTCTCGCCGCTCGGGGATCGCAGCCGCTACTTCTACTTCGCGTATGAACCGGAGCCGACGTCGTTCAACGAAGCTGAGCACGGCTTTATCACCGACTACCTCCACCCGCGCTACGGTTGGAACGACGAGGGCTGGAACGGCGAATGGACCTTCGAGACGAAGCTCGTGCCAGTGAAGCAGCGCTGGGAATCCATGACTGTCATCCCTTTTGATACCCTGCGCACCAAGCCGCCGAAGCTCGGCGACACCTGGATGCTGAATGTTGGGCGCGTGCATTTCCTCGACGCCGAGAAGAAGAAAGACAGCCGCGAACTCTCTGCCTGGACCGGCAAGCTCAACGCCTCGCACATCCCTGGCGACGCGAGCTTCGGCAAAGCCATGTTCAAATGATCGCCCCGAAATGAAATACCTCGTTGCTCTGATCATCGCCGTGCTTGTGTCTCTCTGCGTTCCGGCTCACGCGGGCAAAGCGATCGACTACACGCAACTCAGCGCCGTAAAGCGACTCCGCGCAGAGAAGCGCTACGACGAAGCTTTGCAAAAACTCGAAGCTCTCGCAGCCAAGGCCGATGAAGCATCGGTGAACTATACCTACCTCTCGCAGGCCATCGACATCGCCGTTGATTCGCTGAAGAACGCCGACCGCGCACTCGCGCTCGCTGCATCACTCAAAGATCCTACACTTCGCGACTTCGAGAAGCTCCGAGTGCTCGCTGACTTCCAGCGACACGACGAAGCGCTCGCCTTCATGCGCGACAAAGACATCGCGGCATGGCCTGTGCGCGTCCGTGGTCAGGCGCACGGCATTCTCGCGGCGATCTACCACGAGAAGAAGGATGCCGCCGCTGAACTTGCGCAGTGGCAGCTCGCCGCCGATGAGCCCGGCGCAGAGATCGTCGTGCGTGGTCGCGCTCTGCGCGAATCCGGTGTGCTTTTTCAAAAGCAAGGCAACACCGCGAAGGCCGAAGAGCAGTATCGCAAAGCCCTCCAGGTCACGTCGTCGAACTACTCCTGGCGCGTCGAGTGCCTCGTCGCGCTCTCACGTTTGCTCGTCGAGCAGCAGCGCGCCAAAGAAGCAGTGAAAGCCTTCGACGGCACCGACTTCACGAAGGTCACCAGCATTACCTCACATGGCAATCTCATCGAAGCTTATGCCCGAGCGTTGCTCGCTGCAGGGAAGAAGATCCGGGCCATCGAGACCTTTGATCAATTGCTTGCCCTTGATCTGCCAGCATCGTGGAAGGATCGCATCAATAAGGAACTCGATCAGATGGCGGAGGAGTTCTAGCGGGAGCTATCACTCGGACACCCGCAGCACACGTGTCTCGCCCATCTTCATGGGCAGCGTGAGTTGCGGACCATCGCCGAGCTTTTGATTCGTCAACGCATCGAGGATCGGGGAAGTGTGGCCGGTGTTGAGTTTCACGTCGCCATCTTGCGAGGCGTGCAGGGCAAGGAAAGGACCGTTCGCATAAACGTTGCAGTCGGCCTCGGTGAAGAGATGCACGTGAGCCTTCGTCGCGGCGAAGCGGAGAAGTTCGGTGGTGAGGCCGGGCGCGGTGATGAGCATTGAGCGATCACGCAGCGCGGCGGCGATCGATTGATTCGCGAAGTGAGCGAGCGCTTCAGACTCATTGGCATCGGTGATGGCGAAGAGCGGCTTGATGGGTTGGTGGAGGCCGAACGGTTGCGTCAGTGAATTGCCTGTGGGCGTGGCCCAGGCGGGGAACTTGTCTTGAAGCGCGAGCTTGAATCCGGTGAGTTGCTGCGCGGCTTCGATAGATGTTTGCGAGCCATCGAACCAGCCGGGTGCGTAGCACCAGATGCAGGTGCTGCCGCGCGTGACCTCACGGAGCTTGTCGCGCTGCGCGGGTGTGAGACTCCAGGTGTTGAGCATGACGTAGAGCTTCGCGCGGACTTTGCCAGCAAGCAGGTCGTCGAGCAGATACTGGCCATAGGGCGCGCCGAGGCGGCCGAGCTTTTGCCGCACTTCATAGAGACAGGCGCGCGCAACTTCGTGGCCTTTGCCAGCGACGTATTGCATCGCGGCTTCATCGACGATGGCAGCGATCTCGGGCTGAAAGGGAGTTGGCGTGCGTAGCAGTTCATCGTCCATGGCCTTCAGCGCGGTCATTTGCTGCCACATGCCGGGATCGTTGAACCAGCCGGTCTGCGTGAGGTCCATCCACCACGTCGCGAAGTTACGCAGAGACTCCTGTGCGACGTTGCGCGTGAGTTCGGCGTTCGTCTCGGCCAGCGAGTTGACGTGCTCTCGATAGCCGGGCGGTGTGCCGGTGGCGAGATAGGTGTGCGAGTCGTCCTCGTTGAGCCACATCTTGCCAGCAAGCGCGACGCTCTCCGCCGCAGTCATGCACGGTGCGCTGCCGCCGAGGCCGCGATCGAAGTAGGCGATGGGCGCGCAGAGGATGTCGATGTCCGGGCAATCGAGCACACGACGCAAACGGTAGTGCCCGGAGGTGTAGGGGCCATTGAAGAGCCCAGCGAGTTCATGCACGTAGCCGTAGAAGAAGAGCACGAGCTTTCGGCCCTTCGATGCGGTGCGTGCAGCGTGCGCGAGATCGCACACGCACTCGGCCATCGCATCTTGTTGGAAGTTGCCCCAGTCGATGATGGCTTGCTCCGTCGCTGGATCGCGGAAGACACCGTTCGGTGCGGCGTGACGCGCGGCAGGCGTGGGCACGACTGCATTCGAAAGCGACGCCGTCGGATCATGCCACGCTGTGCGGAGCGCTTCATCATTCGCGTAACGTGTCTGCAACCACACTCGCCATGCATTTAGGTCGGCGGGTGCGTAGCCATTGAGCGGCTGCTGCCAGGCATCCTCGTAGAACCACTCGCCGGTGTTTTGACCGGCGGGATGATACCCCGCGACGTGATCACCAAACTTCGCCTCCACATGCTCGATGAAGGCGCGCAGTCGCTCGCTTGCGTCGCGACGATACACCGGCGATGCGACGACCATGTGATCATGGCGGCCATCCTCCCACTGCATCACGTCATCAGGATGCGCCTCGCGCCACCATGGAGGCGGATTCATTGGCACGCGCGGGATGAGCAATGCCTGTGGGTTGGCATCGAGCACGGTCTTGCACATCGAATCCACAGCTGACCAGTCCGCTTCTTCGCCGGGCTTTGGCCATGGCAGATTGACAGGAAAAGTCACGAAGTTCACGCCCGCTTGAGCGGCGAGCTTGATTTGCGCGATGAACGGATCAGGCGGCGCGCCGACGCGCACATAGGTTTTGCCGGGACGATGAAATTCGATATTCAGCGAGCGCGCGGGCGTGGCCTTCGCCCACAGCTTCACGTGATACCGATGACCGGCGACGATGTGGAGGTTCGTGTGATGATAGATGTGAAAGTCCGGCCACTGACCATTCGATGGCTCCGTCAATGTGACGCGCAATCCATTCGAGGCATCACGCCCGACCTTCGGCTCCACGCTGATGCGGCCCACGGTGTTGGACTTGTCCACGGGCCAGTGCGTCCAATCGCGATCGAACTGTGCCTGTCCGTTCTCGAAGTCGGTGAGCGGGATCAGATCGCTTTTTGTCGTTTCGTCAGTGACCTCCACATCATCGAGCAGCACCTCGCCCGCACTCGGGCCAAAGCGCAGATGCATCGTGCCATTGTCCGCATCGCCTGTGGCAGTGAAGTCGAACTCCACCGGCTTCCACTCCGGCCCGATGCCGATCGCCGTCCAGCCCGGCCCACCATAAAACATCCGCGCCCGCACCGGTTGCCCATCCACCACGATGCGCGGCGCTCCGTTTGGTGACTCGACGCGCACCGTGAGCGCGAACGCCTGCGCTGTGAGGATGGCGGTGACGAGAAGAAGATGACGAGCGGGCGGAAACATGCGCGAAGTGTTACGCATTTCACGTCAGTTTGCACGAGGGTGTGCTCACCAGCAGGGCTTACGCATGAATTGCTTTTGAGTGAATTCCCACGGATTCAGGGCGACCACGGATTGGACTTCTTCTGAACCCATCTGTGGAATCCTGAATCGGGGCAAATCATAGATTTGAGGCTTGCGCCTTCGGTTCATGCGTAAGCCCTGGCTCGCCGGCGTTTGTCCATGTCATCACCACTGTTGAGCGCCCGCGCGATCCACGCTACTAGGTTTGCATGACATCCTCACTCGTGCTTCCCGTCTCATGAAGACGCTCTGCAAACTTCTCTTTGTGCTGGGTTTCTCCGTTTTACTCGCCGGAGGGCTTCATGCGGAGTCCGCACGCATCGCGCTGGCGGAGCAGGGAAGGGCGCTTCAGCCGGTGATCGTCTCCGCGAATGCGGGTGATCGCGTGAAGGCTGCGGCGGCGGAACTCGCCGATTACCTCGGCCGCATCAGCGGTGTGAAGTTTGAGGTGAAGACGGGCGACGGCTCCTCCGGCATCGTCGTAGGCACAGCGGCGGAGTTTCCGGGCACGAGCAGTGACGAGTGGCTCACGGACAAGGCGATCACCGCGCGGGAGAATTATCTCCTCCGCTCCGAGGCCGCGCGGCTGCTGCTCATCGGCAATCGCGAACAAGGCGTGGAGCACGCGGTGTGGGATTTGCTGCACGAACTCGGCTACCGGCAGTTTTTTCCGGGTCCGCACTGGGAGATCGTGCCGAAGCAGCCAGACCTTGCCGTCGAGGTCAGCCGCTTCGAGAGGCCCGCGTATCATTCGCGCGCCATCTGGTTTGGCTACGGTGCGATTCCCGAGCGGAAGGCGGACTACGAGGCGTGGTGCAAACGGAACCGCGCCACGAAGGGAATCGAATTGAACTCCGGCCACGCCTACGAGCACATCCTGCACGACCACAAGGCCGAATTCGACGCGCATCCCGAGTGGCTCGCGCTCGTCGGCGGGGAGCGGCAGGGGGCGAAGTTTTGCATCTCGAATGCGGAGCTTCGCAAGCTCGTCGTCGCCGACCGCCTGAAGCTGCTCGATGCCGATCCCACGCTCGATTCCGTCTCGTGCGAGCCGAGCGACGGCGGCGGATGGTGCCAGTGCGCCGAATGCGCAAAGCTCGGCAGCGTCAGCGATCAGGCGCTCTTCCTTACAAACGAAGTCGCGCGGGCGGTGGCTGAAAAGCATCCCGGCAAATTTGTCGGCCAGTATGCCTACAACGAGCACTCGCCCGCGCCGTCGATCAGCGCGGAGCCAAATGTCGTCGTCAGCATCGCCGCGGGCTTCATCAAAGGCGGCTTTACGATGGACCAGCTCATCGACGGCTGGAGCGAGAAGGCGAAGACGCTCGGCATCCGCGAGTATCTCAGCGTGCATCCGTGGGATCGCGACATGCCTGCGCAGGCGCGCGCCGCGAAGCTCGGCTACGTGCAGGAGACCATCCCGCACTACCAAGAGAAAGGGGCGCGCTTTTACTCCGGCGAATCGAGCGACAACTGGGGCTGCAACGGCCTCGGCTACTACTTTGCATCGCGCTTCCTCTGGAATCCCGAGGAAGCTGAGAACGCCGAGGCCGTCTTCGATGATTTTCTCGACCAATGCTTCGGCCCCGCGAAGCTGCCGATGACGCGCTTTTACAAGCTCATCAACCGAACCACACCGCCCGTCAGTGATGACCTCATCGGCCGCATGTATCGCGAGTTGAAGGAAGCCGGCGACAACGAACTCGATTCCGCCGTGCGCGCTCGGCTCGACGACCTCGTGCTCTACACGCGAGCCTGCGAGCTGTGGATGGACTACACCGCTGCGAAGGGCGACGCGCGTCTTCGTGCGATGGAGTCGCTCCTACGTCACGCCTGGCGCATCCGCACCACCGGCATGATCCACGTCATGGGTCTGTGGCGAGATGCTCCGAAGCGTGACAAATCCATCAAGCTGCCCGGCGATTGCGATTGGTCCGTGCCCGCTGGCAAAAACCCGTGGAAAAGCGGTGCGCCTTGCACTCGCGACGAGATCGATGCCATGATCGAGAACGGCATCGCCACCCGCGCCATCGCAGATTTTGAGCCCGCCACGTTTTCCGACGACCTGGTCCCCGCCGCGAAGCTCAAGCTCGCCACGCCAAAGCCCGGCGACTTCGGCGGCTATCAGCGCGGCACCGGCAGCTATTGGACGTGGATCGACAAAGCACCCGCCGAGATCAAAATCAAACTCACCGCAGGCATCGTGTATCAAAACCAGGGTCCCGCCAAAGTCCGTCTCTATCCCGCCGCCGAGACACAAGGCCAGAGCGTGAGCGAAGGAGAGGCACCTCCCGACAAGCAGCCGCACGAAATCCTCTTGAGGTCCACCTTCACCGGTCTCCACCGCATCGAGGTCGAGGACCGCCGTGCCGGCTCGAAGCTCGAAATGCCCGACGGCCTGGCCTGCACGTTCAACGCCACCTTCGACCAGACTGCCGACCTCGGCGGCCGCCACTCGCTGTACTATTATGTACCGAAAGGCACGGCCATCGTCGGCGGCTTCGCCGAAGGCCCGGGCAAGCTGCTTGATGGCTCGTCGAAGCTCGTCCACGAATTCGACGGGAAGCCCGGCTATTTCAGCGTCCCCGTCGCGAAAGGCCAAGACGGAAAGCTCTGGAAGTTCGATTTCACGAGCGGCCGGCGCGTCCTCCTCACCGTGCCGCCTCAATTGGCGCGCAGTGCGGAGGAGTTGCTGCTGCCGAAAGAGGTCGTCGAAAAGGATGCCCGGTGATCTGCCGGGATCGCGTGATAGGGATTCCTGGCCGATGCTCAGACCGGCATTTGCCGTGTAAAGCCCGTCGTCCGGGGCTGGGCAGGGAGAGAGGGGTGGTCGGCGATCCGAGGGGGGCCAAAGGTCCCGGCAGCTCGGAGGGCCGAAGCCCCTCCCATGGCGTATGAAGGAGTGTCCCGGTCACTGCGGGACTTCGACAGGCGGACTGATCGGTGGACGCGAAAACCCCGGTCCGACCGGACATCTCCGTCCGCGCTCCTCTGTGAGGCTTGGCAGGCCGCCCTCCGTCCGGTGAAAAAAACTTCATTCGAAAACTTTTTTCTTGCCGGTCCCCCCAAAACCTTGGTATTCAAATAAATTCGCGAAATTGCGTTGGCCCGGACAATTCCGGGCGGATGTGGATTCGCTCTCCAAATACGCGCCTTACCAGCCTCAATGAAATACAATCGCACCCTTCGCAAAACTGGCGGAATTGCCTGCATGGCAGCCATGCTCATGCAAATCGGAATTGGCGTTCCCCACGCACGCGCGACCGATCAGATTTGGAATGCCAACAGTTTGGCGGACTTTCTCTGGAGCACGGCGGGCAACTGGAGCGGAGGCGTGCCGCTGAGTGCTGACAATGTGTTGTTTGGCAGGCCTGTCCCGAATCCGGGATCGCTCCCAAACCCAAGCATCATCACGTTGGGAGCCGGCAGCGTGGCGAATGCGCTTAGTTTCAAGGACAACTACACGCTTACCGGTGGAGATTTGACACTGACGACCGGCGGAGTTCGGACTGATTTGGGCATGATGGCTACGATTGGTTCGCAGTTGCTGGGCACGGCGGGTCTTACGAAGACAGGCGGCGGTGCGCTGAGGCTGACAAATGCGTCGAATTCGTACACAGGGACGACGACGATCAATGACGGCATTGTGTCGATCAGCAATGCCGGGGCGCTGGGGGCAGACACGTCGGCCATTGTGATCAATGGATCGGCGACGCGCGGATTTGGCGGCGGGGCTCTTTTGCTGGAGGGCGGCTATTCCTCCGGGGTGACGCTTTCACGTGGATTGACCCTGCAGGGTTCGGGTCCCGCGCCGGCGACGGGTGCGGCATTGATCAGCGTGGGCAACAACACGATCACGGGGCCGGTGACCAACGGCGCGGCCTTGGTGAACACGGTTGTGAGTTCGGCCGGTGGTCGTTTGACGCTGGGGGACGTGACACTCGGCGGAGCGGCGGGCACGATCTTGATGACATTCGGCACCACAAACGCTGTTGGCGCGGGCAGCTATGCTATCACTGGCGCGCTGGCGAGCGCTGGAGCAGGACTCGGGACGGTCGCCAAGACGGGCGCGGGCACCTTGTTCCTCACGCCGTCGAGCGCGGCGGGCTATAGCGGCATTTTCCAGATTAGCGCTGGTTCCATGCGTGTCACTGACACGGCGGCGTTGGGCACCAGCTCGGCAACCAACGCGATTGATTTGAACGGTGGCCTGTTTGAGCTGCGCACCGACACGCCGACCTTTGTGAGTGCCAAGCGCATCAATCTGAACAACGGCAGCGGCGCGACGGATTTGCTGCTTGATCGTGGAATTGGCGGCACGGGATTGAACCAGACGGTGACGTTTGCCAACTTTGACTACGACGCCGGCGAGACCATGGTGATCAACACGCGCAATGGTTATGCGGCCTCGTTCACAGCGGCGACGGCCATTGGAGGAGGCACGGGGGGACACGGTGCTGACCAACAACGGTAACGGATTGGTGACTTATGGCGGCACGGTGTGGGGGAACACGGACACGACAGCGCGTACTCTGACCGTCAACGGCACAGGCACCACCCTGCTGTCGGGAAGCATTACGGCGACCGGGGCGACCCACAATTTCACCAAGAATGGCACCGGCACGGTCACCGTGCAGGGCACGGGATCCACGCTCACGGGCAACGTGAACGTCAACAACGGTACGCTGATCATCACGGACTTCAGGTCGCTCAACAACAACACGGGCACGATCAACATCGGATCCAACGCATCCAACACAAACCTCACTAGTAGCAATAATAACGCAGCGGGCACGCTGACGATCGGCACTGCGACGGCACCGAGCGCTGCCGGTTTGACCACTTCGAAGGTGATTAATCTGGCGGGCACGACAAACGGCGCGACGATTAACGCCAGCCAGTCGGGAACCAATCCCGTGATATTTAACGCGGCGTTCACGGCTACTGGTATCAACGCCAAGACGTTGACCTTGGGCGGGACGAGCACGGTGGACAACATCATCAACGGCGCGATCGTCAACAACGCAACCGGCCAGACTCAGACAGCTGCGAATTACTCTTCAGGGGCGACGACCATTACGCTGGCGTCAGTGGAAGGAATCATTGTGGGGGATGCGATCTCAGGAACGGGTATTCCCGCCTCCACCACCATTACCGCCATCAACACGGGCACCAAAGTGGTAACGATTAGCGCGGCGACCACGGCGGCAATCACCGCCACGACCACCATCACCACGCCAAACGTCCAAAATCCCACCTCGCTGATCAAGACAGATGCTGGCACATGGGTTCTTGCCGGGGCCAACACCTACACAGGATCCACAACGATCACAGGTGGTACATTGAAACTGAAAGCAAATGCCGCAGCCTCGACTGTCCTCGGCGAGGCAGCGGGCAACACGGTGGTGTTCAATGCGAATGCGACCACGGCTACCGCGGGTGGCACGCTGGAGTTTGTGGGGGTGAGCGGCTCGGCGACGACGGAGAGTTTGGGGTCCCTGACTCCGACGGCGGGAGCAAGCACGGTTAAATTGACTTCAGGCGGTGGCGGAGCGGCGGCGAACCTTATCTTTGGCTCGCTTGGCACAGTGTCCACGGGGACGGGGGTAAATTTCAGCACGACGGGTGGCGGTGGTGGCACGGTGACGGTAACGGGAGCCGCAAACACCAACGGAATTGTCAACGCGCACCTGTATGCCAATGGAGCGGACTTCGCGGCATCGACCGCAGGCGTGATCGGGGCGTCGGCGACAACAAGCATCGCCACCGGCAGCATGGCGGCGGGCAACGCCAGCCCTTACCTGATCACCGGAGCGATCAGTCAAAACACGGCCTTGGTGAACGCAGGGATAAAGTTTGCCAGCAATCAGACGGTCACGCTGAACGCCAGTCAGACGCTCACGATCAACAACAGCGGAGTGAGCACGGGGGCGACAACTTCTGGGGGTATTTTGGTTGCCGGTGCGACGAATGCGATCATCACCGGCGGCACGGGGATCACGACTGGCGGCACAGGTGACCTCGTCGTCAGGGTGGACGGTGCGACGGACCAATTGACCATCGGCTCGGTACTCACGGCAGGAACGACCGGGGGTCTCACCAAGAACGGCGCAGGCAAGCTAATCTTGAGCGCCGCGAACCTCCAGACCGGAGCCACCACGATCAACGAGGGCACGGTGCAGTTGTCCGGAGGCACGAGCCGTTTGAGCGGTGCCAGCGCGGCTCTCAACCTGCGCCAGGGTGCCACGCTCGACATCAACGGCGTGAACACAGGCACCGCGATTGGAGCTTTCAACGGTGCGGGCATAGTCACCAACAATGGTGCCGCGGCGTCGCTCACTGTCGGCGGCGGCAACGGCACCGGCACGTTCTCAGGAGTGATCCAGGATGGCACGGGCGTGATAAGCGTCATCAAGGCGGGCACGGGAAATCAGACGTGGAGCGGACTCAACACCTACACGGGTTCCACCACGATCGGCTCCACCGGCCTTGTTTCCGTCACCACGCTGGCCAACTACGGCAGCAACAGCAGCATCGGCAAAGGCATCACAAGCACGTTGAGCGATGCCAACAACGCCGCCAGTCTCGTGTTTAACGGAACTACGGGCGGCATCGCCTACACGGGCACGACGTCGGTGAGCATCGACCGCCTCTTCACGATGTCGGGTGGCGGCCAGATCACCAACAACTCGGGAAACAACTCGACGCTCGTCCTCAACAAGACCAACGCGATCACCTTCGGTACGACGGCGGCCCAGACGCTCACACTGGGCGGTTCTTCGACGGGAGACAACCAGATCAACAGCCAGCTTGTCAATCCGAGTGCTGGCAATCTGAGCCTGAGCAAGATTGGGGCTGGTTTGTGGATCCTTGGCAACGCCAGCAACAGCTATAGCGGCACGACCCAGATCGGTCTAACAACGACAGCAGGTGGCGTGCTTCAGGCCGTTGACGGTTCGACGCTGCCGACCACAAGTCCGCTGGTGCTCGGCGGTACGACGGGCGGCGGTGTGTTCCAGACCAGCGGCAACTTCACCCGCAACATCACGGCGACGCCGGTGGCTGGCACTGGCACCGTCACGTTCAACTCCACGCTCACGTCGGGTGGTGTGGGCTTTTCAGCTTCGGATAGCAAGCTGGTCGTGGCCATCGGCGGCCTTGGCGGCCCGACAGCCCTGACCTGGGGCGCGGGTGGGTTCATGGGCGTGACCGGCACATCAACGGGTGCCTTCGTGCTGAGCTCCTCAACCGCACTCTCCGAAGTCGAAGTGCGCAACGCGATCGACCTCAACGGAGTTAACCGCACGATCCAAGTGGACGACAACGCCAACACGTTTGCCGATTTTGCCACCATCACCGGTGTGATCAGCGGTACGGGTGGCCTGACCAAGACCGGCGCAGGCACCTTGCAACTCCTCGCCGCCAATACTTACTCGGGACCGACGGCGGTGACTGCCGCCAGCACGCTTGTGGTCAACTCCCTCGGTTTGAGCACAGGTCCGACGGTCGGCACCAGCCTCGGCACCAGCGCGGGAGCAAACCTTGCTGCTAACGCACTTACGCTGGGCAATGCCGGCACAACGGCGGGGATCCTACAATACGTCGGCCCCGGTGAGACGAGCGACCGCATGATCCGCCTGAACACCACTACCGGCAGCACGCAGATCCACGCCGATGGTTCCGGGCCGCTGATCCTGACCAACGTGCTCAACGACATGGCGGCGGGCAACAAGACGCTGTTTCTGCGCGGGGCGAACCCCGAGGGCAACATGATCACCAGCGTGCTGGCCGACAACATTGCTGGCACCAACACCCTAGGCGTCACGGTGGACAGTTCGGCGACGTGGATCCTCACCGGAGTCAACACCTACACCGGAGTCACCGACGTCACCGGCGGAGCGCTGGGCGCGGGTGATAACGCCGCTTTCGGCACTGGCACGCTGCGCGTGCGCAACGGCTCGCTCTTTGCCTACGGCGCTGACCGTACGCTCACCAATCCACTGGCCGACACCTCGACGAACACGGCGATCACCTCGACGTTCATCGGTGACTACAGCCTGAATCTGAGTTCGAACTGGACCCACACCAACACCACGGCAGGTCAGACGCTGACCAACTCGATTGCCACCGGCAAGACGCTGACCTTGGGCGGGGACATGCAGTGGAACTCGCTGACAGGCAACGCCACGCTGACGGTGAACGGCTCCGGGGACACAATCTTCAACGGCAACCTGACCACCAGCAGCAACGTGGGCATTTCATTAACCTATGCCGGCACGGGAAGCCTGACGGCGAGCGGCACGGGCTGGGATCTCAATGGCGGATCGGTTTCGCTGAACGGTGGGAAGTTCGTCAGTGGTGCGAATGAATTGATCCCCAACGGTGCGCCTGCCGCCATCACCTCGACCACCGCTGCGGTGTCGGGAACGGGTGCTTCCAAGAACATCTCCGTCGCCAACACAGCAGGTTTGGTTGTCGGCCAGCCGATCCTTGGCACCGGAGTGGCGGCAAACACCTATGTGTCAGCGATCATCGATGGAAACACCTTCACGGCAACTGTGTCCGGCGGCAATGCAAACACCAGTTGGAGCATCGCCAGCGGAGTGACCCTCAACTTTGACAGCAAGGGGAATGTCACCATGAACCCTGCGGTGGGGGCTACATCCACATGGGATCTCAACGGCAAGACTGAGACCATCAACGGATTGGCGGCGGGATCGGCGCTGGGCAATGTCGTCATCACCAATAGCTCGGCCACTCCTGCCTCCTTGATCGTGGGTGATGGAGGCGCAAATACGGTCGCCTTCGGCGGTGGTGCCGGCACGGCCACCATCAGCGAAACAGGAGGCGGGTCCATCAATCTCACGAAGGCTGGAACGGGTACGGCCAATATCACCGGGACACTCGGCAACACGGGATCCACCACGGTCAACGGTGGCGTGCTCAATTACAACAGCCCGACGGGCACCACGAGCCTCAGCGTGGCAAACAGCGGCACGCTCAACCTCAAGGGCGGCCTCACGACCCCGGCAAACCTCACAACCGTGAGCGTGGCCGGCGGCGGTTTCCTGAGCTTTGCCGACGGCGCAGGCACCCCGTTCAACAATCTCACCACGCTGAGCCTCGGGGTGGGAAGTGGCACAGCTACTCTCGAACTTGAAGCGGGCGATCTCGGCACGGACACCCTGACTTTGCTGACTGGAAACGTGGCGACGACGGCCAATACCATCAACCTTTTGGTGAAGGACTTCGATATCAGCAACGGGCAGACTTACAATCTGCTGGTTGCTCCCAGTGGTGGTCTTCTGACTGGCGGTGGCTCAACGGGCACCTACACCTTCAGCCTCGCGGGCTACACCGGATCGGTCCTCAACCAGTCCGACACGCTCGTCTCCATCACTGCGGGCACCCTGATCACCAGTGACGTGTACTGGAATGGCGGCACCTCTCCTGCCACCACCGCTTGGAACACAGTTGATGGTTTCGGCAACACCAACTTCTCTACCGATCTTCCAGGCGTGAGTCCGGCGATCACGCTGCCCGGCAAGGGACAGAAAGTGATCTTCGTGGCCGACAATCTGACTGGCGGCAGTGCCTTGAGCACGACGCTGGAGCAGCCCTTCAAGATCAACGCGCTGGAGTTCCGTGCGAGCACGACCCCGGCAAATACGCCGTCCTCGATCACCATCGGACCCGGTACCGTCACTTCCAATTCGCTGACGATTGCGCCTTCGTCCTCGGCTGACGGCATCAAGATGCTGGCCGGAGCGACCCCGACGTTGAACATTTCCGCGCCGGTAGTTGCGCAAGGAGCGCAGAGTTGGACGGTGACGGATGCCACGCAGGCTTTGAACGTTTCCGGTGCTCTTTCCGGCAGCGGCAATGTGACCAAGCTTGGCTCTGGTAAGCTGACTCTCAGCGCTGCCGGCACTTCTTACACCGGTGCGTTTGCGGTCAATGCAGGCACCGCAGAACTCACCGTTGCTACAGCGCTGAGCGGTGTGGTCGCTACTCCGGGATCCGGCGCAGCTGTCAGCATTGGCGGGACAGGAGCCTTCTATTACAACAATGCCACTGCAGGGACAGTGCCCAACAACCTGACTCTCGCGGGAGGTACTCTTTCGGCCGCCGGCAATGGTCAAACCTACAGCGGCAGCGTGACCACCACGGCGCTTACCACCTCCACCATCAACTTGCGTGATGCCAACTCAGCCACTACCACCACGACCCAGCGCAACATCACCCTGTCAGGCACCATCAGCGGCACGGGCGGCATCACGCTGGACAGTATTGATACTGTGACCGCAGGCAATCAATTGTCCGGAACGCTCACCATCAACAAGGGTGCCAGCACTTGGAATGGTGATCTTAACATGAGCCGTGGCACGGTGGTCTTTACCAATGTGGCGGGAGGCGGCACGCTGACCCCCTATGTGGGCTACAACGGCATCATCAACTTCAACCAGTTCGGTCGTGTGATTTACCGCAACGTGGACGGCGGCAGTCTTTCCCGCACGGCGGACATCAACTACGCGGCTTCAGCTGTTGGCGAACTCTCGGTGGACAATCTCAGCGCAGGACTCACTTCGAATTACACCGTCACTCAAAGTGGCGCTTTGAATCTCAATGGGGGAAGCATAGTTCGTCTCAACCTTGCTGATGTCGCCAGCAACCTCGTCCTCAGCGGCGGCGTCACGCTCAATGGCAATGCCAGCCTCAGTTCGATCGGTGGTGATGCGGACTCATTGACCACCATTCAGACTGTCGGCATCTCGGGTACGGGTGATCTGGCGATCAATGACCAGGCTGGCGCGTGGGGGCAGACAGCCACGCGGGTCGCCATCAATGTCGCTGGCAGCTACGCTGGCAACACCTCCCTCACTGGGGGTACGCTGATCCTCGGTAACAAGAGTGCCCTGAGCAGCGGGAGCCTGACCATCGCGGGAACAAGTTCCATTGAAGCTGGTGTGAATCTGGCAGCCGGTGGCAGCGGTCCTGTGGCTAACGCGCTGAATTTGGGCGCGACCCTGACCACAGCGGGGACCAACAATCTGACCTTCTCCGGCATCGTTACGAACTCGGTGGACGCCAGCCGCACCCTGACGAACAACATCACGTCTCCAGCTGAGCTGGTGTTCAGTGGCACAACATTCAACCTTGCGCCTGCGGCCAGCACCACAGCGCGAACTCTGACTGTCAACGGCACCGGCAACACCACCATCAACAACCTCATCCAGAACAATGGCACAGGTGCCAGCGTTGTAGCGAAGGGTGGATCCGGAACACTCACCCTTGGCGGAGCCAACAGCTACACCGGCGGCACTACGATCAACCTTGGAACCGTCAAAACCTCGGCGAGCAATGTCTTGCCCAACACCGGCACCATCACCGTCAATCAAACCGCCGCAGGGGCCTCCGCCACACTCGACTTGAATGGCAACAGCGACACTATCGCCGGCCTCACTTTCGGCGGCACCAGTGGCATCGCAGGCAGCGTCAATCAGGTTCTCACTGGAGCTGGAACACTCACCCTCGGCGGTACCGTCACGGTGACTGCTACGGGTAACTGGACCACCCCAGCGCTCCTCAGTGGCAATGTCGCCCTCGGTGCGAACCGCACGTTCTCGGTCGCCGACAGCACCGGAACGACGGTAGATCTCGATGTCCCAGCCGCTCTGTCTGGTGCTTTCAGTCTGACCAAGAGTGGTGCCGGCATGATGCAAGTGAGTTCCACCTCCAATAGCTACTCGGGAGGCACGGTCATCAACTTGGGTACCATCCGCACAGGCGCCAGCAATGTCATTCCGAACACTGGTGCGGTTACGGTCAATCAGACAGCGACCGGCACCTCCGCCACACTCGATCTTAACGGCAACAGCGACACCATCGGTGCGCTCACATTTGGTGGCACGAGCGGCATCGCAGGTAGTGTCAATCAGGTTCTCACGGGTGCCGGAACGTTGACTCTCGGAGGTAATGTCACCGTCACCGCCACCGGGAACTGGACCACCTCCGCGCTCCTGAGCGGCAATCTCGCCCTCGGTGCGACCCGGACCTTCAGCATCGCCAACAGCACTGGCGTCGATGTCGATCTGGACGTGCAGGCCGTTGTCTCTGGTTCTGGCTTCGGCATCACGAAGACGGGAGCCGGCACACTGCAAATGAGCGCCGCCAATACCTACACAGGTGCCACCGTGATCAACAACGGCGTCTTCCGCTACGGCATCAACAGTGCCCTCGATGCGGCCAACGCAGTCACGGTCAATGCCAACGCCGCATCGACCACCGCCACCCTCGACCTGAACGGCTTTAATGGCACGATCGGTTCCCTGACGCTCGGCGGCACCGGCCAGACCTCCACCAGCGCCTCGGTCGTCCAGACTGGGGCGGGAGTTCTCACCCTTGGCGGCAATGTGACAACCAACGCCACTGGCAGCCCGGCCACGACGGCGCTCATCACCGGCAACCTCAATCTCGGTGCCGCTGACCGTACTTTCTCAGTGGCGGACAGCACCGGATCGCTCGTCGATCTTGATGTGCAATCCGTGATCGCAGGCTCGGTCGGCCTGACGAAGACCGGGGCGGGTGCGCTACAGCTCTCGGGCACCAATACCTTCTCGGGCAAGGTCACCATTGCTGATGGCCCGCTGACCGTCAGCGTCGTCGATGCCACCGCCACTGCCAACCAGCCGCTCGGTACTCACACCGAGCTTGACCTCGGCGTGGCCGGTACTTCGTCGGGATCGCTCGTTTACTCCGGTGCGGCTGGGACGCTGGCCAAGAACATCAACGTTCTCGGCAACGGATCCGACACCATTCAGAACCTTGGCAGTGGTGCCCTCACACTTACTGGTACGATCACCAAGAGCGGCACCACCTTGACTCTTGCGGGCGGTTCAGCGGGCATCACCGTCAGCGGGCTCGGCACCATCACCGGCACGTTGACCTCCTCCGACCTGATCATCAACGGCGGTACCACGACGCTCGCCTCGGCCAACAGCTACAACGGCCCCACTTACATCCGCAACGGTGCAACGCTCAACGCCAATGCCACGGACGCGCTGCCAACGGCAAATGGCCGCAGCAACATCATCATGGATGACTCGGGCAGTGGAAGCTCGATTCTGAGCCTCGGGGCCGGCCAGTCCATCGCCAGCCTCGCTGGTGCCGCCACCTCCAGCGTGAACCTCGGTGCCAACACTCTTACCATCGGCTCGGCCAGCGGCACGACCACGTTCAGTGGCGTGATCAGCGGCGTGGGCGGTGGACTCGTCAAGGATGGTGCCAGCACGCTTGTGCTTGGTGGTCCGAACACATATGACGGCACCACGCTCATCAATGACGGCACGGTTGAGGTCACGCATGCTTCGGGCCTCGGATCCACTTCCGGTGGCACTACCGTGGCCAACGGCGCCACTCTCTACCTCAACAACGTCAATGTTGGTGCCGAACCCATCACCATCAACGGCAACGGTGTCGGCGGTCTTGGTGCCCTTAAGGCGACTGGATCGAGCACGATCACTTCGGCGTTGAACATTAACACCGACA
The DNA here is from genome assembly GCA_019694165.1 of Verrucomicrobiaceae bacterium. Taxonomy (GTDB): domain Bacteria; phylum Verrucomicrobiota; class Verrucomicrobiia; order Verrucomicrobiales; family Verrucomicrobiaceae; genus JAIBCL01. The sequence goes on along the minus strand of JAIBCL010000008.1, from coordinate 80,840 downwards.
GCTACATCGGAGTGCCGAATCTCTCCGACACACTGTACCTTCAGGGCAATCTGACTGGCAGCGCGGGCTACACGAAAATCGGTGCTGGCACGGTTGTTGTCTCCGGCTCCGGCAGCACCTACTCGGGTGTAACCACCGTCAGTGCTGGTACGCTGCTCGTCACAGATCCGAATGCCCTTGGCGGCACGGGCGGCGGCACGGTTGTCGCTCCGGGTGCCATCCTCGAACTTGGCAGCGGAGTATCGATAGGCGCTGAAGACCTGGTCCTCCAAAGCACGGGAGGCAGCAACTACGGCACCCTTCGCAGCGGTTCTGGCTCCAACACTTGGGGCGGCAACATCACCTTCACAGGTGGCTTTGGCGGACTGAGCGCCGCCCCTGGTGCAACGCTCAACTTGACCGGGGCCACCATCAACAAAACTGACGTTGCGCTCTTCATCACCGGCGGCGGCACGGTGAACATCAACAATGTCATCGGTGGCGACGGCGACACCGGGGAGTTCAACGATGACCTCAACGTCGTCGGCACCACGGTCCAGCTCAACGCGCTGAACACCTACACGGGTCCCACGAATGTTTACAACGGCGGCACGCTGCGCAACGGCATAACTGACGCACTGCCAAACTCCAGCACGGTAGGCTCGTCCGGCAGCACCACCCTCACCCTCGGCCACGCATCCGACGGAGCGGTCACGAACACGTATGACCTCAACGGCTACAACCAGACCGTTGCCACCTTGAACAGTGTCATCACCGGAACCAATGCCAACATCATCACCAACCAGTCTGCAACTGCGGACTCCACGCTTAGCGTTTCGGCCGGCGATTTCTCAGGCATCATTCAGGACGGTGGGTCGGGCAAGACCGTCAACCTGATCAAGCAGGGTGATGTGGCGGATGTGTTGGTCCTCAAAGGCAGCAACACCTACACCGGAACAACAGTGGTAATGAACGGTACCTTGCAGGTAGGCTATAACGCCGTTGGCAGCACGGGCACAGGAAACGTCACAGTGCAAACCACTGGTTCAATTGCCGGTACCGGAACCATCTTGGGAACGACCACCATTTCCGGTGTTTTGACGCCTGGTGACCTTGCGGGTGCTGGCCTGGGGGTACTTCATGTGGGCGCCGACCTCACGCTCACTGGTACATCAGACTCCTACTTCCAGATTGGTGATCCGAACTTGGTGTTCGATCAGGTGCATAACACTCTCGGTACCAGCACCCTTGCTCTCGGTGGCTTCATTGATGCTGGTTCGGCCTTTGCAGGGGGATATGTTGGCAATTACGGTGACAGTTGGGCGCTGTTCACCAATTGGGCCAGCATCACCGGTTCATTCAACGCCGGAACGAACCTTCGCTCTGGCGGCACTGGCGGTGGTGCGCTCAACCTTCCGACCCTCACGCCCGGACTGTTGTGGGATGTGACTCAATTCACGGTCAACGGCACGATCTCCATCACCGCCGTGCCCGAACCCAGCCGGGCGCTGCTGCTGCTTGTCGGTCTGGTCGGAATTCTCGGCACTCGTCGCCGTCGTCTGCAGGACTGAGCATTCCGCCGCGCGCTCCTGAACCTGCATTGCACTCCTCTGCGTGGCCCGCCTCGTTGAAAGGCGGGTCACTTCTTGGCGGATATCGGCGGGGATAGTCGAAAAAAGGGGCACCTCCGGACTTGAGCCATAAGCGGTTCCAATCGGGTGCAAGACGACGAGCTTCGCTGTTGCACCAAGGCTAGGGACCTACACGGGTGACTCACGGGCTGCAAATCGATCATCGGAGTTCCGAGCAACGGGCGCACACACTCAGCCTCTCATGCCCTTCGACTCCTTCCTTCCGCTTCTTCGAGGAAGTGGCGGTGAGAGAGGGATTCGAACCCTCGGTACGGCTTTTGACCGTACAACGCTTTAGCAAAGCGCCGCTTTCGACCACTCAGCCATCTCACCGTTGAGTTTGCAGCCTTGCCGAAACGTTGCCGGATGGTAGTGCGCTGCTCCGGCTGACGCAAACTGATTCTCGCCATCGGCACGAGAAAACCATTGAGACCCAGCCGGCAAACGTCAGACACAGGCAGTTGGAGGGGCCCACAGCAGGCCGGAGTCAGACGAAGCGCTGCTGATCACCTGTCACCGATCCTGCCGGGAACTCGATGTCATGAGAAGAGTCTCCATCAACACAGAAGTCACTCCTCTGGCCTCAAAACCCGATGGTCCCGTCGTGTTTGAGCCGAACTTCGTCGGGACAGCGGTCATCAAAACGGCTACTCGAGTTGCAGCTTCGCGAGAGTGGCGTAGAGGCTGTGATCGATGGCCACGAGTTCATCGTGCGTGCCGCGCTCGATGATCGTGCCGGCGGAAAGGACGAGGATTTGATCGGCCCGGCGGACGGTGCTCAAACGATGTGCGATGATGATGGAGGTGCGGTTCGCCATGAGCTTGTCGAGCGCGTCCTGCACAAGGCGCTCGCTCTCGGCGTCGAGGCTGCTGGTGGCTTCGTCGAGGATCAAGATCGCAGGATCAGCCAGGATTGCGCGCGCGATGGCGATCCGCTGGCGCTGGCCGCCGCTGAGTTGAGTCCCGCGCTCGCCGACGAGCGTGTCGTACGCATCCGGCAGCTTGTCGATGAACTGCTCGGCATTGGCGAGTTTTGCCGCGCGGATGACTTCTTCTTCCGTCGCGCCGGGGCGGCCGTACGCAATGTTCTCGCGTATGGTGCCGCCGAAGAGCAGCACCTCCTGCGGCACGAGGGCAAAGTTTTTTCGCAGGGACGAGAGCGGCATCTGATGTGAGGGCTTGCCGTCGATGAGAATCTCTCCCTCGATGGGATCATAAAAGCGGAGCAGCAGGGAAACCACCGTTGACTTGCCCGCCCCGCTGGGCCCGACAAGGGCGATGCGCTGGCCTGCCGCCGCCTTGAAGGAGAAATCGGTGAGCACGGTGACTTCGGACCGCGAAGGATAGGCGAAACGCACGCTGCGCATCTCGATCTCGCCACGAAGACGCTCAACCTGGGCGGTAGGCTCGGGTTCCATCTCCTCGGCCAGGATTTCGCGCACGCGATCCGTGGCACCGAGTGCGCGCTGAATCTGTGTGACCAGCTCGCCGAAGGTCATCACCGACTGAGCCACGATGCCGCTGAAACCGCCGAACATCATGAGCATTCCGTGGTCGATCTCGCCAGCATGGACCATGCGGGCGGCATACCAGATGACGAGCGTGAGCGCGGTGCTGAATGAAAAGATGATGAAGGCCACGAACGATGCACGGGGTAGCGAGGCGTGAATCGCCGTGTCGAGGAAGCGGCTGATGTTCCGTTCGTACCGCTCCATCTCGTGGCGCTCGTTGGCAAAAGCCTTCACACTGACGATCGACTGGAGACTCTCATCGACGACAACCTGCGAGGCGGCAAGATCATCCTGGGCCCGCCGGGTGAGGCGGCGGATGCGCGAGCCGAAAATGGCGATGAGCACGATCACCACGGGAATGCAGGCGAGCATGAAGAGCGAGAGTTTCACGGACACATAAAGCACCGCACCCACGCTGAACACGAGAAGGACTGAATGACGGATGAGCTGCGGGATGGTGGACACGAGAGTCTCGCGCAGTGTCTCGACGTCATTCGAGAGGCGCGACCCCAGCTCGCCGATGCGGTGGCGGTTCAATGTTGCCATCGGCAGGCGGATGATGCGGCAAAACAAATCGCGCCGCAGGGTGGCGAGCGCCCGTTCGGACACCTTGGCGAAAAGCCAGATGCGCCAGAAGGCCAGAAATGCCAGCGCCGCAGCCACCTTGATGAGGATGACAGTGGTGCGCGTGGAGTCTTCCAGCATTCCCTCGCTGTTCACACCATTGAGCACCCGCCCCACAAACTCGAACATGAGCTTGAAGAACCAGAAGGTCATCGCACCCGAGATGGCGAGCGCGATGAGCGCGGCGATGAATATCCACTTGTGAGGGCGGATGTAGGTCAGGAAGAATTTTGTCCCCTGCCACGCTTCGCGGTCCCAGAGTTTGCGGCCGGCGCGTTCTTCGGTGGTCTTTGGCATCTGTGTTGGCGGGTTTGGTGGTGGGCGGCGAGTTGCCACCGATCAGAGGACGCAGAGTTTGAGGAAGCTTGGCAGGGGCTGAAGTTACGGAAGCGACTTCACGGGGCCGGCATCCATTGCCGGGGGAAGTGGTGGCTCGGATGGCGGGAGCACGTTTCTCAAAACGGATTCACCGTCCACCGCGAAGTGGGGCGGTCGGTAAGTTCGAGCACGGCGAGACCTTCGGCATCGTCGGGATGGCGGCCGTTTGCCACGAGGGAAAAGGCCAGATCGTGCGGGTAGTCGCCCTCCGGCACACCGTCGCGCGGCCCCTTCCAAAAGGCGAGCGTGGTGCGGATGCCCAGCTGGCTGTTGCCGTTCCCGATGGCCCACTCGTGCATGTAGAGGTAGCTGCGCGGCAGCGTGATGGTGAAGCGCCGTGCGCCGCTCCCGGTGCTGGAGAGCAGCCCACGGATGTACTGAGGGTCGTAGGTGGCAGAGTAGCCGGTGCCAAACGCCCATGGCTGGGGATTCTCAAACACGTAGTCGCCGTCCGCCGCCCTGCCGTAGAGCTGCAGCGCCTCCACGGCGCCGAAGCCGAGGCGCTTGCCATACGAGCGCGCGTCGAGCGCGAGCTGGCAGCCGAAGGCACCCCTGCCGGCACCTCGATCCTCAATGTTGAAGCCGTTCATCTCATAGGTCAGAAAGAGCGAGTTCGCGTCCGCATCGATCCTCAGGCGCACGCCGGGTGTGGCCGATGGGCCGGGTGCTTTGTCAGGCTCGGACAAAGGTGTGAGCGGCACCGTCTGCCGCAGGCCGAGGTTCCGGGAAATCTCGATGGTGCGGTCGAAGCGCATCTTCAAGCCGCCGGCATTCACTTCCATCGTCAGGGGACTCGTTTGCCGCCAGGGATCGGGCGCGGCAGGCAGCTCGAAGGACACGCCGAGCGGCTTCTTTTCTCCCGCGGCGAGGGAGAACTGGCCGTTCCGTTTCTGTCCGAGCCACTCCGCGGACCATGTGCCGTCAAGCGGCGTAGCGGTCGTGTTGATGAGCAAGTTCTCGAGCGTGAAAGCGCTCTCCTGGTTGAAGAGCGTCGCCAGCTTCCAAAGAAAGGCGAAGGGACTCACGGTGGCGCGTACCACCTCCACGCGCGTGCTGCCGCCGCCGCTCACCAGCACCGGCAGGCGTAGCAGAGGTTCATGGGCGGGCAGCCCGCCGCTTGCGCCCGGACGTCGCGCATAGCTCGCCTTCACCGGCCTGGTCTCACCGGCTTTCAGAGTGATTTCCGGGGCGGCGTCCATTGGCTTCCATTCATGGGACACGAGCGGCAGCGCCACGAAGGTCCGCTCCTCGTCGGACTTGTTTTTGATTTCGTAGGTCAGCGCAAATTTGTCCGGAGACTCAAAGACCGCCGCGCCGCCTTCGATGGACCAGGGGGAGGCGTCGGGTCCGCTGGTCAGCTCGGTGAAGATGCGTTTGCCGATGGAACGATAAATCTCTGCACGCGGGTGGACGAGGTCGGCAGGGTCGAAGAAGCGGCGGTACTGTTTCACCACCTGATCGAATATCTGCTCCGGCTCCTTCACATCGGCGGACACGGCCACGAGCGGTGCGAGATCACCACCGTCCATGAAGAACACCCCGCTGTCTGCGGCGACGTCGCGCATCGTGTCGGCATATGCGCGTGTCGTGCCGAGGCTCTCTTCCGCGGGATCAGTCGTCGTGAGCGTCGGTCCCAGCAGCACCAGCTCCGCTCCACGCGCGCGCACGGTGGTGATCACTTCCTGCAGCGATTTGGCAAAGGCCCCGGCATCCAGCCCGTTGAGCGCGTCATTGACTCCGAAGCCCACGATCACAAGGTCGGGTTGATTCTCCGCGCCGTGCGTAGTGACGGACTGCATCGCGTGGATCATCATCTTGTCGTCGCGCCGCAGCAGCCGCACGGTGATCTCGGGGCCCAGTTGCGTCACCACCTTCCCGTCCTTCGCTTTTTTTGCCTTCGTCGGAGCAGGCCGCACGACGCGCACGCCGCCCGTGTAGTAGAACTGCATGGCGAGTTCCTTCGCGAAGCTGCCTGCGGTGGTCTTGAGCAGGTCTTCATCCGTCGCATCGTGCAAGCCCGCCTCCACGTCCGCATCGCCGATGGCCACGATGTGAAAACGGTCGCGGTTCGTGAGCTTCACAAACGACTTCGGCAGCAGCTTTCGGAAGCGTTCCACCTGGTCGGCCTTCAGATCGAACGACGTGTGCTTTGGCGCCGTCGGCGTTGCGGCATCACTGTCAGCCGCCGCCGGCCTCCCGTCAGGGATTCCGGCATCAGAATTCCCGCGGGGTTGCGTTTTCTCACCGGTCCGGGGTGCGGGCTCGGACTGCTGCGCCTGCTTGTCATCTGGTGACGCACCGGACTTCTTCGCGGCGGGCGCGTCAGCGGTTTTCTTCTTCTGCTGGGCGTGCACGCATGGCACCAGCCCGGAGAGCGCGCAGACGGCCGTGAGCAGCAGCCGGTTGAAGTTTTTCATGAACATAGGAGCCGCTATTTCAACGCAATCACCCGTCTTTTCCAGCGCTCATTTGTCCTCGGCGGTTGCCGCCGGGTGCTTCGCTGACGGAGAAGTCGTTACCGCGTCGCGCCGGAGCCGCAGACGCGTTTCGCATGGTCCCCGAGTGTGCTCCGGAAATCTCCGTTTGCATATCTGCCCGGGAAGCTATATTCGCCGCCCTGTTTTCCAGCAGAGGCACCTCGCTCGGGTGGCGGAATTGGTATACGCGCAAGACTAAGGATCTTGTGCCGCAAGGCTTAAGGGTTCGAGTCCCTTCCCGAGCACCATTTGAACTCTCTGCGGCTTGCGTGCCGCGGAGTGTCGCCATGAGGCCGCGTGCGTGAATGAGCAGGAACACGGCTGGTCTTGCGCTGTGGGATTGCCCTGGCGGATCAAATCCCGTAGCCCGCGCGATACTGTTTGCGGATGAATCCGTCGGCCTCGGGGCAGTTCTTCGCCGTGGCATTCACGGCATCCCACTCGATGCGTCTGCCGAAGCGCACGGCGAGCAGGCCGATGAGCAGCGACTCGGTGAAGGGCGCGGAATACCAGAACCCGGATTTCGCGTCCTCGGGCCTTCCAGATTTGCACGCGAGGATCCATTCCTTGCGGTGGCCGACGGTGCAGCGCGGAATCGTCTTCGCTGGCATGACGAAGTCCTTCATGCGCGCCTCTGGCACGAGACGCGGCGTGCCGGACCAGCCTCCGGCGAGGATGCAGCCTTTGTCGCCGACGAAGTAGATGCCGTTGTCGCCGAGCTTGCGGCCGTCCTCAAAGCGGGGCGGACTCGGCGGCATTTTGCCGCCGTCGTACCAGATCATCTTCACGGCGGGGCGGTCACCTTTGGCGGGGAAGTGATAGGTGATGATGCTCCACGCGGGGTAAGACTCGTTGTTGTTCGGGCCATTCTGCGCCTCGACCCAGTCGGGCATGTCCAGATCAAGCGCATAGAAGGCGGGGTCGGCATTGTGCACGGCCATGTCACCGAGCGCTCCATTCCCGAAATTCCACCAGCCGCGCCACTTGCGCGGGCAGAAGTCCGGGTGATACGGCCGCGATTTTGCGGGGCCGATCCAGAGATCCCAGTCGAGCGAGACTGGCGCGGGCGGCGTGTCGGCGGGATAGCGCTTCCCCTGCGTATCCCAGAACTTGCCGGGGCGATCCGACCACACATGCACCTCGGACACCCTGCCGATCACGCCCGCCTGAATCCACTCCCGCATGAGCCTCCCTCCCTCGTCCGCATGGCCCTGGTTGCCCATTTGTGTCACGCGTTTTGTTTCAACCGCAACCTCCCGCATCCTTCTCGCCTCCTCGATCGTGTGCGCGAGCGGCTTCTCGACGTAAACATGGCGCCCCGCACGCATCGCCATGATGCTGGCCGGCGCATGAACGTGATCCGGCGTGGCGACGAGCACGGCGTCGATGTCCTTCTGCTGCTCGATGAGCTTGCGGAAATCGCGGTGCAGCCTCGCTTTGGGGTACTTCTTGATGTTCGGCGCGGCGCGTTCAAGGTCCACGTCGCAAAGCGCGACGATATTCACGAGTCCTGACTCATCCATGTCGCGCATGTCCCCGGCACCCTGGCCGCCGACGCCGATGCAGCCGAGGTTCAGCTTCTCGCTCGGTGGCGTGAAGCCCGGACCGCCGATCACATGACGCGGCACGATTTGAAAACCGAACGCAGCGGCTGCCGATGCGGACTTGATGAACTGGCGGCGACTGGCGGAAGAAGAAACGGGCGTGGACATGAGCGAACGAACGCGCCTGACGGAAGGGCTCTTGCTCAGCTCGCTCATCACCATCCAGGGACGCTCCCGGCACATGCCATGGAAAAGAGTCAGGCCGCCATTCCATCTGCCGCACCCCATGGCTCGATGAGCTTCAGATTCTTCGACTGCAGCGCGGCGTAGCAGTCCGGGAGATCGAAGTGACGGAGCACATCGGGCAGCATCACGGCATAGGGCCATTTGGCGTCGGCGTCGGAGGCGAGGTCGGCGAATGAAGTCAGGGCGTTCTTAAGTGTGACCTGTTTCACGTCGCTGGAAAGCAGCGCGGCAAACGCGGCGGGCAGCGCGCCCCAGCCGCGGGCGGCGAGATGGATGTCCTTGTGCCCGGCGGCGACGAGAAGCTGGATGACGCGCAGCACGTCGTGTGTGCGCTGACCAAGAAGCGGACGATCGAGCATCAAACCATGCGCGGCGTAGAAGTAGTGGCTGCCGTAGGGGCTGAGGAAGGTGTTTGCGCCGCAGGTGTTTGGCTGTGAATCGCCGATGCCGCGAACATCGCAGGCGTAGAAGACGGATTCCGGCGCGGCGGCGATGAGTTCTTTGATCAGCGGCTCGTCGCGCAGTTCGGCGTCGGCGGAACGATGAGAAATGTAGAGCACGGCAGGCTTGTCGGATTTCGGAATGCGCGAAATGAGCGCTTCGTCGCTGAGTCGCGTGACGAAAGCCTCGATGTGCGGCTCGGTCTCGACGGCGTAGTGGCAGTAGCTCTTCGTCGGATATTTCCGCGCGCCGGCTCCACGCGGGATGCGGTAGTAAGGCGGCTGTTTGGCGGGCGTCGGGAGTTTCAAAACATCGCGCACCGCTTTGTTCAGCGCGTCGCCCTGCAAGGCGGTGCGTTTGGCTGCGAGCGATTCGGCCTTCGCCTTCGTGAACGACATCAGCGTGCGCGAGTTCAATTCGCCGACCTGTCCGTGCGGTGTGCACCAGAGATCTTCGTCTTTCTCGACTTTGATCTCGGGATCTGCGGCTGCCATCGCCGTGCCCGTGGCCTTGCCGAAGAAGCGATACATCGCCTCGCGATTTGCCTGCGTGTAGCCGTGTGGATCGGGGCCGACCTGAAGCTGGATATTCTCCGGCTTGCCGAGCAGCGTGTAGAGTTTTTTCAGCCGCTCGTAAGCTTCGGCAGAGCCGCGAGTGTCGAAGAAATCTTTTTCCTGCGACATCACGATCACCGGCTTCGGCGCCATCGCGGCGAGGAAGTCGCTGTGATCGAGATTGAGCGCGAGGCAACGCGGCGGACATTGCTCCGTGTCGGCGGGCAGTTCGTTTTCGGCGTTGCGCAGAAACGTCGTCACGAAACACGAAGGCGCGGCCATCGTGAAGCGCGGTTCGAGTCCGCAGAGCCACGTCGTTTGCGTGCCGCCGCCGGAATTGCCCGTCACGCCGACATGCTTCGGATCGATCTCCGGTCGCGTGAGCAGATAGTCGAGCGCGCGGATGCCGTCCCACGCGAACCATGCCCCGATGAATTCACCGACCAGCGTCTGCAGATTGCCCATTTGAATGTGCTCGCTCACGCCGCCGCCGAGTCGTGAGGCGAGCTTGTCATTGAGATACTGAAAGCGCTCGCCCTGACCGACGGGATCGATCAGAAAACACGCCATACCCTGTCGTGCGAGACCTTGCGCGAAGCTCTGATACGCCTTCTCCGCCTTGCCATTGTAAGAGTGCCCGCAAACGCCGATGACTCCGGGCATCGGCATTTTGCGATTCGTTGGCAGATAAAAATTGCCGGTGACGAGATAACCCGGCCGGCTCTCGAAATAGATGTGTTCGATCTTGTAGCCATCGCGCTCGGTGGTGCGTGCGATCTTCGCATTCAGCGGCGTCTTTTCCGACATCGGTCCGAAGCTCTGACGGATGCGCTCCTGCACGGACTTCACATAGGCTTCCGCATCCGCCCTCGTCTTCAAAGCATCGCGCCGCGCATTGCCACGTAGCTCAGCAGCCCGCACCTGCTCGACGAGCCAGTCCTGCATCATGCGCGGATGGCGATTCAGCGGAACGATCTCCGCCGCCGACTTCGCCACAGGCGCATCCGCCGCGAGGCTCGTGCTCGATTTGAAGCCGCCGAGAAAAGGAAACCCGAGAGCAGTGAGGCTCGATGTTTGCAAAAAGGTCCGGCGGCTGGAGTGAGACGAGTGAATCATGCGCTGAAGAATAACCGGAGCATCGCGCGTTTCTTTCCCATGCATCCAGCCAGCCCGATCTCTCGTCGTCAATTTATCAAATCCGCCGGTCCGTTCATCGTCGCTGCGTCCACGCTCGGTCGCGCGGGAGCCGTCGCGCCGAACAGCAAAGTGCGCCTCGCCTGCATTGGCCTCGGTGGCCAGGGCACGGGAAACATGCGCGCGCTGATGGGCGATGAGCGCGTGCAGGTCGTCGCCGTGTGCGATGTCGATGGTCAGCATCGCGAGGCCGCGGCGAAGATCGCGGGATTGAAGGAAGGCGACACGTATCGCGACTTCCGCGAAGTGCTCGCGCGCAGCGACGTGGATGCCGTCATGAATGCCACGCCCGACTTCTGGCACTCGAACGTCGCCATCGCGGCGGCGAAAGCGGGCAAGGATTTGTATTCTGAGAAGCCGCTAGGCGCGAGCATCGCCGAGGGCCGCGCCATCTGCCGCGCCGTCGAGCAAAACAAGCGCATCCTGCAATGCGGCACCTGGCGTCGCTCAGGACTTAAGGTGCGCATGGCCTGCGAGCGCGTGCGCAATGGCTACATCGGCCAGCTGAAGGAGATCGAAGTCGGCGTGCCCGGAAAGTTTGCCATTCGCGGCGGTTACACTGGCACTGAAGCCACGGAGCCAGTGCCTGCGCATTTCGATTATCAAATGTGGCTCGGCCCGGCCGCCGACCGGCCTTACACCGCTGCGCGCTGTCATTTCAACTTCCGCTGGGTCGATGAATACGCGCCCGGCTACATCACCGACTGGGGCGCGCACTTCCTCGATGTCGCGCAATGGGGCGCAGGCATGGATGACACGACGCCAGTCGAAGTCTCCGCCACGGAAGTGAAGCATCGCGACAAAGGCATCTACGATGCCCCCGAGAGCTTCCGCATCGAATACCGCTACGCGAGTGGCGTGCGTGTCGTCATGTTCAGCACCGAGGACAAGGCCGCGTGGGGCACGAAATTCATCGGGAGCGAAGGCTGGATCTTCACCGAAGCCGAAGTCCTCAAAGCCAGTGATGACAATATCCTGCGCGCAAAGCTGAAAGACAGTGATGTGCATCTCTTCGAGTCAAAGAATCATCACCGCAATTTCGTCGACGCCGTCCTCTCGCGCGGTCAGGTCGCCGCCACCGCCGAGATCGCCCAACGCGCCGCCACCACCTGCCACATCGGCACCATCTCCGCGAAACTGGGCAAGCCGCTCAAGTTCGATCCGAAGGCCGAGCGCTTTGAGGACGAGGAAGCCAACAAGCATCTCATCCGCCCGATGCGCGAGGCGTGGACGATTGCATCGTGATGCTTGAATCCTTGATCGCACGCCGCTAGCATCGCGGTCACTCCAACCCATGCGCTGCCCCAAGTGCGGAAGCTCCGAAGACAAAGTTGTCGATTCTCGTGAAGCGCGGGACGGACATGCCATCCGCCGCCGGCGCGAATGCCAGCGGTGTGAGTTTCGCTTCACAACGTATGAGATTGTCGAGCGCGAGGAGCTGCGCGTGGTGAAGCGGAACGGTGCGCGAGTGCCATTCAGCCGGGACAAGCTTCTCGGCGGCTTGAAGAAGTCCTGTGAGAAGCGGCCGGTGAGCGACGAGCAGCTTCAGCAGGTGGTGGACGAGATCGCCGATGAACTGGAGCAGGAAGGCTACCGCGAGATTCCCTCCAGCGTGATCGGTGCCAAGGTCATGCGCCGGCTCGAAGCCATCGACCATGTGGCCTACGTCCGCTACGCGTCCGTTTACCGCCAGTTTGAGGATGTCGGTGAGTTCATCAGCGAGATCAAGAATCTCGGCGAACGCAATCCCGAGGAGGACAAGCATCCGCAGCTCTTCAATTGATTCATCTGACAAGCCGCATCACTCAATTCCTCCCTGCATCTCGCGAACATCCCCGCAGCCAACCTTTTCAACACCATGAGCGACAAAACCATCTTCCAAAAGATCATCGACCGCGAAATCCCCGCGCCGCTCGTCTATGAGGACGAACACTGCGCCGCCTTCAACGACATCAATCCGCAGGCGCCGATCCATGTACTCATCGTCCCGCGCAAAGTGATCCCGCGCGTGGGCGATGCGCAGCCCGAAGACCAGGCCACGCTTGGAGCGCTGCTGCTCGCGGCCGGGAACGTCGCGAAGCAACTTGGTGTTTCCGAGCGCACGAAAGGCTTCAGGCTCGTCATCAATCACGGCGCGGATGCCGGAGAAACGGTGCCGCACATGCATGTGCATTTGCTCGCCAGCCGAGCACTGGGCTGGCCACCTGGGTAGCCGATAGCAAAATGGTCACCCCGCACGCACGGCAACACAGGGGCCAGGGGACGTATTCCCATACTGCCAAATCGAGGCGCTTCGCAAACACTCCGTGTCATGTCCTCGTCCATTCCGCCCAGCACGCCTGGAATAATCTGGCAGCCGCCCGCGCCGGAGGCGCTGGCTGCCGAATTGCCGCAGTATGAAATCATCGGCCTGCTCGGTCGTGGCGGCATGGGCGCGGTATAGCGGGCGCGGCAAAAGTCGCTGGACCGCGCGGTGGCGGAGGAAAAGAAAGCCGGGCATCTCGATGCCATCCTTGCGCTGGAGGCGGAGAAGAAGCTCATCGCGGACAAGCACCCCGTGCCGGAGGAGGACGAAGAGAAAACACCCGCGAGCGTCAAAGGTCTGCGCGCGATCTACCGCGCTGCATTTGCGAAGCTCGCCGCCACACGAGCCACGAATCTCAAGGCGCTGACTGATCCGCTCGACGCGCGGCTCGTGGCTCGTGGCGATGGAGACGAGCTTAACGAAAGCCGACCGGCTGGCTGATGCGAAGACGGTGCGCGGGTATCGGGAGGCGCTGGCCGGAGGCGGTAGGGCGGCTGGTCCTCCAGCCGCCGCGAACGCTCTTGCGGGATCGACCGCCTCACAGCGTTCGACGGCGCTTGCGGGAGCAAGCGCCCTACCTGTGAACCCGGCCGCGCTGCTCGCGCTCAAGGACGGCTACACGAACACTCTGGGCATGAAGTTCCTGCCGGTGAAAGGCACGGACGTGATGTTCTGCATCCACGAGACGCGCTACAAAGACTACGCCGCGTATGCCGCCGATGCGCCCGGCGTGGACGGCTGGTGGAAAGACCAGGACGCCGATGGCTTCACGCCGACGGAGAACAAGGAAGACCATCCGGTGATGAAAGTGAGCTGGGAGGATGCGCAGAAATTCTGCGCATGGCTGCAAAAGCAAACTTCGATTCTGGCGCGGCATCGCCTCCGGCTCCCTCTCCCTTGGGGAGAGGGGGCAGAACGAGCTGCCGCTCGGTGGTGCCAAGCAAACTTTGCTCCTGGCGCGGCAGCGCCATCGTCTCCGTCTCCCTGTGGGAGAGGGCTGGGGTGAGGGGGAAGTTTCTGTTTGCTCTCTCGCTCACGTTTGCCTGGCTGTGATGATTCAGAGCATTTGCCGGGCAGGCCCTTGGCGAAACTGGACTGCGAGCGCCGCCGTTTGCAATGGAGCGCACCATGTCACGACCGTTTCCAGCGATGAAAGCTCTCGATCGCTTCATACTCGGCCATGCCGAGCGTGTCGTAGGTTCGCGCGTTTTGCCGGTTGGATTCCGGCGCGTCTTTTTCGAGCGAGGACAGCGCGGCGTAGCGGGAGAGGGCGCGGGCTTTGCGCTCGATCTGCACGGGGCTCATCGGCACGGCCATGTCGATCTCATGCGGCTCGAGCGGGCGCTCCTTGCCTCGATACACCCAGAAGCTGCACGAACTGCTCCACTCCTCAAACTCGCACGCGCGCAGCGCGGACTCGATGAGGCGGAAGGTGATGGCGGAGACGCTCGATGGATCGGCGGCGTCACCCGTGGCGTAGATTTGATGGGGCTTGAAGTCCTGGAGCAATTGCTTCACGGCGGCGAGGTCGTCGTCTGCGGCTTTGAAGCGGCGGTAGCGGCCCTTCTCGTAAAATGGCAGGTCGAGGATCACGACTTGATCGGGCGAGATGCCGAGCGCGTGCGCCGCATCCCGCAGCTCGCCGCGTAGAATCAAGCCCTTGAGGCGGCGGAGCTTTGGCGGGTCCTCGCCAAATTCGCCCTTTTCCTCCAGGATGTGAAGGATGTCGCGGGCGTAGTCGGTCTGGTGTGACCACGCGGCGGGGGTGTCGGCGGTCGATGCGAGTTCGAGCAGGGTGCTGGCAAATTTATCGGCCTCCGAATCCGCCACGCGCAGGCTGCCGGAAGTGAGCGAGACGATGCGCACGTCGTGTCCTTGCTCGACGAGGCGGTCGATGGTGCCGCCCATGCCGACGACGGCATCCTGCGGCTCGGGGCTGAAGACCAGCGTGCGCTTCGGATATGGCCGCGCGCGCTCGGGGCGGTACGTGTCATCTGCATCGGGCTTGCCGCCGGGCCAGCCGGTGATGGTGTGCTGGAGCTGGTTGAAGATGCGGATGTTGAGCTGATAGGCGGGGCCCTGCTCGCTGAGCAGGTCGGAGAGGCCGTGCTCGTTGTAGTCCTCGTCGGTGAGCTTCAAGACGGTGCGCTTTGCATGGAAGGACTGCCACACGACGGCGCGGCGCGTCTCGCGGGGCGTCCACGACACGGGACCGACGAGCCATGGCAGCTTGATGCGCGTCAGCTCCCGCGCGGCGCCTTGATCGATCAAGAACCGCGCATCCGCATGCTCCTGAAGGAAGGAGGCGGAGACGGCCTCGGTCACCGGGCCTTCCAGCGCCTTGGCCACGACGGCGGCTTTGTTTTCTCCCCACGCCATGAGCGCTAGTTTTTTGGCGCGCAGGATGGTGCCGACGCCCATGGTGATGGCGAAGCGTGGCACGTTTTCCTCACCGCGGAAGTCGCTCGCCGCGTCCTGGCGCGTCACGCGGTCGAGCGTGATGCGGCGCGTGAGCGAGTCGCGGCTCGAGCCGGGTTCGTTGAAGCCGATGTGGCCCGTGCGGCCGATGCCGAGAATCTGGATGTCGATGCCGCCGGCCGAGTCGATGCGTTCTTCATAAGCACGGCAGTGGGCGAAGACCTGGTCTCCCGGGACGGTGCCGCTGGGGATGTTGATGTTCTCCACCGGGATGTCGATGTGGTCGAAGAGCTGGTCGCGCATGAAGCGCGCGTAGCTTTCCGGGTGGCTGGCATCGAGGCCGTAGTACTCGTCCAGATTGAAGGTGATGACGTTCTTGAAGCTGAGCTTCTCCTCCTTGTGCAGGCGGATCAGCTCACGGTAGAACGGCACCGGCGTCGATCCGGTGGCGAGGCCGAGCACCGCCGGCTTGCCAGCCTTGTTCTTGGTGCGGATGAGATCCGCCACTTCCTGTGCCAGCGCCGCCGCAGCCTGGGCGCTGCCGGGGAAAACCTGCGTCGGGACTCTCTCGTATATTTCGGCTGCGGATCGGCTGGGCATGGTGGTTGGGGGTGTTGAGGGTTACGAGTGATGAGTGATGCGTTATGACTGACGGCGGGCGGGTAATGGTGAACGGGGTGTGTGATTGGGCTGCTACGTGCAGGGGTGTTCGTCCATCCCTCGTGGGGCAGTATTCCGAACGGGCGTGATTGGGCAAATCGCTTTTTCGCCGCGCTCACTCGATGCGGAGCGGAAGTTCGGCGACGCTGGGCTGTGCGGCGGCGGATGCCGTCGCGTCTGCTTCGAACGGACCGTTGAGATTGTTGCCGGCGAGGTCTTCGAGGACGGGATTGATTACGATGAGGTGCGAGCCGGACTGCCACGGAGTTTTGGGAGTGAAGAGCCACTCGCCGTCGCCATCGGCGATGTGGAGCCGGCCATCGAGGGGCTGCCTGGCATCACTCGTGATACGGATGCCGTCCTGCAGCAGCGCCCAGTCGAGCGGCCCGGGGAAGAGGATGCGCAGCGGATCGCGCGTGTTCGCCTTTGGCGGCTGGATGCTCCACTTCGAAGGATCGACTTGTCCTCGGGCGGCGGCGGCGATGCGGTAGCTGCGTTTGAAATCGACGCCGAGTTTTTGTCCGCGTACCGAGCGCCACGCGCCGCTGACGTTCAGCGCGACGGTTTCTCCCTCGCGCAGCACGGCGCCCTCGGCTTCGTTCAGGCTTACGCCTGTCTTCTGACGTCCGGGATGCAGCCACACGGTCAGCCGGCGGCCATCCGGAGACCACAGCTCGGCTTCGCGGAACGGGCCGGCGATCTCGCTGCCATCGGCACGGAGCAGTTTGATGCGCTCGAGAAAGACGCCCTGCTCCATCGGCTCGGAGAAGGTGAGGTAGAACTTGAGGTGATTGGCCGGCAGCTCCTCCGCTGTCGGATGCAGCGTCTGGAGCTTCGGTGCCTCTGCGGTGGCGGCGGGCACTTGATACATCAGGTCGAGCCTGCCGTGACCTGATGTGGCGGCGAAACCGACGTTGGCCGGTGACTGCACATCTCCCTTTTCAGCGTCTGGCGGCGCAAAGGCGACGTGATATGTGGCGCCTGGCAGGAGCGGCGCGGAGGGCGTGAAGTACAATTCGCCGCCCCGCACGGAGTAGCCACCGAACAACCGCGCAGATCCACCGCCGCCAATCTGCTCGATCCACAGTATCTTCTCCGCGCCGCTCAGGTCCTTGGGCAGGAGTGCCGACCAGTCCAAGTGCTCGCTCGTGCGTGTGAAGACGGCGGCGACGACCTTCGCCGGATCGTGGGATTCATCTGCGGGATGGACGAAGAGCGTGAAGCGTGGCTCCGGGCTGGCTCTATGAGTGGCGCGCCACGCAGCGAACGCGATCACGAGCGCCAGCAGGGCGAGAATGAGGATGAGGGAGGTTCGTCTGGCCGGACGTGGCATGGTGAACTTAGGCCCCTTTTGCAGACGGGCATGTTGCGTATCCGAAGTCCGGGATGATGCGAGTCTGTCTTGGCTGCCGGAGTGAATCTCGCGCCGGAGGTTCGGCGCGGGGATCGAGGGCGGGATCGCATGTTCAGGTTGCTCGTTTGCACAGGGCACCGTTTTGCAACAGGGGCTTACGGCAGCGCGACCAGTTCCATCGCCAGCTTGCCGCCGTTGTCTCTGATCACGACGGCTTCTTCATCGCTCAGCTTGTCCGCCTGCACAGCGCCGAAGAGGACATCGACGACTTCGATGCCCTGCGGGTCCTTCGCCTGCTTCACGTCGCGGTGCACGGCTTTCTCGTTCGTCTTGTCCGGCGATGATGGATTCAGCAGCGCCATGTCCACGCGCGCGCCCCACAAGTTGCTCGGACCGAAGAGCGGCTGGTGAAAGCGCTGCGTCTGCGTCACGAGCCAGCGCTTGCCGCCTTTGGAATACATGAACATGTCGATGGGCCGGTTGCCGGATCCCAGTTCCACCATGCTCACGCCCTTGACCTGCGCGCCGCTTTGCAAGTCGCCCACGGGAAACTTGGCGATGGGTGTGCAGGCGAATGCACCCACGACGTTTGTCTTTCCATCTTCGGCCTCGCACACAAAGCTCGAGATCGGCGCGCGTGTCTCCCACTTCTTGTGCGAGACATGGTACGTCTCCGCGCTGAACACGCTGGCCGTGCCGCCGTGCTCCAGCGGCATCGGGATCGAGAAAATCTTGCTGGCAAACTCTTCGTTGCACGAGCCGGCGGCGATCACGCGATCAGAAGCGCAGGCAACGTCGGTCACGTTCGTCACCTTCGTCGTCGTGCCTCCAGGCAGCGTCACGCGCGCCCATGCGAACTTCGCGGTGTCGAGTGCGCCGGCTTTTCCATCGGCGCCGATGGTGATGACGGCCGCCGCATTGTCCGGCTTGCGCATGACGGCGAGATAAACACGGCCGCTCTCCGGATTCACCGCCATGTCCTTGATGGTGATGTTCTCCGCAGTCGTGCCGAGTCCCGCTGCGACCACTGTGCCAATGTCAGCGATCGGCTTCGGCTTCTTCATCGGCCCGGTGTCGCCGGTCTCGATGCCCACCACGCTGCCGCTGCCAGGCTCGGCCACGAGCAGCAGTCCCGCCGGCCCGAAGCTGAGCGAAGAAACCGACGCGAGCTTCAAGCCGCCGGTCTGCGCGTTCTTCAAATGGCTCGCGTGACCGGGCGATGGCGCGGCCTGCGCTTGTTGACTGGAGATGCGACTGACGCCCGCCGTGATGACGGCGAGGGTGGCGATGGCGGCGGATGCGCGGAGGACGGTTTGCGTTTTCATCGGCGGTGCAGGGTTGAATTTCGGCGATGCTACCGGCGCACGGGCAAAACGGCGAGACAATTCTCGGCGGACCAAGTGCGCATGAGAGGGATGGCGGCGTCACCACCGCCCTTCTTGCTTCTCGGGCGCGGCCTGGTGGTATGCGATGGTCACAAAGTTCCGCATGGATACCGGCAGCAAGGTGCGAGAGCGCTCGCGCTCCGAATCTGCTTCCACGGCCCATTTTCAGCAGGGTGCAAGGGGGGGCATCGGCCGCGGCCATCCCGGCAGCCGCCCTCGCGCGCGGACGCCGCCGGGGCGGAAATGCCCGCCAGGAAAGCAGTCCCTCCTCGACAAATCAGCGCGCCGACAGTTCACTCCGCGCAAGATGGGCGTGCATCCGCCGACAGTCATACATGCCGAAGCCGAGCGCGAATTGCGTGCGGTGTATGCGGAGCTTGAGAAGCGTCCGCTAGCGCGCGATTGCACGCTGCGCACCGGCTGCTGCCACTTCCGCCGCACAGGCATGACGCCACTCGTCACCCGCGCGGAGGCGCTCTTCGCCGCGAAAGGCGTGCGCGCCTCCGGCCGCGTGAGCGTGAAGCCGCATCCCGACGGCGCATGCCCGCTGCTGGGAGCGGACGGGCGGTGCACGATCTACGAGCACCGCCCCTTTGGCTGCCGCACGCACTTCTGTGCCGAAGCGGGCGGGCCGTCTCCGCGCCGCCATGTGGCGGACTTGATTCACCGGCTTGAGGCTCTCGACGAAAAGCTCGGTCATCACGATGCGGCGCGTCCCTTCGTCGCTGCTTTGTCAGATGCGCTTGCCGTCAGCTCGAAACGCCGCCGGTGAACAGCGCACCGCGGAACTGTGGAATGTGCTCAACCTGGGAGAGCAGATGGCAGGTCTTCTTTGATTGGTCGTGTTGGACCCGTTGCGATTTGCCCGTCCGTCTGCACGGAACATGAAGACGTGCTGCTTCGAGGCGGCGGCGGCCGGCATCGAGCGGATGTCGCAGAGTCCGGGAGATGCCCGCCGACGCGATGCTTGCCATTCGTGCCCCCCTGAGCCAATCATTGCCCGCGGCAATCCGCCGTCTGGACACCATGAACGCGCATCATCTTCGGCTCGTCTCTCCGCTTTCTCCGACGGAATGCGTCGCGAGGCTGAATGGTTCCATCGACATCGAGCCGTCGGAAATCTCGATGAGTCCGTCGCTTCACGGCACGCACGATTTCATCGGCCTCGTCAAAGATGACGCGCTTCGTCTGCGGCGTCGCCTTCCTTACAGTTCGCTTTTCCAGCCGCGGCTTGAGGCCACGATCACGGCACACGGCGGCGGAGCCATGATCGAGGGCGCGGTGGCGATGAGCGGCGCGGGGCGCACGTTCGTCGGTGTCTGGTGGGCGCTCGCCGGCTTCATCAGCAGCGTGACATGTCTCGGAGCCGTTCTTCTCACTTTGCGCCGCCGCGGCACGCATTGGGGAGTCGTGCCCGGTCTCGCGGCACCTTTCGTCGTGATTCTTGCCGGTGGAATGGTCGCGATGTTTTCGCGACGTCGCCTGCGAGCCGAAGCCGAATTGATCACCGGCTTCGTCCGCGAGACCCTCAATGCGATCGATGCGCCATGAAAACCATCCAGCTCCGCTTTCAACGCTCATTTTTCCTGCGCCAGGGATTCGTCGGCGGCATGCAGATATTCTTCTGCATCGTGATCATGATGTTGATGAGGCACGGCGGCCTGTTGGTGAAGTTCGCTCCCGTGATTTTCGTCGGTCCCTGGCTTGCCATCGTGCTGCGTGAGTATCTCATCTCCGCGAGGCAGGTGGACGATGAAGGTGTGACGCGGAATGACGGGAAGCGCTTCCTCTGGTCCGACCTCAGGCGGATCAACGAAGTGAAGATGATCATTGCCGGCCAGCACACCGGTCCGGTGAATCATGTGGACATCGTCTTCAAGAACGGGTCAGTGCGCATCCTGCTGGCCGTGTTGCAGAACGGCATTGAGGCGTGGCAGTTCGTGATGGGGAAAAAGAAGACGCTGGAAGCCTCTGCTCCGCCGCCGCCCGCAGCGGCCTCCTCGACTCCTGCCGCTGCGCCACCTGCGGCAGCCACCGGGCCGAAATGCGGCACCTGCGGCGAGTTGGGTGACTACCACCGGGGTTTCCAAAAGGGTGGCGACGAGGCGAACAACACGTTTTTGCCTGCCGCCTCCGACAAGTTGAAGACGATCAAGGTCATCGATCCCAATGTGCGGCCCACGCAGTCGCTCCAGCAGTGCGCCGAATGCGGCGCGTGGTTCCTTCATGAGACGAGCTACGAGTATCTCGTTTATGGCAGTGAAGACGAGCAGACGCTGAGCCGCATCACGGAGGAAAAAGCGAAGGCGTTGCTGAACGGCTGACGGCACATGAACACCCGGCTCGCTTCGACTCTCATCGTGCTCGGCCTGCTGGCCGTGTGGACCTTTGGCGGATGGCTTTTGTTTCGCGGGGCTTTCGCGGAGCAGCGCATCGCACTCGCCAGCCGCGCGTGGCCTGCGGCTGCGGGCACGATCATCAAGTCGCAGCGCGGCACACGGTACGTGACCATCAAGCAGCACACACGCACCGTGCAGACGCCGGAGATCGGGTATCGCTACACTGTCGGGGGCATCAAGTACCACGGTACGCGCATCCGTTTCGCGATGATCCCGAACGATGAGACGGCGGCTTTGCTGCAACAACATCCCGTCGGTGCGGTGATCCAGGTCCGCTACGATCCCAACCAGCCCTCCGAGAGCGTCCTCCAGCCTCCATCTGGCGCGGATGCCGGCTGGCTTCCGCAATCGAGCCGGATCATCTTCATCGCTTACGTTGCTCTGCCGTTGGTGATGCTCGGCTTCATCCTCGGCGCGGCGGCGCTGGCCGGCAAAACGGCGCGCGAGATCGCGTCGGAAGCGCTCGCGGCCATCGAGCGCTCAAGGGGCGCATCGACAGACCGGAACTTTGCCAGCATCGCCGCGGCTCGTGACATTCTGTTCGGAAAGCGTTCGGCGTCGCTTCGATTCGCGGGCGATGTCGTGTTGCGCGAGAATGTACCGGACGAGGAGTACTCGTGCACCACGCGCAACTGGAGCCTCGAGATCGACAATACGAACGCGACTTTCCGCCGCTGGACGAATCACGCCGCGATGTTCGGCGCCGAGCAGAAGCACGAGATCGAGGCAACTGTCCCGCTGAACTCACCTCTTCCCGAGTCTGTACGCGACTGGCTGCCGTCGCTTTGCGCGGCATTCTCGCAGTCTAAGGTCCGCCTCCGGCTGCCGGAGTTCCAAGACGCCGGAGCCACCGCTTTGGCTCGTCAGCGCAAACCCAACGCGATCACCGGCATCAAGGCGTGGCTCGTGCTCGGCCTGCTGTTTGTCGTGGGCATCCCGATGCAGATCATCAATGCCGTCGCCGCCGGTGTTGCGAACGCCTGGGATCTGGTGCGCGGCAGGAAGCGCTGATCAGTCGCTGGAGAGCACACCGCCGGGACGGATCAGGCTTGCATCGCTCAAGACCGGGAAGGTCAGCGTGATCTCCGCGTCCGTGCCGCCCGGTGACAGTTCTCGTTCGGCGATGTGGATGAGAAGTTCATTGTGCGCGCCGAGCGTCCAGCTCAGCTCACGCGCGTGCTCGGCGGACACGGGCTTCTGCCCTTCGGCGGCGAGGTCCTGCCTGACCAGCCCGGCGTTTACGAGCGCGGCCAGCTTGTCCGGCCAGCCGTCGGCAAGGAGGTCGTCGAGTTTCAAGAACTTGTGAAGTGCGAGGTCGTAATTCACGCAAGGGCGCGTCGAATTCACCGCCGTGCCGGCCGCGCTCACGGAGATGAAGCGGATGCTCACCGATCGGTCGCGCACGCTGTCGATTTGTGGGGTGAGCGTGAGGCTGGGCGGATCGTTTCTGAGGGCGTCGGCATTTGCGGTCTGAGCGGCCTTCAGGAAAGCCGCCTTCTCCTCCGCAGCGATCCCTGCACACCGCTCATTGATCGCGCGCCAGTCCTTGGCGCTCGAAGACGGTGCATCGAACACCGGATAATGGACAAAAGACTCCGTGCCCTTCGGTGTTTTGGTGTCCGGGACAAAACCAAACCGCGGCGTCTGCCTCACCCCGGTGGCGAGCGGCACGGCTTGAAACACAAATGCAACGCCTCGGCCGAGATCGGTCCTCAGTTCGACACCGTTCCAGCCCTGCGTGCCTTCGCGTTGCGTGAGCGATGCGTCACGCGTCGTCCGCTTTTCCGTGCCCTGGATCGTGAGATGCAATCGTCCGTCGGCAGGCTCGTAGTCGCCAGCGATCATCGCGGGCTTCCTGCCGCTTTCCCGCAGTTCGCCGGCAAAGTGAGCACCCGTGCGCTTCAGAAACAAGGCCGCTGGCGGCGCTCCGTCTTGTTCGCTGCTGGTCATCTGAAATGCGTAGTCCGCCGGTTCGATGGCTGGCGGCGGGATCACGCGCGGGATCGTCGCGGTCTGGAACCCCTTGCCATCCCATAGCAGCTCGAAGGCATGATCGTCGGTGCATTTCGTGGCCTCACCCAGCATGTCCGCGTCATCTTCGAGCGGCGGGCGGATGCTGATCGTCGTTCCTGACTGCGGCAGCGACCAGTCGCCGGCGGTGAAGGGGCCGGCATTCTTCTCCGGCCCGGCCTCACGGAAAAACCCAGCCGGCTGCGGCAGCCGCCAGTCGCTGAATGTCGCGAAACGGAATTCGCCGTTCGCGAACTCGAACAAGCGGACATCCAGCGTGGCCGAGGGTCCCGCCGTCCATTGATTCAGGTGCAGCGCGATGAGCCGCGAGCCATCCTTGCGCTTCCACATCGCTGCTTCGAGCACCTCGCCCTCACCGTCGGTGTCCGAGCCGATCGACATCCAGCCCTTTGCGCGATCCACTTTCACATCCCGGATGCCTTTGAGGGATTCGCCGCCGAGGAGCCGCTTCCTCGCGGCGGGATCAGCGACAGGCCCCAGTGCAGTCATTGAAGGCATCGCCTCGCGCGGAAGGAGCGCGAAAAGCTGCGCGATGTCCGGATTCGCCGGCGGTTTCGATGCCGGCATGAAAACGCGGTTCAACTGATACCCATCCCGACGCGCGCCGCCGCCCATCGTGAGCCGCACGATGCCGGTGCCACGCATCCACACGATGGAGGAGAAGTTCGAGTTGCCATTGTGCAGGTAGCTGTAGATGGCGGTGTCGCGTGCCGGATTCTGCCGGATGGCCGTCTCGACCGGACCCGACGACCATGTGTAGCTCTCCCGCGCGGTCAGCGCGGGCTCCTGATTCGCGTCTTCGCGCAGGGGTGCATCAGGCCCGACAAACGCGCCGCCTTCCGGCTCCGAAGCGGGCAGGCGCAAATCACGCAGCGTCAGCTCCGGCTTCGCGCTGCCATTGATCCACTGCTTCAAATCCGCATTCGCTTCGCCAAAGTACACGTCGTAGATCGCTCCTCGGGGCGTGATGATCCACTGCATAGGCTGGACTTTTCGCGACTTGTCGGACGTCGTGACACGAACCTCGACCGCCGCGCCCCACGGACCTTTGCCGAGTTCCGCGACACTGACCGTTGCCGACAGCGCCCGATCCTTGCCGCCATCATCACGCCAGTGAGTGCCGGAGAGTTTCCATGGCTCCGAGGGAGTCGGAAGGAAACGCTGCGCCCGTGCCGCCGGAGCGAGCAAAAGCCCAATCGCGAGAATGACAGAGACAGGATGCTTCATGGGTGACAAGCGCGGATACTAACCCCGAGGGCAGGCATCGTCATCAAGCGATGCGGCGCCAGAAAAACCTGGCCGGAAGCGAGCTTCCGCCGCCTTGTGACGTTTGAATCACCACCGCCGACATGACTCCAGCCCCGCATCACGAATTTCTCACGAACCGCCGCGACCTCCTGCGCAAAGGAGGCGCCGGCTTCGGTGCTCTGGCGCTGACGGCGCTGATGAGCGACTCGAAGCTCATGGCGGCGCTCGGTGATGCGGGCGGCAAGCCTGGCAATCCGCAGACCGCCAGGCTCGCGCACAGGACCGGCAAGGCGAAGAGCGTGATCTTCATCTTCTGCGAAGGTGGACCCAGCCACATCGACCTTTTCGATCCGAAGCCCCTGCTGCGCCAGCTCGCGGGGCAGCAGTTGCCGGAGAGCTTCGGCAGCGTCATTACCGCGATGGGCGAGAGCCGCGCGCCGCTGCTGGCCGACAGGCGCGAGTGGAAGCAGCATGGCAAAAGCGGCTTGTGGATTTCCAACTGGCTGCCCTACGTGGCAGAGCTTGCCGACGAGCTGTGTGTCGTGCGCTCGTGCGTTTCGGACGGCATCAATCACTCCGGCGGCGTCTGTCAGATGAACACCGGCTCCATCTTCGGCGGCCGCCCCTCGCTCGGCTCCTGGGTGAACTACGGCCTCGGCACCGAGAACCAGGACCTGCCCGCATTCGTCGTCATCAAGGACACCGAAACCTCCGTCGTGAACGGTGTGCGCAACTGGAGCGCGGGCTTCATGCCGGCCACTTATCAGGGTGTCGAGTTCGAAGGCGGCACGCAGCCGATCGCAAATCTCGCGCCGCCAAAGGGCTTCTCCTCTGCTCGGCAGAGAAACAAGCTCGCCTTCCTCGGCAAACTGAACCGCGGCTTCAATGCCACGCGCGAGGACAACAGCGAACTCGACGCGCGCATCCGTGCTTACGAGCTGGCCTTCCGCATGCAGGCCGAGGCGCCCGAGGCCGTCGATCTCAAACATGAAACCGAGGCGACGAAGAAGCTCTACGGCATCGACGACCCGAAGACAGAGGTCATGGGTCGCAACTGCCTGCTCGCGCGTCGCCTTGTCGAACGCGGCGTTCGCTTCGTGCAGCTCTACCACGGCAGCGGCAGCAAGTGGGATGCGCATGTGAAGATCGAGGAGAACCACACGAAGTATTGTGGCGAGCAGGACAAGCCCGTCGCCGGCCTGCTGCGCGATCTGAAATCACGCGGCTTGCTCGACGAGACCCTCATCATCTGGGGCGGCGAGTTCGGCCGCACGCCGATGAGCGAGAAGGGCGATGGCCGCGATCACAACCCCACCGGCTTCACCATGTGGATGGCCGGCGGCGGCGTGAAAGCCGGCCACGTCGTCGGCACCACCGACGATCTTGGCCTGCGCGCCGTCGAAGATCGCATCCATGTCCACGATCTCCACGCCACGATCTTGTATCTCCTCGGCATCGACCATACCCGCCTCGTCTTCACCCACAAAGGAAGACCCGAGCGCATCGACATGAACGAGGGGAACCCGTTCACGAAGATCAGGGCGGCGGTGTGATCGTGGGCAATTGAAGTACGAGGCTCGTTGGAACAGCGGCAGACGGCAAAAATGCCCCGTCTGCCTCGGCAGATGAACAACCGCCTTTGATCACGGCGTTGTGGAGCCAGCCATTCTCTCGCCAGCATGCCCACTCGCCGACACTTCCTTACCACAGCCGCGAGCAGCGTTTTGCTGCCGAGCTTGACGCCATCACGCGCTGAAGCTGCGACAGAGGCGATGCCCAAGCTGCATCCGATTCTCACGCCGGATCACAACTTCTACGATGTCTCGCGCGGCACGCCGAAGCCGCACACGCTGGCAGGCGACGCCTTGATCAACGCACGCCTCACACCCGACACCTGGCGCTGCGAGATCACGGCGGACGCGTTCATCGAAGAGCCGCACACGAAGGTGCCAGCGACGATCGCAAAGTCTCTCACCATCGCCGACGGCACTGCGCTGGATTTGGCGACGCTGATGAAACTCGGCAAGAAGCACGAGGTTCACTTCCTCAAGGCGATGCAGTGCCTGAACATCGACGCACCACTCGGTCAAGGCGTGTGGACGGGCGTGCCCTTGCGCGAGGTGCTGAAGCTGTGCGGCAAGATGAACAACGTGCGTCGCATCTACTTCTGGGGCTATCACAACCACGACCCGAAGCAGGTCTTCAAATCGTCCGTGAGCTACACGCAGTGTTTCGAGACCGCGCCCGGCGATTTGCCGGTGTTCCTCGCGTATCGCGTGAATGGCGAGCCGCTATCGCTGGAGCGCGGCGGGCCGGTGCGCATGATCGTGCCGTGGTCGCATGGCTACAAATCCATCAAGTGGCTGCAGCACATCTTTGTCACCAACGACGCGCGCAACAACGACACGTATTCGAGCGGCAACAACGATCCCGACTCGTTTCTGAAAACGGCGGCGTATGTGGACAAGAGCCTCGACGGACAAAAGATCGCCGCAGGCAATCCGGTCTTTGTCACCGGTCAGGTCATTAGCGGACTCAGCGGCGTGCAGCGCGTGGAGTATTGGCTTCGTCGCATCGAAGGCGAACCGAAGCCGCTCGCGGATGATGCCGATGAATTGCTGAACGCGCCATGGCAGCCCTGCGAACTCGAAGCCGAGCCCGACTGGAAGAACGTGCTGCCCAAAGGCATCGATCCGAAGCAAGTGCTCGCCTTTGATCCGCAACGCGGCCAACCTCTCACCTGGCCACCGCGTTACGGCATGTGCTCGTATCACGCGATGATCAAAGACCTCAAGCCCGGCCGCTACGAAGTCCGCGCGCGCAGCGTGGACATGAATGGCTTTGCTCAACCCGAGCCGAGACCTTTGCAGAAGGCGGGAAAGAACGGCATCCAAGTGAGGAGGTTTGAGGTCGTCGCATGAAGCGCATCATGCCCTCGCATCTACCCCACGCATTGGGGCGTGAAGTTGGAGTCCAGGCTTCAGCCGCCCCCGAGGCAAGAACGCCCGAGCGTTCGAACCGAGACTTCCACTCCTCGCGCTGCGCGCATCGGAGTGGGTCGGCTAAAGCCTGGACTCCAACGTGGGCATTCATTGCGCTGTTGTTGATCGGGGCGACAGCCTCTGTCGTTGCACAACAACCCGTCTCGAAAGAGAAGGCGCTCGATCTCGCAGGCAACGTCCACGTCATCTTCGAACACAAGTGCAACGAATGCCACGGCAGTCAGCTCAAGAAGCCCGAAGGCAAATTTGGCTACGTGCTCGACCTCAAGCGCATGGCCGACAACGAGGACTACGTCATTCGCGGCAAGCCGCAGAAGTCGGAACTCTTCCGCCTCGTCAATGAAGGCGAGATGCCGCCCGACGATCATCCGAAGACTCCACCGCTCACCGGTGAGGAGAAAGACGTCGTGCGCCGCTGGATCCAAGCCGGTGCGCCACACGAACTTCCCGCCGTGCTGCCAAAGCGCACCTTCGCTGCCGCCGCTCCCGCCAAAGCCAAGTCGTCCAAGGACATCCGCGTCACCCTCGATGTCCGCGATCAGCCCGCAGCTCAGCTCTTCGCCGACATCGCGAAGCAAGCCCGCATCGAGATCGCCTACACCGCTCCGAAGAACGAGCCCAAGCTCTCGATCACCTTCAAGAATGGCATCTTGAGTGAAGCCCTCGATTACCTCGTGCTCTGCGGCAATCTCACGCTGCGATGGGAAGGCGAGAAGGCGATCATTGGACCCACGAAACCCTGAAGCCATGAAACGCCGCCGCTTCATCACCACGTCTGCCGCCGCCATCGCCGGTGCAGCGAAAGCAGCGCCTGTGGGCAGGACGTTTCGACTTTGGGCCATTGGCGATCCGCATGTGGGGACGGACATCGAGCACAAGCGGGAGTCGCTGGCGGATGCGATTCGTGACTCCGAGCGTGACTTCGACTGGGACATCGCGATCAATGTCGGTGACTTTTCTGGGAATCAGGGGCCGCCTCAAGATGATGAGGGTGCGGAACTCGTGCGGCAGTTCGGCGTGCTCAAGAAGCATCGTCGCGAGGACTTCTATGACATCGCGGGCAATCACGATGCCAGCCGCGCGGGCGAGCCGCAGATGGCGTGGTTTCGCAAGTGGGTCGATCCGCTGGGCGAGAACACTGCGCACTCCGGACTCGATCCACAGCGTCGAAAGCATCCCGTCACCGGCTCGTGGGAGCGCTATGAGTTCCGCATCGGCAATGCCATGTTTCTCATGATGAGCGACCGCAATGATCTGCCCCTGCCCATGGGACGAGGAAAGCTCGGCGGCTATCCCGCAGGCGCGGTGACGAAGCAAACATTCGACTGGTGGCGTGAGCGCGTGGAGGCGAATCGCGACTTGATCGTCATCAGTGCGCACCATCACATGCTGCGCGAGACCACCGTTGGCTCAGGCGATTGGGAAGGCGTGGAGAAGTTGCCCGACGGTTCATTCAAGAGCCGCTACCATGGCGTGCAAAAGGATGCGGGCACGGCGGTCGAAGGCGCATCGTATCTCTACTTTCTCGACGACAAGCCCAAGGCGATGGCCTTTGAGAACTACCTCGCCGCGCATCCGGGCACGATTGACCTTTGGTTCGGAGGTCACACGCACACGAACCCCGACGACAACTTCCACGGCCGCACGCACATCGAGCGCAAGTGGGATGTCAATTTCATCAACTGCTGCGCGCTCACCCGCTGGCACGGCTCCGCGCGCTCACGTCCGATGAGCCGGCTGCTCACCTTCACCGAAGGAAGCGATGAAGTCCGCGTGCAGTGCTACCTGCACACGAAGATACACGCTCCGAAGGGATGGTATCCGAAAGCCGAGCGGGTGATCAAACTGGGGAAGGCATTTCGCATGGCGTGACCAGACATCGACTCGCCAGGAAACACGCAGGAATGGAGTGCGCGAGATCGTTCCACCCGCATGAGACTCGCCCTGTTCCTAGTCCTCGCGTTCTCGCTCATCAGCCACGCAGCTGAACGTCCGAACGTTGTCTTCATCCTGCTCGACAACGTCGGGCGCGAGTGGTTCGGCAGCTATGGCAGCGAGGAGAACTGCACGCCGAACATGGATCGCATCGCGAAGGAGGGCGTGCGGTTTGCGAACTGCTACACGACGACGGTGTGCGGGCCGAGTCGCGTGGAATTGCTTACCGGGCGCTATCCGCATCGCACGGGCTGGTATCTGCATCACGACGCCGCCCTCTACAGCGGCGGCGGGTTCGATCCGAAGCGCGAGGTGACCATCGCGCGTGTGTTGCGCGATGCGGGCTATGCCACGGGCATCGCGGGCAAGTGGCAGGTGAACAATCTCTACGACGAACCGGACGCGCTCACGCAGCATGGCTTCCAGGAGCAACTCGTGTGGCCTGGCAGCATCGATCGCGACAAGGTGGATGCGGCATTCAACAAACAATTCCAAGACGCGATCGCGCGGCGCGATGCAGCCTTCCTCACCGAAGCGACGCGGAAGATCGAGAGCCGCTACTGGGACCCGGTGCTGATCCGCAGCGGCAGGCGCGAGCGAGATGAAGGCAAGTTCGGGCCTGATTTGATGCAGCAGTTTGCGTTCGAGTTCCTGGGCAGGCATCGCAGCGAGCCGTTCTTCCTCTATTACCCGATGTTGCTCACGCACGGTCAGAATGCAGCGGAGCCCGTGGTGCTCACGCCGGACAATCACAACGCACCACCCGCAGACGAGCACGCGAAGTTCGCCGACATGCTGCGCTACGCGGACAAGCTGGTGGGCCAGTTCTTCGCTGAACTCGACAAGCTCGGCCTGCGCGACAACACCATCGTCTTCGTCGCGTCCGACAACGGCACAGAGAAAGCATTGTCCGCGCGCGCAAACGGACGCGTGATGCAAGGTGGGCTTTACCAAATCAACGAAGCTGGTGGCAATGTGCCGCTGATGGTGAATTGCCCGGCAAAGATCAAAGGCGGACGCACCGGTGCGCTCGCCGACTTCACCGACATCCTGCCGACCATCTGCGATCTCACGGGTGCCTCGCGGCCAAAGGATGTGACGCTCGATGGACAAAGCTTCGCCGCGTTTTTGAAGAGCGAAGGCAAGGCACCGCGCTCCTGGATCTTCAACGAGTATGGTTCGGAGCGTGTAGTGCGCGATGAACGCTACAAATTGAAGAATCGCGATGAGCTGTTCGACATCGACAAGGACCCGTTCGAGATGATGCCCATTGTGAAGTTCGACGAGGCATCGACTGCGGCGAAGGCGAAGCTCAAGGCCGTGCGTGATGCGATGCCCGCGCAAACGCCGCTGCCGTTCGAGCATCGCAGCCTGTCGGCCTTCAAGCTGCACGCGGGATCTGGGGCAGGGCAGCAAGTGTGGCTGGAGTTTGTGCTGGAATTCGGAGGCAGGGGCGAGGAGCCGGGGAAGTTCCAGTCACCCATCGGCATCGCCATCAATGACAAGGACGAACTCTTCGTGCCTGAATTCCACGGCGGGCGTGTGCAGAAGTTTGACTCGGACGGCAAGCCGCTCGCCTCGTTCCCGGTGCTAAAGCATGCCTCGGGTATCGCGGTGAGCCGTGAGGGATTGATCTTCGTTTCGTCGATCACTCAGCACCGCATCGACGTGCATGATGCCTCGGGCAAACTTGTGCGCCGCATCGGCCAGGAAGGCGCGGGCGATGGCGAGTTCAACGAACCGGGCGGCTTGCTCATCGCGCCAGACAATACCTTGCTCGTCGCCGACCAGTGCAACAACCGCGTGCAGCGGTTCAGTTTGGACGGGAAGTTCCTCGGAAAGTTCGGCACGCATGGAAACGAGCCCGGCCAGTTCGGCGGCGCGGACGAGAAGGGCAGCCGCTTCGGCGGACCGCATTTCATTGCGCTGGATCGCGACGGCGCACTGTGGACCACGGAAGCGAAGAACGGCCGGATTCAGAAGCTCTCGATGGAGGGCAGACCCGTGCTGCACTGGGGTGCGAACACTACCGCGCCCGGCGGCTTCGGTGGACGCGAGAAGGCGGACCGCAACGCGCTGGCCGGCCCCATCGCGGTGGTCGTCGATGCACATGGGCATGTGTGGGTGAGTTCGTCCAACGACCGCGTGCAGTGCTTTGACGAGACCGGCAAGCTGCTGGGAGGCCTCACGGAAGCGGGCGACAAACCCGGCCAGCTCCGCCTGCCTCACCAGATGGTCTTCGACTCGAAGGGCTTCTTGTACGTCGTCGATTCATCGAACCAGCGCGTGCAGAAGTTCCGCGTGCGGGGATAAGCGGTCAATTTGCGGGTTGTCCGGGTCGTCCAGCCCAGAAATGCAACTTTGCCGTCTTGCACCCGTAGGTTTGCGGCTGCTTATGATCGCCAAGTTTGTCTTCCTCATTTTGGCAGGGATCGCCTGCCACGGGTGGCTTCATGCGGCAGAGCCGTGGGACTTCCAGCATTGGTCCTTCCAGCCGGTGAAGTCGCAGCGGTTGCCTGAGGTCAAAGACAAATCGTGGCCGAAGACGCGCGTGGACTATTTCATCCTCGCCAAAATGGAAGCTGCCGGCTTGGAACCAGCGCCGCGTGCGGACGCGGAGACGCTGCAGCGCAGACTCTCGTTTGATATCATCGGGCTGCCGCCAGAACATGCAGCGGACACTGAACAACTGCTCGCGAGCCCGCACTTCGGTGAGCGCTGGGCGCGGCATTGGCTGGATGTCGCACGCTATGCAGAGTCCTCCGGCAACACGCGCAACATGGCCTACGTGCTCGCGTGGAAGTATCGCAACTACGTCATCCGCGCCTTCAACCGCGATGTGCCGTTCGATCAATTCATTCGCGAGCAGATCGCTGGTGATCTGCTGCCTGGAGCGGGCGATGAGCAACTGCTTGCCACCGGTTTCCTCAATGTCGGCACGCGCTCGCTTGGCGAGCAGGACTTGCTGCTCTACGAGATGAATCTCGCGGACGATCTCATCGACACAACGTGTCACGCCTTCCTCGCACTGAGCGCGAACTGCGCGCGCTGCCACGATCACAAGTTCGATCCGATCCCGACACGCGACTACTACGCGCTCGCGGGCATCTTCCGCAGCACGAAGTATCTCAGCAGCGTGGAGACCAACAACCGTGCCGAGTCCGCCGCCGCGATGCCGCTGGGCCCCGACGGCATGAAACGCATGACCGCCGTGAAGGATCACGAAAAGCGGCTCGCCGACATGACCAAGGAGTATGTCGAGGTGGCGAAGAAGCGGAACTCGCAGCGCGATGAACTCGTGAAAGCTGGCGTCGATCCCGTGAAGATGCCGAAGGACATGCCCGCCGCGATGATGCCGAAGGTCGAGGCTTTGAAGCAGATGGACAAGGCGGTGGAGGACTGGAGGGCCAAGCTGGCCGTGATGCAAAAGACCGCTCCGTCACCACCCGCCACCGGCATGGCCTGCCAGGAGTCGGACAAGTTCATCAACTGCCCCGTGATGGACAAAGGCGATCACAAGCAGCCGCTCGCCACCGTGCCGCGCGGAGCGCTCAGCGTTCTGCCGGTGAAGCTCGCGTCCATCGGCGAAAAAGAAAGCGGTCGCAAACAACTCGCCGACTGGATCGCGAGCAAAGACAATCCGCTCACCGCGCGTGTGATCGTGAATCGCGTGTGGCTGAAGCTGATGGGCCGTGGCCTGGTCGATACGCCGGATGATTTTGGGAAGCTCGGCGCGAAGCCCACGCATCCTGAGTTGCTCGACGACCTTGCGCTTCGCTTCATGCAAAACGGCTGGAGCGTGAAGTGGCTCGTGCGTGAGATCACCAGCAGCGCGGTGTATCAGCAGGGAGCTGCGACCACGGAACAAGGCGTGATGCTTTACGCGGGCCGCGCGCCGAAGCGTCTCGAAGCCGAGGTCATTCGCGATGCGATGCTCTCGCTGAGCGGCACGCTGGAGCAACGTGTCATCGAAGGCTCGCAAGTCGAGGAACTGGCGAAGCCGGTCACGCCACAAGGCCGCGAGCTTGGCCGAAAGAACTTCCTCAACGACATCAGAGAAGACCTGCCCGTGCGCAGCATTTACCTGCCGGTGCTGCGTGGATCGCAGACGCCGATGATGCAGTGCTTCAACGCCGCCGATCCTGCGAGTATCGTCGGTCAGCGCAGCAACGGCATCGTGCCCGCGCAGGCGCTTCTCTTGATGAACAGCGACTTCGTGATGCAGCAGGCGGAGGGCTTTGCAAAGCGCACAGCGGCTGAGCGCGACGCTGAGGCGCGGCTTCGTAGCGTCTGGCACAGCACGTTTCATCGCACGCCGACGAGCAGCGAACTTTCTGTCATGATGCGATCGCTCGACAGCGGCATGACGTGGCCGCAACTCTGCCATGTGCTGATGCAGAGCGCTGAGTTTCAAACCCTGTATTGAGCATGAACTTCCCCATCAACACCCGCCGCGAACTCCTCCGAGCCTCCGGCACGGGCTTTGGCTGGCTTGCGTTTCAGAGCTTGTTCGCGAGCAACGCCGTGAATCCGCTCGCGCCGCGCGGCACGCATTTCCCGGCGAAGGCGAAGCGCGTGATCTTCCTCTTCATGTGCGGCGGGCCCTCGCAGGTGGACACGTTCGACTACAAGCCAGCGCTGTCGAAGCAGCATCAGAAGCCGGTGAAGGAAGGCAGCACCACGATGTTTTATCAGAGCCCGTGGCAGTTTCGCCCGCGCGGACAGAGCGGCATGATGATCTCCGATCTGCTGCCGCACATCGCGCAGCACGCGGACGACTTGTGCGTGATCAACTCGATGCACACGGATCACAACGCGCATCCACAGGCCATCCTCCAGATGAACACCGGCAGCTTCGCGTTCACGCGACCGAGCGTCGGCTCATGGGTGACCTATGGTCTGGGCACGGAGAATCAAAACCTGCCCGGCTTCGTCAGCATCAATCCCGGCTTCCAAGGCGGCGGCGGGCTCAATTACAGCAGCGCCTTCCTGCCTGCCGCATGCAACGGCACACCCATCGGCCACGGTGGCACCGGCAGCGACAGCGTGCCGATGGCATCGTTGAAGGATATTCAACTTCCGTTCATGAAGAACGCGAAGCACGATGTCGTCACGCAACGCCGCCAGCTCGATTTGCTCCTGCAGCTTAATCACGAGCGACTCACCCGCGATGGCAGCAACGCGCTCGTCGAAGGACTCATCAATAGCGCTGAACTCGCCTTCAACATGCAGCGAGAGATGCCCGAGGTGATGAGCTTCAATAACGAATCACCGAAGACGCTCGAGATGTATGGCATCGGCGATGGCAAGCCCACGGATCATATCGGGCGCGCGTGCCTGATGGCGCGTCGCTTCTGCGAGGCGGGTGTGCGCTTCGTGCAGGTGAATCAGGACTTCTGGGACGACCACACCGACATCTTCAAAAATCATCCGCAGCACGCTCTCGAGTCCGATCAGCCCGTCGGTGCTCTCTTGCACGATCTCAAGCAACGCGGTCTGCTCGAAGACACGCTCGTCGTCTGGGGCGGCGAATTTGGCCGCCCACCGCTGCTGAACAAGAACAACGGTCGCGATCACAACAACGTCGGCTTCACCATGTGGCTCGCCGGCGGCGGCACGAAAGGCGGCATCCCCTACGGCAGCACGGATGAAACCGGCACTACTGCCGTCGAGAACAAAGTCCATCTCCACGACCTTCATGCCACGATGCTGCACCTGCTCGGTCTCGATCACGAACGTCTCACGTATCGCTACGCCGGCCGCGATTTCCGGCTCACCGATGTGTACGGCAAGGTGGTGCGCGGAGTGATCGCGTGAAGCTGTGCTCGGAGCGAGGTTGCTTTACTTGTTCAGTTCCGGCACCAGCTTCTCATCATACTTCGCTCCCTTCGACACCTGGGTCAGCGTCATGCGCACCTTCGTCGGGAAGAACTTCTCCGGATCGGGGCGCTTGTGGGCGTGGAGGTTTTTGTCGTCCTTGAGCACCAGGTGCATCTCCTTGATGCCCTGGCTCCAGACAATGTCGTCGTTCTGCCAGAATTTCGTCATATCGAGGTCCTTTTCGATCAAGCCTGCCTTCGAATACGGCCCCGTCCCGATGCAGCCATAACCGTGGTTCTGCCCCTTGTAGGGGATGTAGCACACGCTCCACGACGCGGGCTGGCCGCCCGCCGGCTTTTCGAGCACTTCGAGGCGCAGATGCACCGTGCCGTTGCGGTAATCGACCGGTGCGGTCCAATCCTTCGGACGCTGCGGATTCAGGCGGTCGTCTTTCAGGTAGTAGTGGGACTGGCTCGGCTTTGAGTTCAGCGCGTCTTCCTGTGTGAAGGTGAACGTCACATCAAAGAGCACGAACTGCTCCGCGTGCGCTGCGGAGGTCAGGAAAGCGATGGCGAGAAGTGTTGAGAGGCGGAGGAACATGGTGGTGGAACTAACGCCGCCCGTGATTGAAATCGACGGACTTCTTCACGGTCTTTGCGCCGAGATTGTGCTCGATGGTGCTGCGGACGCAGGTGGGATCGATGACGATGGTGGCGGGCTTGTTTTGGAAGGTGTTGCCGGTGAAGACGAGGTCGTGGCCGTTCGGGGCGAAGGTGACGGCTTCCTCGGGGCAGTGGTCGCCAAGTTGGAAGATATTGTCCTTCACGATGATGGGGCCGTAGGTGGCGCCGGGATCGTAGAGCGTGAAGTAAAGCTCGGGGAACTGGCCGGGCTTCGCGGTCTGGAAGGCGATGCGGCCGAGGTGCGGATCGGGGTCGTTTTTGGTGGTGTTGTTAATGAAGATGTTGCCGGTCATGATGAAGTTCACGGGCTGGTTGATCCAGGCGCCGCGTCCGCCGCCGCGGAAGGTGTTGCCGGTCATGGTGACATCCGTGCAGCTCTTTTCGACGCTGATGACGCGGCTGCCATTGGTGCCATCGACGAGATTGCCAGTGATGGTGGCGTTCTGGCAGAACTCGGCCAAAAAGAACGCACCCATGCGGCTGCCGAGGATGTGGTTGTTCGCGAAGATGATGTTCCGACAGCGCTGAATGTGCATCGTATCGCCAATGGCGCTGATCTGGCAGCCGGTGACGCGCACATCGCGTGCGCCGACGATGTCGAAGGCTCCTTTGCCGGGTCCGCTGCCTGTCGGGGCGTACGCGCCGAGGTAGGTGCCGCTCAGATTGAACGCGAGCTGGCCTTTCGCGACCGTGTCGAAGCGTATCGCAGCTCCGCCGGGATCTTCGGCGATCCTGATGAAATCGGGAGCGGATTCGACGACGAAGTATTGGCGGCCTTTGATGATGTTTTTCGGCAAATCGGCTCCGAGGAAGGTGAGGGCGTGTGTTGGCTCGTTGGTGGCGCTGAGGAGGATCGGGCGCTTCGTGTTGTCGAGCCGCACGCGGTCGCCATCGAACGTCACTTCGCGCATCAAGTCGGTGCGGAAGTATTTCAGGGCCCGCTCGGCCTCCCAAGGCTCGTAGTGCTCCGGGAAGGTCACGATCTGCCACAGGCAGCCGTAGTCCCACATGAACTTCCCGCTGCGCAGCAAGGTGCAGCTTTCGACAGCCACGCGCTCGGCGTAGGCCTTGACGTTGGCTTCGTCTTTCTTGTCATAGAGCCCGTGAACGCCGATGACGGCCGCTGCCATGCCGTTCGACTTCACGTCGCGAAACAAGATGTCATGCGTGCCGCCTGCGACCGTCGTGGTGATTTCGATGCCCTTGGTGTTCGCGTTGGGTTCCCAGGTGTTGTCCTTCTTTGCCGGATCAAACACATGCCCGATGAACTCGCCGCCATGCCACGCGAAGTGCGCGATGTTTTCTCCGGCAAAAAGCACCACGCGGGCTTGGTCCGGCAGTTTCTCGGGTAGAATGAAGCGCGCACCATGGGCCATCACGGTCGTGTTCGAGCGCAGCGGGACCGTCTTCGAGCCATCCAGATGGTAGTCGCCTGCCGGAATGGTCACGGCGCCGTCCTTGGCGAGCAGCTCGACGAGTTTGGCGCTGTCATCGGCGAGCGCGGTGGTGGCAAAAGCGAGGGCGAGGCACGAAAAGAGCTTCATGAGCCGATCATAACGGCTCCAGCCCGCGCAACTCCACGACAAAGAGTGGGCGGAATGCGTCAGGCACCATTGATCAATCTCGCACGCCTTTCACGTTTTCGTCGCAGTTCTCATCGCAAGGGCACCGGTGATTGCTCTTGCTGAAAGAAATGCCCCCTTGTCATTCCCCCGCCTTTTCATCAGAATCCTGCCCGCATGTCCTCCTCTATCCCGCCGAGCACACCCAGCAAACATTGGCAGCCGCCCGATCCGGCCACCTTGTCTTCGGAGTTGCCCCAGTATGACGTGCTCGGCCTGCTCGGTCGTGGCGGCATGGGCGCGGTGTATCATGCACGGCAGAAGTCGCTCGACCGCGAGGTCGCCATCAAGATACTGCCGCCGGCGATTGAAGACGGCGACATGCACTTCGCCGAGCGCTTCAAGAGCGAGGCCAAGGCGATGGCGAAGCTGGAGCATCCGGGCATCGTAGCGGTCTATGATGCGGGTGAGACACCCGGCGGTCTGCTCTATTTCGTGATGCAGTATGTGCAGGGCACGGATGTGCATCAGATGATCACCGCCAGCGGACGCCTGCCGCCCGCGCACGCCCATGCCATCGCCGCGCATGTGTGTGATGCGCTGGCCTATGCGCATGGGAATGGGATCGTCCACCGCGACATCAAGCCCGCAAACATCATGGTGGACACACAGGGCCGCGTGAAGGTGGCCGACTTCGGCCTCGCCAAGGCAGCGGCAGACACCACCGGCTTTACCAAAAGCAACATGGCTGTGGGCACGCCCGACTTTGTCGCCCCCGAGGCGCTGATGGCGGGCATGAATGTCGATGGCCGCGCCGACCTCTACGCCGTCGGTGTCATGCTCTACCAGATGCTCACGGGCGAGATTCCGCGCGGTGCGTGGATGGCGCCCTCGATTCGCGTTCCCGGCATTGATCCGCGCTTTGATCAGATCGTGATCAAAGCCATGCAGGTGGACCGCGAGGCACGCCACGGCAGCGCGGCGGAGCTGCGCGCGCATCTCGACTCCCTGCTCATGCCCGCCGTGCCCGCGCCGGACCTGCAGCGGTATTCCAGCGCGCAGATGCCGCGGCAGCGTGTGGCGCAGGCCTCCGGCATGCCCCCAAACGCAGCCGGGACGGCTGCACCCCCCTCCCGTCAGCCCGCTCCGCCGCAGGGCGGCAGGAGCGTTCGCCAGAACGCCGTTCCTGCCGCATCGCCGGCACCCCAGCCCCGCACTCTGGCGAGTGCGCCTACGGCGAAGAGCAAAACGCCTCTCCTCATCGGCATTGGAGCCGTCGCCGCCATCGCCATCGGCGCGTTCGTGATGATGGGAGGGAAGAAGGAAGCAGGTAGGGCGGCTGGTCCTCCAGCCGCAGCGAGTGGTTCTGCGTCATCGACCTCACCCAACGCGGCGCTTGCAGGAGCAAGCGCCCCACCACCCACCGCCTCGAAGCCCGCACTGTCTCCCTCGGCGTCGTCGGCCCGGGCCAGCGCTGACGGGATCAAACCCGGAACTACTCCGCCGCCCGCCAAGCCCGACGCCAGACCGGGCAATCCCGGACCTCAGTCCGCCCAGACATTGCCCACGAGCACACCATCGAAGATCCCCCCAACGTCCCCCGAGCCGAAGGCATCCGGCACCGCCTCTGCCACACCCTCCACCCCAGGCAGGGCGGCTGCTCCATCAGCCGCCGCGAACGGCCCCGCGATGTCGAATGCTGGAAGCGCATCCGCCTCACCCAACGCGGCGCTTGCAGGAGCAAGCGCCGCCGTCCCCCCCCTTGCTACGCAGGTCAATCTCCTGTCGTTTGTAGTCGCACAGCATGAGCAAAGGTGGGGCAACTGGAGTCAAACGAGTGATGGCGGGCGCGAGTTTATCGCCAGCGACACACACAAAGCAGGGCGCCTTGAATTCAGCCCCCTTGCTCCCGAGGAATACGACTTTGAAATTGAGTTCACCACCATCAAAGGAGAAGACGTCGCGCAGGTGATCGCGATTCCGGGTCATTGGTTCATTTGGAGGATGTTGGGTCCCCCAGCACTTGGCTACAGCTTTGACGGCAAGGGACCAGGAGATTCTAGCCGAACTGAAGCCCGCGGTCAGCATCCACGTCTGGTCGTTGGCCAACGCTATCGCTCATTGGTAGAGATAAGGCGGAATTCCGTTCGAGTGCTAATGGACGGCAAGGAGGTTGCCGCCTGGAAGGGTGATCTCAGACGACTCACGGACGACGACGCGCCGTATAAGCTCAACGACCCAGGTCACCTCGGCGTGGCAGTTAACCAGTTGACGAGTTTGCGCCTCCATAAAGCGGAGCTGCGACCACCAGGATCGCCAGACTTCGCCCTCGCCGCCAAGCAAGAGCAGCAGAAGGCCGAGCAGGCGAAGGCGGCCGATGCCATCGCCGCCATCCCGGAATTGAAAACGCTGCACGAGCAGTTCGTTAAGCTGCAAGGCGAGCGCGTCACCGCGCCCTTCGAGAAAGACGTGGCCGCGCTGAACACCAGCTACCTCGGCGGCATTGATCGCGAGATCGAGAAGGAGAAGAAGTCCGGGCATCTCGACGGCGTGCTGGCGCTGGAGGCGGAGAAGAAGCTCATTGTAGAACGAGCGTCCCGCTCGTTATCCCCGGCCTCCAACGAGCGAGACGCTCGTTCTACCATGCCCATCCCCGCTCTGGACGACGACACCACGCCCGCCAATCTCAAAGCCCTGCGCAAAATCTACCGCGACACCTTCGCCAAACACGAAGCCACCCGCGCTGCGAACCTCAAAGCCCTCACCGACCCGCTGACGATCCGCCTGAAACAACTCGAGAGCACCCTCACCCAGCAGAACCGCATCGACCACGCGAAGGTGGTGCGCGAGTATCGGGACAGACTTTCAAGCGGAGAAACCCCTGATCAATCAGATCGCACATCGGCAGATGGGACCAAGAGCAGCGCATCGAGTCCAGGCAGCACGATGGCATCGCCAAAGTATTCTCAGCACGAAATCATCGACTGGCTGCTCAATACCGTGAAGACTACGGTCCACATTCGAACGATCAAAGGAGTTGTCGTTCTAGAGCCTGGAGCGCCGATACCAAAGGGCCGGCTGAACGTGTTCAAGATACAAGCGGCTCAGAACAGTGGAGACTGGCCGATCACGGATGATGACCTCGCGAAGTTTGGCGAACTGGAAGAGGTGACCGAGATTCAGTCGGCCAACTGCCCAAACATCAACGGCACCGGGTTCCCCCATTTGCGGAAGCTCAAAACCTTGAACAAGCTAATCTTGAAGTGCCCCAACATGGTCGGCGCGAATCTCGCCAAATTCCCTGACCTCCCAAATCTCGTCGAACTCTACGGCATACAGAACTACACCCCTGATGAGTTCGGTCTGATGCCGCCGTTGAAGAACTGGCACATCTTCAATCAGTCCCAATCTGAATGTGTCACCACCGCTCACCTTGCAGCCTGTGCCGCACGCAAAAGTCTGGTGGACCTTGCTTTCGGCAACTCTTCAATCTCCGATGAGGCGTTGAGCGGGCTGTCGGGTGCGGTGCACCTGCAGAAATTGTCGCTGGGCAATTCCAAGATTATCGGGGAAGGGCTGCGACATCTGACCCGCCTGACAAAATTGAGCTTCCTCAACATCAGCGGAGAAAAGTTTGATCCAGCCAACCTCTCTGCTTTAGCGGGGATGAAATCGTTGGTCTCACTCAACACGCATGGCGGTTTCCTGCTGGCGAACGGTGATGCCTGGGTGCAGCATCTGTCGGCGCTGAAAGGTCAGCTCACTGAACTCGAGATAGGCTACGCGAAGGATGTCCCAGATGAGCTAGTCGAAAGAATTCAGCGGGCACTTCCCAAGACTAAGGTCAAGATTCGGAAGTAGAAGACAGACGCTCAATCTGAGGGAGATGCCGAGAAGGTGACTTGACCGTGTTCATGCCCTCGACGCCCCTCTACATGCGCGAGTGCCTGACGGCCAGGCAAACGCGCGGCAGCGTCCTGGACTGCGGCGGCCCTCCGCCGCTTTCGAGTGGTGACTGGCCTGCGGAAAGCTCCAGAGGGCTGGATCACTCCAGGACGCTGCCGCGACTTCGGCGTTCCCACCGACTCAACCGTTGTTCATGCAGTCGAAGCCCCTCCGCGTGTTCGAGTGCCTCATGCGCAGGCAAACGCGCGCCAGCGTCCTGGACTGCGGCAGCCCTCTGCCGCTTTCGAGTGGTGACTGGCCTGCGGAAAGCTCCAGAGGGCTGGAGCACTCCAGGACGCTGCCGCGACTTCGGCGTTCCAACATGCAGAGTCCACGCACTTCGGCGTGCGAGTTGTGTTTGTTGTTCACGCTTCAGCGGGTTCAGCCGCCTCTCTGGCACGCTGAAGCGTGAAAAACGTACCCAGCAATGCTCACCCCCAGTGCTGCGCGATCTTCCGCTTCAGGAAATCCACGCTTCGATGCAGTTGCTCCATGCCATCGACGCCGTCTTCGATGCTGATCCAGCCGTTGAAGCCTTTGCTCTTCAGCTCGGTGAAGATCGCGTCGTAGTCGTTCATGCCTTTGCCGATCTCGCCGTGGCGGAGGCGCTTCGCATAGCCGAGCGCGCCGCCTTCTTCTTTGCGCAGGTCTTCGATGGTGCCCTCGATCAGATAGCGATCACTCGCGTGCATGGTGACGACGCGGTGCGAGACGCGCTTCAGCAGCTCGATGGGGTCCTCACCGGCTAGGTAGGTGTTCGAGGGGTCGTAGTTCACGCCGAAGTTCGGGTGGTTCACGGCATCGACGAGCTTGCAGAAGACATCCATCTTCTGCGCGAACTCGGGATACTCCCAGAAGTCGTCCTTGTAGTGGTTTTCGAGAATGAGGGTGATGCCGCGCTCCTGCGCATAGGGCAGGCAGGCGTGGATGGAGTCGGCGGCGAGTTTCACGCCCTCTTCGATGCTCAGCTCGGGCCTGCGTTGGCCGCTGAGCACGCGGCAGTAGCTGCCGCCGAGCGTGTGCGTCATGTCGATCCAGCGCTTCTGCTTGGCGATCTCCTTTTCGCGGAAAGCGGCGTCGGGATGCGTGAAGTCGGGAGAGCAACACATCATCGGGATGACCTTGCCGGTGTCCTCGACCTCTCGGCGAAAGCGCGGCCAGTTTTTCTCATCGGCCATCTCGAGAAAGCCCGCATACCATTCGAGGCCCTGCACATCGAGCGTGGAGGCGAGCTTGATCCATTCGGAGACGGTCATGGTTCCTTCTTTGCAGAGGGCCTGCATGAAGGCTTTCGGGAAGGCGGAGAGCTTGGGCATGTGTGTGGGAATGATGAAATCAGAATGACGAATGCGAAACGAAAGTCTTCCACTTTCCCTCCAAGCAGGGGCTGAGGACTCTGGTTGCCGTCAGACATCGGTTGCGCGTGCATTTGAGCGGTTGAGCCGTGCCGGTTCGAGCGTAGGAATCGGTCTCGTCCTGCAATCCGCCGGTCGCACGACTCGGAAACCTCACCGCCATGCCGCTCCATCTTGTCAGCACTCTCACAGACACCGACCGGAAACTCATCGCCCGTGCCGTGGACGGTTTTGTGCCTGAGCGGGTGTTCGACGTGCACACGCATCTGTTTCACACACGGCACTTCGCGCCGGGCGTGCGGCCGGTGTTTCTCGATGAAGGTCGCGGCTACGGCATGCGCGATTTCCGGGAGGCGATGGCCCGGTGGCTGCCGGGACGGAGGGTGGAGGGACTTTTCTTCGGTTATCCCAGCGCGGGCAACGACAGGGCAGGGGAGAACGCCTGGCTGGAGGAGCAGGTCGGCCCGCTGGCCAAGGAGGGAAACTCCCGCGCGCTGGTGCTTGCCGCGCCCGGTGATGATCCGGTCCGCGTGCGCAGCATGCTCGGAGGGGGAGTGTTCGCAGGCATCAAGCCTTACCGGCTCTATGCCGATGTGCCGGACACGCGCGAGGCCGGGATCGAGTCCTTCGCGCCGGAGTGGATGTGGGAGGTGTGTCATGACCACGACGGCGTGATGGTGCTGCACATCATGCGTGCGGACGGCATCACCGACCCTCGCAATGTCGAGGCCATCCGCCGTCTCTGCCGCGCGCATCCCCGCTGCCGCCTCGTGCTGGCGCACGTCGCACGGTCCTTCAACTACCGCCACGCGCGCGAGGGGCTGCGAGCGGTGGCCGATCTCGACAACGTGGTGGTGGACACCTCCGCCGTCACCCAGGCCGGTGCCTTCCGCGCGGCGCTGGAGATTCTCGGCCCGCGGCGCGTGCTGTGGGGCAGCGACTACATGGTGAGCGAGCTGCGCGGCGCCTGCTTCACGCAGGGAGACGGATTCACCTGGGTGTACGCGGATGATGCGTCGGCGGAGAAGCTCACCGTGTTCGGTCATTACACGCTGGTGGGCATCGAGTCTCTGCTGGCTCTTCGCGAGGCTTGTGAGGACACCGGCGTGACGCCGTCCGACCTGCGGGACATTTTCCATGACAATGCATTGCGTCTGCTGCGCCCGCATTTGAAACCGGAGAGCGCGCCGCCGCATGTGAGCGGGCCGGAACTCTGGCGTGAGGCCCGGAGGAAGATCTCTTGCGGAACCGGACTGCTTTCGAAGCGTGCGCATCTCTTCGACCCGCAGACGTGGCCTTCGTACTTTTCACGCTGCAAGGGCGCGGATGTGTGGGACCTCGATGACCGGCGGCTCACGGATTTCACCGGCGGCGTCGGCGCCATCCTGCTCGGCCACGGCGATCCCGATGTGAATGCGGCCGTGCACCGCCGGCTGAATCTCGGCAGCTACTCCACGCTCGCCACGCCCGATGAGGTGGCGCTCGCCGACATGCTGCTGGGCCTGCATCCGTGGGCTGGCAAGGTGCGCTACGCACGTGGTGGCGGCGAGGCGCTCGGCCTCGCGGTGCGCATCGCGCGTGCGGCCACGGGGCGCAGCGGCATCGCCTTCTGCGGCTATCATGGATGGAGCGACTGGTACCTCGCCTCGAATCTCGCCGACGACGCCGCGCTCGACGGCCATCTGCTCCCCGGTTTGCGTCCGCTCGGTGTGCCGCGCGAGCTGGCAGGCACGGCGGCGCCGTTTCGATACAATGACACTGCTTCCTTTGAAGCGGCGCTCGCGAAGCTGGGCGGCAATCTCGCCGCTGTCGTCATGGAGCCGATGCGCAGCGAGCGG
Source organism: Verrucomicrobiaceae bacterium (assembly GCA_019694165.1). Taxonomy (GTDB): domain Bacteria; phylum Verrucomicrobiota; class Verrucomicrobiia; order Verrucomicrobiales; family Verrucomicrobiaceae; genus JAIBCL01. The sequence continues at coordinate 36,321 of JAIBCL010000008.1, read as the reverse complement.
CCGCGCGATGGATTTCTCCAGAAAGCAGCGGCAGCCTGCCGGGCCGCCGGCGCGATCTTCGTCGTCGATGAAGTCACGAGCGGCTGGCGCTACGGCTTCCCCGGCGCCTGCCCGTCGCTCGGCGTGCAGCCCGACATCGCCGTCTATGCGAAGGCGATGAGCAATGGCATCCCCTGCGCCGCCATCGTCGGCGCGGACGCGGCGATGGAACCCGCGAACGAAAGCTTCATCTCCAGCAGCTACTGGACGGACGGTCTCGGTCCCGCCGCGGCGCTGGCGTGCATTTCCAAAATGCAGAGCGAGGGCGTGCAGGCGCACGTCTGGCAGCTCGGCGGCGTGCTGCAGCAGGGTCTGCGCGATCTCGCCGCGCGTCACGCCCCGCTTCAGCTCACCATTGGCGGCCAGCCTTGCGCGCCATCCATCGCTTTCGGCCTCGGTGCCGACAGCTCCGCGGCCAAGGCTCTGATGATTCGCGGCATGTTGCAGCGCGGTTTCCTGTTCAGCAGCCAGCTCTACGTCATGTGGCCGCACACGGCGGAAATGATCGACCTCATGATGCAGGCGCTCGACGAGGTGCTTGGGGAAATCTCCCGGCTTCAGCAGGCGGGCAGCCTTCAGACAGCCGCCGGACCGGACGTGGTCGCGGCCGGTTTCGCCCGGCTCGCGTGACCAGACGTCCCATGTGCCGGACGTGTGCGTTTCGGATAGCACTTGGATGGCGGCGGCAGCGTGCAAAGGATGCGGATGGCGGTTGTTTGCGATTGTTGTTGGCGGTTGACGTTCGCTTTGGCGGCACGCATCCGCGTGGCCGCCGATCCGCCGCCAGCGACAGCCAATGACCGTCAGCAACCTTCAACCTCACCCACACCATGCCCAATCCCTGGACCGGAATCGGAAACCCCTACACACGTCAAGAAGTCGTTGACCGGCTCAAAGCCACGCTCGCCAAAGGCCAGCCCATCATCGCCGCGGGCGCCGGCACGGGCATCAGCGCGAAGTTCATCGAGCGCGGCGGCGCGGACTTGATCATCATTTACAACTCGGGGCGCTTCCGCATGAGCGGCCACGGCTCCACCTGCGGCCTCATGGCGTATGGCGACGCCAACGCGGTCGCCATGGAGATCGGTGAATACGAAGTGCTGCCCGTGGTGAAGGAGATACCCGTCGTCTGTGGTGTCCACGCCACTGATCCGCGGCGCCGCATGTGGCACTGGCTCGGGAAGGTGAAGGACATGGGCTTCTCGGGCGTGAACAATTTTCCCACGCACACCATCGTGGACGGCCACTTCCGCCAGGTGCTGGAGGAGACTGGCATGAGCGTGCAGAAGGAGTTCGAGATGGTGGGCCTCGCCCGCCGCATGGACTTGTTCAGCATCGTCTATGTCGCCACGCCCGAGGAGGCCGTGGAGATGACGAAGCAGGGCGCGGATGCCGTCATCGCGCACGTCGGCACCACCGTCGGCGGCAGCATCGGCGTGGTGAACGCGGTGGTCGATTGGGACTTCACCGTGAAGCGCACGCAGGAGATCATCGATGCCGCGAAGTCCGTGAACAAGGAAGTCTTCACCCTCACGCATGGCGGGCCGATCAACACGCCGAAGGATGTGGAGTTGATACTTGGCAAGACCAGTGCCGACGGCTTCGTCGGCGCCAGCAGCCTTGAGCGCATGGGCGTGGAGGAGTCCCTCACCAGCCTCACGCGCGAGTTCAAGAACATCCCCTGGAGCCGCAAGTAGCCACGACCAAGGACCGGGTGCATTGCCGTCCCGTCGGCCGCTCTCCCTTCCACAATACCGGGAGGTGTGGACAACACCGCGCGACTGCATCGCAGTACGTGCTCAAGCCTCGTCCTGGTCGTAGATCCCCACGGCCTCGCGATGAGGGAACTTTGCCGTACTGCTCTGCTGTCGTCGTGTCCGCACCGGAGGCGAGCCGTGGAGACAGCACAGGGAAGGGCGGGCTGCTCGTGCGCCCGGCGTTTGCCGCAGGAATGAGGAGTTCGGCGAAGTTGGTTACGCCGCCATCGCCTCCGCCACGCCTTTGAAGAAGTAGTAGCCCCAGCCGTGCTCGGCGGTGCTCCAGTCGGGATCGTAGTGGTGGCTCTTGAATAGAAAGCGCTCGGGGTGTGGCATGAGGCCGAAGACGCGGCCGGTATCGTCCTGCATGCCGGCGATGTTCGCGGTGGAGCCGTTCACATCACGGCCATAGAGCAGGGCGGCGTGGCCGTCCTTCACGTATGTCTCGGCGTCGCCGGACTCGCCGACAAAGCGGCCTTCCGCGTGGGCGACGGGCAGTTCAAAGTTGTCGGGCAGCGCGCGGAGGTAGGGGCTTGTTTTGGCACCGTCGTTCTTTTTCAGCGGCGCCCAGCGGCAGATGAAGCGGCCGGTATTGTTGTGAATGAGGCTGCCGCGCGGGAGCAATTCGAGCTGCGTCAGAATTTGGAAGCCATTGCAGATGCCGAGCACATAGCCGCCGTCTTTGACAAACTTTTTCAACCGCTCGCCCAGTCTGCTCTTCGTGATGAGCTGCGCGATGCGGCCGCTCATGACGTAGTCGCCGTAGCTGAAGCCGCCGGAGAAGACGATCATCTTCGCGCGCTCGAGCGAGGCCGGCTCCAGCAGCGCGACGGGCAGGACCTCGGCGGTGAATCCCGCGGCTTCGAGGACGCGGGCGGTTTCGGCATCGCAGTTGGTGCCGGGGAATTTGATCAGCAGGGCGTGGGGCATGACGGATGAGTGCGCGCAGAATGGCGATGCCTCCGGGCCGCGCAACCGCGCAGCCGGGCAAAGTGAGCGGAAGGCCGCGCGTCAGTCGTGCAGGGGCCGGGCGCTCGTGTAGCGGCTGACGCCACAACAATAGCAGGTGAGCAGGGACGGGATCGTGGATACAATGAATCCATGATGCCGGAAGACGGAGGCATGCCATGAAAGCGAGCACACTCACCGCGATGTATCCACCTGTGTCCGAGAAGAGATTCTGGGAGGCATGGTCATCGGCCACGGTGTTCATGCGCCGGCAGCCGGGCTGGATTTCGTGCGTCGTGCCGATGTTGTTCGCGGTGCTGATGGGCTGGCTGGATTTCATCACGGGCTGGGAGGTGAGCCTCTTCATCTTCTATGCGCTGCCCATCACCCTGGCCGTGTGGTGGTGCGGGCCGCGAGGGGGAGTGGCCGTCGCACTGGTGTGCGGCGCATCGTGGTGGGTGGCGAATGAATCGTCGCACCCCTACGAGACGCAGCTCGGCTACGCGTGGGCGCTGGTAAACCGGCTGTTCTACTTTTGCGTCGTTGTCTTCGCGGTCTCCGCGGTGCGGACCAGGCAGGACGAGGACGCCGCGCGCATCCGGATGCTGGAGGAGCGCCGCCAGCTCGAGCGCGACATCGTGAGCGTGAGCGAGTACGAGCAGCAGCGCATCGGGCAGGACCTGCACGACGGCCTCTGCCAGAATCTGGCAGCCATCGGCTGCGCGGCCCACGCGCTGGCGGAGGATCTCAGGGCACGCTCGATGGGGGAGGCGCGTGATGCGGAGATGATCGAGGAATCCATCCGGCAGGCGATGATGGAGGCGCGTGATCTGGCGCGCGGGATTTTCCCCGTGCATGTGGACCGCGGAGGACTGTCCGCGGCCCTGGGAGAGCTGGCACGCATGACCGGCCGCCTGACCGGAGCGGCCATCGAGTTTCACGAGGAGGCGGATGTGCATCTCGAGAGCCCCGGGGCATCCATGCACCTCTACCGCATCGCCCAGGAGGCGGTGGCAAACGCGGTGCGCCATGGCCGGGCGCGCAACATCTCGATCACCCTGTGCCAGGATGCCGGTGCTCTGCAATTGCGCATCGGCGATGACGGCGCGGGCCTTTACGCGACGCGGGCCGCGCACGGCGGCGAGGGCATGGGCCTGCGCACGATGCGCTACCGCGCGCAGGTGCTGGGTGCGCGTCTCGATCTCATGGTGCGGCCTGGCGGCGGTACCAGCGTGGTCTGCACCCTCCCCATTCAATCCTCGTCCTCCGAAGCACATGATCCGGCCTGACAGCAAATTCGAGAAAACCTGCAAGGTGCTCCTCGTCGAGGATCACCCGATGTTTCGCGAGCATCTGGCCCAGCTCATCGGCCGTGATCTCGGCCTCTCCATCTGCGGTGAGGCGGACAACATCCGTGATGCCATGCGGCTCATCCGGGAGACCTCGCCGGACATCGCCATCGTGGACATCACGCTGCGGGGATCGAGCGGAATCGAGCTGGTGAAGGACATCAAGGCGCACGGCCTGTCCGTGGACGTGCTGGTGCTCTCGATGCACGATGAAGAACTCTACGCCGAGCGTGCCCTGCGCGCGGGCGCGAAGGGCTACATCACCAAGAACGAGGCATCGACGGAAGTGCTCAAGGCCATCCGCTGCGTGATGAACGGCGACGTTTATGCCAGCCGTCAGGTGACCGCGCGGCTGCTCGAGCGCCTCGCGCGCAAGCGCGCGCCCGTGGAAGTCGCCGGCATCGAAACGCTCGCCGACCGCGAGCTGGAGGTCTTCCAGATGCTCGGCCGCGGAAAGAGCACGCGGGAGATAGCCCTGTCGCTGAATCTCGGCGAGTCCACCGTCGAGACCTATCGCGCGCGCATCAAGGACAAGCTGCAATTGAAGAGCGCCGCGGAGCTTTACCTGCGTGCCGGCCAGTGGGTGCGGGAGCACGGCGCATGACGAGCCAGCGGCGCACGGTCCGCATGTGGCGATGAACGTGACAGGGCATGTCTTTTGCAGCCACAAAGGCTGCGGAGCCAGATTGCGAGCGTCGATCGACGCCGCATGTCCAGCCCCTTCCAATTTTCCACACGAGTCCGCCATGAGAATCGCATCACCAAGGCACGCAAGCCGGCCGGCAGGGCATCCCGCACCCCTGCGGCACCGCTGCCGGACATGGTCGTCCCGGCGGGCCGCTGGCGCACGCACGCATCCGTCGCGCTGGTGCTCGGCGTGCTCTGCGCCGCGCTGTACGCATGGACGGCGGACTTCCCGCTGGTTTTCGACGACGACTATTATCTCGTGAACAATCCGGTGTTTCGGGATGCGGCGAGCTTCGACTATCCATCGCGTTTCTCCGAGTTCGCCACCCGGCCGGGGAAGATGGGGACGGACCCTGATCTGGCCACGAACTTCATCATGCGTCCGGTGGCTTACGCCACGTTTCGCCTCAACTACATCTTCGACGGATTCAATCCACGGTGGTATCGCGTGGTGAACATCTTCATCCACGCCGCCTCGTGCTTTGTGCTGTACGCGCTGCTGCGCGTGCTGCTCGGCAGGGTGCGCGGCGGCTCATGCGCGCAGCCGCCGGGATCCCGTCTTTTCATCCCGCTCGTCGCGGCACTGCTCTTCGCGGTGCATCCGCTTGCCACCGAATCGGTCACCTACATCATCCAGCGTTTCACTTCGCTGGCCGCGCTCTTCTATCTGCTCGCGCTTGGGCTGCATTTCGCATCACTGCGGACGGCTTCACCGCGCGGAGTCATCGCGTGGCGGACGGGATCGGTCCTCGCCGTGCTGCTGGGGATGCAGACGAAGGAGTGCACCTTCACCGCGCCGTTCATGGCCGTGTTGATCGATCACATCGTTCTGGGCGCGCGTCTCCGCACCGCGGCATGGCGGGCGCTGCCGCTCCTGGCGTGCCTGCCGGTCGTTCCCGTGCTCGTCATCCTCGTGGCGACGGCACAAAACGACGGCCACTTCTCGATCCAGGGCGTGGTGAATGTGGTGAACTCCCTCGATCAGCCAATCTCCCACTGGCACTACATCGTCACCCAGATCACCGTCGTGGCCGCGTATTTGCGGAGCATCTTCTGGCCCGCGGGCCTTCATCTCGATCCGTCCTGGCCGCATTTTCGCTCGCTGGCCGATGTCTCCGTGCTGAAAGCCCTCGCCTTTCTCGCCGCCGTCGTTGCTTCCGCCGCATGGTTCTGGCGTCGTCGTCGCGACGATGTTCGTGCGCGGCTTGTCTTTGTTTTCACCCTTTGGTTTTTCATCACCGTGTGCGTCTCGTCGGGGATGGTGCCCCTGCCTGACATGATGGCCGACCACCGCGCCCATCTGCCCTCGGCCGGCGTGTTCGTCGCCGTCGCCGCGCTGCTCGACATGCTGCGGACGCTCGAGTGGCGGCCGCGTCTGGTGCGCACTCTGGCCTGTGGTGGCGCCGCAGTCGCCGTCGTCGCCCTGTGCGCCGCCACCTGCGTGCGGAACGAGGTGTGGAGATCGAATCAGAGCGTGTGGGAGCACACCGTCTCGAGGAGTCCCGGAAACCATCGCGCATGGGGGAACCTGGGCGCGGCCTTCGCCGAAGCAGGCCGCCAGGAGGAAGCCAGGGCGTGTTTTGAAAAGGCGCTGGAGATAAAGCCGGACTTCCGCACCGCTCTGCTGAACCTCTCCGGCACGCTGCTGAAACTCGGTCGCCCCAAAGAGTCCCTGGATCACAGCCTCAAGCTCTTCGCCATGCCGAGGGGGAGAAACTCCGACGTGTTGTTCATCGTCGCCCTCGGCCTCGCCGGCACGGGGAAGATCAATGATGCGATATCGGCCTTCGACACCATCCTTCAGCACAACCCGGAACACGAAGGGAGCAATCTGGCCCTCGGCGTGATCCTGCTCGACAACGGACGCCCGGCCCGCGCCCTGGAGCACCTGCGCCGCGTGGCCCTGCGCCGGCCGCAGGATGCGCGTCTGCACGAGAGCATCAGGATGGCGGAGAGAGCGCTCGCCATTTCCACCCCGGCCGCCGCGCCGCTCATGCGTCTGAATTTGCCGCAGTGACCGCGGGAGAGCACGGCCAGGTGCGGAAATCGCGGCAGGCGTCCGCAGTGTGGCGCCGGGCGCGACAGGCCATGTCTTTTGCCAGGCAGGCGGGTGATGGCGCAGGATCGCCGCTCATCCACGGATGCCAGCCTGTTCACACAATGCCAGCCAGAAGATGTCGGCCGGGGGCCGCGCGGATCGACGTGCGCCGGGGCCGGGTGAGTCGGCGGCTGCGCCGCATGGTGCGCGCCGGCTGGTTCATGCGGCGGTCGCGCTGCTCATCTTCCTGCTCTGCGCGGGACTTTATGCGTGGACCGTGGACTTTCCGATGGTCTTCGATGACGAGCCGTACCTGATCAACAACCCGCTCTTCAAAGACTCGCGCAGCTTCAGCTACCCGCTGCGCTTCACGGAGTTTGCGAACCGGCCGGCAAAACTCAGCCTCGATCTCGATCTCGCCACGAATTTCATGATGCGCCCGGCGACGTACGGCACGCTGCATCTGAACTGGCTCTTCGACGGCTTCAAACCCCGCTGGTATCGCGCCGTGAACATCGTCATCCACGCCGGCGGCGCGGTGCTCGTGTACGCGCTGCTGCATCTGCTGCTGCGGCGTCGTGAAGCCGGAGCCGCCGCGCGGCCCGGCGCGGCGGCCTTCATTCCGGTCGTGACGGCGCTCTTGTTCGCCGCTCATCCGATCGCCACGGAATCGGTCACCTACATCGTGCAGCGCTTCACCTCGCAGAGCACGCTTTTCTACCTGCTCACGCTGTGCCTGTATTTCGCATCCCTCCAGGCTGCGGCGCGCGTGGCGCGCAGCGCCCTGCGTGCGGCCTCGGTGGCTGCGCTGCTTCTCGGGATGCTGTCAAAGGAGTGCGTCTTCACCGCGCCGGTGATGGCCGTGTGCATCGACTGGCTGGTGAACCGCGCGCCGCTGCGCACGGCCTTGTGGCGCGCGCTGCCGCTGCTCGCCTTCATGCCGCTCATTCCGCTGCTGGTGATCCTCATCGCCGCCGCCCAGCACGGCGGACACATCGCTCTGCACGACGCCGTTCATCTGGTGAACGGCAAGGTGGAGCCGTTCGAGCACTGGCACTACGCGGTCACCCAGACGACGGTGGTGGCCGCCTATCTCGGACGTATCATCTGGCCCGCGGGCCTGAATCTCGATCCCGACTGGCCGCTGCATCGCTCGCTCTTGGAGGCGCCGGTGCTGCGCTCCCTCGCCGTCTTCGCTCTGCTGCTCGGCGGCGTCGGCGGGTGGTGGCGCGCGCGGCGTGACGATGTGCGTGTGCGGCTCGCCCTCACGGGTGTTATCTGGTTCTTCGTCACCGTCTCGATGTCATCGGGCGTGGTGCCTCTGCCCGACCTGATGGCGGATCACCGCGCGTACCTTCCATCCATCGGAATTTTCGTGCTCGTCGCAGTCATCATGGACCGTGTCCGTCACGCCGGACCGCTCCCGGGTCTCTCGCGCGGAGCCGTGTCCGTCGTGGCGGCCGCCTGCGTGGTGGCGCTTGCCTCAAGCACATGCGTGCGGAATGAAACCTGGCGCACAGCCGAGTCCCTGTGGACTGACACGACGGAAAAGAGCCCGCGCAAGTACCGAGTCTGGGGCAATCTCGGCGCCGCGCACTCGAACCACGGCAACGAAGTGGAAGCCGTGAAGTGCTACGAGCAGGCCCTCAAGATCGAGCCCCGGTTTCAAGCCGGGATTTTCAACCTGTCGAATTCGCTGCTCAGGCTTGGCCGGCCGCAGGAGTCGCTCGAAGCGAGCGTCCGGCTGGTGCGCATGGATGAGCGTGCGGCCCGGCATCCCACCGTGGTGTTTACCGTGGGTCTCGGTCTGGCGGGAGTGGGCCGCTACGATGACGCGGCGGCCGTCTTCAAGGAGATACTCGCCGTGCGGCCGGACGATGTGCGGTGCCATCAGGCGCTGGGGTCGGTCTATCTGAACACCAACCGCCCCGCCCTCGCGCTCGAGCACTTCCGCGCAGCCGCCGCACGCAGCGCGGCGCCCGACGAGTCTCTGCTCGCTTCCATCAAGATGGCCGAGGAGATGCTCGGTGGTGCCGCCAGTTTCCCGGCATCCGTGCCGCTGATCCGGCTGCGATAGCTCGATGCCGCAACGCGCACATCCTCGGCGCCTGGATCTGCGAAAGAAGACGTTCGCTGCTTCGCGCGCCGATCTTCGCCGTGCATACGCCGCTGGTCACGGAGTCCGTCGCCAGCGTCATCCCGCGATTCGCCTCTGCGGGCGCGCTGTTTCCACAGGGGGCGGGAATCGCGGCGTGTCACCCATGACAAACCAGGCGTGTAGCGCCGGGCACTACACGACATGTCTTTTGTCAGCCAGACGCGTGGCGGCGCAGGTTCGCAGCCCAGCCACTGATGCCAGCCAGCTCAAACACCACCAGCCAGACGCGGACGAGCGGACGCCGGAAGACCCCGCGTGCGCCCGCGGACGAGCCGCCGGAGGCTGCGCCGCATCACGCCGGCCGGCTGGTGCCCGCGCCGGCGGTGTTGGTGATCACCCTGCTCTGCGCGGGACTCTACGCATGGACCGCCGATTTCCCGATGGTCTTCGACGACGAGATGTACATGAAGAACAATCCGATCTTCAAGGATGCACGCAGCTTCAGCTACCCGCTGCACCTTACGGAGTTCGCCTGCTTTCCGGCCCGGGCGGGCGCGGATCCCGACCTGGCGGTGAACTTCATGATGCGCCCGGCGGCCTACGCCACGCTGTGGCTGAACTACGCTTTCGATGGCTTCAATCCGCGCTGGTACCGGGCGGTGAACATCGTGATCCATGCGCTGAATTCCGTGCTAGTCTTCGCGCTCCTGCGCCTCCTGCTGTGGACCGGCGGCGGCAGCCCCGCTCCGCCACATGGATCGCGTGCATTCATTCCCACCGTGGCTGCGCTGCTCTTCGCCGCGCATCCGCTGGCCACCGAGTCCGTCACGTACATCGTGCAACGGTTCACGTCGCTGAGCGCGTTCTTCTTCCTGCTTACGCTATGCGTATTCTTCGCAGCGCTGCGCGCGGCATCGCGCCGGCGGGCGGCCGTGCTGAAGGCGGCGGCCGTCGCATCGCTGCTGGCGGGCATGTTCACGAAGGAATGCACCTTCACCGCGCCGGTGGTGGCGGTGCTCCTCGACTGGGGGGTGAACGCCACGCCGCCCCTGTCCGCGGTCCGGCGTGCACGGCCTCTGCTGCTGTGCCTGCCGGTCATTCCGGCCATGGTCGTGATCATCTCCATGGCCATGCACGCGGGGACATTCAGCCTCGATGCCGCGATCAACATCGTGAACTCGCGCGAGAATCCGCTGGAGCACTGGCACTACCTCGTCTCGCAGATCACCGTCGTGGCCGCCTACCTGGGGCGCATCTTCTGGCCTGCGGGGCTGAACCTCGATCCCGACTGGCCGCTCCATCGCTCGCTGCTGGAGCCGGCGGTGCTGCGTGCGCTGGCCGCGCTCGCGGCCGTCGTCGTGGGCGCGGTCTGGCTCGGCATCGCGCGTCGCGCGGATGTGCGCGCGAGGATCGCCGCGGTGTTCACGCTCTGGTTTTTCATCACCATCTCGGCGTCCTCAGGCATCGTGCCGCTGCCGGATCTGATGGCGGACCACCGCACCTATCTGCCATCCGTCGGTGTCTTCGTGGCGGTCGCCGCGCTGCTCGACATGCTGCGCACCTCTTCCGGCCGCTTTGCCCGCATCGTCCGTCCCGCCGTGCCCGCCGCAGCCCTCGCCTGCGTGGCGGCGCTCTCCTGGGCAACGTGCGCGCGCAATGAAGTCTGGCGCACGTCCGTGAGCCTGTGGACCGATACGGCGGAGAAGAGTCCGCAAAAATATCGCGTGTGGGGCAATCTCGGCGCCGCGCTTTCCAACGCGGGCCGCGAGGAAGAGGCGGTGAGGTATTTCCAAAAAGCCATCGCCATGGAGCCGCGCTTCCAGCACGGCATGTTCAATCTCTCGAACTCGCTGCTGCGCCTCGGACGGCCTCAGGAGTCGCTGGATGCCAGCCTCAAGCTCATCCGGCTGGATGAGCGGGCTGCCCGGCAGCCGCACGTCGTCTTCACCGTCGCGCTTGGCCTCGCCGGAGTGGGCCGCTACGACGAGGCCATCGCCATCTACAAGGACATCCTGGCCGTGATGCCCGAAGATGCGAACTGCCATCAAGCGCTCGGGGCCGTGTATCTGCGTACCAACCGGCCTGCGCTGGCGCTCGAGCATTATCGCACCGCCGCAAGATTGAAGGTTCCCGACAAGCTGCTGCTCGAGTGCATCGAGCTGGCGGAAAATGCGCTGGCCGGCAACGGCCCAGCCTCCGTACCATCCGGCGGACCCTTCCAGATCCGGTAGCACGCGCACAAGCGCACGCACGAGGAGCGCGGCAATTGTGGCGCCCGGCACGACGCGGCGTGTGTCATTGCCACCACAGGCGCTGATGCGCACTCTGCACGACGCAGACTCCTCGACCACGCTGAATGGCGGCACCCTCACGAATCAGACAAGATCCACGACACCCGGCAAGGCGCGCCGTCGCAACGGCACCTCCGCCTTCGGGCGCGAACCCCGCGCCCGAAGGGCGCGGCATGAGCCGGCTCATCGTGCCCGCGCTCATCGTCTTGCTCTGCACCGCTTTGTACGCATGGACGGCGGACTTCCCGATGCTCTTCGACGATCACCTTTACATCGAAGGCAATCCGTTTCTGAAGGAAGCCGGCACGTTCGCGCGGCTGGCGCATCTGGCGGACTTCGTCGCCCTCCCGGCGCGTCTCGGTGTCGATCCCGACTTGGCCACGAACTTCATCCTGCGCCCGGTGGCCTACGCCACCTTCCGCCTGAACTACATCTTCGACGGACTCAACCCGCGCTGGTACCGCGTGGCAAACATCATCATCCACGCGCTGAACTCGGCGCTCGTCTGGCTGCTGCTGCGGAAGCTCCTCGCGCGCGGTGCTCATGCCCGCCAATTGCCGGCGGGGACCATCGTTTTTGTTCCAGCCGCGGCGTCGCTTCTCTTCGCCGCTCATCCGCTGGCCACGGAATCGGTCACTTACATCATCCAGCGCTTCACGTCGCTCAGCACGCTGTTCTTCCTGCTCGCGCTTGGTCTCTACTTTGCCTCGCTCGAGTCTTGTGATCGCCGTGCAAGGTGGATGCGGCGGCTGGGCGCCATGGCCGCCGTCGCCGCCGGCATGATGACGAAGGAGTGCGTCTTCACCGCGCCGCTCGTCGCAGTTGTGCTCGATGCCCTGACGGGCGGTGTGCGGCCGCGGGCCGCCATCGGTCGTGCCTGGCCGCTGCTGATCTTCCTGCCGGTGGTGCCGCTGATGGTCGTCCTCGCCGCGATGGCGCAGCATCCGGCGGACTCCGTGCTCGCCAGCGCGGTGAACATCGTGAATGCCGGGGACGACGCGGTGCCTCACTGGTACTACCTCGTCACACAGATCACCGTCGTGGCGGCTTATCTGCACCGCGTGCTTTGGCCCGCAGGTCTCAATGCGGATCCGGCGTGGTCTCTCCACCATTCCCTCGCGGAGCCGCCGGTGCTGCTGGCCCTTGCGGAACTCACCGGCGTCCTCGTCACCTCGTGGTGGGCGTGGCGGCGCTGGCGGGATGACTTGCGCGCGGCGTCCGCCTTTGCCTTCACGCTCTGGTTCTTCATCACCGTCTCCGTTTCGTCCGGCCTCGTGCCGCTTCCGGACCTCATGGCAGACCATCGGTCCTACCTCCCGTCGATCGGCATCTTCGTCGTGATGGCCTGCGCGCTCGATGCCGTCCGCACGCACGGGCCGCGCGCTGCCCGGCGGCTGGCACCCGCCGCCGCCTTCCTTTGCGTGACCGCGCACGCATGCATCACATGCGCGCGCAATTCCGTCTGGCGCTCCGGCGAGAGCTTGTGGAGCGATTCCGTGCGCAAGAGCCCGCACAACCATCGCGCGTGGGGCAGCCTCGGCGCTCACCTCGCCGATGCGGGTCGAGACCAGGAGGCCGTCGGCTGCTACCGAGAGGCGCTGCGCATCAAGCCGGACGATCACACAAGCATGTTCAATCTCTCCAACTCCCTGCTTCGACTCAACCAGCCCCGCGAGGCGCTCGACACCATGCACCGGCTCATCGACGGGGATCGCGCCGCCGCCGATTCCCCGCCCGTGACCTACACGCTCGGAATCGCCTATGCCGGCGTCGGCGACGTAGGGCGCGCGCTGCCAGTCTTGAAGCAGGCGGTCGAAACCGCGCCCGACAATCCCATGCCTCACATCATGCTGGGGCGCATCTACCTGAGCACCAACCAACCCGGCCGCGCGCTTGAGCATTTCCGCATCGCTTCAACGCTGTGCACTCCGGACGAGAATCTGCTCGCCTCGATCAAAGCCGCCGAAGCTGCGGCAGCTCTGACGCCTTCGCATCAGTAGTAGGGCGTCAGTCCGCCCTGCCACAATGGCTTGAGGTCGGCGACGTTCGAGTCAATGAGTGTGCTGTTGCGAAGCGTGATGTGGAGCCACTTCTCGCCGGTCGTCTCGCCGATAACGATGCAGCCGGCCTCGCGGGCGGCTTCCATGTTTTCGGGATCGATTTCGAGAAGGAGCCGGCCCGGCGTCTCGCCGAACATGATCTCGGCCAGGGTGCAATCTTTGGCCGGAAGGTTTTCGAGTTCGATTTTGAGGCCCGCCTTGCCGGAGAAGGCCATCTCGGCGAGCGCGACGGCGAGTCCGCCTTCGGAAATGTCGTGGCAGGCGAGCACCGCGCCTTGCTTCACGAGCGCGTGATACTTCTGATACATCGCCCAGTTGTCAGAGTCGCTCCATGTCGGCGCGCCATTGAGGCCGGTGCCTTTCGCGTGTCGTGCAAAGACGCTGCCGCGAAGGCCGGGCGTTGTTTTGCCGAGGACGCAGATCTTGCTGCCGACGCGACGAAGCGATGAGCCGACGACATGTTTGGCGTCCTCGACAATGCCGAAGCCGCTGACGAGCAGCGTGGTCGGAATCGACACAGGGCCTTCGTCGGTGACGAAGTAGTTGTAAAAGCTGTCCTTGCCCGAGACGAACGGAGTGCCGTAGGCAAGTGCGGTTTCCGCCATGCCCTTCGTGCATTCGACGAGCGCGCCGAGTTCGCGTTCGCTGTCAGGATTGCCGACGCAGAAGTTGTCGAGAATCGCGATGCGCTCGGGATTCGCACCCATGCCGACGAGCTGGCGCACGCATTCATCGACGCACGCGCGACCCATGGCATGAGGATCGGTCTTGCCCCACTCGGGCAGCAGCGCGCAGGCGAGCGCGACGAGTTGATCACTGCCATCCACGCGGATGACCGAACCATCCTGCGGCGCATCGCCGGAAGCGCCAGCGAGCGGCTTGAGGATCGTGTTGCCCTGCACTTCGTGGTCGTATTCGCGGATGATCGGCTCGCGCGAGACGATGGCGAAGTCGGACAGCAGCGCCTTCAGTGCCTGCGTCCACGACTCGGGACGCACACCGACCGCAGGCGTCGTCGCAGGCGGTTGATTCCATTTGCCGCGCATCTCGCGACGCGGCGCGCCGTGCAGTTTTTCCACCGGCAGATCGCAGACCGTTTCGCCGTGATGCAGCACCTTGAGGCGCTTCGATCCGTCGGCTTTCGCCAGCGTGAAAATCTCCGTCTGCCACATGTCGGCCAGCTTTTGCAGTGCGGGGAGATTCTTCTCCTCGATCGCCATCACCATGCGCTCCTGTGATTCAGAAATGAACACCTGCCAGCTTTCAAGATCCGGCACCTTCAGCGGGCAATTCTCCAGCCACACTTCACCGCCCACCTCGCTGAGCATCTCGCCAGCCGCGCTGGAGAAACCACCCGCGCCGCAATCGGTCACAAACTCAATCAACCCAGCCTCACGCGCGGCGAGGACGAAGTCGGCCACCTTTTTCTCCTCGATGGGATTGCCGATCTGCACCGCCGTTTGGTCTTCTTCGTGCGAGTCCGTCGTGAGCGATGCCGAGCTGAACGTCGCGCCTTTGAGGCCGTCCTTGCCCGTGCGACCACCGGCCGCGATGAGCAAGTGACCGGGCTTCACCTCCTTCTCGATGTCCTTGATCGGGATCACGCCCGCCGTGCCGCAGAACACGAGCGGATTGTAGATGAACGTGTCGTCGAACTGGATCGCGCCGTTCACCGTCGGGATGCCCATGCGGTTGCCGTAATCGCGCACGCCGCGCACGACGCCACGCATCACACCGAGCGGATGGATGACGTCCTTCGCCTTCAAATCCTCCTGCTTCGTATCCGGCGGGCCGAAGCAAAACACATCAAGCGACGCCACCGGCTTCGCGCCCTTGCCCGCGCCGAGAATGTCCCGAATCACGCCGCCGAGGCCCGTGTTTGCGCCGGCATACGGCTCGATGGCGCTCGGGTGATTGTGCGTCTCGACTTTGAGGCACACGGCCTTGTCGGCATCGAGCTTCACGAAGCCGGCGTTATCGACGAACGCGCTGAGCACGAAGTCCGGCTTCTGCTTCATGATCTCCTGCGTGACGCTGCGGATATACGTCTTGAAGAGGCTGTCGATCACCTCCTGCTTGCCATCGACCGTGTGATAAATCTTCGCGTTGAAGATGCGGTGCTTGCAATGCTCGCTCCACGTCTGAGCGATGACTTCCAGCTCCACGTCCGTCGGATCGCGACCTTCGTCCTGATAAATCTTCTGCACCGCCAGCATGTCCGCCCGTGAGAGCGAGAGCTTCATGCTCTTCGAGATGTCGAGCAGATCGTCGGCGATCAGTTCGCGAATCGGAATGGTGCGGAAAACAGCGCGGGTCGTGTGGGCCATGGTGAGCCTGTCAGCTAGCGCGAAATCGAGTCAGCGCAAGCCCAGCCGTCGCATGATGGCAGCCGGGTCTTGGCGGAGGTCCGCAATGGCGTGGATGAACACCCGCCGGCCTGACACCGTGTAGAAAACACCCACGTTCCATTTGCGCAGCACAAGCCTCCGGAATGCGCCGCCGAACCGCTTCCCGATTTCAGGATGCCGTTCCAAGAGCTGTGTGGCCTCCAGGTAGGTTTGATCAAATGCATCGCCCAATCCCCTGCCAAGTCCTCGAATCGACCGTAGAAGTCGATCAAGTCGGCATCTGCGCCTGACAGGACTACAACCTCGCTCATTTGCCTCGCGAAGCGCGCATCCTTCTCCTCGATTCCTCCACGGTCATCGCAGTCTCGGGATGCGCGAGATAGTGCTGATAACGGCGCTCGAGCTCAGCCAAAATCTCCGACTTCAACGGTTCCTGCATCGTAGGATCATCATCGTCGTCCAGTTCCTCCTGAAGCTCGGCGACAAGCTGCCGTTTCTCCTCCTTGGTGAAGGTGAGCAGTTGTGGAAGTCTCTCCGCGATCATGGGCGAAGATTAAGATACGAGGGACGAGAGTCAAGATTGTGGGCGGCGCGAGCAGTGGCACGACCGGCCGCCCCCCCCGGTCGTCCTGCATCCGCTCACTCCCGTGTCATCAGCCACCACACGGTTTTCTGCGACGGATCGATGCGAAACTCATTTGTCTTCTCCGCGATCACGGCTTTCGGCGTTCCGGTCGGGTCGAGGGCTTCGACTTTCCATGTCGCATCGCCGGGCAGTTTTATCTTCGCCTTCACTCCGAGCACCAGCGCGGGGCCGGTGCCCCACTTGCTGCTCACGGTGCGGCGGTCTTTGTCCCAGGCCATGCCCTGATTCTCCGCGCGGCTGAGGGCACAGAGCCAGAGTTTCTTGGTCATATTGAGAGTCTTGCCGTCCAATGCGGCCATCATCAAGATTTGCGGCGCATCAGCGCTGACCGAGGCACCGACTCCATCATAGTCGAACTCGACGCCACCCTGCAAACGAACCACCGCTGCTGCTTGCACAGGGGTATTGATACCAAGAAACACGCCACCATCGAATGATGGAACATTTTCAATTGGCGCGCCATCGAATGGTTCGGGAGAGCTGGCGCTCTGAGCGACGGGCGCAGGAATCAGCGCGCGCATCTTGTTTTGCGGCAACAGTTTCAACGTTGCCTGGGGCTGCATGGCATTCGCGTTGAAATCAAATCCCGTGCGCGTCATCCAGGCCGTCGCGCGTCCTTGCATGGATTTTTCCCAAACGTCCCGCCATGCACCCCAAACGTCGCCGGCCTTTGCTGCGGCCGTTTGAAGGATCGACTCTTGCGTGAGCGGCAAGGTGTAGGTGGCTCCGGCGGGTTTCATCAATTCCCGTCGAAACACCAGCGCTGCCAGCGGCATGAAGGCTTGCTTGGCCGGATGTCCGGGCAGATCGAAGAAGCTGGTGATCTTGTCGCTGTCGTACTTGGCGCTGTGCTTGAAGTTGAAGTGGTAGATGGCGCTCCAGTCCTGCAGGCAGGCCATCGCGGCAAAGAGCGGGAAGGTCTCGGCGGCGAAGTCGTTGGGGGCGGGCGTGTCGTATTCGCTGACGCTGTAGGGCTTGCCGAAGGGACGCTGCATCGCCATCTCGGCGAGAGTGCCGCCCTCGTCGCTGGCGACCTGCGAGACGTTGTTGATCGTCCAGTCGTTCATGTCCCACGGCTTGTGCGGGAAGGACGGATGATGCCAGTAGCCGTGCGTATCGACGATGTCGCTCACGATGAACTCGCGTCGCGCGCCGACGATGCCGCCGAAGAGCAGCGCGGTGTGTGTGATCATCTGCTTCGCGCCGATTTCCTCGCGGATGAACTTCTTCATCGCCAGAGCGTGATCGATTTCGAGCTGCATGAGGAAGTCGAAGAAATCGCGCCGCACCTCGAGCTTCGCATTGCGCGAGGGGATTGGGATGTTGCCGGCCTCGAACGTGTGCCCGGGTTTCAAAAGGCCGGTGGAGATGGACACGAGCTTCACCTCGGTGATGTCCACGCTCGTCACCGCATTCAGCAGGCTGAAGACGATCCGATTCTTACCATCAGGCAAAACGGAATGCGGCGAGAACTCGAACGCGAACGACTGCCACTCGGGCGTCAGTTGCATTTTCTCCTGCATGCCGAGCTGTGCCCACGGCGGCGCGGAGTTCTGGGCATGCACGTCGAGCGCGGCCTTTTTCTCCGACCGTGCGCGGAAGCTGAGCCGGTATGCCTTGGATTCTTCGAGCGCGAGGCCGGACTGGCTGAATTGCAGCGAGTAGCCTTCCTTTCCGCTCTGCGTGCTCGTCCAGCGCAAGAAAGTGGGACAGGCTTGCAACCTGTCAGTCGAAGCGCTCGATGACCTCTGACTGTCTGACGCACCCGGAGCGTTTTGCGAGCGTGATGGCTGGCGTTCGGATGTCAGAGGACCGTGGTTGGATTTTGGCGACGAGGATGCGCTTTCTTCGCCCGGAACAGACTGGAAGTCTGTTCCACTTTTCCCGACAGCCTGGCTCTTCGCGCCGAAGTTTGATTCCAAGAACCAGCTCTTCGTGCCATCGGCAAAACAGCCGTTCTTGATCAAATCCGGGCCTGTGCTGCCATCGTTGAGTCCCCACACTTCGCGGAGCTTCTCGATCGTCGGATACTTCCCCCGCAGGTACTTGATGAAAAGTGCGCGCAGCTCGCCGGCGAAAGGCTCCTCCAACTTGCTCATCCACCACGGATTCAGCACGAGCGAGTTCTCGTTGTTCATCTCGATCACCGCGACGCCAGGCTCGTCCTTGTAGGCGCGGCCCGTGTGCGGGTTCACATGTTCGAGAATCTGCCGCGTGTAGCTCTTGAAGGCTTCGATGAAAGGCGGATGAAAATGGTCGAGGCCCTTGCTGTAATGCGGCGCATCCTTCGGCGTGCCGGGATAGGTGCGGCTGACGTGGAGGTTCAAGTTGATGTAGATGCCGTTCTTGATGAACTCGGCCACGAGCTTGTCGAGCTTGCCCAGATTTGCCGCGTTCAGCCCCGTTGTCGCGTTGTCCTCGATCAGCGACTCGTTCCAGTCGTTGTCCATGTGATGCAGGCGCACCACGTTGATCCCGTTCTTCGACAGATGCGCGGCGACCTTCTCCGCATCCGCCGCCTCGGGAAAACAAGCGCCGCCGCAGAAGTTCGTGCCGAACAAGCGCACCGGCCGCCCTTTGGCATCGACGATGTGCTCGCCCTCGGCCTTGAGAAAGCCGCTCGCACCCGCCGGCTTGTCATTGAGAAACGACAGGTCAATGGCCGTCTTCGACGACTCCATCACGCTGATGGGGAAGGGGAACCAGTTCGGATTGTCCGCCGTCGGTGGACCGGGATCAGCTGCGTGGACGAAAAGAGGCAGGACGAGAATGAGGGCGGGGCGCATGATGCAAAGTGGTTTCGACTTCGGTCGAAACGAAGTTCACCAGGTTCCGACCAAAGTCGAAACGACTTTTCGCCGCATCATATCACGTCGACGTCAGCACCTCCCATGTGTGAATCGCCGGATTGCACACGTCGCGGATGAAGGGGGCGGGATCGGCGTCGTCGCCGAAGACATAGATGCGCTTGCGCAGCGTGAGCTTCTTCAAGTCGAATCCGGGCGATTCGAGGGCGCGGTAGTAGCCGAGGATCGTCTCCTTTTCCAGATCGAGCGCGCCGCCCTTCATGCCGTACTCGAGGATGAACGCAGCTTTTGGAAATGCCGGCGCGCCGTCATCGCGCATTTCCTGGCTGATGGGATCGAGCAGCACGCGCTTCACAAAGTCGAGGGCAGCCGCGTTGTCGCCTTCGTATTCGGCGCGATAGCACTGCGTCTCGCGGTATTTCAGCGGTTTTGCGAGCGGAGCGTAGAGGAGCTTCTGGCAGTCGCTCTCGTGGTCGAATTTTCCGAGGATTTCGAAGATGGTGTTCAAGGCGTTTTGGCACTGTCTTTGAACAGCGGGGGCGTCCGGTCAAGGTGAGAGTGGCGCGTGAGCGCAGCGGCGGCTCTTTTGTCCCTTCGGTCCCTTGGGTCCCTTCGAAGGGACTGAAAGGACCCAAAGGACAAAAGGGACTCCGCCGAAACCACGCTTGACCCTTTGCCGGGGCTTTTGAAGCTCTCCACAGCCGGCCCGGCCCCGATCCTGCTCTGCAGCGTCTCCGGAAAGGCACCACTCACATGACACTTCTCGTCTCCGGGTTGATCTACCTGAGCCTGCTTCTCCTGCTGGCGGCCATCTCCGCCACAGAGGCGGCGATTCTTACCACGCGCGAAATCGGCGCGGGTGCGCTCGCGGCGCAGAGCGAGCGCGTGCGGCGGCAGATCCAGAGCATCACTTCAAATCCCTTCCCGCACCTGCATCGTGCGTTGCTGCTGTCTGCCGCTCTCAATCTCGCGCTGGCGGCGCTCGGCTTGTTCCTCGTGACCGGCCCGCTTTTCGCCGCCGGTTTGAATCCGTGGTTGAGCGCGGCGGCGCTTTTCGTGGCGAGCCTGTTCATCGGCGACATCGCGCCAAAGTTCTTTGCCCTGCGTTCGCCTGCGGAGATCCTCATCGGCAGCACGCGCCTGCTGAAGCCGGTGCGTGTCATCCTCGATCCGCTGATCGCCGTGGTCGAGCGCGTAAGCGAGATGATCGTGCGCTCCATCGTGCCGAAAAAAATCAAGATGCGCCAGCCCATCACGCAGGAGGAACTCGAGACGCTGATCGAAATGCGCGAGGAGCAGGGCGCGCTCGACGAGGCGGAGGCGGCGATCATCCGCGAGATTCTCGACGTGGCCGCGCTCACCGTGCGCGACTGCATGGTGCCGCGCGTGAATCTGCCTCTGCTGGCCATCGCGGACATCGAGGAAAAAGGCGCGGATGTTCTCGAGCACGCCGAGTCACGATTCGTCGTCGTGCATGGCGACACGCCGGACGCCGTCCACGGCGTGATCGACACGCACGCATGGAAGCTCGCCGGCCGGCCGGCCATTCTCAGCCGCGCGCGTCCGCCCGTCTTTGTGCCTGAAACTCTCCCCGCGATGGAGGCGCTCGAAAAACACCTCGGCGGCAGCGCGCGCTGCGTGCTCGTCGTCGATGAGTATGGCGGACTCGAAGGCATGGTCAGCCAGGATGAAATCGTGGACTGGCTTCTCTACGACGCCGCGCCGTGGCAGGGCGAGGGCGTCGAGATACGCGACCTCGGCGGCGGGCGTTATTTGATGGACGGCACCACGCGGCTCGACCACATCGCAGACGAACTCAGCGTAACGCTCGAGGCGGAAGGCATCGACACCATCGGCGGATTTGTTTTCACCCAGCTTGGCCATCTGCCGAAACCCGGCGAGCGCGTGAATGTGAACGGCATCGATCTCAAAGTGCGTCGCGTGTCCCGCACGCGCGTGCAGCAGGTCGAGATGCGGCTGCCGGAGAAAAAGGAACCCGAACCGGCGGAGGAGGACGTCCCGTGATCTGGCTTGCGCTCATCCTTGCACTTGTGCTCTCGTTTCTCTTCTCAGGCATCGAGAGCGCCATCATGTCCATCAGCCGCGTGCGCGTCCGCCACGCCGCGGACGAGGGCGACTCGCGCGCTGCGCGGCTGCTCCCGCTCATCGAGGATCGCGATGCACTCCTCGGCGCAGCCACGGTGGTGAACCACATGGCAAACCTCGCCGCTTTCAGCATCATCAATTGGAAGCTGATTCAGGCGCTCGGTACATGGGGCTATGCCGTGGGCCTCCTCATCGCGCTGCCCGTTTTCCTCATCGGACTCGAAGTCGTCCCGAAGACCATCTTCCGCCGCTACCCGTTCCGCCTTCTGCGCTACCTTCATCCGCTGGTTCTCATCGCCGGCATGCTTCGCGTTCCATTCAAAGTCATCCGCGGCAAACAGCCGGCCGACTCCGGCGCACAAAGCGAATCCTCCGCGCGCGATGACCTGAAGAACCTGACCGCCAGCCTCGCTAAACAAGGCTTGCTCACACCGGCCGGCGCGGCGCTCATTGCGCGCGTGCTCGATTACAAGCGATGGAAAACGGGCGACCTGATGGTTCCGCTGACGAAGACCGCCGCCGTCCCGCCCGACATCGCCGTGAACGACGCACTGAAGCTCGCCGCCGAGGGCGGCCTCGTCGCCATCCCTGTGATGGGTCCCGATGGCGGATTCGCCGGAATTCTCGAACTGCTCGCTTTGCCAGCACGCCTGCCTCCCGACCGTCTCGTGCGCCAGCACATGCGCGCGGCCGTCGAGACCGCTGCGACTACGTCCGCTCTGGCCGCCTTGCAGCGCCTGCGTCAGCGCGGTCGCACCCTGGCGATCGTCAATGATGGGGCGACCGGCAAGCCCGTCGGCATCATCGCCGAGGAGAATCTCCTTGCACCGCTCCTGCGACGGTAAGCTCTGCTGCCCGCACGCCGCTCCAGGAGGAATGTCCGCTCCATCTCCATGCGGACCTTCACAAAGGAAGCCGCGGCGGGAATGCATCGGCGGCGAGAATCCGGCAAGAAGAATCTTGACTCGAACTACAAGTGTAATTAATGACTGATTTACATACGTAAATCCCGATCCTCCGCTCTCGCATGCCCCCCAAGACTCGCATTCAGCCGCCGCAGACGCCCGCCATCTCCGATGCCGAATGGATCGTGATGCGCGAGTTCTGGGCGCGAGGTGAGACGAACTCGGCCGAGGTCATCGCCGCGCTTGGAAAGACGCAGCACTGGAAGCCGCCGACAATCATGACGCTCATCACGCGCCTGGTGAAGAAAGGTGCGCTCGGTTTCGAACGTCAGGGCAGGGAATACCGCTACCGGCCGCTGGTCGATGAAGCGCACTGTGCCCACGCCGTGAGCAAGTCGCTCGTCGATCGTGTCTTCGGCGGACGTGTCGCTCCGCTGCTCGCCACATTTCTCGACCGACAAAAGCTCAGCAAAAAAGACATCGCCGAACTTCGTCAAATGCTCGATCAGAAACCTGGAGGACCAAAATGAACGCGCCAATCGTCCACGAATGGATCAGCCGCCTGTCGGTCTGGTCGCTCGAAACTTCGCTCGCCGTGCTGCTGCCGGCGCTTGTCGTATTGTGCATCTCGCATCTGCGGCTGATCCCGGCCCGCTGGTGTGCGTTGCTGGCCGCGCTTTTGCTGGTGCGCATGCTTCTGCCCGAGGTGGTGCCGGTTTCATGGCGCGCGGCGTTTGTTCCGCAGGCGGAAGTTTCATTGGTTTCAGAGGTTCCGGCTGCTGCTTCGTCCGACCGGTCTGGTGTGTCGGACTCGTCTGACTGCGTGCCGGCAGGCGCGTCACTTTCGGCAAAGGCCGCCCTCCCCTTCGCTTGGGCGCTCGGCGCAGCCGGGGTGCTCACCTGGCTCGGTGCCTCCGCTTTTCAAATCCGGCGCCTCACACGCACCGCTCTCCCTGCTGACTCCGCGCTCGTTTCTCTCCTTGATGACTGCGCCCGCGCCGCGGGCCTGCGCCGCGCGCCGCGCCTCGCGCTCATCGAGGGACTGCCGTCCGTCGCCGTCCACGGCTTCTTCCGTCCGCTGCTCCTGCTGCCTGCCGACGTCACCGGGCGCCACACGACAGCGGAGCTGCGCGGCATTTTCCTTCACGAGCTTCAGCACCTGAAGCGCGCCGACTGCGCGTGGACGTGGCTCGGCCTCGTCGCGTGCGCGGTGCACTGGTTCAATCCGTTCGCCTGGCTGCTCTTCCGCCGGTTCTGCGCGGACCGGGAACTTGCCTGCGACGAAGCCGCGCTGCATCACATGCATCAAGGTGCACGGCGCAGCTATGGCGAGGCCCTGCTCAAGACCGCGGAGCTTTATGCCTCGCCCGTGCCCGCGCTGCTTCCTTCGTTTTCCGCCAGCCCATCCGAACTCAAGTACCGCATGAAACTCATCATGAGACCCGCGTCCCGTTCCCTCCTCGTCCAGTTCGTTTCCGTTGCCGTCGGCCTCGGCATCGCCACTGTTGCCTTCACCACCGCTCGCGCCAACGGCGAGAAAAAGAAATCCGCCGAAGGCGATGGTGCCAAAGAAGAAGTCCGCAAAGCCGCCCGCGAAGGCGATGGCGACGGCGCGCGCAAACGCGATGGCGCCCGCGATGGCGATGGTGCTCGCAAAGAAGGCGCGCGCGATGGCGAAACGAAAAAAACCGGCGCACGCGACGGCGAAGGCGAACGCAAAGGCCCGCGCGATGGTGAGATGAAAAAGACTGGAGCGCGCGAAGGCAAGGGCGAAGGTGCAAAACGCGGAGCACGCGATGGCGAAGGTGAAGTCCGCAAGTCCGCCGAAGCCGAAGGCGGCGGCAAGATGCGCGAGGGCGAGCGTGGCGAGCGCCCGTCCACCAAGTCCATCGAGTCCGCCCAGATGATCATCCAAGTGAACGCTGAAGGCAGCGTCGTGAACAGCAAGGGCGAGGTCATCGACATCAAGATGGTGCGCGGCCGCATGAAGCAGATCGCCGACGAGAATCCCGATCAAAGTGTGATCCTCCGCGCTGATTCCAAGACCGAGATCGGCAAGGTGAGGGCTGTGCTCGATGCGCTCAAGGATGTCGGGCTGAAGGATGTGAAGCTCGAGACGAAGTAGTACCCGCCGTCGTCGCATCCCAAACCTGCCCGGCCCATGTGCGCGAGGTTCCAATCCAGTCCGTCACGGCAAGTTGGGATCGCATCTGCGTGTGGCATGAGCGGAGCCGCTGTCGTTGGAGTCCCGGCTTCAGCCGGTCACGCCGCGCAGTCGCCCGGCTCCCTTAGCCCGCGCGACTCGCGAATCGGAAACCAAGAGCGTCCGAACCGCCTGAAGGCGGGACTCCAACGAGTCGCGACCGCGCTCATCATACTGCTGCTTCTCCATGCCGCCCAGCTTACGCACGCGCAGCAACCCTCATGTGATGAAGTCACGCGGGCGCTGACGAAAGCCGCCGCCTTCTTCCACGATCACGTCAGCATCCACGGCGGCTACGTTTATGCCTTCAGCGGCGACCTCCAGAAGCGCGAGGGCGAGGGCGTTACCGACGAGCACACCATCTGGGTGCAGCCGCCCGGCACGCCGCTCGTGGGCGAGGCAATGCTCGATGTGTTTGAGGCCACGAAGGATGCCAAAATCCTCGGCTACGCGAAAGAAGCCGCGCTCGCACTTGCGCAGAGGCAGCTTCAGTCCGGCGGCTGGCATTACGGCGCTCATTTTGAGACTGTGTCTGAGAAGAAGGACTTCCATCGCTTTGATCTCGACTGGAAGCCAGTGCCGGATCGGGTTCCTGAAAATGAGCGTGCCATCTCTGTCGGCTGGGACGTGTGGAAGCGGCGCACGTTTGAAGCAAACCTCACCATTCTCGACGATGACACGACCCAGTCCGCGCTGCGTTTTCTCGTTCGCATCGACAAGGTGCTGAACTTCGCCGAGCCGCGCATTCACGATGCGGCGCTCTTTGGCCTGAAGTCGCTCGCGCAAGCGCAGTATCCGAACGGTGCATGGTCGGCGAGCTACGATCGCTTTCCCGATCAGTCGCCGTCGAACGACGGTTTCCCGGTAAAAAAGGCCTCGTATCCCGACGACTGGCCGCGCAAGTGGCCAAAGGATTTCACCGGCTGCTACGTGATCAATGACGATCTGGTAGCCGATGCGATGCACACGATGCTTCGCGCGCACGAAGTCTATGGCGACGCACGATACCTCGAGTGTGCGAAGAAGGCGGGACGGTTTTTCCTGCTCGCGCAAATGCCCGATCCGCAGCCCGCGTGGGCGCAGCAGTATGACCGCGACATGCATCCCGTCTGGAGCCGCGCCTTCGAGCCGAGCGCGATCAGCAGCCGCGAGTCCGAGACAGTGATGGAGGCGCTGATGATGCTCGCCCGCGCCACCGGTGACAAATCGTGGCTAGCACCGATCCCGAAGGCGCTGGCCTATCTGCGGAAGTCGCTGCTGCCCGACGGCAAGCTCGCGCGCTTTTATGAATTGAAGACCAACCAGCCGATCTACTTCCAGCGCAAGAAAGGCGGCGGCGACGAGATGACCTACAGCAATGCGCGGCCTGCGGATCACTACGGATTCATCATCGATCCGATCCTCGACGAAATCGAAGCCGAGCATCGGCGCTTGAGCGCGATGCCGAAGCCTGCTGGTGAACGACCGATCAAAGAAACGCCTGCCGAGCTGTCGAAAGCCGCGCGCGAGATCATCGCCTCAATGGACGAGCGCGGTGCGTGGGTGCAGCACGGCGTGAAGATGAAGCACAATAAGGGCGTGCCGCCGAGCGGCGTGATCTTCAGCGAGGTGTTTGCGAAAAACGTCGCTAAGCTCTGCAACTCCATCGGTGTCGGACATCGTCCACCTCTTTCTCAATGAAGACACTTCAAAAAGTAGTCCAGGCACTCTGTGACTGGAGTCTCCCGAAGCTCATGTGGGTCACGATGTCGTATCGAGATCGAAGCAGGAGGTGGGTGGGTGATTCAAGACGAAACGGAACTCTTCCCCCTCACCCCAGCCCTCTCCCCGTGGGAGAGGGAGTTGATGCTTGCGCCGTCCGTCAGCTGATTGGCAGGCCGGATCATTTGAATGTTCGGACGCCATTCATTGTGCTTTTCGCATCGGCGCAGCGCGCCTTCGTCTCCCTCTCCCATTGGGAGAGGGTTGGGGTGAGGGGGACTTTGTTGCGGGCAAAGTTTGCGATTGTCTTCATCGCTCTCGCAAGCACACTCGCCACAGCCTCGGTCCTCGAAAAAGTCATCCTTCCCTGGTCCTTCAAGCCGCTGCGCCGTCCCGCGCTTCCGAAGCTCGCGAACGACTCGTGGTCGCGCGATGACATCGACCGCTTCATTCTCGCCGGCCTCGCCGCGAAGAATCTCAAACCCAACACCGATGCGCCTCGCGCGGCTTTGATCCGTCGCGCCACCATCGACCTGCACGGCCTGCTGCCGACGCCCGAGGAAGTCTCCGCTTTTGAAAATGATTCCGCACCCGACGAGCAGGCCTTCGCCAAAGTGATTGATCGCCTGCTGCAATCGCCGCGCTTTGGCGAGCGCTGGGCTCGGCACTGGTTGGATGTTGTGCGCTATGCCGACAGCGTGGGCCGGAGCTGGAATGCGCCGTTCATTCAGGCATTCCGCTATCGTGACTGGGTCATCGACTCGTTGAACAACGACAAGCCATACACGCGCTTTGTCGCCGAGCAGCTCGCAGGCGATCTTTTGCCGGCGAAGTCGGACGAGGAGAAAAAGCAGAGCATCATCGGCACCGGATTCCTCGCGCTCGGCTGCGTCGATCTCACGGCGCTGCAATACGAGCAGTTCAAGATGGATCGCGTGGACGATCAGATCGACGTCACCACGCGTGCTTTCCTCGGCATGACCATCGCCTGTGCGCGCTGTCACGATCACAAGACGGATCCCGTCACGCAGCACGATTACTATGCACTCGCCGGGCTCTTCTACAGCACCGAGACGTGGTCGGGCACGGCGCACAAGGCGGAACTCGGCGCGAATCTATATGTAGATCCCGACCGGCTGCTCCGACTGCCGACCACCAAGTCCAGCGTGTCCGCCTCAAAGTCATCGACACTCCTCAAACCCGGGGAAGTGAACGCGATGGACGATATGCAGATGCAGCCGTCAATGACGCAGAAAAACGGCAAGCAGGCCACGACCTACAATTATGATGCGCGACTCGCCATGGGCGTGAGCGAAGGCAAGATCGAGAACTGTCCGATCCGCATCGCCGGCGATCCATATGATGAAGGGAAGACACCGCATCGCGGTGACTTGAAGATCCCGAGTTTGCCGTCGCTGCCAAAGGTCGAGGGCAAGATCAGCGGCCGCTATCAGCTCGCACAATGGATCTGCCAGCCGACGCACCCGCTGACCTCGCGTGTGATGGCGAATCGCATCTGGGCGCATCTCTTCGGTAAAGGCATTGTCGGCACCGTCGATAACTTCGGCATCACCGGCACGAAGCCGACGAATGAGGAACTGCTCGATCACATCGCCATCCGCTTCGTCGAGACGGGCTGGTCGGTGAAGAAGTTCATCCGCGCGATGATGATGAGCCGCGCCTATCGACTCAGTGCCGATGCGAATGCGCAGAGCAGCGAGATCGATCCGGGAAATGAATTGCACTGGCGCATGAGTCCGCGTCGCGTGGAACTCGAAGTCATGCGCGATTCGCTGCTGCAATTGAGCGGCGAACTGACCTTCGACCGGCCCGATGGCATCCAGGTTGTCGGCACCGGCGGCAAAGGCAACACGGGCCGCACCGGCAGCAAGCTGACCGTTTCGTCGCCGTATCGCACCGTCTATCTGCCCGTGCTCCGCGATCTGTTGCCCGAGATGCACGAGACGTGGGATTTTCCAAATCCCACACAGATCAAAGGCCAGCGCGAGGTGACCACGGTGCCCTCGCAGAGCCTTTTCATGATGAACAACCGCCTCGTCGTCGATGCAGCCAATGCGCTGGCCAGGCGCGTCCTAGATGACGCATCGATCCGCGATGACGGACTTCGCGTGCGCTGCGTGTATCGCGCCATCTTCAGCCGTGATGCAGCCGCCGATGAGGCAAAGTCCGCCATCGAAATGATGCAGTCTCTCGAAACGCCGGCGGATGAGAAAGACAAGGCGGCGTATCGGTGGTCAACGCTGGTCCAGGCGCTGCTGGCGAGCGCGGAGTTTCGGTATGTGATTTGAGGTTATGAGAACATGTTTTGCCATTGAAGTGATCGAACATCCTCGGCGATTGGACATGGCAGAGCGAACGATGGACCACCCCCTCACCCCAGCCCTCTCCCAAGGGGAGAGGGAGCAGGACGAGCTGCCGCTCGGCTGTTTGAAAGAATACAAAGAGCGTCCAACGGGTCAGAAGTGTCTCTGCTTCTTGGTTTGGCGCGGCAGCGCCATCGTCTCCCTCTCGCTTGGGGAGAGGGCTGGGGTGAGGGGGACTTTTTCGAGTGCGCGTACATCAGTCGTGCAATTCCAAGCCGGAGGCTTGGCGGATGGTAGCCGGTGGTGGAGCGAAGCGGAACCACCGGATGCCGATGCGGGAGCGGCACCCGATTCCAAGGGTGCGTCCTGGACGGACGCCGGAAGGGAGCGTTCGTGGTCTGCGATGTTTTGTGACGGTGCGCGTCTTTCCTGCGTCCCTCCGGGAAGCGCTAATCACCACGGTTCGGTTTTTCGGTTTGCATCCGGTGGTTTTCGCTCGCAGAGCCTCGCTTCACCACCGGCTAATGTCTGGCAAGCCTCCGGCTTGCTTCTGAGATTAGGCGTATCGACACGGGAGTTCGAGGTATGACAGGGAAAACCGCGATCGCCTGCTGTTGTGCAACGCTCGTCGTGCTAGTTGCGGCGTACTTTGGACTCGGTGGCGTCGCTCAATGGTTTGTCGTGACCGCTGTTGGAGTTTGGATATGGATGCCGCTCGGTGTTGCGACTCTGCTGTATGCAATGTTGACCGTCAGGTCGAATGGCTGGTTGTCATTAAGGCCACTCGGCTGGGTCGTCGGCATTGCGTTAGCGGCATTCATCAGTTGTGGTCTAGGAGAGCGACTTTGCGAGTGGGAGATTGGGCGTGCAAAAAAATCTGGCATTGAAGTTGCCAGGAGGGTGGACGGCTACCTCGCGGCGACCGGTTCTCTTCCGTCTTCATTGGCTGAAGTCGATCGCCATCTCACCATTCCCAGGCTCCTCCGTTATGAGCGGATGGACGATCATTTTGACATGGTTGTATATGATCCAAGGGAGCTGTTTCTCGCCTGGGCATATAACGCTGAAACGGGCCAATGGACCAAGCGATTGAACGACTAATCATGAAACACTTCTGCTCCAACACCCACTTCCTCACCTCACGTCGCGAAATCCTCCAGCGCACTGGCGCGGGATTCGGCTGGCTGGCTTTTTCGGCTTTGGCGGCGGAGAAAAACAAGACGCTGTTCATCAATCCGCTCGCGCCGAAGCCGTCGCATTTTCCGGCGAAAGCGAAGCGGGTGATCTTCATGTTCATGAATGGCGGACCGAGCCATCTGGAGTCGTTTGATTACAAGCCGGAGCTGGCCAAGGCGGCGAAAGCGGGTGGTCGCTATCTCGCCCCGCAGTTTGATTTCAAGCCGCGCGGCAAGAGCGGCATCATGATCTCGGAGGCGTTTCCGAATCTGTCGGCTCATGCGGACGATCTCTGCCTGCTGAACAGCGTGCAGACAAAGAACCCCGGCCATCAGCAGGCCGTGGTGGCGTTGCACACGGGCAGTGAAAACTTTGTGCGGCCTTCGGTCGGTGCGTGGGTGGCGTATGGGCTCGGATCGGAGGCGAAGGATCTGCCGGCTTTCGTCACGATCGATCCGATCAGCGATCAAGGCGGCGCGATGAATTACGGCTCGGCGTTTTTGCCAGCGACGTTTCAGGGCACTCGACTGAGCGGCGGCGGTGGTGGCGTGCCGAATCTCTACAATCAGCATCTCACAGCGGCCGATCAGCGGAAGCAGGTGGACTTCATCCAGAGGCTCAATCGCAAGCTGATCGACGAGCACGATCCGGCGAATCCAGAACTCGAAGGCGTCATCCAGTCCTACGAGATGGCCTTTCAGATGCAGACATCGGTGCCTGAAGTCTTCAACACCGACGGCGAGCCGCAGCACATCCTCGATCTCTACGGCATCGACGATGGTGCGACTTCGCAGTTCGGCCGCCAGTGCCTGATGGCGCGGCGGCTCGCGGAGAAAGGCGTGCGCTTCATCCAGCTCACGAGCAACGGCTGGGACCACCACAATAAGATCGGCGAAGCCTTTGCCGCGCGCGCGGAGAGCATCGACAAACCGATCGCCGGCCTCATCGCTGATCTGAAACAGCGCGACATGCTCAAAGACACGCTCCTCATCTGGGGTGGCGAGTTTGGTCGCGCCTCGCACGAAGACAATGGCGGCGGTCGCGGCCACTGGGCGCGCGGCTACTCCATGTGGATGGCCGGAGGCGGCGTGAAAGGCGGCATGAGATACGGCTCCACCGATGAACTCGGCGGTGACGCCGTGGAGAATGCGATGCCGACGCACGATCTCCACGCGACCATTCTTCATCTGCTCGGTCTCGACCACACGCGACTCACCTATCGCTACGCCGGACGAAACTTCCGCCTCACCGATGTGTATGGCGAGGTGCACGAGGGCATCGTGGCGTAAGCGCGATTCGTGGAGGAGTGACATTCGTCCGTCGAATGATCTCCGTGCTCATTTGTCCGAGGGCGTCCGATGGGACAAGAGTGGTCCTGGTGCTTGGCGAGGTCGGCTTGAATACGGCGGTTGATGGTCGCGTCTGAGGCCGCATGACCAGCCTCCCGGCTCCAAGGTTGAAATGCGAATCTCGGCAGAGAAGTGAATCATCGCCCGGCACGCGGGCTGAGAACGTGCTGCTGGGTCTGCTCATCGTGGTGGTGCCGTTGTTCGGCGGGGCGGTGTATCAGGCGTGCGTGGCCACAACCCAGCGGGAGCGGCTCGTGCGGGAGGCGTCGGCGGCGCGTGCGCTGGCGCGTGACGTCGTGGATGAACTCGTGCAGGTGAAGGCAAACCTTGTCGCGCGCGAGGCGCAGGTGGAGCGACTGCTGGATGCGGCGACGCTGGCCGATGACGAGGAGCGCGAGCTGCGGCTGGCGATCACCGACTGGAGGGAACGCCACGAGGGCCTTGCCGGCGCCGCGAGCCGGAAGATCGCGGAACTCTCCGCGCGCCAGGCGGATGCGGAGCGGCGGCTCGACGACGAGAAGTCTGCGCACGAAGCGGAGCGCTCCCGGCTCGAGGGCAATCTGGCCGCATTGAGCAATCAGCTTGCGGCGACGGACACAGAACTGCGCGATGCGCGGGAATTCGCGGAGGAGTCGGCCTGGCGGAACGACCAGCTCGAGCGCGGCGCCCGGGAGCTGAATCAGAGAAATGACGCGTTGAACCGCAGCCTTTCAAGCACGCGGAGCGAGCTGGAGAGCGCCGCGAACGATGCAAGCAGCGCACGCAGCGACGCGAGCAGCGCGGAGGCGGAGCGGGATCGTGCGCGGCGCGCGCTGGGCCGCGCGGATGACGTGATCACAAACCTCCGGCATGTGGTGGTGAGGCAGCGGCGCGAGGAAGCGCAGGAGCATTCCGGGCGACCAGCACCTCGTGCGGAACCGCCGCCCATTCACGCGGAGACGCCGCACCCGGCGGCTGCGCCACGGACGCATCCGGGCGCACCTCCTGCGCCGCCGCGCAGGCCAAGATGAGCCGGCGGTTCGTCGCGCTGTCGCCAGGACCGGCGTTGTTTGCGATGTCGATATGTCAGGCCGGACGGGTCGTTCATGTGTCATGCGAAAATGGAACATCGCCCGGAGGCATCTCCACGCCTCGTATTCTCCCTTCTGCGTGCTGATGTCGCTGCTGCTCGCGGCACGGGGACTGACGGCGGATTTGCAGCCGCAAGTGCTGGAGCCCGTGGGAATCAGCGCGGACGGCGCGAGCTTCGTGCTGAAACGATCGGGCGACAGGTTTGTGCCTTGGGGATTCAATTACCTGGGCGAGTCCGACACGGTTTTTGAAGAGTATTGGGCAGAGAAATGGCCGGCCATCGAGGAGGACTTCCGCGAGATGAAGAAGCTCGGGGCGAATGTCGTGCGCGTGCATTTGCAACTGGGCACCTACATGGCCGCCGCTGACCGGACGCGGCCCGAGGAGCTGGCGCGTCTGCGCAAGCTGCTGGACCTGGCGCAGGCGACCGGCCTCTACCTCGATGTGACCGGCCTCGGCTGCTACCATCTGGCGAAGGTGCCGGTTTGGCTGGATGCACTCGATGAGCAGCAGCGCTGGGAAGTGCAGGCGCGCTTCTGGCGGGCGGTGGCCCGGACGTGCAAGGGCCACCCCGCCGTTTTCTGCTACGATCTCATGAACGAGCCGGTCGTCACCGAGGCGAAGCCTGGAGAGCCGCCGTGGCTCACGGGCGAACTGGGCGGCTTGTACTTTGTGCAGCGCATCAGCAACAAGCCGGGCGGCCGCGCGCAGCGGGACATCGCCGCCGCTTGGGTGGCGCGGATGACGAAGGCGATCCGCGAGGTGGATCCGGAGCATCTCATCACCGTGGGGGTCATACCGTGGGCGATGGTGTGGCCGAATGCGAAGCCCGTCTTTTACGCGCCGGCGGCTGCCGGGCATCTTGATTTTGTCTCCGTACATTTCTATCCGCAGGCGGGGAAGGTGAAGGAGGCGCTGGCGGCGTTGAAAGTGTACGATGTGGGCAAGCCGATGGTGGTGGAAGAGATATTCCCGCTGAACTGCTCGCTGGCCGAGCTGGATGAGTTCATGCGCGGCGGCGGCGGGATTGTCGAAGGCTGGATCAGCCACTACTTCGGCAGGTCCATCGCTGATTATGCCGGAGAGAAAGACATGAAGAGCGCCGTGATGCAGCAGTTCCTCGAATACTGGCAGAACAAAGCCCCACGACCATGAAACTCCGCGTCAATTTTTGTCTTCTCATTTCGTCCTTCGTATCCTCCGCGTGGCTGCACGCCGCCGCGCCGCCCAATGTGCTGCTGATCGTGTCCGACGATCTCAACGCGCGCCTCGGCTGCTATGGCGAAGGGATCGCAAAGACGCCGAACATCGACGGGCTGGCGAAGCACGGCGTTCTTTTTGAGCGCGCATACTGCCAGTTCCCGCACTGCAATCCCTCGCGCTCCTCGTTTCTCACCGGCATGAGGCCGCGCACCACCAGGGTGACAAACAACGAAGACAGTCTCTACCAGAACATCCCCGGCGTGATGACCCTGCCGCGCTGGTTCCGCGAGCACGGCTATGCCACCGCGCGCTGCGGAAAAATCTTCCATCTCGGCGTGCCGTCGGGTGATGAGAGCATGGACGATCCCCGGGCGTGGGACTTCGGCACGCCATTCAAGGACGAGCGTCCCTATCCGAAGGCGCGGGCGAGCGCGGTGAAGGTGGAAACCGGGAAAAAGAAAGGCATCGGCTGGCAGGAGACCGAGTGCTCCGACGACGATCTCGTGGACGGGAACTTCGCCCGCACCGCCGTCGAGTGGCTGGAGAGGCGTGATGCTGCCAGGCCGTTTTTCCTGGCTGTCGGCTTCCACCGCCCGCATCTGCCGCTCGTCGCACCGGCAAAGTACTTTGATCTGTATCCCTTCGATGCGATCAAGCTTCCCGACGAGCCGGCGGACGATGTGGACGACATCCCCCCACCCGCGCGCAATGGCGCGGTGCCGGGCTACGCCATCACCACCACGCCGGACCAGCGGCGCGCGGCCATCCGCGCCTACCTCGCCACCGTGAGTTTCATGGACGCGCAGGCCGGCCGTGTGCTGGATGCCGTGCAGCGCCTCGGCCTCTCGGAGTCCACCATCGTCATCTTCATGAGCGATCACGGCTGGCACCTCGGAGAGCACGGCCTGTGGCACAAGCGAAGCCTCTTCGAGGAATGCGCCCGCGTGCCCTTCATCATCCGCGCACCGGGTGCCGGCGGCAACGGGCGGCACAGCGCAGGCCTCGTGGAGCTGCTGGATCTCTTTCCCACGCTCTGCGATCTCACGGGCGTGCCCGCGCCCGCGCAGATCGAAGGCAAAAGCCTCCGGCCGCTGCTGAACGATCCCGCCGCCATCGCGCACGAAGCCGTCGTCACCGAGGCGCGCCGGGGGACGGACGCCGAGTTCTGGGGCCGCAGCATCCGCACCCCGCGCTGGCGTTACACCGAGTGGAACGGAGGCCGCGACGGGGTCGAGCTTTACGACCACGACGCCGATCCGCATGAGTTCGCAAATCTCGCGGGTGACGAGCGTCATGCGGGGACGATCTCGCAGCTCAAAAAGATGCTGGCGCCGCTGGCGATCACGCCGGCACCGGCAAAGCCCGGGCAGTGATGTGGTCCTTCCGCCGGGGACGGATCAGCCCTCCGTCAGGTAGCGGATGCGCTTGTTGATGTCCGTATTGATGGAGTGATACGGCTGCGAGAGATTGCCGGCGGCAAAGAGCGTCTGGCGCATGTGCTCCATGTCATCCTCGCCAATGGCGTCCGTGAAGATGGGCATCAGGTAGTCGATTCCGGTGCGTGAGGGCTTCATCAGATGCGGATCGTAGAACGACGGATGCATCGGCCGCGCATGGATGAGGCCCCAGCGGTCACGGAAGCGGTTCGCGTCGTAACCCTCGACGTGGAAGCCGTCGTTGGCGTTGTATTGCAGGATGGAGACCGCGTTGTTGCGTCCCTCGACGAGCATCTCCACGGCCTTCGCGCCAAGCTGCGCGCCGTAAAAACGGTCGAACAAGATGGGGCGGCCGCCGCGCTGAGTGTGGCCCACTTTGCGCGTGAAGATGGCCTCGCGTGCCGACTCGCCGCGGCGGTAGTCCTGGAAGTACTTGTCGCCGATGGCCTTGATGAGGCGGGCGCGCAGGGCTTCGGACGCGCCGGAGAGCTGCACGTTCCCGGCGGGATCGTAGGTCTTCACCTCATCGCCGAGTTCGACTCCGTTTTCATCGACGATGCCCTCGCCGCAGACGATGACGACGTTTTTCTGCAGGTCGTAGATTTGTTTCACCCGCTCCACGAGATGCTCCATGTTCAGCGGGTGCTCGGGCACGAGGATGATGTCGGGCCTGCCATACGCGGAGCCCAGCGCGATGTAGCCGGCATGGCGGCCCATCACCTCGACGATGCAGATGCGCCGGTGGCTCTCCGCCGTGGTGCGCAGCCGCTCCACGCCTGAGGCGGAGACGAAGACCGCCGTCGCGTAGCCCGGCGTGGCGTAGTTCACGATGTTGTTCAGGTCGAAGGTCGCCCGGGACTCCAGCCGCTCGTAGTTGAAGCCCTTGCCGTCCTCCCGCGGTTTGCGCACAAACTCATCCGGCTCGCTCGGGTAGTTGAGACCCAGGTCGTTGTCGATCGTCTTCGGCGCCAGCACGGTCGGCAGTCGCTCGGCCAGCGGCTGCAGTCCATTGAGCGTCCCGTCACCGCCGACGCAGATGAGGCCCTCGATGCCGAGCTTCTCCAGGCGGCCCACGACCATGTCGAGGTCCTCCTTCTTGTCGGGATCGACAAAGTCACGCGAGGAGCCGAGCAGCGTGCCGCCTTTGGTGGGATCGAGCTCCGGGATGTCCTGGTAGAGCGGATTGAGATGCACGTGCGGCACACGCGGATTGAAGAGGCTGTTGAAGCCCTTGATGAGGCCGTAAATTTCGACCTTGAGCTGGTTGGCGCGCACCACGGCGCCTTGGATGGTGGCATTGAGAGCGGGCGTGTCACCGCCCGCGGTGAGGATTCCGATTCGTTTCATTCTTCAGTTGGGGAGCGTGATCAATGAGCAGCGTGCGCGCCAAGTCGAGTGCGAAGTCACGCCGCGTCCGCCGCAGGCCGCGGGAGCCGCCGTTTCCGCGCGCCGGCATCCTGCCTCGCGCCATCGGGCGACATGCGCACTCGCTGCGGCATACGGGGCAGGGGCAAGGTCGGTCCGCCGGCCTTGTGGCGGAGATTCCACTTGCCTCCATAGGTTCATGTTCGATAAAACCGCGCCTCCTGCCTCTTATTGCCCTTCCGTTCCTCCCGATGCCCGACGAACCCGCCATGCCAGCACCCGATCCGCCTCCGCCGAATCCCGGCCCGACGCCGACGGGTTATCAGCGCACGCAGGGTGGCGGCTTCAAATGGGTGCCTCCTTCCGCGGAGGAGTTGAGCAAGCTGTTGCCGCAATACGAGGTCGAGGCGCTTG
>JAIBCL010000063.1 GCA_019694165.1 Verrucomicrobiaceae bacterium | reverse complement strand
TTCAGGCTACCAGACATCGCCTGAAGGACGTCGCGGGGATTAAGCCGCGAGGGCAAGCTCGTGAGAGTCTGCGTTTGTTTGTTTGATGCGCGGATTTTACGAGGCCAACGCATCGTCCTCGGCATGCAGCTCCGATCTAAGGTCACCCGTCGAAACCAGGACGCCCCCTTTTCGAAATCGCAGACGGAGGTTACGGTCTGGGGCGCATCTCCGCAAGGGCTGCGTCGGTTTTTCTCCGCATGTATCTGCGTGGCTTGGAGCGCACGGCATTTCCAAACCATGGCTTGCAACTTGTCTGGATCGCGGGCGTTATAGGCGGGACATGAACCGCACCACCGGCCTCCTCCTTCTCTCTCTCGTTCTTCTGTTTTGCTCGGCGTCCGCCAGCCGTGCGCAGTTGATCGTGTACAAGCTGGCCTTCGACCAAGCGGGTGAGACGATCAATTACCGGCCCTACCAGGGTGGCTACTACATCGCTCCGGTCAATGGCGGCACGGGCAGCCTGATCCTCACCCAGACCACCAGCGGTGTGAAGAAGTACTACACGTACGCGAGTTTCGGCGAGCTGTTCGTCGCGGCAAAGGGCGACAGCCGCAAGAGCGTCATCTCCTGCACGGCGGCGAACTCGGTCTCGACCACGACGTTTTTTGCGATCGGCTCGGCGGACGACCGCCTGCAATTGACCACGCGCAGTTCCGACGGTGACATCTTCGTGGCGCGCTCGCTTAGCGGCTACGCCGTGTCAGCCGACAGTGAGCGTGATCTGCCGTACTCGAGCAGCAGTGCTTCGGACATTGGCGTGGCCGGCGTGAGTTATCTGCGCGCGACGATGGACGAGGGACTCACGGTGCAGGCCATCGACGGCAATGTCACCCTCACGGCGGAAGTCACCGCATTGCAGACCCAGCTTACTTCACAGGGCTACACGAACGGTCTGAGCACCACGACCACTGCCGGCACCGGCACCACGGGGACCGGCTCGACCGGATCGACTGCGGGAACGACCGGCACAAGCGGCACCGGGACGACGAACACGGGAACGGCCTCCACCTCCACGACTTCCGGGGTCTCGACGAGCACGGGCCTGCGTTGAGCGAAGCGGCGGCCGTTTGGGTGCGTCGGCGCGGGGTGGTTTGCATCCACCGCGCGGCGCGGTATGGGTGCGTGCTCAATGACGGAATCTCTCGCCACCATCCTCGACGCCCTGCCTGGACGAAAGTCGCCGCTGCTGGCGCGTTTCGCGACGCTGCTGGAGCCGAAGACGCCCGCGCAGATGGAGGCCATGGCGCGCGAGAGCCGCACCATCACGCGGCGGAATTTCGGCCGCACGATGCGCATCTTTGCGCCACTCTATGTCTCCAATGAGTGCATCAACAACTGCAGGTACTGCGGTTTCTCGCGCGACAATCCCATCCTGCGCGTGACGCTTTCCGTCGCACAGGTCGTGCGTGAGGCCGCTCATCTGGCGGACCAGGGTTTTCGCAATGTGCTCCTCGTCGCCGGCGAGCATCCGCGCTTTGTGAGCGAGGGCTACCTCGAACAGTGCATCGCCGCCATCCGCGAGCGCGTGCCCACCGTCGGCATCGAGGTGGGCCCGATGGAGACGCCGGAGTATAAGCGCATGGTCGATGCCGGATGCGAGGGGCTGGTGGTGTATCAGGAAACCTATGATCGCGCCGTGTACGAACAAATGCACACCGCCGGACCGAAGCGCGACTTTGACTGGCGCCTCGCGTGTCCCGAGCGCGGATACGCCGCGGGATTCAGACGCATCGGCATCGGGGCGCTTTTTGGCCTGTCGGATTGGAGGCTGGAGGCGCTGCGGCTTGCCGCGCACCTGGAGCATCTATACCGCCAGTGCTGGAAGGCCGTGTTCACCGTTTCATTTCCTCGGCTGCGGCCTGCCGCCGGAGGATTCAAGCCGTTGACCGAGTTCGCAGATACGGCGCTGGTGCAGACACTCTGCGCCTTCAGGCTCACATTTCCGGAAGTGGGCATCGTGCTGAGCACGCGCGAGCCTGCGCCGCTGCGCGATGCGCTCTGCCGGCTCGGCGTCACCATGATGAGCGCCGGCAGCCACACCGAGCCGGGTGGCTACACTGGCGCAGGCGCGGAAGATCTCCATCTCACCGTGCGCGGTCGTCGTGTCGAACTCGAAACGCGCGCTGCGTGCGAGCGCGCCGAAGGGCAGTTCGGCATCGCAGACACCCGTGACATGCCCGAAGTGGCCGCCATGCTGCGCGGGCAGGGGATTGATCCCGTCTGGAAGGACTGGGATCCAGCCATCCTTCAGCCTGCGGTGTAGAGCAGTCAGCATGGGACAGCGGGCATCCCTTTGCCATTCCATCTGCAACCAACCATCTATCCATCGACTCCTACCCATGACCATCACGCTCAACGGAACGAAGAAGGAAATCACCGGAGCGGCCACGATTGGCGATCTGCTCCATCAGATCGGTTTCGGTGGCAAGCCTGTCGTCGTCGAGCAAAATCAGCGCGCACTCTTCCCACGCGAGATTCCCGCCGCGCCGCTGAACGAGGGGGACGTGGTCGAGATCGTGCAGGTGACGGCTGGAGGGTGAATGCCCCGGGCAACGCAGCCACCCGCCCGGTGCCACGAGTGGCAACACCCCGGCGATGGCAGGCTTGTCTGAGAAGAAAATTCTTCGAGTCCCATTTTGCAGGCGTTGATGTAATCGGGGGGGGATTTGAACCGACTGAGATCGGTTCATTCTGTCGCCCGGTTCACCGCGCTGAGCACGGCTTTGATGGAGGCGAGTTCGATGTTCGTGTCCACGCCGGCGCCCCAGATGGTTTTGCCGCCGTCGAGCTTGATCTGGATAAAGGCCAGCGCGCTGGCTTCGGTGCCGCTGCTGAGGCTTTGCTCGCGGTAGGTGGCGACTTCGAATGCGGGCGCGCCCGCGTCATTGACGAGTGCGTGGACGAAGGCGGCGATGGGGCCGTTCCCCTTCCCGGTGACGCCGCGTTCCTTGCCGCGCACGACGATGCTGCTGCGGCAGGTGAAGACGCCATCGACGCCGTCGGCGTGGAAGTGATGCAGCGCGTAGGGCTGCTCGCGCTCGATGTATTCCTTCCAGAACATGTCCTTCAACTCGGCGGCGGTGACTTCGCGGCCGAGCTTGTCCACGATGTCGTTTGCCAGCGGGCCGAACTCGCGCTGCATGTCCTTGGGCAGCTCGATGCCGAATTCGCTTTCGAGAAGATAGGCCACGCCGCCTTTGCCCGACTGCGAATTGACACGGATGACTTCGCGATACTCGCGGCCGATGTCCTTCGGATCGATGGTCAGGTAGGGCACGTCCCAGATCGTCTTGTGCGCATCGTATCCAGCGAGGCCTTTCTTGATCGCATCCTGATGGCTGCCACTGAAGGCGGTGAAGACCAGCTCGCCGGCATACGGCTGGCGCGGCGGCACGGTCATGCCGGTGGTGCGCTCATACATCGCGATCAGTGCGTTCATGTTGGAGAAATCCAGACCGGGGCTGATGCCGTGCATGTAGAGATTCATGGCAACCTGCACGATGTCGAGATTGCCCGTGCGCTCTCCATTGCCGAACAGCGTGCCCTCCACACGATCCGCACCGGCCAGCAAGCCCAGCTCGGTGGCGGCGGTGCCGGTGCCGCGATCATTGTGCGTGTGCAGGCTGACGATGAGCGCGTCGCGGTTTTTGATGTTGGTGCAGGTCCATTCGATCTGGTCAGCATACACGTTCGGCATCGCGACCTCGACGGTGTCGGGGAGATTGAGGATCATCTTGCGCTGCGGCGTTGGCTGCCAGACATCCATGACGGCCTCGCTGATTTCTTTGGCGAACTCGACCTCGGTGGCGCTGAAGCTTTCGGGCGAGTATTGCAGCGTCACGCGCGTGCCGCCGACTTCGAGACGATGGATGCGGTCCTTGATCATCTGCGCACCGCGCACGGCGACGCCGATGATTTGCTCCTTGCTCATGCCAAACACATACCTGCGCTGCGCGGGCGACGTGGAGTTGTACATGTGGATGATGACCTTCTTCGCGCCGACGAGAGACTGAACCGTCTTTTCGATCAAGTCCTCACGCGCCTGCACGAGGCACTGAATGGTGACGTCGTCTGGGATACGGTTCTCTTCGATCAGGCGGCGGTTGAAGCTGAACTCGGTGTTCGAGGCGGACGGGAAACCAACCTCGATTTCTTTAAAGCCGCAACGCACCAGCGCATCGAACATCTCAAGCTTCTGCGAGACATTCATCGGCACGGCCAGCGCTTGATTGCCATCGCGGAGATCCACGCTGCACCAGATCGGTGCGTGCGTGAGATGGCGGGCCGGCCACTGGCGGTTCTGCAGATCGATCAGAGGGAAGGGCTGATACTTGGAGGATGGATTCTTCAACATGACAGATGGAATTGGAAAAGTTTGCGTGACGGGACGGTTGTTCACGAAGAATGAGGCTCGTGAAACCTGAATGAAGGCCGCAGCGTGGCGGCAGAAGCATGGCGAGGAAACGCGGGCCGCCTACCCTAGCGTGAGTCGCAGGGAGAGAAGAAGCAAAGCTGTGCTGGCGGTGTTCATCGGAGCGACGCCAAGAATAGGACAAGCCGGGCAACTGTCCAGCCGGGATTCGCTCGCGGCCGTGCATGTGGTGACTTCAATCAAGCGTGCCGGTTGAGGCGTCGCATCGAAGATCGCCGGCCGCCCCGGAATGGAGATTGGCGGAGCAGGAGTCCGGCCGGCCCGGTGCTACAGGATCAGGCCAAACCATGCGGCCACCGTGCGAAGCAGGGCGAAAAGCACTGCTGTCAGTGCCGCGCCAGCGCCGAGCGCGCCGTAAAAACCCCAGTGGCGCTGAAACCACGGGAAGAGGAGGAACATCGGCAGCGTGGGGAGCACGTACCAAAAGACGTAGTACATATGGTCCGCCGTCTTCTGCTGCCGCTGCTCCGGCGTGCTCTCGCAATAGACCCAGAACAGCGTAATAATGCTGACAAACGGCAGGCTCGCCAGCAGGGCGCCCGCCTTGTCACTGCGTTTTACGACCTCGCTCACCAGCGTGATGACGCCCGCGCTGAGCAGGTACTTGAAGATGAGTTTTGCAGTCATGGCGGCGACCACGTTGGCTGAGGCCGTCTGCCGCGCAATCAATCGGTGCGCGATTCTCGTGGCCGGCATCGAAATATTGTTTTGTTCTCCCGCGAGAAACCGATAAGATCGCAGGCAAAATCGAACCACTTCTCCGCATCGACATGGATACGAACCAGCCGCAGCCACCGCAGACGCCACCGAGTTCCGCATCGAAGCCCGTAGGGCCCGCGCAGGGTGGAGCAGCGCCTGCGCAGGCGCCGCAGCCGGGGCAGTATCCGCCAGGCTA
>JAIBCL010000062.1 GCA_019694165.1 Verrucomicrobiaceae bacterium | reverse complement strand
GAGCCATCTTCGTCCACGATCGCGATGGGAGCCTTGTGCAGCGTCTCAGGCATTGCCGTCGCGGCGACATAGATCGCAACTGTGAAGGCATAGACGATGAGCACAAGCATGAACGGATCGCGTGCCAGGCTCCATAGCTCCTTGATTCCAAGGCGGTAGATATTGGCGAGACGGCGCAGCATGGTTCAGGTTTCCTGCTTTTTCAGCAGGGCGATGGCAAGGCCGAGGATGACGGGAATGGCCAGCAGGAGCGGCACAAAGGCCGCGCCCAGGTCGAAAAACCCAAGCGCCTTGTTGAAGACGCCACGGCTGATGAGCAGAAAGTAGGTCGTGGGAAAAATACGGCCGATGAATGCCCCGGCTCCTTCCAGCGAAGAGATGGGGTTGATCATGCCCGCGAACTGGATGGCTGGCAGCATCGTGCCGACCATCGTCGCGAACATCGCGGCAATCTGGCTGCGGGTGAAGATCGCGGCCACCAGGCCGATACCGGTGGCACTGATGAGGTAGATGAACGCGGCCGCGAATAGCGTCGGAAAACTTCCGGTCATCGGAACGCCGAAAACCGTGATCGCCAAGAGCGTGAGGATCAGAAAGTTGATCAAGCCAAGAGCCAGATAGGGCAGCAGCTTTCCCAACAGGAACTCGGTGCGGGTGACCGGAGTAACGTAAAGATTGATGATCGAGCCGAGTTCCTTTTCCCGCACGACGGTGAGGGAGCTGAGCATGGCCGGAATCATGAGCAAGAGAATGGGGATCACCGCGGGCACCATGGCCGGCAGGCTCCGCACGTCGGGATTGTAACGAAAGCGGACTTCGATCGCGCTCGGGGAGGTCAGCTTTTGGCCGAGCCGACGCTTTGCCATGTCGCCGAGCCAGCCCTGGTGCATGCCTTGCACATAACCGACGATGGTCTCGGCCCGCTGGGGCATGGCACCATCCACCCACGCGGCGATCTGGACGGGCGCGCCGCGCTGGAGGTCGCGCGCGAAGCCGGGCGGGAGTTCGACGGCCAGCGCCAGTTCGCCGGAACGCATGCGCCGGTCCATTTCCTCGTAACTCGTGATCGGCGGATGCTCGGTGAAATAGCGGGAGCCGGAAAGATTGAGCGCATAGTTCTGGCTCAGCGTGGTTTGATCGAAATCGAGCACCGCGTAGGTCAGGTCTTCGACGTCCATGGTGATGCCGTAGCCCATGATGAACATGAGAATGGCCGAGCCGAGCAGCGCCAGGGTTCCGCGCACGGGGTCGCGGCGCAATTCCAGCGCCTCGCGCCACATGTAGCTGAGGCAACGCCGCAGACTGAAACTTCGCCGGACTGGAGCCGGCGTTGCCGAAACCGGAATGGGTCCGGGCTTGTTCGCTTCTTCCCGTGTTTGTGGCGAAGCGCCGTCCTGCTCAGCTTCGCGCAAATAGGAAATGAAAGCGCTTTCGAGATCCACTGCGTCACGTTTGCGCACGAGTTCCGCCGGACTATCGCTCACCAGCACCTTTCCCGCATGCATGAGCGAGATGCGATCGCATCGCTCCGCTTCATTCATGAAATGCGTGGAGATGAAAATCGTCACGCGATCCCGCCGGGCGAGGTCGATCATCAGCCGCCAGAAACTGTCGCGCGCGATGGGATCAACGCCCGAGGTCGGTTCATCCAGGATCAGCAGCTCGGGCTTGTGGACCATGGCGACCGCGAGCGACAAGCGCTGCCGAATTCCCAGCGGCAGGCTGTCGGGCAGCGCCGAAAGCACATCGGCGAGGCCGAAACGCTCCGCCATTTCCAGCACGCGAGCGGCAATATCTGCCTTGGGAACATGGAACAGCCGCGCGTGCAGGAGGAGATTCTGTTCGACCGTCAGCTCCGTGTAGAGGGAGAAGGATTGCGACATGTAGCCGACACGCCGCCGCGTGCCGATGTCGCGCGGATCGACTGCCCGGTCGAAGAGCCATGCCTCCCCTTCGCTCGCCGGGAGCAGTCCGGTCAGCATTTTCATCGTCGTCGTTTTTCCGCAGCCATTCGAGCCGAGAAAGCCGAAGATTTCGCCGCGTCGAATGCGGAAATCGACGTGATCCACCGCCACGAAGCCGCCAAATCGCTTGGTCAGGTGGCGGGCCTCGATCGCGATCTCCTCGGCGCTTTCGGGCTGAAAGGGCATGATTTCGACGGGCTGATAATCCCTCTTCTTTTCCTCCGGCAGCAGAGCGATGAAGGCTTCTTCCAAGGTCTTCGCGCCGGCGCG
Source organism: Verrucomicrobiaceae bacterium (assembly GCA_019694165.1). Taxonomy (GTDB): domain Bacteria; phylum Verrucomicrobiota; class Verrucomicrobiia; order Verrucomicrobiales; family Verrucomicrobiaceae; genus JAIBCL01. Next base: position 3,225 of record JAIBCL010000062.1, on the reverse strand, counting down.
CTCGCGCAGTTCCGCCGGCGCCCCCGTCGCCAGCACCTTTCCGGCGTCCATGGCCACGAGCCAATCGAAACGGTTGGCCTCTTCCATGTAAGCCGTCGCGACGATGACGCTCATTCCCGGCCGCTGTTGACGGATGTCTTCGATCAAGCGCCAGAACTGCCTGCGCGACAGCGGGTCCACGCCGGTGGTCGGCTCGTCGAGGATGAGCAAATCCGGGTCGTGAATCAGCGCGCAGCACAAGCCGAGCTTCTGCCTCATGCCGCCGGAGAGTTTGCCTGCCGGGCGGTCGAGAAATGGCTTCAGTCCCGTCGTGGAAGTCAGCGCGTCGATGCGGCGGCGGCGTTCGCTGCGATCGTGTCCGAAAAGCCGACCGAAGAATTGCAGATTCTCCTCCACGGAAAGCGCCGGATAGAGGTTCTTCCCCAAACCCTGCGGCATGTAGGCGATGCGCGGGCAAGCCGTCTCCCGGTGCCGCTTTTCCCGCATCAAGCCGCCGAGCACTTCGACTTCGCCTTGCTGAATCGCGTGCGCCCCGGAGATCAGCGCCAGCAAACTCGACTTGCCCACGCCATCCGGACCGATGAGTCCGAGCATGCGGCCTGCGGGAAACTCCAGGTTCACTCCGTCCAGCGCGAGCGTCTTGCCGCGGCGCAGCGAGATGCCGCTCAGCCGGGCGATGCAAGGGCCCGCGTTCATTCGGGCAGTTTCACCTCCAGGTGCCCTGGCCATTCGGAGTCGGCGGCGAGCTTCAGCCAGGCCACGCCGGGAATCCCGGTCTTCACCTGTTTGAGATGCTTTTGCAGCAACTGCCGATCTATCTGCGCCTTCACCCTGAACATCAGCTTCTGCCGCTCGCTGGCCGTCTCCACGGTCTTTGGCGTGAACTGCGCGACGCTCGAAACGTAAGAGACCTTCGCCGGGAGGACGAAATCCGGCGCGGCATCGAGAATCAGCCTCACCTCGCTGCCCATCGACACGCGGCCAGCGGCCGTTTCCGGCAAAAAGAAGGTCATGTAAACGTCCCCGAGATCCACGAGATTCAGCACCTTGCCGCCAACGCCCAACACTTCACCGACTTGGGTGATGCGGTATTGCACGCGCCCGTCGCGCGGTGCCTTCAGCGCACAGTCATCAATGTCCGACTTGATCCTGGAGATCGTCGCCGCCGTCGCTTCCGTCGTCGATTCGGCGCCTTTGACTTGGGCTTTGGCGGCCCGAATGGCCGCTTCCGCAGCCGTGACCTGAGCCTTGGCCGCACTGACGGCCGCTTCCGCGCTGCGAGTCGCGGCCCGGTCGTCGTCTAGCGTTTGTAGCGAAAGCGCGCCTTTGGTGCTCAATCCCTCGGTCCGCTCAAGCCTTTGTTTTTGCGCGGTCCACTCGGCCTCCCGCTGTGCCACGACTGCCTCCGCCGCCAGCTTGTCGCTCTCACGCGCAGCGACGGCGGCTTCCGCACTGGCGACTGCATTTTGCGCCTGGCGATGCTGTGCCTGTGCCTCCAAAAGCTGGGCTTCGAGCGATTCCGATTGGATTCGAGCCAGCACCTGCCCTACCGCGACGAAGTCGCCTTCGTTAACCAGAATCTCCTGCACTCGTCCGGCAATCTTTGTGGCTACGTCGATCTCTGTCGCCTCGATGCGTCCGTTGCCGCTGACCACACTCCCATCATCCTTGGCGGGGCGAGAATAAAACCACGCTCCCACGGTTATGATCACTGCGAGTAGTAGTGTGGCTATGATTGCTTTTTTCATGAATCAATGTCCCCAATTTTCGTGCGTCGTCAATCACTCACCACCCACCGCCCAGGGCCTTGATGAGTCGCACGGTGGCGAGGTGGCGTTGGGCGGCGATGCGGGCGGTTTGGAGTTCGGCTTGGAGGCGGGTGCGCTCGGCGTCGAGGAGTTCGAGATAGCTCAGTGTGCCGCGTTCGTAGGCGGCGCGGATGAGGTCCGTGGCTTTGGTGGAGGCTGTGAGGGCTTCGCCGACGGCGGAGGCTTGCTCGGCGCGGTAGCGGATCTGCGTGAGGCTGGTTTCCACGTCGTTGATGGCGCGGAGGGTGGTTTCGCGAAAGGTGGCGATGGCTTCTTCGCGGGCGGCCTTCTTGCGGTTGACGTTGTAGTGAATCACCGCCCAGCCGGTGACGGGGACGCTGATGCTGGGGCCGATGCTCCACACTTTGCTGTCAGCCGAGAGCAAGGTGTCCACATCATTGCTCAAGAACCCTCCCGAGCCTGTGAGCCGCACGGCGGGGAAATAGGCGGCTTTGGCGGCACCGATGTCGGCATTCCGCGCCACGACATCGCGCTCGGCGGCGGCGACATCGGGGCGGCGCTCCAACATGCTGGCCGGGATGCCAGCGGGGATGGTCGGCGGCGCTTTGGCACCGATGGGGCGCTCGGATAGCCTGAAGGTGCTCGCGGGCTGGCCGCAGAGCTGCGCGAGTGTGTCGCTGGCCTCCTGACGCAGGCGCTTCACATCCGCAAGGTCGGCGCGGGCAGTGGCCACTTCCGTCTGGGCGCGGGCGAAGTCCGTCTCAGGTATGGCCCCTGCCTGGAGTTTTTCATGGAGGAGATTACGCCACTTCTCGCGCAGATCGATGGTGCGGCGCAGTGCTGACACTTCGGCATCATAAGAGCGCAGCAGGAAATACTGCGAGGCCACATCGCCGGTGAGCGTGAGGAGTGCGCTGTGGTAGCGGGCACCGGCCGCATCCGCACTGGCGCGCGCAGACTCGACTTCACGACGCACCTTGCCCCAGAAATCAATCTCGTAGCTGAGGTCGAGCGATGTGCCGAAGCTGTTCACCCGTGCCCGGGGGATGTTGACGGGGATGGGAGTCGGCAGGTTGCCTGAAATCTGCTCGCGTTGCGCGTCGCCGTTCAATCGCACGTCTTGTGCCCAGTTGGCGGCGCTGATGCGGGCAGAGGCGCGGGCTTGATCCACACGGGCAAGCGCAGCTTTGAGCGAAGGGCTGGCTGCGAGTGCTAGAGATTCCAGACGGTTGAGTTCGCTGTCACGAAAAACCTTCCACCATTCGCCGCGCGGGGTGTCATCACTGGGCGCGGCGGGCTGCCAGCGCCACTTTGCTGGCGTGATGTCGGCGGTGTCTGGCTTTTTATAATCTGGGCCTACCGCGCATGAGGCGAGCGCGAGCGCGAGCGTGGCGAGGCAGAGTGCGTGGCGATGGAGCATGATTTGCATCAGGGCTTGGCGGGATCGAGTTGGGCG
>JAIBCL010000051.1 GCA_019694165.1 Verrucomicrobiaceae bacterium | reverse complement strand
GGATTTTGAAAAATGGCTGAAACTGCCATCCGCTGGGCCGCTGAGGAAACCGCTGAGAGAAGCAGAGTTCTTCGCTCAGGTGTATCTCGATCATGGTGCGCTGACGTGGCCAAATCAATTCGACATCAATCCGTTCTCCATCCGTCATTGGGCCGAGCAAGGCCGTTTTGACTGACCTTTCCCCTGTTCATCCTGCCATCCTGTAATCTTTTCAAAACTCACCCACCTCACCATGAGCAACGTCCCCGACAACCTCCGCTATCGCGACTCCCACGAGTGGATCGCCGCTTCCGACAACCCCGCTGCCGTTGGCATCACAGATCACGCCCAGCATGAACTGACCGATGTGGTCTTCGTCGATCTGCCGCAGGTGGGCCGCAAGGTCAGCGCGGGCGAGCAGGTGGCTGTGATCGAGTCCGTCAAAGCCGCGAGCGACATCTACTCACCCGTCTCCGGTGAGATCACCGAGGTGAACTCCGCGCTCACGAACGATCCCGCCACCGTGAACACCGATCCGTATCTGAACGGCTGGCTTTTCAAGATCAAGCTCTCGAATCCCGCCGAACTCGAAGCCCTGATGACGCCCGACGCGTATCGCGCGCACATCGGTTGAGCGGAGCGAGCGGAGGCGATGGAGCATTGGAGTGCCGGAGTCGTGGATTCCTGATTCCCTTCACCGCGCTTCATTCGACATTCGTCATTCCGCATTCGTCATTCACTTCTCCAAGACTCCATCACTCCAACTTCCCGCCCCCGCCCTGCCGTGCCCGTCCCATTCTCTCGTCGTCACATCGGCCCTTCGCCCGCTGAGGCGGAGGAAATGCTCAAGACTCTCGGTTGCAGCACGCTCGATGAGTTGATCGATCAAGTGGTGCCCGAGGCGATCCGCGATCGCGCGCCGCTCGCGCTCGATGAGCCAATGTCGGAGGAGCAGGCGCTGGCCACGATGCGGAAGCGAATGAGCGCGAATCAGGTGCTGCGCTCATTCATCGGGATGGGATACCACGACACCTTCACGCCGCCGGTCATTCAGCGGAACATCCTCGAGAATCCCGGCTGGTATACAGCCTACACGCCGTATCAGGCCGAGATTTCGCAGGGGCGCCTCGAAGCGCTGCTGAACTACCAGACAATGATCTGCGACCTCACCGCGCTCGATGTCGCGAATGCATCGATGCTCGATGAAGGCACTGCCGCCGCTGAAGCGTGCGCGCTCGCATTGGCGAACAAGCCGGGATCAAACTTCGTGATCTTGTCGGACAAGGTGCATCCACATGTAGTGGACGTGATCATCACGCGCATGGAACCGCTAGGGGTGATGTTCTGTCGCATGGATCTGACGGAGTTTGAAATTGACGCGGAGGATCATAAAAACCTCGCCGCCGTGGTCGCCGCCTATCCCGACACGCTCGGCGTCATCCGCGATCTCAGCGGCGTCGCTGATGAAGTTCACAAAGCAGGCGCGCTTTTCGTCGTATGCGCCGACTTGCTCGCGCTCACGCTGCTCAAGCCACCGGGTGAATTCGGTGCGGACATCTGCGTCGGCAACAGCCAGCGTTTCGGCGTGCCGCTCGGTTTCGGTGGTCCGCACGCGGCGTTCATGGCGGTGAAGGATGCGCTGAAGCGCCGCCTGCCCGGCCGCCTCATCGGCATCTCGCAGGATGCCACCGGCAAGCCCGGCTATCGCCTCTCATTGCAGACGCGCGAACAACACATCCGCCGCGAGAAAGCCACGAGCAACATCTGCACTGCGCAGGTACTCCTCGCCGTGATGGCGTCGATGTATGCCGTGTATCACGGGCCGGAAGGATTGAAGGCCATCGCTTCTCGCGTGAATTCTGGTGCGGCCTGGCTGGCTGGCATTTTGAAGGCAGGCGGACTGAAACTCGAGGATGGAGAATTCTTCGACACGCTTTGCGTCACCACGGAAAACGCTGACGAGGTGATCGAGCGCGCGCTTGCACTAGGGATCAATCTTCGTCGCATCGACAATCATCGTGTCGGAGTCGCCCTTGATGAGCGAAGCACTTCAGACGAACTCAAACTGATTGTTGCAGCCTTTGGAGATCGAGAGCTTTCGGGGAAAAAACCGTTCGTTCCTTTGGTTCAAAAAGCCCTCATCTCATCGTCTGTCCACGCTCGCACCTCTACTTTCCTGACGCATCCCGTCTTCAACAGCTACCACAGCGAGACCGAGATGATGCGCTATCTGCATCGGCTCGAGTCGAAGGACATCGCGCTGAACCGCTCGATGATTCCGCTCGGCTCTTGCACGATGAAGCTGAACGCAGCGGCCGAGATGATGCCGCTGAGCTGGGCAGAGGTTGGGCGACTGCATCCTTTTGTGCCTCACGATCAGACTCGCGGTTATCAGCTGATGTTTGCCGAGCTGGAGAACTGGCTGGCCACCTGCACGGGCTTCGCCGCCGTTTCATTGCAGCCGAACGCCGGCTCGCAGGGCGAGTATGCGGGCTTGCTGGCGATTCATCATTATCACAAGTCGCGTGGCGAAGGTCATCGTGACGTTTGCCTCATCCCGACCTCAGCCCACGGCACGAATCCGGCAAGCGCCGCGATGGCCGGCATGAAAGTGGTGCCGGTGGCTTGCGATGATCACGGCAACATCTCGCTCGACAGCCTGCGCGAGAAACTCGCGGCGAATGAAGGCAAGGTGTCGTGCCTCATGGTCACGTATCCGAGCACGCACGGCGTCTTCGAAGAAAGCATCGCCGAGATTTGCGCGCTCGTGCATCAGCACGGCGGTCAGGTTTATATGGACGGCGCGAACATGAACGCGCAGGTCGGTCTCACCTCGCCCGGTAAAATCGGCGCGGATGTTTGCCATCTGAATCTGCACAAGACCTTTTGCATCCCGCACGGCGGCGGCGGACCAGGTGTCGGGCCGATCGGTGTGGCCGCGCATTTGAAGCCGTTCCTTCCCGGTCACTTCACGCTCGAGAACAAGAGCGGTGCAGTTTGCTCCGCGCCATGGGGCAGCGCGAGCATCTGCACCATCTCGTGGATGTATGTCGCGATGATGGGCGCGCGGCTTACCGACGCGACGAAGTTTGCCATCCTGAACGCGAACTACGTCGCGAAGAAACTCGAAGCCTGCTTCCCCACGCTCTACAAAGGCCGCAGCGGCTTCGTCGCGCACGAGTGCATCCTCGACTTCCGCCATTTCAAGAAGGTCACCGTCGAAGATGTGGCGAAGCGACTCATGGACTTCGGCTATCACGCGCCCACGATGAGCTGGCCCGTCGGCGGCACGCTGATGGTGGAGCCGACCGAAAGCGAATCGAAGGCCGAACTCGACCGTTTCTGCGATGCGATGCAGGCGATCTTCAAGGAAATCGAGCAAGTCGAAAACGGCGCACTGCCTGCCGACGACAATCCGCTCAAACACGCCCCACATACCGCCGAAGTCGTCCTTGCCGACGACTGGACGCGCCCCTACTCGCGCAACACCGCCGCTTTCCCGCTACCCTGGGTCCGCGACGACAAATACTGGCCGCCCGTGTCACGCATCGACAACGTCTTCGGCGACCGCCATCTCATTTGCACCTGCCCGAGCGTCGAAGAGGCCGCCGCAACCCACTGATTCATGTCTGTGGACTGGCAAACTTGGCAGCCGAACGTCCGTGCGACGCTGATGTTCGTCGTGCGCGGTGATGAAGTTCTGCTGATTCGCAAGAAGCGCGGCTTTGGCATGGGCAAGATCAACGGGCCGGGTGGAAAGCTCGATCCGGGCGAGGCGGAGCATGAGTGCGCCGTGCGCGAGACGATGGAGGAACTCGGCATCGTCGCTCACAATGCCACCAAGCGCGGCGAGCTTTGGTTTCAATTCGTCGATGGCCTCGCGATGCATGTGGCCGTTTTTCACGCGACCGATCACGACGGTGACGCGATCGAGACAGAGGAAGCCGCGCCGCTTTGGACTCGGATCGACGCCATCCCCTTCGAGCAGATGTGGGCCGACGACATCCACTGGCTGCACCGGATGCTGACTACCGACGAACAATTCACCGGCCGCTTTCTTTTCGATGGCGAGGCCATGGTTTCGCACGCGATCGAGTGGCGGTAGACCCCGCCCGTGAAAACTTGTGACAGGACTTGTGGTGCTCAAAAAGAGTTCTCGCATTGCTCCGCGCTTTCCGCTGAGATGACCGCGTATTTGAACCTGCCATGTTCCACCGTTTCGACATCCACACCCGCATCGTACAGCGATCCGGGATTACGTTTTACGGCGCGCGCGACAAGCTGCTCGGACGCGAAGTGTGGCTGTGGCGGCTGATGGAGTTTGGCGACGCGCAGCCACCGCCCGCTGCGCAGCTCGACGCCGCGAAGGCTCCGCTCCGGGCGCTACAGCACCCGGCGCTCGTCAAACTGCATGACATCGAAGCCGACCCTGACGGACTCGTGGCCCTGCTCGAGCCCGCGGCGGGAGAGTCCCTCGATGCGCTGATGGCACGCGGGCCGGCAGACGTGGCGGTTTTTCAGGACATCGCGCAGTCGTGCCTCCGGGCGCTCGCTGCCGCTGCTGCCGCCGGAGTCCCGCACGGCGCCCTGGAGCCGGGGCTGATTTTTTGCGCGCGGGCTGGCGACGGCACCATGAAGGCGACCGTCGCAGGCACCGGCATCGCCGCCTTCGTCATGCGGATGCAGGGGCTGGAGCATCCCTGCTCCGAATCGCTGGATGTATGGATGCTCGGCGGAGTGCTTCATGCGCTGCTCATCGGTGATGTGGCTGCCGAAGGCGGGGTTGCGAAGGTCCCGCACGAAGTCCGCCCCGAGGTGCCCGAGGCCATTTCGCTGTGGGTGATGCTGCTGCTGGCGGACGATCCCGCCGTGCGTCCGCAGACTGCCGCCGCTGCGCTCGAGCTGCTGCAGCAGGCCGTGGCTCCGCCCGCCGCCGCCGACAAGCCGGCGGAGTCACAGGTGTCTGAAGTACCCGTGCCACCCGTGCACTGGCCGGCGGGCTTCGATCCTCATCTGCATCAGCCGCCGACGTGGCACTACCCTCCGGTGGCCTTGTGGCATGTGCCGCCACAACAGTGGGCGGAGCCTTACGATCCCGCACAGGCCGCGCAACACCCGCAGATGTGGCACCAACTGCCGTGGCAGCAGTGGCATGCGCCGGTGCAGCACGATCCGTATCAGATTCAGTATCTTCAGCATCAACAGCAGATCATCGCGCAGCAACTCGCAGCGGCACAGGCTGCGGCTGCGCAGGCATCCGGGACGGAATACGCGGCGCCACTCCAGGCTCAAACGTATGCGATGCCGGTGGAGCCGGTCGCAGGTCCTCCGGTCGTGTCGCCGCCTGCCGGACCGTCGCAACTGGTTGCCGTGCCCGTGGCAGTTCCCGTCGCGCAAACGGCGGCACCGCCGTCGCCGCCGGTGCCGTCTGCGTCAAAAACACAACCGCTGGCCGCAAACGCCGCCATACCGAAAGCCAGGCTGCCTGCGCCGTCAAAACGGACTGCGACAGGCGAAGGCAGCCAGTCCGCCGCCACAACTACATCCCAAGCCACACCAAAAAAGGATCCGCGACGTTTCATAGGTCCGGCCATCTCGCTGGCAGTCACGCTGCTAGTGATCTGGTTCTTCCGCGGATTCTTCTCGGCTTTCCTGAACCTCGATGCCTTGCGCGGCGTCTTCGGCAGGCCGTAGGACCATGAGTCACGGATGCCTCCGTCCGACGCCGCCTTGCTAGTCCACGTAGAGGAACTCGTTCGAACTCATCAGCGCGTGGCAGAGCGCGGCGAGGCCGAGCAGTTCGGGCGCGGCGTCGGATTTGTCCGGCGGGCCACCGACCCTTTCGAGCTTCGCGGGCGCCGCCTTGTAGTGGACGGTCTGGGCGCGGACAAAGGCCGCGGCCTCCTGTTCGTCGGCCATGCTCGGAGTGCGGCCGAAGCAGAGGCGCCAGACACGGAGCACCTGCTTCTCCACATCGGCGCCGACCTCGTGCATCACGCGCTGGGCGCAGTCCTGCGCATGCTCGCGCATGTAGAGGTTGTTCATCAGCAGCAGGCTCTGCGGACTGACGGTGGTGACGGGGCGCACGGCACAGTTCGCGTCCGTCATCGCCGGCGCGTCGAACGCGGCAAACATCTCCAGCGGCATGGAGCGCCGCGCCTGGATGTAGATGCTGCGGCGGTACTCCTCGCCATTGAGCGCGACGAACTTGCCGGTCTGCCGGCCTGCGGTGTCGCGCGTGTCGACGCCGATGATGATCTGGCCTTCTTCGTTGAAGGTCACAGGCACAGGTTCGCCGCCGATCTTCGGATTCAACCGGCCCGAAACGGCGAGGAGCGAGTCGCGCAAGGTCTCGGCCTCGAGGCGCTGCACGTTCATCCGACCGAGCAGGCGGTTGTCGGGATCGATGCGCTCACGCGAAGGCTCGCGCAGGGAGGCCTGGCGCCAGGTCTGTGATAGCATGATGAGCCGGTGCATGTGCTTGAGGCTCCAGCCGCTCTGCATGAACTCGCTCGCCAGCCAGTCGAGCAGTTCAGGGTGGCTGGGCTTCTCACCGAGTTGGCCGAAATCAGCGGGCGTGGCGACAAGCCCCCTGCCGAAGTGGCCTTTCCAAATCTGGTTCACCAGCACGCGGGCGAGCAGCGGATGCCGCCCGTCCGTGAGCGATTGCGCGTAGGCGAGACGGCGCCCGGTGGTGGGCAGTGACGGGGACTTTTCGGCGACCTCCACATTGCGCTGGCCGGCCAGAATGTTCAGATCACCGGGCTTCACCTGCTGCTTCGGCTGCTCGGGATCACCCCGATGAAAGACAAACGTAGCCGGGATGGCGGCTGCGGTTTTCGGCGTCTCTTCAAAGGCGTGCAGAAACTCTTCGACGGGCTTCCTCGCGCGCACGGCGGCGGCGGCGTCTGCCATCTGCTTGAGTTCGTCCGCGTGCTTTGTCTTGTAGGTGGAGTCATAGAGGTAGAGCGAACCGGCGCTCAACTGCATCACGCGCGGATGGTCCTTCAACAGCGCCACCTGAGCGGGTGTGCGCTTCGCTGCGGCGGCCCGGTACGCAGTTCGCAGCGCCCCGCGGTCCTTCTCCGCAGCCTTGGCGAGTTCCTTTTCCAGCACTTCGGAGATGAACTCCTCCTGCCTGGCCTCCCGCACCGCATCGAGCTTCTTCGCCTCCTCCTCGATCTTTGCCGCCTCCGCGCGCTGCCGGTCGGTGAGCAGCGACACCAGCCGTCCGTTCGGCGTGCGCCAGTTCTTCGTGTCGAATCCGGGCTCGAACACTGCACGCAGCCGGTAGTAGTCCTCCTGCGTGATGGGATCGTAGCGATGGTCGTGGCATTGCGCGCAGGCTATGGTCATCCCGTAGAATGCGGTGCCTAGGATTTTCACGGTGTCGGCGATCGTCGCATTCTGCGCGGCCTTGTCGTTCATCGCTCCGGTGCCATCGGCGGCCATGCGCAGGAAGCCGGTGGCCGTGATCTTGTCGATCGCGGCGGCATCCAGGTTCTTGTGCGGCTGCGGCACCATCTCATCGCCCGCAAGCTGCTCACGAATGAACTGATCGAAGGGCATGTCGTTGTTCAGAGCGCGAACGACGTAGTCTCGATACTTCCATGCGTGCTTGCGCTCGAGGTCCTTGTCCGTGTAGCCGTCGCTGTCCGCATAGCCTGCGATGTCCAGCCAGTGCCGGCCCCAGCGCTCGCCGTACGCGGGCGAGGCGAGCAAACGGTCGATCAGCCGCGAATAGACGGAAGCCTTCAAGACAGAAGACGAAATGTCCGATGAGTCGTCACGCACTCCTTCACCGGCGGCACCAGGTTTTCTGCCACTCGCCTCCGAGGCATTTGTCTCGGAGACAAACGCCTCCACCTCCTCCGGCGTCGGCGGCAGCCCCGTGAGATCAAACGTCGCGCGCCTAATGAACGTGGACGCCGAGACCTCCGGCGACAGCGAGAGCCCCTCCTGCGCCAGCCGCGCACGGACGAAGGCATCAATAGCATTGCCCTCGCGATCCACCGGCATGCTGTTCACCCACCCTGCCTTCCCGTCGCTGCCCGGCACTCCCGGCCTGCGGATCGGCTGAAACGCCCACCATGCGCGATCCTCGTCCGTGAACGCCTGCTCCGGCCCAAGCTTCTCCGGCTCCGGCCTCGCCGTCATTGCGCCCTCGGCTATCCATTGCTCAACCAACGCAATCTGCGCGTCTTTCAACCTGGCCTTGCCCTTCGGCATCTCGCCCTTTTTTAGCTTCGACAGCAGCAGGCTGCCGCTCACATCGCCGGGCAAGACCGCCGCGCCATGCTCGCCGCCCTTGACGATGAAACGAGCGAGCCGCACATCGAGTCCGCCCTTCGTTTCACCGTCTTCGCCGTGACAGTGGAAACAGTTCGTCTTCAAGATGGGCCGCACGTCTTTTTCGAAACTCACCGTTCCATGCACACCCGGCGCAAACAGAACACCGCCCGCCAGAGCCAGTGCCTGAAGGCGTTGCAGGCACGCGGGCACGATGCCTCGCATGAAGTTGAAGGAAACAAGTCGCATGGGAAAAATCGGGCAAACCAACGGCCCTCACCCGGTGAATTTAGCAACCGGCTGGCACGCCAGCCGTACATCCAAACAAGATTGGATAGCGTGCTCCACGAACGAGCGTTTCGTCCCAATGCTCCGCCATCTCCTTCCCTTCCTGGCCCTCGTCGCTTCCGCTGCGGAGCCGGTCGATTTCACCGTGAAACTCGAGACGGTGATGAAGCACGATGATGGGAAGTTCCTGTGGTTTCATCCGCGTGCGGCGGCGATTCCGGGCGGGGTGGTGATGACGATTCAGAAGCATCTGATGGTGTCGGATTACTACTCGGGGCTGCACTTCATGCGGCGCGAGGGCGTCGATGGCGCGTGGTCGGGGCCGGTGCTGCCGCCGGAGATTGACTGGAAGAAGCAGGACGATGGCGTGACGATCAGCGTTGCGGATGTGACGCCAGGCTGGCATGAGAAGACGCAGCGGCTCATCGCGATCGGATGTCGGGTGCGCTACAGCGACAAGGGCAAGCAACTCGATGACGTGAAGAGCGCGCATCAGACGGTGTATGCGGTCTTTGATCCGAAGACCTCGAAGTGGACGCCGTGGCAGGTGCTACAGTTGCCGGAGGAAGAGCAGTTCAACTTCGCCCGCAATGCCTGCGCTCAGTGGCTGGTGAAGCCGGATGGCAAGCTGCTGGTGCCGCTCTACATCGGCACGAGCGCGAAGGATCGCTACAGCACCACGGTCACGGAGTGTCGATTCGATGGCGAGAAGCTGAGCTACGAGCGCAACGGCAACGTGCTGCGGCTCGCGGTCGCGCGTGGCTTGTATGAGCCATCGCTGATTGCGTTCGCGGGGCGCTACTACCTCACGCTGCGCAACGATGAGCGCGCTTACATCAGCGTGAGCGATGATGGTTTGCACTTCAGCGAACCGAAGGCGTGGACGTTCGACGACGGCAGTGATCTCGGCAGCTACAACACGCAGGCGCACTGGCTCGCGCATAGCGACGGCTTGTTCCTGATCTACACGAGACGAGGTGCGAACAATGATCACATCATGCGGCATCGCGCGCCGCTCTTCATGGCGCGCGTGGACACCGAGAAGCTGCACATCATCCGCAGCAGCGAGAAGATCATCATCCCCGAGCGCGGCGCGGAGATGGGCAACTTCGGCGCGTGCGCGATCAATGCGAGCGAGTCGTGGGTCACGGTCTCCGAAGGCATGTTCATGAAGGACTCCGCAAAACGCGGAGCCGAGGGCGCGACCTTTGTGGCGCACATTCTTTGGTCCAAACCAAACACGGCCGCACGCTAAACCTTGACCACCTCGATGTTTCCCGATCATCCTTTGACTCACTTTTTCATCATGAAGCATCTCCTCTCTCTCCTCATCGTCACCGCAGCCATCGCGGCTGATGAGATCCGCACCGAGCACGACGTCGATTACCTCGGTGGCGGTCGAAAAGAGAAGGCAGACCTTTATTTGCCTGCGAATCCGAAGCCGGAGCAGAAGTTCCCTGCCGTGCTCATCATTCATGGCGGCGGCTGGTCCGGCGGTGAGAAGCGTGCCGCGCGCGAGATCAATATCGGCACCACGCTCGCGCTCAACGGCTACGTCGGCATGAGCATCGACTACAAGCTCGCTTACAAGGAGAGCAAAGCGCCGACATGGCCGCAAAATCTGCACGATTGCAAAACAGCCGTGCGCTGGCTGCGCGCGAATGCGGAGCGTTTGCAGATTGATGCGGATCACATCGGCGTCATCGGCGGCAGCGCAGGCGGCCATCTCGCTGCGATGGTCGGCCTCTGCGGTGGCGAACTCGATCCGCCCGGCGAAGGCAGCACTCGCGTGCAATGCGCCGTCGATCTCTATGGCCCGGTGCTGTGGTTTGAGCAGCGCGACATCTCCATGTTCCGCAAGTCGCGCGCCGAAGCTCCCGACCTCTACAAGCAGGCCGACCCACGCACGCACATCGACAAAAACGATCCCCCGCTCCTCATCCTCCACGGTGACGCCGACACCACCGTCAACGTCGCCGATTCCCAAGCGCTCGCCGACGCCATGAAAGTTGCGGGCGCGACTTACCAATTCGAGATCATCCCCGGCGCGCCGCACACCTTCCATCTGCAACCGAAGCAGCGCGACCTGCGCCCGCTGGTGCTTGGATTCTTCGACAAGTATTTGAAGGGGAAGTAGGCGGCACCTCGCAGTCTGTGACGGCCGAGCCAGTCACAGCTGCGACGACGCGAAGGACAAAAGTTTGCCGACCAGCGCGAAGAATGGCCGTGCTGCGGGTGTAGTTATCGGCCATGCGTCTGTGCCTCCATCGTTGGTGCTGCGGGCTTGCTGTGCTGTGGGTCAGTGCGGTGAGCGCGTTGGGGGCGGACTTGTTTCGTGAGCAGGTGGAGCCGATTTTGCGGCAGAGATGTTACGAGTGCCATTCTCATGCGGTGAAGATCAAAGGCGGGCTGGTGCTGGACTCGCGCTCGGGGTGGCAGAAGGGCGGCGACAGTGGTCCGGCGTTGGTGCCTGGAAAGGTGGAGAAGAGCCGGCTCATCGAGGCGGTGCGATACACGAATCCTCATCTCGAAATGCCGCCGAAGGCGAAACTGCCTGCCGGTGAGATTGCGATTCTTGAGCAATGGGTCGCGGCGGGTGCGCCTGATCCACGCGAGTCTGCGGTAGTAGCGACGAAGCAAGGCATTGATCTCGAAGCGGGTCGTCAGCATTGGGCATATCAACCAGTTCGCGAGGTCGCGCCGCCGAGCGTGCGAGACAAAACGTGGCCGCTGAATGAGGTGGATGCGTTTGTGCTGGCGAAGCTGGAGTCCGCTGGGATGAAGCCGGGTGTCGAAACCGATGCACACACCTGGCTGCGTCGTGTGACGTTCGATCTCACAGGACTGCCACCGACGGAGCCGGAGATCGCGGCGTTCGTCGCGGATCACTCACCGCAGGCTTACGAGCGCGTGGTCGATCGACTGCTCGGCACCAAAGCTTACGGCGAGCGTTGGGCGCGGCATTGGCTGGATCTCGTGGGCTATGCGGAGCAGATCGGCACGGAAGGCAAAGTCTTTGCCGAACACGCGTGGCGCTACCGGGATTACCTCGTGGAATCGTATCGCGCGGACAAGCCTTTCGACCGCTTCATTCGCGAGCAAATCGCGGGGGATTTGCTCCCTGCGGAATCGCCAGAGAAGCGTCGCGAGCAAATCATCGCGACCGGCTTCCTCGTGCTCGGTGATGTGGATATCAACGCCATCGACAAGCTGAAGATGGAACTCGACTTCGTGGACGCTCAAGTGAGCAAGGTGGGCACCGCGTTTCTCGGCATGACGCTCGGCTGCGTGCGCTGTCACGATCACAAGTTCGACGCCATCGGCCAGCAGGACTACTACGGGATCGCGGGCATGTTTCGCAGCACGAAGACCACGTTCAAAACGCAGCACGGCATTTGGAGCAACGTCCTGCGAGTGCCGCTGCCAGAGATGCCGGAGGACAGTGCAGCAGTGAGCGCACACACGAAGCAACTCGCGAGCTGGCGTGAGGAAAAGGAGAAGCTCACGGCGGAATCGAAGATGCTCGCTGACAAGACCGACACGGAGAACAAGAAGCGGCGCGATGACCTGACCGCGCAGATCAAGAAGCTCGATGAGCGCATCGCCCACGGTGAGTATTTCGATCCCGGCAAACCGCAGGCGCTCGCCGTGGCGGATGTGGCGCAGCCGGCGGACATGCGGCTCACCATTCGCGGCAATCCTTATGCGCTGGGCGATACGATGCCGCGCGGTCTCGTGCGCGTGGCGATGTGGGGACCGCAGCCAAAGATTCCCGCCGGGCAGAGCGGTCGTCTGCAACTCGCCGGCTGGATCGCGGATGCACGCAACCCGCTCACGGCGCGCGTGGCCGTGAACCGCGTGTGGCAGAAGCTCTTCGGCGAAGGCATCGTGCGCAGCGTGGACTACTTCGGGATTCGCGGTGAGAAGCCGAGCCATCCCGAGCTGCTCGACTACCTCGCTCATCGCTTCATGCAGGAAGGCTGGTCACAGAAGAAGCTCATTCGTTTGCTCGCCCTGTCGCGGGCGTATCGGCTTTCCAGCGAAGCTTCAAAATCGAAAGTCGAAACTCGAAATGCAGATGATCCCGAGAACCGGCTGCTCTCGCACATGAATCGTCAGCGGCTCGATGCCGAGTCCATTCGTGATGCGATGCTCGTGGCGAGCGGTCGTCTTGCCGCACCTGTGGGCGGCCCAGGCTTGCCGCTGGAGTTTCCCGAGAACGTCAGCGGACTGCCCATCACGCCGAAGAGCAATCATCCGCAGTTCAGCATCAAGACCGAGCGCGCCTCGCAGAACTACGAGCGCACACTTTACCTGCCCGTCGTGCGCACCGGCACGCAGCCGGGGACCGCACGCTTGCGCGATATCTTTGACTTCCCGCAGCCCGCGCAGATCACCAGCAAGCGCAACGAGACGACCGTGCCCACGCAATCGCTCTACCTCCTGAATGCCGACTTGATCCGCCAACGCGCTGCCGATCTCGCGAGCGATCTGCTCGCTCGCGCCGACCGCGACACCACGCGCATCGAGCGACTCTGGCTGCGAGTGTTGAACCGACCCGTCACTCAAGAAGAGAAAGCCGATGCGCTCGCCTTCCTCAAAGACGCCGACGCCACGACTTCCCCGTCCGCCGCGTGGACCGAGCTGGCCCGCGCCTTGTTTGGCACCAATGAGTTTTTGCTTCGCTACTGAATGGAGTCCGCCATGAACGTCTCGTCATCGCATCACTTCCGTCGCGCTTCGTTCGCGCTGCGGAATCTGGCTCGTTCAGTTCACCTTCAGACCTTCCAGCTTCGCCAGCTTCTTGGCCTTCGCGTCAAAGCTCCAAAACGTGTCGCATCCAAGAACGAGCGCGGAGGAGACGTGCAGGATGTCGTAAGTGCGGAAGCCGTCCTTAGCGGTGTGGCGGTGGGCGAGTGTTTGGAACACCGATTCAACAGAGTCGGGAGAAACCGTCGAATGGTGATAGCGAATCCCCAAATCGACCTCATCGAAGAACCTGGCCTCCGCTGCCATGGCAAGCTCCGGCGTGACTCGCATCTGCTGCATCCCCTGTCGTGTGAGAAACACACATTGTTGCAGGGCATTGACCACCTCGATCCGGTGCAACCACGTCACCGCAAGCCTGACACGGCATTCAGCCAGCAATGCCTCTGCCTCGGACCGATGCGACATGTCCACCAAGGTGTTGGTGAAGAAGTTGGTGTCCGCGTAGATCATGGCTCCTCACCGGCGATCATTCGGGCGATCTTCTCCGAATCCTCTTTGGAAGGCGGGACAAAGCCCATCCGGCTGAGTTTTTCACGGAAGGCACGCTGGCGTTGCATGAACGCCTCCGCTTCCTGGACCCGCTTGTTCGGAGCGGGGACCTCCGGGGTGAGAATGAAGTTTCCGGCGCTCCTGCTGCGAATGATGACGCGACCAAGTTTCTGCGCGGCAGCGAGCAAAGATTGCGGCTGGCGGTTGAGGTCGCGCACGGTGAAGTCGCGGCGCACGGCCTTGGCGGGCTTCGTGGCACGACGGGTGGATTTCTTGGCTGCGGTCTTGGTCTTCATGTCAGACATCATGACTGACATCCGCTTCGTTCGCAATACTCATTTCGTCCCATGACACCGCTTCCTCCGCACACGATGATCTCCCGCCGCGCCTGGTTGCTACAAACGAGCGCCGGGTTCGGTGCGCTGGCGTTGCATGGATTGTTGCAGGGCGCGACGAACCCGCTCGCACAGCATCCGCCGAAGATGACGGCCAAGGCCAAGCGCGTCATCTTTCTCTACATGGCTGGCGGCCCCTCGCAGATGGATCTGTTCGATCCCAAGCCTCTCATCCAGCAGAAGCATGGGCAAAGTGTTTCCGCGCCATTGCCTGAGCGGGAGAAACACGAGAGCACGAAGAAGCTCCTCGCACTCGGCACGAACATTCCGGTGCGGCCGCGCGGACAATCCGGCGTCACCATCTCTGACTTGCTGCCGCACACCGCCGCCATCGCCGATGAGCTGTGCCTGCTGCGCGCGGTTCATGCCGACAACAACCAGCACGGCCCCGCCGCGCTGCAGTTTCACACCGGTGTCACTGCCGAGGCGAGGCCTTCGATGGGATCATGGATAAGCTACGGGCTCGGCACAGAGAATCAAAGTCTGCCCGGCTTCCTCACCATCCATCCTGGCATCGACACGCGACTCTACGGCTCGTCCTTCCTGCCCGCCGCGCATCAGGGCACGCCGGTCATTCTTCCTGCCAAAGAAAGCGATCCCGCCATCGACTTCCTCACCGACGCAACGACGGACAGCACCACGCAGCGACGACGCTTTGATTTCATCCAGCGCATGAACCGTCGTTTGCTCGCGCGCGATGCGAGTGACGTGCATCTCGAAGGCATGATCCACAGTCTCGAGACCGCATTCCGCATGCAGACCGCCGCGCCGGAGCTGGTTGACCTCTCCAAGGAAACCGAGGCAACGAAGAAGCTCTACGGCATCGGCAACGGTGCGACAGACAAGAATGGCCGCGCCTGCCTGTTAGCGCGTCGTCTCAGCGAGGCGGGTGTGCGTTTTGTGCAAGTCACGATGGATGGCTGGGATCACCACGGCGACATCCGCGGCGCGTTGCCCAAGTCCTGCGCTGCTGCCGACCAGCCGTGCGCAGGTTTGATTCGCGATCTGAAGTCACGCGGTCTGCTCGATGAAACACTCGTCGTGTGGAGCGGCGAGTTTGGCCGCACACCGTGGAGCCAGGACCTCAGCGGCACTTCGCCCATCGAGAAGCACGGCCGCGAGCATCAGCCCGACAGCTTCTGCACCTGGATGGCCGGCGGCGGCGTGAAAGGCGGTCTCGTGCACGGCGAGACCGATGAGTTCGGCTACCGACCCGTCGCAGGAAAAGTGCATCTGCACGATCTCCACGCCACCATCCTACATCTCCTTGGCCTCGATCACGAGCGACTCACCTGGCGCAAGCTCGGTCGCGACTATCGCCTTACCGACATCTCCGGCGAAGTGGTGCGGGAGATCATCGCGTGAGATTCACAGGAGCCTGCGGACATGAGAGCCACAATCCCCGCACTCCTGTTGTTCATCGGTGTCGTGGGTGTTCGCGCGGATGAATTCTTCACGGCACAAATTCAGCCTCTTTTGAAGCAGCGCTGCTTCGAGTGTCATTCGCATGAGAAGAAGATGAAGGGCGGGCTCACGCTTGATTCCAAATCAGGTTGGGAGCAGGGCGGAGACTCGGGGCCGACGTTGTTGCCTGGGAAGCCGGAGGAGAGCTTGCTCATCAAGATGGTCCGCTGGAGAGACGACGAGCATCAGATGCCGCCGAAGGAAAAGCTGCCGCCAGCAGAGATCGCGCTGCTGGAGGAATGGGTGAAGCGTGGCGCGCCTGATCCGCGTGTGAGAGCAGTGGCGCGTGCGACTTCCGATTGGTGGTCGTTTCAGCCGCTGCCTGAGAAGAAGCCGCCGGGCAATACTGATGCCTTCATCCGCGCCAAGCTGCGCGAGCACGGTCTGAGCATGGCACCGGAGGCGGATCGCGTGACGTTGATCCGTCGTCTGACGTATGATCTGCACGGACTGCCGCCGACGCCGGAGGAAGTGCGCGCCTTTGTGCAGGACACTGCGCCAGACGCTTATGCGCGACTGGTGGAGCGGCTGCTGGCGTCGCCTCGTTACGGCGAGCGTTTTGCGCGGCTGTGGCTGGATGTCGTTCACTACGGCGAGTCGGACGGCTATGGCATGGACCGTCCGCGGATGAGCGCGTGGCGTTATCGGGATTATGTGATCCGCTCGTTCAATGAGGACAAAGGCTACGCGCGTTTCGTGCAGGAGCAGCTCGCGGCGGATGCGCTGTTTGCGAAGGATCCTGACGTGATGCCCGCGTTGGGTTTTGCGGCGGCGGGTCCGTTCAATCAGAGCGCGCTCGTGGAGCAAGTGGATAGCACGGATTGCAAGCGGATCGCGCTGAACCTCGATCGTGACGACATGGTGAGCAGCGTGGGCGCGACGTTTCTCAGCGTGACGCTGCATTGTGCGCGATGCCATGAGCACAAGTTCGATCCCATCACGCAGCGCGACTACTACGCGATGCAGTCAGTCTTCGCCGGCGTGGTTCGTGGTGAGCGTGAGTATGACAGCGACACAGCTCTGGCCGACGAACGCAAGCACTGGCAGGACGTGCGCAAGCGTGTCGAATCGGGTGCAAAGGTAGAGTCGCTCGCCGCGGCGGATCGCGAGCAGGTGAAGTCGCGTCTCGCGGACATCACGACGCGGCTGCAAGCGATGGAGAAAGCATGGACCGCTGTGTCGCCGAAGATCGAAACAACATCCGTTGCAACGACCACGAAAGCTTTGCCCGACGGCTCGTTTCGCTTCGAAGGTGAAGCGGCGGACACGGACACCTACACGCTGACGCTCGATGCGCCGATGACGAGCGTGGCCGCCGTGCGCATCGAAGTGATCGCGGATGAAGCATTGCCTCATCGCGGTCCAGGCAGGCAGCCCAGCAATGGCAATCTGCATTTGTCCGAGGTTACGATCACGTCAGGTGCGACGGCGGTGAAGATCAAAGCCGCGAGCGCTGACTTTGATCAACAAGGCTGGGACGCGAAGAAGGCCGTGGATGGCAATCCGAAGACCGCGTGGGGCATTCATCCGCAGGAAGGTCGCTCGCACGCCATCGTCTTCACGCTGGAGAAGGCAGTGAACGCATCGCCGCTGGTGGTGAAGCTCGCGCAGCTGCACGGTCAGCAGCATCTCATCGGCAGACTGCGCATGTCGGTGAGCAGCGACGCAGCCGCGAAGCCCGGCGATCCAGATCTGCTCGCCACCGTGCGCGCGGGGAAGATGGATTTGAAAGTCGTGGACGACTTCATCGCTGCGCTGCCGCCGCCGGAGAAAGTGTGGGCCATCGGCTCCGCGATTCCGAAGAAGCGGAACTACTACCCGCCTGCTGAGCCGTATCCGATTCACATCCTCGCGCGCGGTGACATTCATCGTCCGGGCGCGGAGGTAAAGCCTGCGGGACTGAGTGCCGTGAGCACGCTGACGAATGCCTTCACAATCGCGGATGCGAAGAACGAAGCGCAACGCCGCGCCGCGCTCGCGCAGTGGGTCACCGATCCGCGCAACATGCTCGCCTGGCGCTGCATCGTGAACCGCGTGTGGCACTGGCACTTCGGGCGCGGCATCGTGGAGAGCATGAATGACTTCGGTCGCATGGGAGCCACGCCTTCGCATCCCGCGCTGCTGGACTGGCTGGCATGCGAGTTCCGCGACAGTGGCGGCTCCTTCAAGCATCTGCATCGACTCATCGTGCTCAGCGCTGCGTATCGACAGAGCAGCATCTCCGCCGACACCGAGCGCGCCCGCGCCGTGGATGCGGAGAACCGTCTGCTGTGGAGACAGAACCGCCGCCGGCTCGATGCGGAGCAGCTTCGTGATTCGCTGCTCGCGGTGAGCGGTCGGCTCGATCCCGCGATGGGCGGCCCGTCGGCCATGCAGTTCAACTTCAGCGATCCGAATCCCAATGTGGTGCCGCGCATTGATTACGATGGCTTTGATCCCGATGCGCCCGCGAGCCTGCGGCGCGGCGTTTACCGCTTCCTCTTCCGCAATGCGAACGACTCGCTGCTGGAAGCGTTTGATTCGGTCGATCCGTCGCTCTCCACACCGCGACGCAACGAAACGATCACGCCGCTACAGGCGCTGTCGCTCTACAACAATCGCTTCGTGCTACGCCAGTGCGAACACCTTGCCGCGCGTCTCGCGCGCGATGCAGCCACGACCGATGCGCAGGTGGATCAACTCTTCCTCCTGCTGCATGCGCGATTGCCTGATGCTGACACACGCGCGGAGGTGATCGCGTATGCCAAGCAGCATGGTTTGGCAAATGCCTGCCGCGTGTTGATCAACAGCAACGAGTTCCTCTTCATCCACTGAGCCGCCACCGCCATGCATCTGCCCACGCTTTGTCATCGCCAGCACCACGCGCTAGTCTCGCGTCGCGATTTCCTGCGTCACACCGGCGCGGGCTTCGGTGCTGCCGCGCTCTCGACCTTGGTAGCCGATGAAGCGCACGGAGCCACGGCACCGCATCATCCGCCGCGCGCGAAAGCCGTCATCCAGCTCTTCATGCTCGGTGGCGCGAGCCAGTGCGACACCTTTGACTACAAGGCCGCGTTGCAGAAACGCAGCGGCGAGAAAGTCGCGTTCAAGGTGACGGGCGGCACCGTCTCGTCGCCCGGTCCTGTGCTCGGCAGTCCGTGGGAATGGAAGCGGCACGGCCAGTGTGGACGCTGGGTGAGCAGCGCGCTGCCGCATCTCGCTGGCTGCGTGGATGACATGGCTTTTCTCATGGCCATGCACGCGCCCACCAGTGAACACAGCGCCGGGATGACCATGCAGGTGAGCGGTTTTCTCACGCCCGGATTTCCCACCGTGGGCGCCTGGGTGGACTACGCGATGGGCAACGAATCCCGCGAACTGCCCGCCTACGTCGCGCTGCCCGATCCTGTGGGCCTGCCGTGGAGCGGCAAGTCCGCGTGGACGAACGGCTTCCTCCCTTCGATGCATCAGGGCACGATGCTGAAGCCTTCGTCCGACAATCCCGTGCCGGATCTCTTCGCGCCCAAGTCTGCCGCCTTCGCCACCGGCGATGCGCAGCGTAACGGACTCGCACTGCTGCGCCGCATCAATCAACGTCATCATCAAAGCGCGCCGGATGATTCACGACTCGAAGCCCGCATCGCCTCGTATGAACTCGCCGCGCGTCTGCAACTCGCCGTGCCAAAGGTGCTCGACATCCAGGGCGAGTCCGCCGCCACACGAAAACTCTACGGCCTCGATGACTCCCTCACCGAGCCCATCGGCAAGAACTGCCTCATCGCGCGCCGTCTCGTCGAACGCGGTGTGCGCTTCGTTCAGTTGTGGGTCGGCTCCGGCTTGAATGGTGCCGCCGGGAACTGGGACAACCACGGTGATGTCACGCCCGGCTCTGATTTCCAAAAGATGTGCGTGCGCTCCGACAAACCCATCGCCGGCCTGCTGCACGATCTGAAGAGCCACGGCCTGCTCGATGAAACACTCGTCATCTGGACCACCGAGTTTGGCCGCACACCTTACAGCCAGGGCAGCAAAGGCCGCGACCACAACGGCAACACCTTCGTGAGCTGGATGGCCGGTGGCGGTGTCAAAGGCGGCGCATCGTATGGCGAGAGCGACGAGTTCAGCTACGCCGCCGCCGTGAACGACACGATGTGCTACGACCAACACGCCACCATGCTGCATCTGCTCGGCTACAACCACGAGAAGCTCACCTTCCGCCACAACGGCGTCGATCGCCGGCTCACAGATGTGCATGGGAAGGTGGTGCATGAGTTGCTGGCGTGAGCGGGCGAGCGGCGCACGATCAGCGATGCACTTCGCGTAAGTAGCACATCATGAAGTTGAACACGTCACCGCCATCGTTGCTCACGAGGCGCGACTGTCTTCGCGCCGCGCTTTTCGCTGCGGCACCATCGCCGCTCATCGCAGCGGACACATGTTTCATTCGAGAGCGTCGAACGCGCACGCTGAGCTTCATCGAGGCGATGCGTTTCAAAGACGGCGCGTATGGCCGCTACCGCTACTCGGCGGACATGCCGGAGCCCACTCTTTACAGCTCCACCTATGCGGCGATGACGCGCAGTCTTTACCGCGATCTCGATTCGCTGAGCAAGTCGCAGCGCGAGGAATGGATCGCGTATCTCCAGTCGCATCAGGACGACGATGGCCTCTTCCGCGATCCGCGCATCTTTGGCGAGGGCTGGTATAAAGACGATCCCGAGTGGTGCGGACGTCGGCATCTGAGCTGCCACGTCGTCACCGCGCTCACCTGTCTCGGTGCCGTGGCGGCGAAACCGATGACGCATCTGGAGCCCTTCTATGACAAGGCCAAACTCACCGCGTGGCTGGAGGCGCGTGATTGGAGGAAGGCGGACTTTGCCGGTAATGAAGTGCTGAACATTGGCACACTGCTGCAATACACGCGTGATTTCCAAAAGGAGCCACGCGCCGCCGAGGCCATGCGCGTGATGCTCGACTGGCTCACGCATCATCATCTCAACGAGCAAAGCGGCCTCTGGGGCAGCTACGATGTCAGCAAGGGCGACAACCTCTCGCGCGCGGTGATGGGCGCGTATCACTTCTGGCTGCTCTATTTCTACGACCGCGTGCCCGTGCCTCACACGGAAGCTGCCATCGCGCACATCCTGCGCACACAGGGTGGGAAGGACAACGGCTTCGGCCAGGGCGTGCATGGCCCGCACAGCAGCGCCTGCGAGGACATTGATTCGATTGATCCGCTCGCGCGTCTGTCGCGAGCGAGCCCGCAGCGCGCGGAGATCGAGAAGGCGCTCGCGCGAGTCGAAGATCATGTGTGGAGTCATCAGAACAACGACGGCGGCTTCACCTGGATTCGCGGCACGAAGTTCCAATACGGTCACCCGCTCCTCGCCGCACCCGTGGATGGCAGCGCCATGTTCCCGACATGGTTCCGCACACTCGCGCTCGCCTATCTCGGCCAAGCACTCCCCACCTCGCGCACCGGAGCCTTTGACTGGCACTTCGCGCAGTGTCCCGGCATTCAGTTTTATTATCCGTGATTGCTTCTTCACCGCTAAGAAAACCAGCCTCCTCCTCTCAGGCGCACTCGGTTTGTTCGTCTTTCGGCTTCACTCTACAGAAGCCACCGCACACACATGGCCACGAGTGGATCAACCACTGAGCATTGCGGCTGATCAGGCACCGAAACTCGGCACGGGTGACTTCTACGTCAGTGTGTGGGCTCGCGCGGATGCGCTGGACCGGGTAACAGGCGATTCGCTCAGCCAATGCGACGCGAAGAAGCAGCGCGCAGGATGGGGCAGGGCGCCACTGCATGACAAGCACTGGCGACCGTCACCGCAGCATCCGCGTGCCCGATGGCACTCTCGTCGCCGTGTGGGCCCAGATCAAAAGCTCGCCTGGTGAGTTGTGTGGGGACATTCACTCGGCGCGGATCACGCTAAAGGACTGAACCAACCGCATCACACATGCACACCGCGATACCGCTCAATGAACGCCTCGGGGGTGATCGGTTGAGGCTTGTATCCTGCGTTGGCAAGCGGAGCGAAGTGCTTGCCCTCCGTGATCACGTAATCGGCGTGAGCAGAGATGGCACAGTCGGTGAACTTGTTGTCGTCGAGGTCTGACGCGATCACTTTGAACTGATAAGCCGGGTGCACCATCTCCACCGAATCCCAAGAGGCAGACACCAGGCTCAACCAATGCATCACCTTTGCCGAGAACGCTGCCCCTCCTCGAACTTGCGCGATCTCTTCATATTCCAGCACGATGGCGGAGGTCACGGCCAGCCTCAGACGGCCTGCGGCGATGGATCGAAACAACGGAGCCAACGGTGATTGCCGGGCGAAAGCCGACAACATCACATTGGTGTCGATCACCACCAGCATCACGCCGCATACGGATGGTTGCGCCGATGCTCGCGCACGGCAGCTTCGATCAGGTCCGGCGAGAAGGCTCCCGCTTGGCGGAGCGCCTCGGCTTCATCTTGGATTTCCTCAGTCAGTTGCGCCAGTTCCAGTCGAACCAGGAATTGATGCACGGCCGCAAGACACGCAGGCTCCAAGGCGGCAATCTTCGACATGATGTCGGGCAAAAGTTGGGCGGGCACGGGCGGACTCATGCGTCAAGTCTATGGCTCAATCGCCTTGAGGCAACGGTCAATTACCAATGCACCGCCGCAGCCTCGGCGTCTTCGAGTTCTTCTTTGCGCCGCCAGTAGCCGTGTTTCTCGATGAGGCGGCGGGCTTCGCGCAGTTCAGCTTTTGGGTCGATGTCGGGGAACTTCTTGCTGCGTTCATCAGCGGGGATTCGGCCAAAGAGTCGCGCACGGTGCAGATGCACGTCGGCAAGCAAGAGCGGCATGGGACCACGCTCGGCTATGCTCTGTGCTTCTTCGAGGTCAGCGCAGGCTCCCTCATGATCTCCGTCAAGATGACTAGCTAAGGCTGCGCCCGTGAGAGCTTCACCAACAAACTGCAACTGGCCGGAAGAACGGAGGCAAGAAACAATCGTTGCTTGCCAAAGTCCATGTGAGTTCGGTTGATCCGAGCTGGAAGTTGCACCGTCAAATACTCGACGAAATAGAGAGATTTGACCAAGGGTCATCAGAGCAAGCCCTTTTGATACCAGCGCTATGGGCTGTTGGTCGACGCGCTGCCTCAAGTTCAACCTGTCCTCGACGGACTTGCAGCAAGCCTCAACAGCAGCACGAGTTAGCGGCGAGAGCGAGTTTGATGAATTGACGACGAGTTTCCATGCAGAGCGTTCTGCTTCGGACAAAATCAACAGATGGAACACATATGCTTGAAGCTCTCCCAAGACTGGGAACTCTACTTTCTCAATCCGTTCGGCATCTGCGAAGCCTCGTTCTGCCTCAGGCCGATTTCCGCCGTGAAAGAGTGCGTTGGCTAGAGTGCAGCGTGGTGAAACGAGTCGCTCAATGTCCTTTCCCTGGTAGTTGGCAGATAGTGCGACTGCAACTTCTCCATTGAGGATAGCTTCATTCAATTTCCCCAGAAGCAGCTTCACGGCTGAAAGCTGCGTGGCCGCAATAATATCACTTCGGCGCTCGTCAGGAGCTTGTTGAGCCAATTTCAGAGCCAAAGCTCCTACTGATTCAGCTTCCGCAAGCTGACCGGAAGCCCTGAGGCTAAAAGCCGCTTGGCGAGTAACGCGCTGCGCGATTTCGAGCGACAACCTTGAGTCTAGCACCGTCCATGGCTTTGTGAAAAAATGTGACAGCGCAGACCAATCGGCTCCAACGAGGCCCAGTTTGTTTGTGGC
Source organism: Verrucomicrobiaceae bacterium (assembly GCA_019694165.1). GTDB lineage: Bacteria > Verrucomicrobiota > Verrucomicrobiia > Verrucomicrobiales > Verrucomicrobiaceae > JAIBCL01. The sequence continues at coordinate 4,640 of JAIBCL010000051.1, read as the reverse complement.
GTGCCATGCGTTCCGATTCTGAATCCGTCGGTAATAGACATCTTTGAATGCGTGGACGAAACAACCAGCATGGCAACCATGCACTATGGCTTGGTAAAGGTGCTGAATTTCATCAGCAAGCAAAGATGGCCTGTCTGGGGTAATCTTTTGCAGGTGGTTGAACAGGCGTCTATGCGCGAAATGAAAAGCCTTTGTTTGCTGTTCACTGAGTCGTTTTGTGATGTATTCACGAATCAGCGGATGCACGTCGATGGACCAAGTTTGGTCTGGGATGGATAATATAGGGTTGGGTGATTCGCACAGCTTGATCAGATGCGCCCGTTCCAGTCGCTTGAGCAGGATGTTCCACTCATCATCAGCCATATCGCAGATGGCATCAGTGAGACCAGGGATCGCGGGTTTAGCACGAAGCGCAGCAAGGCAGTCGGCGGTGGCAGTGCGGTCGAAGAGCCCGGTGAGGCGGAGGACCGCCAACGTCTTGGGATTGCCGTCGGCTTGGGCGGTGGCGAGCCAGTGCTCGTAGGTCTCGAGGATGCGCCAGGCGGTGCGGTGGCGATCTTCACGGGTGAGGGTGTCGGCGCGTTGGAGGTCGATGCGATCCAGTCGTCGAATGTCTCCATCGTGTGCATCGCAGAGGTAGCGACCGAGCAACGTGAGACTGAGGGCGTGGCAGCCGAACTTCTCGCTGGCTTCTGCTAGCTCCTGGTCGGTGCCTTTGATCTGGAGCTGGCGGAGGAGGCGGATGGCGATGGCGACGGGGAGGTCTTCGAGTTCGTGCTCGGTGTGGACGGTGCGGCGGAGGCTGTGGAGGTCGGTGAGAGCTTGGCGGCTGGTGATGAGGCAGAGGCCGGGGTTGGAGACGGCGAGGGCGGCGAGGAGGTCGCGCAGGTCGGGATCGAGCAGGCGTCCGGCCTGGGGATGGCCGGGTGGTTGTTGCAGGGGTTCGAGGCCGTCGAGGATGATGAGGCTGCGCTGCTGGCGGATGAGGTCGGCGAGGCGGCGGCCTTTGCCGGGGAGATTGGGATCGGGATCACCAAAGAAGGCGAGGGCTTGCTCGAAGAAGTCGCCGACGCTGCCGGTGCGTGCCTCGGTGCCGTCGGCGAGGGAGCGGGTGCCTTGATCGTAGAAGGTCCAGTCGAAATAGGCGTCGAGGGCGGGCTGGCCGTCATCGGTCTTCCATTGCTTCTCGATGAAGCGCGTCTGCACCCACTCGGTGATGAGCGCGGTTTTGCCGACCCCGCCCCAGGCGATGATGCTGAGGACGTTGGTGCCATTCGCCCATGCCTCATCGAGAAGCGCCAACTGCGGCTCGCGTCCGAGGAAGTGCTCGGCGGCGTGGTGGATGAAGCGGGGCGGACTGAGGCGCTGCTTTGGAAGAGGGATGCTGGGGATGATGTAGCGGAGGTCGCCAATCAGCGTCCAGGCGAGGTCGGCGGGTTCGACGATGGGTTTGTCGCTGGGATATTTGCGCCCGAGTCGCAGGCGGTCCAGGTGATGGGCTTGCGTCGTTTTTCCTTCAGGGGTCACATACATGCGGAGTGCGATGCCGTGGTGCAATGCCATGAAGGACTCCCACTGGGTGTAAGTGAGGTCGCTGAAGTCACCGAGCGCTGCCCTCACTTCGGGATGAGCGTGAAGAAAGTCTGGCACCGCATCAAGATAGGCGGCCACTGCTTTGGGATGAGCTTTGGCCCCTGGATTCCTTCCGACGAGATGAATCACGGCGGCGCACCGGCGGATGTAGAGGTCGAGTTTTTCAACGGTGTCCTCATCGGTCTGACGAAAGTCCTCCTGCACCTTCACTTCACAGTCGGCGGCACGCAGTTCTTTGGCTATGCGAGTGCGGAAGCCTTTGAACGGTCCCGTGCAATCCTCGAACTCCGTGGTGACGCAGGAGATGAAAACGCGATTGCCGGAATGTGGATCGGAAGTGGCAAGCATGGCTGGTATGCTGTTACCCGGCTGCTCATCAAGTTCAATCAAGTGAGCAAAGCTCTCGGGGGTGAGTCGTGATCTCATAGCGGCATTGGTAAAGTGGCTTCGGCTTCAGCCGAAGATCGGCGAAACATGCGGCTAAAGCCGCAGCTACTTTCTGCCTTAGGTCACCAAGCACTTCATTCGACGAGTGGCGCTCCCACAACGCACATCGCCAAAATCGCCGCACGAAGGGCGTAGTGGCTTCATGCTTCGTCTCGGACTTTGCTTTCTCATCTCCTGTGCCTCAGCCGCTGAACTCACCGTCGGTTCCGGCGGCTTCAAAACGATTGGCGAGGGTGTGGCGGCGCTCAAAGCAGGTGACACGCTCACGATCATGCCAGGGGAGTATCGGGAGGTGGTGGCGGGCACGTTGGTGGGGACGGCGGAGGCGCCGATCACGATTCGCGCGTGGCGGGCGGGGAGTGTGTTGATGCGGGGGGATGTGGAGTTGGGGGACTTCAAGGCGGCGCCGGGGCTGCGGGATGTGTTTGTGACGGAGATGACGCAAAGGGCGGAGTCGGTGTTTGAGCGCAGCACACTTCGCACGCTGGAGCCGAAGATGAGCGCGGCGGAGGTGGAGACAACGTTGATGAGTTATCATCAGGATGAGAAAAACGGGCGGCTGTATGTGCACACGTCGGACTCGCTGCCGCCGGCGTGTCATGCGTTGGGCGCTTCGGCCACGGATGCGAACGATCGCAAGGAAAACATCGGCACCTCTATCGTCAGCTTGCGTTTCAAGATGAGCGAGGTGGAGGCAATGGCGAAGAAGTGAAGGATTCTCCAGCGTAGAAGAGGGGAATCATGAAACCCACCTCCACCCGCCACTCCTTCCTCCGAAGCACCGTCCTCGCTTTATCCTCCTTCAGCCTCCACGCTGCGGAACCTGCCGCGCAGGCCTGGCCGCGAGTGGATCAACCACTGAGCATCGCATCTGACCAAGCACCGAAGCTCGGCACGGGTGACTTCTCCGTGAGTGTGTGGGCGAGGGCGGATGCGATGGATCGAGTGACTGGCGATTTGCTCAGCCGATACGATACGAAGAAGAAGCGTGGGTTTCATCTGACGCTGAAGAGCGCGCCGGGGGCGACGGCGAGCCAGGCGGGCTGGCGGCATTTGCAGTTCGGGATCGACGATGACAAACCGAGTGCTTGGCGGGATTGCGGGCAACCAGGGAAGGCGCTGTTTGCCTTCACGATGGCGACGCACGAGGGCGCGTTGTATGCGGGCACTTGCGAGCCGGGCGCGGGCGATAGCGGGCATGTGTATCGCTACGAAGGTGGTGAACGATGGACGGATTGCGGTGGTCTCGACGGCAGCAATTCGGTCACGGCACTCGCGGCGCATGACGGCGCGCTGTATGCGGGCACGGGGAAGTATCGGGTGGCGGGATCGCATCTGCCGGAGTCGCAGAACGTGAAGCTCGGTGGTCATGTGTTTCGCTATGAAGGTGGCACGAAGTGGGTGGATTGCGGGCAGTTGCCAGACACGGAGGCGGTGGGCGGACTCGTGGTGTTTCAAGGCCGGTTGTTTGCCTCATCACTCTACAAACCAGCGGGCTTCTTCCGCTATGAAGGCGGCACGAAGTGGACGCGTCTGCCGGATGCCATCGGACCGGATTATCAAACGGGCGAGATGGGACCGCGTCGCGTCGTGTCGCTCACGGTGCATGACGGCTTCCTCTACGCGAGCAGCTACGATGGCGGGCGCGTCTATCGCTTTGATGGCAAAGCGTGGACGGATTGCGGACAGGTCGGCGACAGCACGAACACGCAAACCTATGCCTTCACGAGCTACGAGGGACGGTTGCACGTCGCCACCTGGAGAAGCGGGCGCGTGTTTCGATTTGAAGACGTGGGCCGATGGACAGACACCGGTCGTCTTGGCGAAGAACTGGAGGTCATGGGCATGATGGTGCACAACGGGCGCTTCATCGCGGGCACGCTGCCGCTCGCGCAGGTCCACACCTATGATGGCGATTGCAAGTGGTCGCTCTGGCAGCGTCTCGATCTCACGCCCGACGTGGAGTATCGCCGCGCGTGGACGATGGCCGAGCACGCAGGCGAGGTCTTTTGCAGCACGCTGCCTTCCGGCAAAGTCTGGGCCGCGCGCCACGGACGACAGGTCGCATGGGATCACTCGCTGGCGTCCGGCTGGCATCACATCGCCGCTGTGAAGACCGCGACTCGTCTCACGCTGCATGTCGATGGCAAGCAAGTCGCCGAGAGCACTGGCTTCGATGCTTCGTCATGGACGCTCGACAGCGATGCACCGCTTCGTCTTGGCGCGGGCATGAATGGTCCGTTCAATGGCGAGCTTCGCGATCTGCAAATTCATCGCCGTGTGCTGCCGGATGCTGAGATTCAGACGGCGCTGACGAGAAAGCCTGACAAGTGAGCTGTCTCGATTGATCGATGCCACCCGTGGAGGCGCGCGCAACAACGCCCGTTGCCGGAGGGTATGTATGCGGTTGCCACGCAGTCGCATGAAGGCACTCGTCACATGGTTCACTTGCACGCTTGCGTTCGCGTCTTCGGGCGCGGCGGCGGTGGACTATGCTTCGCAGATCAAGCCGCTGCTGAAGCAGAAGTGCTATGCCTGTCACGGAGCTTTGAAGCAAAAGGCGGGACTGCGTTTGGACACCGTCGAGTTCGTGCGCAAGG
>JAIBCL010000022.1 GCA_019694165.1 Verrucomicrobiaceae bacterium | reverse complement strand
CTTCCGCACGCTCGGCACGGGGGTCAACATTGAGCTTGCCGGCAATTCCTTCGTCGGCCAGAACGCCTTCACCGACGGTCCGAACGGCACAGACAACGGCCGCACCGCTGACCAGTCCACGGGTGTGGGCTCCGATGTCAACAACAGCAGCGATCTCACCGGAACCGCCCGCGGTGCCATCCTCGAGATCAAGGGCAACATCACCGAAAGCGGCGGCTCGCGCAGCTTGACCAAGCAGAGCACCGACACCGTCATCCTCTCGGGCAACAACACCTACTCAGGCGGCACCAGCATCGCCAATGGCACGCTGCGCCTCGGCTCGAACACGGCCATGGCCCAGAGTGGTGATCTCACCACCTCCAGCCGCGGCGTGCTCGACATGGCCGGCTACAACGCCAGCGTGAAGCACCTCTCGGCGGTTTCAACGTCGAGCACGAGCACATTCGCCAGCAGTTCCGGCTTCATCACGAACTCCTCCACCGCCGCCGCCCCGAGCGTGCTGAGCGTCGGCACTGGTTCCACCGCCGACTACACCTACGGCGGTGTGATCCAGAACAACGTGGCCATCACCAAGGAAGGCACCCACAAGCTGACCCTGACTAACGTGAACACCTACCGTGGCAACACGCTGATCAACGCCGGCACCGTTGCCCTCACCGGCACCGCCACCATCAATGACTCGCCGTGGATCCAGGTCGGTCCGGGATCGGGCGCGGGCCTTGATGTCTCCGGCCGCACTGCACCGACGGCGGGATCCTACACCTACGACGGCACTGTCAGCGGCGGTGGAGTGGGAACGCTCAAGACGGACAACACCAACCGCGGCATCATTACCGGCTCGCTGGTGATTGGCGATGCAGTCGGTGAAGTCTGCCTCATCGGCACGATGTCACCCGGCGGGTCCAGCCTGAATACGCTCGCCACGGCGGGCGATCAGGTCGGCCACATCAACGTCACCAGCAACCTCACGCTCAGCGGGGCCATCACCGGCACCAGCCCGGCCGTGAGCACCACCCGCCTGACCATGCAGGCCAACACTCCGACCACCAGCCTCTTCGACTTGGGCTGGGATGGTGTGAGCAACATGTTCACCTTCATTGATGGCCTGCCGACCGGCACCACCACCCAGCAGAACGCCCTGAACGGCCTCTTCGGCAACCTGAGCGGACACGACTACGTCAACGTCGGCGGCACCTTCACGGTGAACCCGCAAGGCACCATCAACGTCACGAGCACGGGTGTTCCGACCTTCCAAGGTGGCGAGTTCTTCAACCTGATCGACTGGGTCGGCCTCGCCAGCGGCTTCGGTGCCACCTACGGCACCAACTTCGTTGTCGGCAGCCGCTTCCAGCTCGGTGCAGAGCCGCTGAGCGCCCAGGACCTCGACCTGCCGGACCTGACCAGCACCGGCCTGCAATGGGACACCAGCCTGTTCGCCACCTACGGTGTTGTCATCGTGGTGCCTGAACCGAGCCGCCTGATGCTGGTGTTCTTCGGCATCTTCGGCCTGTTCTTCCGCCGCCGCCGCAACGGCAGCCTGTAAGCCGGCTGAGAAACATCAATTCACCCAGAAACCTCGAAGGGCCGGCACCACCGGCCCTTCTTGTTTGTGTCGCCGCCCACCATCCACGATCTCCGATCAACCAGCTCCTATCACTGCCAATGCTCCGTCCTAAACTGACCTGCCGCTGGTGGTTCGTGGCGCTGGCCGCCGCGGCACTCGCTTCCTGCCGCACTGTCTCCTTCTATACCCAGGCCGCGCGCGGCCAATGGGAGATTTCCAGCAAGGCGCGGCCCATCGAGGGCCTTCTAAAGGACGAAGCCACGCCGGCGAACCTCAAGAAGCAACTCCAGCTTGTGCAGGAACTTCGAGCTTTTGCTTCCAACGAATTGCATCTGCCTGCGGAGCAGCAGTACGACTGCTATTGCGACCTCGGAAGGAAGTATGCGGTCTGGGTCATCTATGCCGCCCCTGAGTTCTCGGTGAAGGGCAAGACATGGTGGTATCCCCTGGTCGGCTCCCTCAAATACCGCGGCTTCTTTGACGAAAAGCGCGCCGAAGCCGAGGCCGCGGAGCTTCGCGCGCAGGGCTATGATGTCTTCGTGGGCGGTGTCGAGGCGTATTCCACCCTCGGCTGGTTTCGCGATCCGGTCTTGAACACCTTCCTCCGCCACACCGATGTCGATCTCGCCGAGATGCTCTTCCACGAGCTGACACATCAGCGCCTCTACATCCCGGGCGATACTGACTTTAACGAAGCATTTGCCAACGCCGTCGCGCACGAAGGGGTTTGCCGCTGGCTGCGGTCACAAGGCCGCGCCGCCGACCTCGCCCGTTTCAGGACCGACGTGAAGCTCGAGCGCGAGTTTGTCTCCCTCGTGCTGGCTACACGCGGGCGTTTGGAGACGATCTACGCCCGGACGGACAAGCCACCAGCCGAACTCAGGGCATTGAAAGCCGCGGAGTTTCTGCGCCTGCGGCAGGAGTCGGAAGAACTCAAACAGCGCTGGGGCGGCACCGTGCCCGTTGACCGCTGGTTCACAAGGCCCGTCAACAATGCACGGCTCAACACCCTGGCCACCTACTTCGATCTCGTGCCAGCCTTCGAGCGCATGCTGAAGGCCGGGCACTACGATCTGGAGCGGATGTTCCGACGTGTCGAGGCCTTGAAGAATCAAGATGCCGCCAGCCGCCGAAGGGCATTGACCGCACCAGAAGAGGCTCCTATCAAGCGATAGCCCGACTTCGCGGATTCGACCCTGTTTTTGAGGATTTTCAGTGTTTTTCGGCGCTGGAAGCCTTGATTTTTCGAGGGGGTGGTGTCCGAAAGGGCTTGTAGTGCAGACCTTGGTTGTTGCGCTCTGAAATCGGTGGCTATTTTCATCGGCCATCATGTTTTTGCGCTGCAACAAACGTCTCAAAGATGGCAAGGAACACCTCTACTGGAGTGTGGTTGAACCGAGGGACGAGGTAGCCAGCCGCAGGCTGCCCCGAAGGGGTGAGCGCCGTGAGGCGGCGCGAAGCAAAACCGCCGTTTGCATGATGGTCGCATCGTGCAGCGACATGTGCTGTATCTTGGGGAGCTCAACGGCAGGCAGGAGGCTTCGTGGCGCAAGACGGTGGAGGTCTTTGGGCAGGATGAGGATGCGCCGCAGCAGGTGGCGCTCTTTCCCGAGGAGCATGCGCCGGTCGAGATCAATGATGACGCACTGCCCATCGTGCGCGTGCGGCTCTCGCAGATGTCGTTGCGTCGCCCGCGTCAATGGGGTGCTTGCTGGCTGGGCTGCGAGCTGTGGCGGCAGCTTGGTCTGGATGCTTTTTGGCGCGAGCACTTGCCTGTGAGCGGCAAGGGCACGCGTTGGGATTTGGTGTTGCAAACACTGGTGCTTTATCGGCTTATCGATCCTGGCAGTGAACCGAGCGGAGCGAGATAGCCAGCCGACAGGCTGCCCTGGAGCGTAGCGAAAGGGTGAGGGCCGTGGGGCGGCCCGAAGCAATGGCGATTGCACCGGCATTGGTTTGATCACAGTGCGATCGCGGACTTGCTCGGCAGTGACTTTCGTCTGGCTGAGCAACATCATCTCTACGAGTGCCACGATCTGTTGCTCAAGCACAAGCGCGCATTGTTCGATCATCTCACGCAGCGGTGGCGCGATCTCTTCGATGCGAAGTATGAAGTGCTGCTCTACGACCTCACCAGCACCTACTTTGAAAGCGATCCGCCGGAGGATGCGACGGGCTTGCGTCGCTTTGGATACAGCCGCGACAAACGCAGCGATTGCGTTGCAAGTGGTCATCGCGCTCATCGTCACGCCTGAAGGCTATCCTTTGGCGTATGAAGTGCTGCCAGGGAACACGACTGATAAGACCACGCTCAAAGAGTTCCTCGCCAAGATCGAAGATCAATATGGCAAAGCCGACCGCATCTGGGTCATGGATTGATGTCGCTGCCGCTCCACCCCTTCGGGGCTGCTCCTTCGTCGCAGTCTGTCTCGCTCCGCTCGGCTGTGGCATACCGACGGAAGAAGTGCTCGAACAAATGCGCAGCAGCACACCACGCGTGAGTTATCTCGTCGGCACACCGAAGGGGAAACTCAGCACGCTGGAGCAATCGTTGCTCAAGCGCGACTGGCAGCAGGCACGGCCCAGCGTGCGCGTCAAACTCCTGCCGCACGATGGCGAAACGTATGTGCTCGCCGAAAGCCAGGACCGCGTGATGAAAGAGCGCTCCATGCGCCGCCGACGATTGAGAAAATATCTCGATGCGCTCCAAGCCATCGCCGAGCGCAAGCGCCCCATGCAGCGCGACGCCTTGCATCAAGCCATCGGAGCCGCAAAGAAGGAAGCCGGACGCGACGCCCGCTTCGCCATCCTCGAAGTCACCCATCGCGGCAGCGGCAAACGGCAAACTGCCACGCTGAGCTACCGCCTTGATCGCGCCAAGCTGCGCGAAGCCTGGCGCAGAGAAGGACGCTACCTGCTGCGCACCAACATGACCGACACCGATCCCGCAAAGCTCTGGCAGTTTTACCTCCAACTCACCGAAGTCGAGCAAGCGTTCAAAGAGTTGAAAAGCGACCTCGCGATCCGCCCGATCCACCATCAACTCGATCACCGAATCGAAGCCCACATCTTTGTGAGCTTCATGGCCTACGCCCTGCAAGTCACGCTCAAAACAAGGCTCAAACACAGCGCCAGCGGCCTCACCCCGAGAGCCGCGCTGGAGAAGTTCGCCACGCTGCAAATGCTCGACGTGCAGTTGATTCACTCGCCCCCAGCTCGCTCACCCCTTCGGGGCAGCCTGCGGCTGTCTATCTCGCTCCGCTCGGTTGCCCACCACCGACGGCCGCGAGATCCTCATGTCACGCTACACTCAGCCGGAGAAGGACCTGCAACTGCTGCTCGACCAACTGAAGCTGACCCTCCCGGATCAGCCTCCGCCCAAGATCACCGCGCCGACACGCGCCTGACACCTTCGTGCTCACCGCACGAAACGGCTGCTCCTGTAGTGCAGACCTTCGCCCATCGCCCTCGCAACGACGGGCCTCAGCGCCTCAACTACCCGACGAATCCGCGAAGTCGGGATAGGCCTTCCCTTCCATCGGTGCGGCGTGATCGGCGGCTGGCTCAAGAGCCTCCCGGAGATAGGGCAGGGTCACTCCTTCAATTCCAGAATCGTCGCCGCACCTCCCCCGCCTTGGGGGCTGCCTTGCACGACGGCGGTGATGGATTTCGAAAAACCGCCGGTGGTGCCTTGGCTGACGATGCGGCGGGTGCCGCTTTGGACCGCGAGTACCCCGGCCAGCCCTTGGGCGTCGCCGGCGACACCCAGCAGGCGCAGGGCGGTGGCGAGATCGGGGAAGCGGGCGTCGTCCTGGGTGTTGCGGATGCCATCGCGTCCGAGACGACGGGCTTCGAGCTGGCGGCAAACGACAATGTCGGCTCCGGTCACGGCAGCCAGCACCTCGGGTTCGGCCTCGTTGATGTCCAGGGTACCGGCGGCGTGAACGCTGAACCAGTCCCTCCAGCCGGGATACGCGGCCTCGACCTGGGCCATTCCGCGGACCAGCGCCATTTCATCGACGGACCGAAAAGGCCGGTTGAAGGGCATGCCGGGCACATTGTATTGCCGGAACTCCGCGCCCTTGGGCATGGTGAAGCTGTCCTGATCCACCCAGTCGGTCAGTGCGTCGATGAGCGCATCGGCCTCGGTCAGATTCATGCCCCAGAAGCGGAACACGCGCCGCAGCGTCTCGCGATCACCGCGCATGATCAGCGCGTTCGGATTGAGCCGCCCGTCTTCCCCGCGAATCTCCACGTCGAATCCCTCCCCCTCCGCCACCACTTGGTGCAGCAGCAGATCGTCCGGCTTTACATCCGGATGGGCGGCAAAGGCCAGGCCCATCTCCGCCAGCATCCGTGCCCGGAACATTTGGCGACGCACGCCGACTGTGTCCACGTCCTGCATTACGAGGAGCGACGTCGTCGCCAGCAGCAGCGAAAGCAGCGCGATGATCCAGAGAACGGCGAGCAGGGCGCTGCCATCGTCGGCGGATGGCAGATGCCTGAATGGTGCCAGATTCTGATGCCGGCTCCTCGAGAGACGTGTGCGTGGAGCAGGGAGCGGCCACTGTGAAGGCCGCCGGCCATCCCGGTCCGCAGGGGGATGGAAAATCGTCCCGGTCTGGCGGCAGCAGCCGCGCTTGTGCCCCGCAACGACCTGCCAGTCGGTGTCCGCCACCCGTCTCATTTCACCGCCCCGCCTCCTCCGGGTAACGCCTGAATCTGATTGGGCACACCGGGCGTCCCTTGGCCGGTGCCGGCGGGGCTGTCACCAGGCAGCGGGGCAGGCGCGGGGATCGCCCCGCTCATGCCCCGCACCACGGGTGGAATCCAAAAGACTGAACGCACCTCCTGGGCGTCATCCAGTACAAGCGTCAGCTCGGCAAACAGGGGCCTCCCTTGGGCCTCCTTCCAGTAGTTCTCCCATTGATTGGTGCGGGCATCATAGAAGCGCCACTCGAAGCGGGCCACGTTGTCCAGCAGCGGGAGTTCGGCGGTTTTGTTGTTCACCACACGGGCGGCGGGCCTGCCTTGTCGGGCCGCCGTCGTCTGGTCGGCATCCAACCCACGCAACCCCACACGGAGGTAGCCTCCGGGCCGCTGTTCCGTGTACACTTCGATGCTTGCCTCCGGCGCTATTGCCGGCCCGGGTGAGAACGATGCACCACCGCCGAAGATGGAGAGCGTCGGCAGATATGTGTTGCCGATCGGTTTCACCGTCAGATTCACCGTGCCTTCTCCCGGCAGTGTGCGGAACGATTTGCGCAGAAATTCGATCAAGTTCTGCCGCACCAGCGCGCGCTCCTGGGCATAGGTCAGATCGTTGCTCAATTCCAGCGTCCCGTTGGCGATGGCAAAGATGCCGCCGATGAGCAGCACGAAAATGGAGAGCGCCACGACCATTTCGATGAGGGTGAAGCCAGGCACAGGGCGACGCCGGCGACGGTTCGCGAATTCAGAGCCGTCAGAAGTGCCCGGTGCACAGTGCCCAGTGGTCGGTTCGGCGTGCTCTGAGCACTGAGCACCGAGCACTGGGCACCTGGCTTTGTTCTGAAGTTTCGTTTGTCTCATGTCAACGTCGTGGTCACGCACACTCAGCCCGTCGGCTGAAACAGCCCGATGAACCTCAGTGTCTCCGCATCCAGTTCCATCGGCTCGCGCCCTTCCATCCATTTGGCGCTGACCTGGATGCGGAAGATGCCCTGCAGGATGCGGCCGTCCTGCGTCTTCGCATCCCGCACGGCGCTCACTTTGATGTGGTAGGCGACGCCGTCCTTGCCGGGTTTCATCTCCTTTTCCATCTCGTCGAGCACCGGAGCCTTGCTGTACTCGTCGATGATGGACTCGATGCCTTGCTCCACGTTCCGATATTGACGTGACTCCAGCACGGCATGACCGATCTGATTGATGCCTGATACGAGCGCCACCGCCGCGATGGCGAAGATGGCGAGCGCGAGCAAGACCTCGAAGAGCGTCATCCCGGACGCGGATGACGAATGACGAATGAAGAATGAAGAACGGATGATCCGATGCGGCCGGCGAACCGCTTCGCGTCCGTCATTCGTCATTCCGTATTCGTCATTCGTCATTCCTCACTTCCCTCCAGTCATCGTCTGATCAGTCGGCGATCCGGTCAGCGCATTGAAACCCATCTCAAGCACCGCTTCGCCAGACTCGATGCGGACGCGGATCGGATCACAGAGGCCATTGGCGCCAAACAGCCACGTCTGGCCCGCGGCCTGTTGCCAGTCCTTCTCGCCCCAGCGCAAGATGGAGAGCTTCGTGCCCTCCGGCAGGTCCACATGGCCGCCGCCTTTGCCCTCATACCCGAGCAAGGCGAAGTCCTTCTCCCCGAATGCGATGGTGAAAGGCCTGCCCTGGATGGCCGCGGAGCGCACGGCGGTCTTTGCCAGCCGGATCAATTCATCCCCAGGCCCCTTAACGCCCTGATCATCACCGAAACCTGCAAAGCTGAATGCAGCGATGGTCGTCAGCACCGCGATCATCACGACGACGATGATCACCTCGACGAGCGTGAAGCCGCGCGCGCTGTGGGCGTGGGAAGGATGGGGGCGTGGAGTGATGGGATGCCGGGATTTCACTGAGTGCTCTCATCGCACATTCGGTTCCGGCCGCTCGCGACATCCGCTCTTCCATGCTCCCAAAACCCAATCATTTCCGGCGCGCGATCACCAGTTTCCGATGTCGTCCGCCGTGTCTGGCTGGCCGTCGGCGCCCATGCTGAAGATGTCGAAGTCACCGCCGCTCTTGCGGCCGGGATTGCGATACTGGTACACATGGCCCCACGGATCATTGATGCCGTCCTTCTTGAGAAAAGCCTGGCGCATCTTCGCATTCGGCGGCGGCACGGTGAGGGCCTCCAGTCCCTGTGCTTCGGTGGGCAGCGATCCATTCGCCATCTTGTAGCGCAGCAGGGTGGTCTCCAGCGCCTGCAGGCTGCCCTTGGCCGCGGTGATGTTTGCGTCATCGACGTTGGTGGACATTTTGAAGATGACCATGCCCATGAGGCTCGTGATGATGAGCAGCACCAGGATCATCTCCATGAGCGTGAAGCCGGAGCGGCTGTCGGCGCGGAGACGGGGACGAAGGGGGCGGACGAGTTTCATAAACGAAGTGTTGTTGTTTGATTACGATGACGCTGCGGAGCCGGTTGTTCTTGGGGGGCGGGGCGAGTACTCTACTTGTGCCGCCCGCCGGGTCGCAATTGCGAAATGGTGTCGAACACGATGCTGATGATCATGTAGGCCATCATGCCGACGATGAGCGCCATGACCAGGATGATCATCGGCTGCACGAGCGCGGCGGCTTTTTCGAGGCTCTTCTCCAACTCGCGCCCGCAGCGGTCGGCGGCGCGGCGGAGCGCGCCCGGCAGATCGCCGGTGTGCTCGCCGAGGCGCACCATTTCAAGGAGCGTGGTGGGGAAGAGATTCGTCTTCTCCAGCGAGCGTGAGAGCGCCGCGCCGTCGCGCACCTGATCGATGGTCTTCGCGAGCTGGGCCTGTGCGTAAACGTTGGTCGTGACCTTCGATGCCAGTTCGAGGCCGCGCAAAAGCGGCAGCCCGCCCGACGAGAGGCTGGCCAGCGTTTCGAGAAACTGGCTGTGCAGGCTGGCGCGCAGCACGCCGCCGACAAAGGGCAGGCTCAGCTTCAACCGGTGCCACACGGGCTTCCCCTGTGGCGAGCGCGCCCACATCAGCACGGCGAGGCCGGCGATGGCGGCCACGAGAAGAAAAAGCCACCAGTTTGCCTTCAGCAGATCACTGGCCCGCAGCATGTACTTCGCCATCGGCGGCAGGGAGCCGCGTGTGGATTCCACGAGCGAGGTGAGCTTCGGCAGCAGGTAGGTCGCGAACAGAATCACCAGCCCCGCGCCGGCGACAAACAGGAATGCCGGATAGATGAGCGCCGCACCCACCTTGCCCGCCAGCTCACGGGACTTCGCGATGTAAACGGCCTGCCGCCTCATCCCGGATGCGAGCGCGCCGCCCGCCTCGCCGGCTGCGGCCACGCTGGTGAACAGCTCGCCAAACGACGGTGATGCCATCTTCACCGCGCTGCTGAAGGGATGGCCCTCGCGCACGAGATCGCCGATGCGTTTTGCCGCGCGGCGGTGGGGCGTGGTGTCGCCACCGCGCCCTTCCATCAATTTGAGCGCGGGCTCCAGCCGCATGCCGGCTTCGAGCAGCTCGGCCAGCTCTTCGGTGAAGATTTGCAAGCTCATCGACGAGAGCTTGACCGGCCCGGCCGGCACCTGGGCATCCGCCTGGCCTTTCGATTTCGTTTTCGCCGGCTGTGCCGTTTCGGCCTTGCCGCCCTTCGCCTCGGACACCTTGAACGGCTGTAATCCGCGCCCGCTGAGCTGCTTCACCGCCGCCCCTCGATCCGCAGCCTCCAACGTGCCGGAGACTTCTCGTCCGGTGCCGTCGGCTGCTTGGTAGGCGAAGGTGGGCATGGGGAAGGGGTCAGTATTCGGTGTTCAGCAGCCAGTGCCGGGGCGAGCGCTGGAGAAGTGACGAACGAGAAATGGCGATCATTGGGGCCAAACTGAACACTGAATACCGACCACCGCACGCCCCAACTACTCACCGCCCTCCGCCACCGTCACGCTCATCACCTCCTCCACCGTGGTCTGGCCGGAGAGAATTTTGCGGATGCCGTATTCGCGCATGGGGCGGTAGCCGTCCTTGATGGCCTGCTGCAGAATGGCCTGCTGGCCGGCCTTGTGGGTGACGAGTTCGCCGAGCTTCGGCGTCAGGCGCACGAGTTCGTAAATCGCCATGCGCCCGCGATAGCCGGTGCCGCGGCACGCTTCGCAGCCGCCTTCTTTTGCGCGATATACCGTGCCGGTGATCGGTCCCGTGCAGCCCAGCTCGCGCAGCTTTGTCGTGGCATCCACCTCGGGCTGGCGGCATGACTGGCAGAGCACGCGCACGAGCCGTTGGGCGAAGAATGCACGCACGGCAGATGCGACGAGGAACGGCTCCACGCCCATGTCCACCAGACGCGTCACGCCGCCGATCGCATCGTTCGTGTGCAGCGTGCTGAAGACGAGGTGGCCCGTGAGAGCGGCGCGTACGGCGATCTCGGCCGTCTCGAGGTCGCGCATCTCACCGATCATCACCACGTTCGGATCACCGCGCAGAATGCTGCGCAATCCGACGGCGAAGGTGAGGTCGATCTCCGGCTTCACCGCGATCTGCACCACGCCCGGCAGCTTGTGCTCGACCGGATCTTCGATCGTGACGATGCGCCGTGCCTCGGTGTTGAGCTGGGAGAGGAAGGTGTAAAGCGTCGTCGATTTGCCCGAGCCGGTCGGCCCCGTCACGAGCACGATGCCATTTGGCTTCTTCAAAAGGGCCTCGATCTCCACCCGTAGATCAGGCTCGATGTGCAGGCGCTCGAGCGTGAAACGCTCCTGGCCCAGCAAGCGAAGGCTGATGCTCTCGCCTTCGACGGACGGGATCGTCGCCACGCGCACGTCGATGAAGTGGCCGCCTATCTGCAGGTTGATGCGGCCGTCCTGCGGCAGGCGGCGCTCCGCGATGTCGAGCTTCGCCATCACCTTGAGGCGCGCCAGCACGGACTGCTGGAGCTGCTTGATGTTCTCCGGCACGGGCAGCTCGCGCAGGCGGCCGTCGATGCGGTAACGCAGGCGCAGCTTGTCCTCCATCGGCTCCACATGGATGTCCGTCGCGTGCTGGTCGAGCGCTTCACGGATGATTTGGTTCACGAACTTCACCACCGTCGCCTCCTCGTCGTCCGCATCGAGCACGTTCGCCTCGTCCTTGTTCTCGAGGTCCGCCGCATCGACCTCGCGGCCTTTGAGAATCTCGTCAAACGTGTCTGCGCCGATGCCGTAAAAATCACGCAGCGCCATCAGCAGCCGCTTCCTCGGCGCCAGGCACCAGCGGACCGGCGCATCCACCTCCCGCGCCACGGCCTGCCGCGCGATGAGATCAAACGGATCCGACATCGCGATGAGCAGCTTCTTGTCCTTGCGGCCTTCTTCCTCGATCAGCTTCAGCGGAACGAGCCGGTGCTTCAATGCCACGCGCGCCGGCACCATGCGCTTCAGCTCCGGCGCATCCGCCGCATCCGGCGTCGGCCCCGGCACCCAGCCCAGGCCGATGAGCGCCGCGAGCTGCGAGAGAAAAACCTCCTCGTCGAAGCCGCCGTGATCGAGCAGCTCGTTCACCACCGACACGCTCACTCCTCCCGACGGCAGGCTGATCCCCGCGCCGCCCGCGGCCTCAAGACACTGTACCAGAAGCTGGCGGATGTTCTTCATGCGCGGCGTGGCTACGGATTTCCATCACCGGCCGGCGGCAGCAGGGCAGGGGGTGTCACCTCCGCGGACACAGGCACCGCACTCTCCGCCGCCACCGTCGTCTGGGACTGCCCGCCAAAAAGCGCCGTCACATCCGCGCCGCCGGCCTCCACCGATGGCACGCTCGCGGCCGGTGCGCTCTGCGCGCCGGACTCCTCCTGCGCATCTCCCACGTCAGGCCGGTACCCATACTTCTCCAGAAGGCCGGTGATCACCTTCACCGCATCGCCCATCGTGATGGCGGAGCCGTTGGTGATTTGCGTCAGATCCTGCCGGAGCGCGGCCTTGATCGATGCCCTGCCGATCATCCCCAGCGAGCCGTCGCTCGCCGGTCCTTTGAAGCTCTCGTCGTCCGATGCCAGCAGCATGCCCGTCAGCGATGCCGGCACACCCGCCGTCCGCGTCACGCCCGCATCCGTGTATTCGACCGTCGTGTCGAAGTTCCCCGCCGCCGAGTAAAACGCCTGTGCCGTGCCGTTGATCGTGAAGGCCGAGAGCACCGCCTGCTTCACACCCTGGTTCATCGCCGCATAGTAGCGCAGGCTGTTCTCCGAAGCCGCGTAATAGTTCCCGCCTGACTCCGTGGTGAACACGATCGACGCCGCTCCGCCCTTCACCGGCACCACGACATACGCTCCCGAGTAGAAGCTGAAGTTCACGCTCCCGGCCTCCTCGCTGAAGCGCAGTTCATAGACGGCCCATTGCGCCCGCACCGCCGGTGCCAGCGCGAGCAGGGAGGAAATGACGAAGACTGGCCGGAGAAACCGAAGCATGAAGTGCCTAAGTAATCTGAAATTGCAGCTTTGTCGAGGCTTGAGCCATGTCCCCGGCGGATCGCCGCCATTTCTCACGCGCGGCATGACGCGGCGGCGTGAGCGTTTCTTTGGCTCGCCGGCCGGCTTTGTGACGAGAAAGTGAAAACGGCGGGATTGCCCGCCCCGATTTCGCACACTCCTGGAGAGGGCACCTCACACAGTTTCCGACGGTGTCCCGCGCAAGAAGGGAGTGGAAACCGCGCGGCGCGCTGTGCAGTTGCCGGTCTTCAGTGCGCACTTGCACTGCACGCTGCTCCAATGACACAGGGTGAGTGGGTCCCGCCACCGGCTGAAGCCGATGGGTACTTTGCGCCGCTTCATGCCGTAGGACGGGTGTGTTCCGCGCCACCGATGCGGATGACACGAGAGGTGGTTTCGCGGAACCGCCCGTCTTCGTGCGGCCGCGTGGGGCGGCTCCTTCGCTTCGGCGCGTCCGCACCAGACGGGTGGTTCGGCGGCCAGACTTTTCGCTGCCAAGGCTCGTCCTTGAATGATCTCATCCATCCGCCCGCCCGCGTCGGTGGGAGAAGCACCGCGGGCAGGTCAGCGTGCTTCCTTGCCGTCACCCAGGTGATTGCGGTTGTCCCTCTGCACCGGCGGGGCGGGTGCTTCCCAGCCGCGAGGTGCGTTCACGACGACGACGGGCCTGCCCGTGTTGTCGTGGATGCGCAGATTGCCGGTGATGACACCGTTCTGAGAGTGCCGCCAGCAGTGGATGGCCTGGCCGCCGCTCTTGATGACATTGTCGATCACCTCGTAGCCGTCGAGGTTGAAGTTCGGCTCGATGGCGGTGAGCGCGGTTTCGATGTAGTTGTGGTTGCATTTCACATCGCGCAGAAGGCCGCGGTGCGACGGATGACCGAGCAGATACGCCGCGCCGCCGGGATTCAGCGTGCGCGTGCGCTCGATGGTGATGTCCTCGGCGTCGAATGACTCTCCGGGGCCGGTCTTGCCGCCGGGCAGGAATTTGCCGGTGTGCTCGCCGTAGCACATCACGGAGCGCATGGTGTCCGTCATCGTGATGCCCTCGATGCGCACATGCCGCACGCGTCCGTGCACGAGCACGCAGGCATTGATGTCCTTCACCAGCCCGCTGGGCTGGGCGTTGTGCGTGGCGTTCATGTCGATGGCGCCCTTGCCGGTGATGCGCACATTCTCGATGCGCTCCGGCTGGAGGCCGTGACCGATGCGGATGCCGTAGGCCTCGGGGCCGTCGTAGCTCACGAACCACAGGCTGCGCACGCTGTGCCCAGTGCGTGCGCCGAAGCGCACCTTGACGCCGCGGCTCAGGTCCTGCCAGCCGCCGGTGACGGGCACCTGCTTGTGAGGCGTGTCTGAGAGCCGGCCATCGCCCCACGCAAACGTGTCGGGCTGGCCGCCTGTGCCGGCACCGTCGATGACGATGGTGTAAACCGTCGCACCGTAGAGTTCCGCGCCGGCTTGCGCGGGCGCGCTGGTGTCGAAGTCGCCGCCGATCTCGAGGTCGTCGAGCTTCTTGCCTGCGTCTTGATCGGTGGTGATCTCGCCGGTCTTCTCCATCCGGCACGCGTTGTCCGCGAGTTTCAATGTCGCACCTTCCTTGAGTTCGATCTCGACGGGCTTGTCCACGTAAAGGATCGAGCGGTGCTTTGAGAGGCCGTGCTGGTGCAGGCCTGGCAGAAAAACGAGCCGGTCTCCCGCGGCTGCCTGGTCGAGCACGGCTTGCGGCGCGTCGCCAGGATGGATGAGATGTTCGGCGGCGTGCAGGCCGCGGAGCGCGCTGAAGATGGCGAGGGCGATGGTGGCGGCGGATTTTCTCATGCTCCGTACCATGCAAGGGCACGGCCGAGGTGCCGCGACTTTTTTCCAGGGCTTGCGCATGAACCGAAAGCGAAAACCTCAAATCTATGAGTTGTCCCGATTCAGGATTCCACAGATGGGTTCAGAAGAAGTCCAATGCGTGGTCGTCCTGAATCCGTGGGAATTCACTCAGGAGCAATTCATGCGCAAGCCCTGACTTTTTTCCGGGCCGGCGACACATCTCTTTGAGAAAATGCCGCGCGCGTGGCAGTTTCGGCGATTCGCAGCACGAGAGCATGTGGCATTTCCTGAACGAACACTGGCGCAATGGCGTGGAGATTCTGATCCTCGCGGCGCTGGCGTATCACGGCTACCTCTTCTTCCGCGCCACGCGCGGCGCGCGCATCCTCACGGGCCTGCTGGTGCTGCTGCTGAGCCTCACGCTGATCTCGCAGCTTCTTGATCTGGGGGTGATCAACGCGCTGCTGCAGGGTTTCTCCGTCTTCCTCGTCGTGGGTTTCGTTGTGATCTTCCAGCCGGAGCTGCGCCGCGTGCTCGCCGAGCTGGGCAGCCACCGCTTTTTCTCGCTGAACCGGCCCGACCCCGAATCGCTCGACGTGCTCATCGAGGCGATGGAGGAACTCTCACACCGCCGCTGCGGCGCGCTCTTCGCCATCAAGGGCGGCATCGACCTGCGGCAGTTCGCCCAGTCCGGCGTGGAAGTGGATGCCCGGCTCTCGAGTGAACTGGTCACCACCATTTTCCATCCGAAGACCGCGCTGCACGATGGCGGTGCGATCATCGACCAGGGCCGCATCATGGCCGCCGGCTGCGTCTTCCCCGTGAGCCAGCGCGAAGTGCAGGACCGCGCCATCGGCCTGCGCCACCGCGCGGGCATGGGCGTGACGGAGGAGACGGATGCCATCGCGCTCGTCGTTTCCGAGGAGACCGGTGCGCTCTCGATCTGCTATCAGGGCAAGATCGAGCACGATCTGGAGCCGGAGGCACTGCGCGCAAGGCTGAACCGCCTGCTGTCCTCCGGCTTGGAAGGCGAGGCCCCCGCCAAGGCGAAGCGGCAGGCCGTGCGCTGGGACCGCCGCCTCATCGCCGGGGTGACGCACAACTGGAAACAGAAGCTGCTGGCTCTCGCGCTGGCATTCCTGTTCTGGTACCTGGTGAGCATCCAGGTGGGCTATCCGGCATCAAGTTTCCCCTCGCAGCGACCGGGACGCGTGCCTCCCGGCTCCTCCCGTCAGTCGTTCGACGCCAAGAACACCGACTGAGCGCATGGACGCAGCGGCCGGCTACGGCCGCGCCGGGCGACGCCGCGCCTTTTGACACCTGCGGCGTTTCAGGCTAGAGAGCGCGCCTATGTCTGAAAAACGCCAGTTCTTTGGCACCGATGGAGTGCGCGCCGTGGCCAATCGTCATCCCATGACGCCGGAGTTCGTCATGCGTCTCGGCCAGGCCGCTGCGGTCGTGCTCGGTGGGAAAAAAGACGGTGGCGAGCGGCCGAAGTGCGTGCTCGGCCGTGACACGCGTGCATCCGGTGAGATGCTTGAGGCCGCGCTCGCTGCGGGTCTGAATTCGGCCGGCGTCGATGTGCTGCTCGCGGGACAAGTTCCCACGCCTGCCGTGGCAGTGCTCTCCGCGCAGCTCGGCGCGGATTTCGGCGTCGTCGTCTCCGCATCGCACAATCCGTTTCATGACAACGGTGTGAAGCTCCTTCATGGCGACGGCCACAAGCTCTCTGACAAGACCGAGATCGCCATCGAGCAAATCGTCCTCGGTGCCGACGGCGAGGCACCGCGACCCGAAGGCCGTGACATCGGCCGCATCAAGAAAATCGAGGACGCCGTTCAGCGCTATGTCGCGCACGCCGTCGGTTCGATGGGTGGCGTGCGGCTCGATGGCGTCCGCGTGGCGCTCGACAACGCCCACGGCGCGGCCTCCTTCACCAGCGCGCTCGCGCTCGAGGAACTCGGCGCCGACGTGCAGGTCTTCCACTCCGAGCCCGACGGTTTCAACATCAACGAAAACTGCGGCTGCACGCACGGCGACGAAATGGAACGCATCGTGCGTCAGACGAAAGCCCACGCCGGCCTCGCCCACGACGGCGATGCAGACCGCATCCTGCTCTGCGACGAAAACGCCTCCGCGCTCGATGGCGACGAACTCATGGCCGTGGCCGCCGAGTCCATGCTGCGCAAAGGCACGCTCAAGCACAACACCATCGCCGTCACGGTGATGAGCAATTTCGGCCTCGACGACCTCGTCTCCGGTCTCGGCGGCCGCGTGATCCGCACGAACGTCGGCGACCGCTACGTGCTCGAGGCCATGCGCGAGCGCGGCTTGAATTTCGGCGGCGAGCAGAGCGGCCACATCATCTTCGGTGACTGGGCCACCACGGGCGACGGCCTCATCGCCGGCCTGCAGCTCCTGCGCATCATGAAGGAAACCGGCGAGCCGCTCAGCCAGCTCCGCAAGTGCCTGAAGAAGTTCCCGCAGTCCGCGCGCAACCTCCGCGTGCGCTCGAAGCCGCCCATCAACGAACTGGCCGAGGCGCAGAAGATCATGAAGGAGACGGAAAAGAAGCTCGGCGACTACGGCCGAGTCCTCCTCCGCTACTCCGGCACCGAGCCGCTCATCCGCCTCCTCGTCGAAGGCCGCGATGTCGAATACCTTGAAGCCCAGGCCGACAAGATCGCGTCTGCGATCCTTGCGCAGATAGGGTGACGAGCAGCTTGCGGAATCTTCAGCGCGGGAACCGCGGCTCGCCGGCGTGCGCGGATGTGTGATCGCGCAGTGAAGTCTCTCACGGCGTTCTCCACCGCATGACGAAGCCGATGATGAAGATGGCGACGAGAGCCGTGCCCGAGGATTCGGGTGCCTGCGGGGCGGTGTAAACAAGTGCTCGCTCGGGCCGCCTCTTGCCGGCTGCCTCGTACCTCGGTTGCGCCAATGCGTCCACTGTCGAGGACACTGCCAGACAGCCGCTGACAACGACATCCCGAAACCTGGCGAGCCTCCTCGCTCGGCTTCCGAAGACGATCACGTCACCGGGCCGGGCATGAGGCCGGCAGGCGGCGCACAAAGGATGAAGTCAGGGCGGATGCAGCCCTCCATGGCGGCGCGTGTTTTCCAGGTTCAAGGATGTGCGAGCCGGAAGAAGCGGCTGCCGTCTGGTGTGGCGATGGTGATTTCGTCTTGTCCGCCGTTGGTGACGATGATCTCGGCGGACGGCGACCAGTTCACGAGGTCGGCGCTCTCTTCGAGCATCCAGCCTGTCAGCCCCGCCGGCCATGAAACCGTGACACCATCCCCCGCTACGGACGGTCCGGTGCCAACCTGCGGAATGGTGTCAAAATTCGCCACGAGCGTCCGATTAGCCGTCGCGGAGAAGGTGTAGCTCGCCGCCGTGCTCACGATGTTGGCCTCTTCCGTCCAGTTCACGAGGTAGCAGCCGGCGTTTGGCGTGGCGGTGAGCGTGCATGGACTGCCGCTCGTGTAGCTGCCTGCGCCGGTCACCGTGCCCATGCCGGCCGGCGACACGCTGGCGGCGATCGCAACGGTGGGCGGCGGCAGCGGTGGATTGTCGTCCATAAGCGTCAGCGCCGTAAGAGCGAAGTCTCCCCACATGTGAATCTTGTAGGTGTCGTAGTTCGTGAGCGACGGCGTGTAGGAAAACGACGCGCCATAGTAGCCGGTGCAGTCGTATTGCAGCGGATCGGGCAAAGCATCCTCGCCATTCACCTGTGGCATGATTTCAAACGCTGCGCCTGCGCCGGCGGTGTTGAGAAGAATTTTCCCGGTGAAGGACTTGAGGTCGAACTTCTTGCCATCCGCCCGCTTGAGCGTGATGTCCGCCCCTCTGCCAAGGAGCGGCCCGGCCGTGATGGCCTGCGCCTGCACGCCCGTCGGCCAGGTGATCGTGAAGAAGCGCCCGGTCGGCTGCCCACCCTGCACGGGCGACCAATATCCGTCCACGGAGTAATTGAACAGGTAATCGCCGCTTCGAATCGTGACGGCGTTGATGCTCGACGACATCGTCGTCATCGTCTGCGATGCGTTGAAAAAGACGTAGGTGTAGGTCGCCGCATTTGCCGCCACCACTTGGAGCAGGCACGCGAGCAGAAGTCCAATGTGCGTTATTCTTCTCGGACGAGGTGTCTTCATGACGGTGTGCGATCCAGGATCATGAGCACACTGCATGCCGCGACGGCGCCAGTCGCTCCATGTCAACGCGGAGTCCGCGGCATACGCGGTGAAGATTCACGGCAATGGCCACGCGAGTGCGCCCCTGCTCGCGCGCGATCTGGTCGGCGCTTCTGCCCTCAAAGAAACGCGAGTGAACGAGCTGGAACTGCCGCGCGGGCAGTGCCGCGAGACACTCGGCCAGAGCGGCTCGCCGACGCTCCTCCTTCGCGGAGACGTCGGGCGCATGAAAACTCTCCTCGTCAAAATAGGCTCGCTCCCGGGCAAGACGGCGCGAGTCATCGCGCATCGCCTTTTGTGCCAGATTCCAGGCGATTGTCTTCAGCCAGGGTGCAAACGCCGAGCCTGCGCGAAAACGGTCGCTTCTGTGAAACACCCGGATCAGCGCATCGTGCGCGATGTCTTCCGCCTGCGTCCACCCAATGCGCGCCGCCAGCCACGCGCGCAGCGACGGCACACAGCGTGAGTAGAGATCGCTCGCTGCTGCCTCATCACCGAGCGTAGCTAGCACGAAAAGCCGCGCGCATTCGTCATGCTGACCAATCGGAGAATCGTCGAGTGTCGCCTTCATGGATTGGGTGTCTGGCGGGTTGCCTCGATGCGGATGAATCGCGCATTTGCGGCGTTCGTGCTGATCGTGTCACGCGCCTTGAGTTCGGCGGCGGTGTTGGTCACCGTGGTGGCGGCGGACCAGTTCAGGAGATCGCCGGACGATTTGATCGTGAGCGGCATGTCCGGCGGCAGCATCGGGCCTTTGAAGGCGCGGAGCGTGAGATAGGGGACGCCACCAATCATCTCGATCTGATGCTGTGGCACGACGGAGGTGCGGAAGGTGGAATCGAGACCAAGCGCGTATTCGATCCAGTCGGGCACGCCGTCGCCGTCGGTGTCGAAAGTGTGATCGGCTGTTCCGACGCTGACGGAAACAGTCGCCGGCTTTGAGTCGATGTAGCTGCCGCTGTCGCTCGCGATGTAAGTGAAGTAGTCGGGGCCTTGGAAGCCGGCGTCGGGGAAATACGTCGCCACCTTCGCTGCGATACCCACGGTCCCATGCGCAGGCTGCTGGATGACGCGGAGCTGTGGATTCGTGCCGCTGGCGGTGAGCGTGATGCTCGTGGGCGTGTTCTTTGGCACCGCGAGTTGCGCGCTCGCGACGGAGGGCCCGACATGCGTGCTCGCATTGCTGCTGCTCGGGCCGTCGTGGCAATAGTAGCAACTCACTTCCATGCCGCGCTTCAGTGTTAGCGTGCCGAACTTCGTGTTCAGCGAGCGGTCGGCCTGCGCGCGCGAGAGCTGAGTGCCTCGGTAGTCGCTGCCATGGCACTCGCGGCATTCATTGATGCCAATGTTGCGCGCGATGTCGGCATGATCGACCACCCAGTTCGTGCTGCCGATGGGATGGATGCCATGCGGACCGCCGACGCTGTTCGCGGGCATCGTCGCGTGGCAGACGGTGCAGTCGGCGAGCTTGCCGCGATGTCCCTGCTTGTTCCAAGAGTACAAATTGTCGTCCCGATGCAGGGACGGAAACTCGGCGTGGGTAGAGCCGTGGCACGCGCTGCAAACGAGTCCGCCGTGGCCTTTCGAGAAGCGGAAGAGTGAGATGCCGGCGGCTGGCGTGTTCGCATTTGTGGCGAATCGTTGATTCGCGGGCACACGCATCGTCGTGCCGCTGGTGAAGACGGACGTGAAGCGAATCTGGCCTTCATTCGCCAGCGCGTCGCCGCTGTGGCATGCCTGGCAATTCGGTTCATTCAGCCAGCCGGTGCGCGTGGCGGATCCGACGGCCGACATGTTTCCGTGGCAGCTCTGGCACTGCATCACCAGCGAGCCATCGCCTGCGTTCACCGCGCTGCCCATCGCGCCACGCAGGCAGCGCGTTTCGCTGCCGGGATGACAGAGGTAGCAGGAATTACGGCTGAGGATGTTGTCGAGTTGCAGGCCGTTCGTCGGATTCGTCACCGTCGCGTGCTTCGAGTGCATTGAGCGCGTGAGCGGCGGCACACCGGCCGCGCCACCGGTGCCGAGTGCCTCCGAAGCGTGACACGCGGCGCAGAGCACCTGCTTGTTTGTGTTCACGACGCTGTGATAAAGCCCTTGCGACGGATAACCCATCGAGGCGAGCGCGGTGGCGTAGTTCGGATTCGCGGCGTTCTTCTCATCGTGAAGACGGAGGATGTTCAGGCGGAAGTCGCGCTTGTCGTTCGGATCATTCACCCAGCCAGCGGCAGGCATTGCCTCCGGACCCGAGCCGGACTTGTGACAGGCGCGGCAGTCCATTTCATCGCTGACCGGCACGACGACATCGGCGGTGGCGAGAACGGTGTTGCTTGCGTTCTTCACCGAGATGCGCATCAGCGGATACGGGTTCTTCCGGCCTGCGTCGTCAGTCGGGCAAATCGGAATGCCGGCGGCCTCGAACCAGTTCATCGACGCATTCCACGTCATCGCTTGCGGCGTGTTTGACGCACCGGGCATTGACTTGCCGGCGAGGCCTTGATCAACGGCCACGCCCGCGCCGTAGAGCACGGCGGCGTAGTCGTAGAAGTTCGTTTTGCCGAACGCAGTCGTGTTGATCGAACCGTCTGGATTGGCGACGGCCTGATACGTGACCGTGATGCCCGCCGCGACGGGATCGGTGATAAGATGTCCGGCTGCATCCATCACATGCGCGTCGATCGTGTTGAATGGCGGCAGGATGGAGAAGACGCTGTAGTCATCGTCCATGCAGTGCATGCCAAGGTTGTTCCAGGCGACCACGGTCCACTGGCCGTTGCCGGCGATGAGTGAAGCTGGGATTGAAACGAGAAGACAGGCGGCAACGACAAAGCGTGTGAGTCGCGAGGGCAAGACCTTGCTGGAGGAATCTTGTGAGCTTGGGTTGATTCGCGGGCGGGTGAGCGAACGAGAAAACTCCCCCTCACCCCAGCCCTCTCCCAATGGGAGAGGGAGACGATGGCTCTCTGCGCCGAAGTGGAAACGGAGATTTGCGCGTAAACGATGCGTGGTGGAATCAATCACTCCTCTGGTGAGAAGACGAGGATTGCATTCTTCTGTCACGCGGCGACTCCAGTCACGGAGTGCCCGAACTACTTTTGCCAGCGGCGCGGCAGCACCACCAACTCCCTCTCCCACGGGGAGAGGGCCGGGGTGAGGGGGAAGATTTTCGTTCGCCCCTGTGCGAGCAAACCGGCAGCCCGCAGCGTCTTCGTTTGCTGAATGCGCGAACTTCATGGCGTGGTTCCATCGCGGGTTTGTTTGCCATTACGGATGCACCAGACGGAAGAAGCATGCACCTTCGCTTTGATTCGCGCTCACCGAACTGACACCACCCGCCGTTGTGACCGGTCGCGTGGAGTTCACCCAGTTCACCAGATCGCTGCTCTCTTGCAGCACCCAGCCGGTGGTGTCGCTGCTCCAGTTGAACTTCACCTGGCCCGCCGGCGCTCCGGCGGCCTGCGCCATCTTCGGGATCGCGTTCGCGCTGGGCACACCGAGCATGAAGGGCGAGAGACTGTCGGTCGTGACGGTGATGGTGTGATTCACCGCATCGACGAGGCCGATGAGCTGCTCCCATGCGCCGCCGTGGTAGTGGTAGATCGTGAGCTTGGTCTGGTCGAAGCCGGCGGGCAGCAGCGCGGGATCATAGGCGAAGACGAGTTTGATCTTGCCGGTGTAGGCGCCGGTGTATTGAAGATTCCACACCTGCGAGAGGCCGCCTGGCTCGGCGAAGTTTGGCAGGACGAATTCTCCGTCGGCGATGCGGTCGTTGATCTCGTCGTCGTCGGCCTCGGCCTCCTCTCCGAAGAACGTGCCGTCCTGTGTCACGCCTTCGATGTCGAAGTCCACGCCGCCGACATGCGAGGAGCCGCCGTTGCAGCTTCCCGTGCCGTGATTTCCACCGCTGGTGGTCGATACGGTGGTGCCGGTGAGAATGCTGAGCATCACATCGACCGTCGCGCTCTGGCCGTCGGCGATGGAGCCGAGTTCATAGCGCTGCGCTCCTGCGATCCAGCGCGTGGCCGGAGCAAATGAGTCCGTGCCCAGGCGCGTGCTGTAGGGCGCGAATCCCCAGTTGTTCTCGATGGAGAGATGCACGCCGTCGCTCGGCTTGCCCGTGGCGTGGTCGTCGATGCCGTTGCCCTCGATGCCATAGTAGCCGATCTCGAAGGCGCTCGGCGCCACCTTTGCGCTGAAGCTGATGTAATCCTTCAGGCCGCCTGCCGAACTGCCCGGCGCTCCGATGGTTCCTGTGTCCACGCCGGAGAGCGTGGCGTCGTAGCGGTAGTCGGCGTGCCTGCCGGTGTAGGCGCGGTTGTCATACACGCCCGCCGTCGAGGTGAAGCCGTGCAGCATTTGGAAAATCTGCAGGTTCGTGATCGCGGCGCCGCTGATGTTTTTCACCGTGTAGCTCTGGTTGAGCACGTAGCGGTTGCTGTCGATGGAAACGCCCGCGGCGCCGGCCGATGCGGCGGTGACGCCCATCGGCATGCCGGTTACGGTGTCGATCATCTCGTAGCGGATGGTGATCTCGATGTCGTTGTTGGCGATGACCGATTGCGCGATGGGCAGCCCGTCCGCGTTGCTGGCGATGAGCGTGATCGGCGAGACGATGTGGAAGTTTGAGTTTGTCTGCCAGTCGGGGAACGCGAAGTTTGGTTCCATCCAGCGCGGTGACTTGCTGCTGTTGCCCACCTTGTAAGCAACTGCTGCGCCCCACTCGCCGGACAAATACTCGCGGCCCTCGAAGCCGGGCGTGTTGTCGATGAGGTAGTCGGAGTAGCCGCTGTCGGTGAGCGTGATGTTCCAGTTCGGATTCGCCAGCACCTGCCAGCCGCCGGCTGAGTTTGGTGTGACGGCGATGTTGTCGCAATAGAACGTCGCACCAGCTTGAGCGGCGTTCAGGACCTCGATGCGGACGGCGTTGAACAACGCGCCGGTATTCAGGCTCAGGGTGCCGCCCGCGAGCGAATCGCCCGCAGTATTCGCGCCCTGCGCGGTGGCGCTGCCGGTTTCCACCGGCGCGCCGGATGAATTGTCGATCGCGGTGATCTTCAGCGTCGAATGCGAGCCGAGATTCGCCGGCTCAGACAGTGCAAACTTCAGCGAGATGGCTGCGATCTGCTGGTCGAAGGTGATGTCCAGCCGCGAGCCGCCCGCGCCGGGCACGAGATATTTGCCGCTGAACGCAGCCAGGGTTTTCCCCGTGCCCGCGGCGTCGCCGACGGTGAACGCATCGGCATTGGGCGAAGAGAAGTTCGCCGTGATGCCGGCGGACATCTGATCGAGCGGCACCGCCTGGCCGAGGGCCACCGGAGTGACGCCCGTGTCGAAATCAAACTTCACACCGCCGGAGGTGAGCGTGAAATTGGCGACGAGCACGCGGTCCGCCGATGCGGTGAAGCTGTAGGTGGCCGAGGTGCTCACATCCACGCCGCCCTCGGTCCACTTGGCGAACTGGTAGCCTGCGTTCGCTGTCGCGGTGAGCGTCACATTCGTGCCGTTCGCAGAGACGCCGCCTCCCGTGACCGTGCCGCCAAGCGCCGGCGAGGAACTGGTCGTGACGGTCCAGCCCTGCACGAAATTGGCCGTGAGAACGCGCGGTGCCGAGACGGTGAAGGTGTAGGTCGCCGAAGTACTCACGACGGCCGCGCCTTCGGTCCAGTTCGCGAAGGCATAGCCCGCATTCGGCATGGCGTTCACGGTCACGCTGGAGCCGCTTCCGTAATTGCCGCCGCCGCTGGTGGTGCCGCCGGCGGCGGGATTGGATGCCGTGGCGATCGCGATGGCCGAGACGAAATTGGCGACCAGCGCGCGATTGACGCTCGCTGTGAAGGAATAACTGGACGCGCTGCTCACCACCGTGCCGCCATCGGTCCAGTTTGAGAAGGCAAACCCGGCGTTTGGCGTCGCCGTCACGGTCACGTTGGCACCGATGGCGTAGCCTCCCGCGCCGGAAGTGGCGCCACCGTTTGCGGGTGATGAACTCGTGGTGACCGTCACGCCGTTCGCCGAGGCAAAGTTGGCGGTGAGCGTTCGATTGCCCGTGACGGTGAAATCATACGGATTCGCCGTGCTGACCACCGTGCCGTTTTCCGTCCAGTTCACGAAGTTGTAGCCCGCGTTCGGGAACGCCTTCGCGGTCGCCTTTTCGTTGAGCTTGTATGAGACGCTGTCTATCTCCGTGGTGCCGCCGGCCACTGGAGATGAAAGCAAGGTGACGACATAAGCCTGCGTGAACGACGCCACGAGGGTGCGATCCGCCGTGGCCGTGAAGGTGTAGCTCGGGAGCGTGCTCACCGTGGTGCCGCTCTCTTTCCATTTCGAGAATGCATAGCCCGCGTTGGGCGTGGCGACGACGGTGACGCTCGCGCCGTTCGCGTATGTGCCGCCGCCGCTGGTGGTGCCGCCGGCGGTCGGGCTCGAGCTGGTGGTGACGGTGCGCAGCGTGCCGCCGGTGACGGTGAAGTTTGCCACGAGCGCGCGGTTTGCCGTCACGGTGAAGGTGTAGCTCGGCGAGGTGCCCACCTGTGTTCCGCCCACGGTCCAGTTCACGAAAGCGTAGCCCGCGTTGGGCGTGGCAATCACCGTCGCGCTCGAGCCGCCTGCATAGGCGCCGCCGCCAATTGTCGTGCCGCCCGCAGCCGGCGATGACGACGTGGTCACGGTGTAGCTCGGCGCCAGCGTGAAGTTTGCCACCAGCGTGCGGCTCACGGTGGCGGTGAAGGTGTAGCTGGCGCTGGTGCTCACTTGCGCGCCGCCTTCCGTCCAGTCCGCGAAGACATATCCGGCATTCGCGGTGGCGACGACAGTAACGCTGCTCCCGACAGCTACCGCGCCGCCACCGCTCGTGTTGCCGCCAGCAGCCGGTGAGGCGCTGGAGGAAATCACAAGCCCGCTGGTGAAGTTCGCGACGAGGTCGCGATCACCGGTGGCTGTAAAGGTGTAGGAGTCCGCTTTGCTGACTTCGACGCCAGCCTCGGTCCAGTTTACAAAAGTGTATCCCGCGTTCGGCGTCGCAATGAGTGTGACGCTGTCGCCATCATTCACGCTTCCGCCGCCGCTCGTCGTGCCGCCCGCGACCGGCAGTGAACTCGTGGTGATCGTCCATGCGGGGACAAAGTTCGCGACCAGCGAGTGGTTCACGTCCATCACCAGCGTGTAATTCGGATCAGTGCTCACGACCTGGCCGTTGTCGGTCCAGTTCGCAAATGCGTAACCCGCCGCCGGAGCGGCCGTGGCATCCGCGTTTGCATTCACAGCATAAGAGCCGTCGCCCGTCGTCGTGCCGGCATCGACCGGGGACGATGTCGTGTCGAGCAGGCTGGCGGCCGCCAGCGCCTGACCCGCCGCGGCGATGCGCAGCGTGTACGTCTTCGACACCTTCGGATTCACACCGTCGTCAGCCGTGATCTTGAATTGGAACTCGCCGCTCTGCGTCGGCGTGCCCGAAAGTACACCGGTCTGGTTGTTGAACGTCATGCCCGCCGGCAGCGCACCATCAAGCACGGCGTCAAAGAGCCATGTGCCCCCCACTACGACCGTGCGCGGCGTGTAGGGCGTGTTGATCTTGCCCTCGCTTACGCCTTCGATCAGACCGACGGCGGCATCGACATCGACGGCGGCCATTTGCGATCCCGTGAAGTCGCCGACGATCACCTTCGTTGCCATGTCCACGGTTACAGTGACCCACTCGCCTGTCGCTGCGTCAAAATGATCGGCATAGGTTCTCATGCCGGTGCCGTGAATGCCATCGGGTCCGACTGCATCGGCCATAGCTTCTCCGGTATCCGCATCCAGCGGGCCGGTGTATTTGAAGAACTCGTAGCGTCGCGTCACGACCTCATTGCCACCGGGGAGATCCTCAGGTGCAGCGGGCACTTCATTGTTCGGTCCGCCGTCGGCGGCGCTCATCTTCTTTTGCAGAATCTGCCACTCGACCTCGACTTCATCGGGTTCGCCATTTTTCCAGTTCTTGTCGTCCGGATTATTGGGATCGTCCGAGACGAGTTCCCGCAGCTTCACCTTGTTCTGGTTGTGCGTCGTCGTTTTGATCTCCTTCACCCAGACAGCCTTGCCGAACTCCTTTGGCGGTGGCGCCGGCGGCGGTGGCGGGACGATGACGGCCTGCACCTGCGCCACAACTCCAGCGGCTGGAGGAAAGTAAGTGAACGTCGGCGTCGAGACCTGCACCACGCCGCCGTGGACGAGCACGCCGCCACTGTCGATGAGCCAGTTGTAAAGTACGGCGCTGGGCTGCACGCGGTAGCCCACGCCGAAGTGCTCGCCGCCGAAGTTCACGGCGGGATTCGTGAACATGTGGCCGTTGGTCGGGGCGATGGGTCCGCTCGGGATCGCCGTGTAGGCCGCCCATGTGCCGTCCGGGTTCTTCTTGCTCTGCCACTTGATGAGGACCTTTGGATGCGCGGCGACGGAGTTGTCCTCCGTGATCTCGGGCACGCCGTAGTGGTTGTAGTTGTAGGTGTAGGTGATGTCGGTGCTGTGGCAGTCGTCCAGCTCGATCTCGAACCCGTGGCACTCGTGACCGGTGTCGTTCACCGTGTCGAAATTGTTGATGCTGCCGTAGGCGATGCTGGCGCGGGCGGTGTTCGCCGGTGCGAAGACGAAGGCCAACGCCAAGGCCAGTGTGCCGGCGGCGGCAGACCGGAGGACGGTGCGGAGATGATGAGAGGCGTAAGTCATTTTCATGGTGGTTGCTGGCTGCTGGTGTGAAGCTCACTCTGCGATTGCGCCGTGTGGCGCGGGTGTGCGGAAAACCGATGCGTGTCTGCATCAGGTGGGGCGCGCGTGCGGCGGGGCGGTGCGTTTGACGACAGTCCGGCTCGTGGCGCAGGACGCGGGGCGTCATCGGAACCGTCGTGCAGCCGTCCGCAAGAACGCCGGGCACGCAGACCGGACACCCCGGCGCTTCAAATCAGCAGACACACCGACGCCTTGACGCGGTGCCGGACAGCCAGCGCGCTCCAGCGCGCAGGATCGCGCGCCGCAGTTCTGGTCAGCACCGGCGTGGTGCCATGCAAGTCGGCGGCGGAACGTACGGCGAGATAGACCGCCTCTGCGGCGGGCTTTTCTCCCGTGGTTCCCTGCCGGTGCTTGATCTCCGTGTTCCAGGCTGTGGGCGAGGAAGTCACGCAATGGTCGCCTTCCGTCGAGGGCCGGCACAGCAGCGCGGCGGTCCTGCCAGCGAGTGAACGATGATCGGCGCGGCACGGCGTAAAGTCACCCGAACGATGATGCAGGCGTATGCCCGTGCCGCCGCCGGCACATTGTACCATCACCTCATGGCTGCCGTCGAGATCCGCCAGGGCGGTGACGACAAACGGCACGATGGCCGTCGCACTGGTCGCATGGCATAGCAGAAGCAAGAGCACCACGCTCTTCCGCAGGACGGAAGAAACAGAAATCGCGCGTGGAACTGCCTTCAACATTTCCGCTATTCAATCAGAAAGCCGTTCCGGGTGACAGTTATCGTTTGGTAATGATTGAGCGGATATTGCGCGGAGCATCACTTCTTGCGCCCGACGCCGGAACAGATGGCGCGCAAACACCCAGTAAACACGGGCCGAATCCGTCACCGGGCGGAAATGCGATGCCACATTGCCTTCCAGATAGACCGTCTCGATCGGCACGGCAACGAACGGGATGCGTGCCCGCGCGGCCATGAGCAGCATCTCCAGTTCGAATGCATAGCGGCTGGTCTTCACACGGAGGAGCGGCTCGAGCAGGCAGCGCGGAATCGCGCGCAGGCCGGTCTGGGTGTCCGTGAGTGCCAGGCCCGTGAAGGCGCGGAACACCAGGCGCGTGAGGTCATTGCCGAAGCGGCTGCGCAGCGGCACGGCGCCCCCGCGGAAAGCCCGCGTGCCGAGTACCATGCCCTCCGTGTTTTCCATCCCAGCCACGGCCACGGCGAGAATGTCCCCCGGCAGGTGCTGCCCGTCCGCATCCGCCGTCACGAGCACTTCGTCCGCCGTCGCGCACTCGAGGAACCGGCGGATGCCCGTGCGCAGCGCCGCCCCTTTGCCGAGGTTTTCCACATGGCAAAGCACCTCGGTGCGTGGTCTCGCCGCGGCGTCGCGAAAAACCGGCGCGCATGTCGCGTCGCTTCCGTCATTGATCACGATGATCCCCGCCACCGCGTCGCTCCGCAGCAGATCGTCGATCAGGCCGGTCATGCGTTCGCACGGATTGAGTGCGGGAATGAGGACAAACGCCTTCATCAAAAGGGGCCGCGAGACTAGTCGTGCGTGCGCCGGGTGCAACACCGGCCCGCCGGCAATTCATCGTCGCGGGCGGGGCCGGCCGAGGACGAGGTCCGCCGCAAGCGTGGCGGCGCGATCCGCGTTGGTACCGTCCGCTTTCTTCTCTTCATGGCTGCCTTCCTGAAAAACCTTCTCGTTCTCGCTGCGTTCCCCTTTGCGTCATCCGCGCTCGGAGCAGGCGCTGTCGCGCCTCGCAAGCTCGACTTCAACCGTGACATCCGCCCGATCCTCTCGGACAACTGCTTCGCGTGCCACGGCTTCGATGCAAAGAAGCGCAAAGCCGATCTGCGGCTCGATGTGGCGGAAGGGGCGTTCGCGAAGAGCAAGGAAGGAACGGTCGCCATCAAGCCGGGTGATGTGGCTGGCAGCGAACTGATCAAGCGCATCGTCACGAAGGATGAGGACGACTTGATGCCGCCGGCCGATTCGCACAAAAAGCTCACGTCAGCCCAGATCGAGACGCTGAAGCGCTGGGTGGCGGAGGGCGCGCCGTATAAGAAGCATTGGAGCTTTGAGGCGCCGGTGAAGCCCGCTGTTCCTGCGGACGCAGGGGGCGGGGGGCAGGGGGCAGGGGCCGGAGCTTCCGGCACCGTGTCCCAAGCCCCAAGCTCCGTGCCTCTCACGCCCATCGACGCTTTCATCAGCTCGGAGCTGGCGGCGCACAAGCTCGCGCCCGCGCCCGCGGCCACGCTCGAGCAGATCATCCGCCGCGTGACGCTGGACCTCACCGGCCTGCCGCCGACGCCAGCGGAAGTGGATGCCTTTGTATCAGACTCGTCCGACCAATCTGACAGGTCCGACCGCGCCTACGAGCGCCTCATCGACCGCCTGATGCAGAGCCCGCGCTACGGCGAGCACATGGCGCGCTACTGGCTCGATGCGGCGCGCTATGGCGACACGCACGGCCTGCATCTCGACAACGAACGCGGCATCTGGCCGTATCGCGACTGGGTGGTGCGCGCGTTCAACAACAACCTGCCCTTTGATCAGTTCACAGTCTGGCAGCTCGCGGGCGATCTTTTGCCAAATGCCACGCAGGACCAGATGCTCGCGTCGGCCTTCAATCGCTGCAACGTGACCACCGGCGAAGGTGGGTCGATCAATGAAGAGTGGATTTATCGCTACGCGGTCGATCGCACAGACGCGGTGATCAGCGTTTGGATGGGGCTGACTGGTGGCTGCGCAGTGTGTCACGATCACAAGTATGACCCCATCACGATGAAGGATTTCTATTCGCTGTATGCCTTCTTCAACAGCGCCGCCGATCCCGCGATGGACGGAAACATTTTGCTCACCGCGCCGTCGCTTCGGCTCAGCACGCCGGATCAGGCGAAGCAACTCGCCGATCTCGACAAACAGATCGCAGCGAAGCAGGCGGAAATTCGGAAAGCGATCGCGACGCTGAACTACGTCGATCCCGCGACGCAAAATCCCGCGCCACCGGTGCAGACGAGCGAGGTGGTGTGGTTCGATGATGCGTTCCCGCCGAAGGCCAATGTGGAATCGAGCGGCGGCCATGCGACGACCTTTGTCACGAAGGAACAGGGACCGGTCGCCAGCGGCACGCGCGCGCTCAAGCGCACGGCCACGAGCGTGTCTCAGGATTTCTTTTCGACCGGCGGCAATTTCACAATCCCGCCGAACGGAAAGCTGAGCGTGCAGTGCTACATCGATCCGGCGAACAAGCCGAAGTCGGTGATGCTGCAGTTCTTCGTCGGCGGATGGAATCATCGCGCCGTGTGGGGGGAGGAAGGCGCGATTCCGTTCGGCAAAGTGCGCACGACCGAGCGCGTGATGATCGGCGCACTGCCCGAGGCCGGCCAGTGGGCGAGGCTGGAGTTTGCCGCAGATCGTCTCGGACTGAAGCCGGGCATGAAAGTGACCGGCTTCGCCTTCACGCAATTCGGCGGCACGGTGTATTGGGATCGGCTCGCGATGAGTTCGCGTGTCGATCCAGCGAAGGATCCTCAGTGGTCGTGGAGCAAGTGGATCGAGAAGAATCAGGGCAAGCGCGTCGAGGGGCTGCCGAATGATCTGCTGACGCTCGTTCGCGGCAAAAAGTCGAACGAATGGCCCGCCGCCGATGCCAAGCGAGTACAGGACTGGTGGTTTGAAAACGAATACCAAGGCGCACGCGGTGTCGTGGAAAGTGCGAAGGCCGAAAAGCTCGCAATCGAATCGAAGAAGACCACGCTGGAGAGCACGATCCCCGCTTCGCTCGTGATGGCTGATTTGCCGGAGCCGCGCGAGGCTTTCGTCATGCAGCGAGGTCAATACGACAAGCCAGGCGAGAAGGTCACGCGTCGAACTCCGGTCGTGTTCCCACCTTTGCCAAAGAAGGACAACTACAACCGTCTCGACCTCGCGCAGTGGCTCGTGAGCCCGCAGCATCCGCTCACTGCGCGCGTCACGGTGAATCGTCTTTGGCAGCAGTTTTTCGGCACCGGCATCGTGAAAACCGCGAACGACTTCGGCAGCCAGGGCACGCCGCCAACGCATCCCGAACTGCTCGACTGGCTGGCGATCGACTTCCGCGAGCACGGCTGGGATGTGAAGCGGTTCGTGAAGCAGATCGTGATGTCGCAGACCTATCGGCAGAGCAGCAAGACCACACCCGATCTCCTCGCCGCCGATCCGGAAAACAAATGGCTCGCGCGTGGCCCGCGTCATCGGCTCGACGCCGAAGTGCTTCGCGATAAGGCGCTCTTCGTGTCCGGCCTGCTCAATCAAACCGTCGGCGGCAAAGGCGTGCGGCCTTACCAGCCTGACAACATCTGGGAACCCGTCGCCTACAGCGGCAGCAACACGCGCAGCTACGTCCGCGATACCGGCGCAGCGCTCTATCGCCGCAGCCTCTACACCTTTTACAAGCGCACTGCGCCCGCGCCCAGCATGACCACCTTCGATGCGCCGAGCCGCGAGCAGGTCTGCCTTCGCCGCGAGCGCAGCAACACACCGCTGCAAGCCCTCGCGCTCATGAACGACATCCAGCACATGGAAGCCGCGCGCAACTTCGCTCAGCGCATCCTCCTCGAAGGCGGTGACACCTTCGACAAACGCCTGACCTTCGCCTTCCGCAGCGTCGTCTCGCGCTTCCCTCGCGCCGAAGAAGTCGCCATCGTGAATGACACACTTCAAAAACACCTCGCCCGCTACCAAGCCACCCCCGACGCTGCAAAGCAGCTCATCACCTTTGGCGACTCGAAGCCCGATCCCAAACTCAAGCCCGAAGAACTCGCTGCGTGGACGATGATCGGGAATCTGCTGCTGAACCTCGACGAGGCGCTGAATCAGTAGTTACCCCACCATGCTCGCAGCTTGCTCGAACTGTAACGCTCTAAACACCGTTTCTGACGGTGATTTAAACCTCGCTCGTTGCGAGGCGTGCGGGCATGAATTCGCAGCTGTGGAGTTCGACTGGTGCTCTTGCCCAGGGCATATGCGCTTGCTCTCTGAGTTTGACTGTCCGAAATCGGTCTCAGCATTAGATGCTCGCATTCAGTGGGAGCAGGAACTCGGCGAGCCCCTTAGCGAGGCGATAGCTCGATTTGACCTATGCACACTTCTTCAAGCTCCGCGTTTAGAGGATGCTATTTGCATGACCTATGGAGGGGATAGTTTGAAAGACTTGTGCCGGGAACGGGGAATAAAATCGTCTGGTAGTAAGGCTGAAGCGGCAAAGCGACTTTCAGAACATTCCAGCGAGGAGTTGTCGACCCTTATTGGGTTAACCAACTGGCGAGTTTGTTCTGATGCCGGACGGGTTTGGCTAGAGCGATGGGCTGCCAAAGGGGTAGAACGTGAGAAGGCCGTAGCGCGACGGCTCAGTGCTGAAGATTTGTTCGCTATGCGAGAAAAGGGTTTCAGTTTTGTAAAACTGCTCGGGAGTGGCTCGACAGAAAGAACATGTGCTGCAGCACTTCATATCGAACAGCAGCCGATCTTGATCTCTGAAGCGGAACCTTTGCCGCTTTCGGGATGCAGCCTTCGTCACTGTGCGTGTGTCTATTGCGCCGAAATTGATTCAATCGATGTATAAAATGAACCCCATCCTCGACTACCATCTTCAACAGACGCGCCGGCAGTTTTTCGGCAACTTCGGTCTTCGTGCGGGCAATATCGCGCTGGCTTCGATGCTGGGCAGCGAGTTGATGTCGAAGGCAGCCGTGCATCCGTCGCTCAACGGACTGCCGCACTATGCGGCGAAGGCGAAACGGCTGATCTACCTGCACATGAATGGCGGTCCTTCGCAGCTCGACATGTGGGATTACAAGCCGCGCCTCCATGAGCAGTTCGACAAGGATTTGCCGGATTCGATTCGCAACGGGCAGCGCATCACGACGATGACGAGCGGTCAGGCGCGGCTGCCGGTGGCACCTAGCATGTTCAAGTTCGCGCAGCACGGGAAGTGTGGCCGCTGGGCGAGCGAACTGATCCCGCACACGGCAAAGGTCGTGGATGATCTCGCCGTGGTGAAGACCGTGTGGACGACCGCGATCAATCACGATCCCGCGTGCACCTTCGTGATGACCGGCAGCGAAGTGCCGGGGAAGCCGAGCCTCGGCTCGTGGCTTTCGTAC
Organism: Verrucomicrobiaceae bacterium; assembly: GCA_019694165.1. Classification (GTDB taxonomy): domain Bacteria; phylum Verrucomicrobiota; class Verrucomicrobiia; order Verrucomicrobiales; family Verrucomicrobiaceae; genus JAIBCL01. The sequence goes on along the minus strand of JAIBCL010000022.1, from coordinate 72,272 downwards.
GGTCTCGGCAGCGAGAGCAACGATCTGCCTTCCTTTGTCGTGCTCACGCCGCGCTGGTCGTCGGGCGCAGCGGCGCAGGCGCTCTTCACGCGCATGTGGAGCAGCGGATTTCTCGCGACGAAGCACACGGGCGTGGCCTTGCGGTCTTCGGGTGATCCCGTGCTCTTCATTCAAAACCCGCCCGGCGTCGAACGCGGCGACCGTCGCACGATGCTTGATGCGCTGGGCAAGCTGAACGAACTCAACTACCAGCGTGTCGGCGATCCCGAGACGCAGACGCGCATTGCCCAATACGAAATGGCCTTTCGCATGCAGGCGAGCGTGCCGGAACTCGTCGATCTCTCGAAGGAGTCCAAAGCCACGCTCGAGATGTACGGCTCCGAGGCGACGACGCCCGGCACTTTTGCCCACAGTGCACTGCTCGCCCGGCGGCTCGTCGAGCGCGGCACTCGTGTGGTGCAGATTCTCCATCGCGGCTGGGACCAGCACGGCAGCCTGCCAAAGGACATCCGCAGCCAGTGCGGTGACACGGATCAAGCCTGCGCCGGACTCATCAAGGATCTCAAGGAACGCGGCATGCTCGATGACACGCTCGTCGTCTGGGGCGGCGAATTCGGTCGCACGGTCTATTCACAAGGCACACTCACGAAGACGAACTACGGTCGCGATCATCATCCGCGCTGTTTCACGATGTGGATGGCCGGCGGCGGCGCGAAGGGCGGTGTCATCCACGGTGAGACCGACGACTACAGCTACAACATCGTGAACGATCCGGTTCACATCAATGAGATCAACGCCACGATCCTCCATCTGATGGGCATCGATCACACGCGCTTCAGCTTCAAATTCCAGGGTCTCGACCAGCGGCTCACTGGGGTGGAGGAGAAGCATGTGGTGAAGTCGGTGCTTTCGTGAGGCCGTGATGGTGCGGGGGCGGCGAATCTTCTCCAAAGAAGCGCACGAGCGGGGCCGTATGCTGCGCATGTCACCAAAATCCGTTCCTGTTTCCCTCGCTGTCGCTGCTGTTTTCAGCGCGTCCACGTTCTCAACACGAGCCGCCGGGCCCTCCGAGCATGTGATTCTCGTCAGCATCGACGGCTGGGCGCATCACTACTTTGATGACCCGAAGTGCCATATGCCCGCTGTGAAAAAGCTCGCGGCCGACGGTGTGCGCGCCAAGCGGATGGAGACTTCTTTTCCGACCGTCACATGGACGAATCACACGACGCTGGTGACCGGGGTGCATCCGGGCAAGCATGGTGTGCTGGCGAACGAGTATCTCGACCGCAAGGAACTGAAGAAAATTCCGCTCATCCCTGATCCAATCTTCAACAAGGACGAGATCGTGAAGACCCCGACGATCTATGACGTGGTGAAACAGGCGGGCATGACCACGGCGGGCGTCATCTGGCCCGCCTCGCGCGGCGCGAAGACGCTCGACTGGACGGTGCCGGACGTGTTTGAGCAGGAGCTTTTCGAAAAATACGGCACGCCCAAGCTGCTGGAGGAGGCGCGCGCGCTCGGCATCCCGGTCGGGAAACAGATGGAGTGGTGCAAGCTGGGCAATCCGGGCAAGGCACCGCGCGACTATCTCTACTCGCAGCTCGCACAGCACATCATCCGCACGAAGAAGCCGAATTTCCTCGCGCTCCATCTCGTGAGTCTCGATTCCTTCGAGCACGCGCACGGGCGCCAGGTGCCGGAGGCGTACTGGGCGGCCAACGACAGCGACAACCGCGTGGCCGATCTCGTCCGCGCGACGGAGGAGGCGGGCATCCGCGACAAGACCACCTTCGTGATCACCACCGATCACGGCTTCATCACCTACACGAAGTCCATCAACCCGAACGTGCTGCTGCGGAAGGAAGGTTTCGTGAAAGCCGTGCTGGGCAAGACGCTGGCGAAGGACTCTCCGGTGTTCGCCATGGCCGAGGGTGGCGCGTGTTTCGTGTATGTGCTCGACACGGCGAATCGCGACACAATTCTGGCGCAGATTACGCCGAAGCTCGCGGCCTTGGAAGGCGTGGAGACGGTGATCGAGCGGAAGGATTTTGCCACGAAGCTCGGCCACGTCCTGGCCGAGCAAGACCCCCGTGAGCCCGACCTCTGCCTCTCGGCCAAGGACGGCTACACTTTCAGCGATTCGCTTGCCGACACGCAGGAGATCAATCCAACCGACTCGCCAAAGGGTGCGCACGGCTACATCCAGACGCATCCGCACATGGACGGCTGCTTCGTCATCAGCGGAGCGGGAGTGAAGAAGGGAGGGGTGATCGAGGCAATGAAGAACATCGACGTGGCGCCGACGATGGCGAAGTTGCTGGGCGTGAGCATCCCGGGCGTTGATGGCCGTGTGCTGGTTGAGGCGCTTTCCGCACCATGAGGCGCGGAAGAGGCTGACGTGGCACCGATGTCGCACCTGACATCTTCGGAGGTGGAGCGACGGGGGGTGCGACCGGATTGGGAAAGCCCATCGCCGATCGCGGCGTGCAGTGGCGAAATCAGCCGAAGTAATCCGGCTCGCCGCCGGGCTTCCATTTGATGTTGCAGCCGGAGCTGGGGCGCTGGCCGGGGAGGGGCGGCTGCTGGAAGAGCGCGGCGTCGAGCGCGCGCCGCAGATCGCGTCCAGTCACCGGCTTGCCGTTGCCGGGGCGTGAGTCGTCGAACTGCCCGCAGTAGGTGAGCTTCAAGTCCGCGTCGAAGAGGTAAAAGTCCGGTGTGCAGGCGGCGAAGTACTGCCTTGCCACGCTCTGATCGGCATCGAAGAGATAGGGGAAGTTCCACGCGTTCGCCGCGGCGAACGCAGCCATCTGTTCCGGTGCATCCTGAGGGTAGCGCTCCACGTCGTTGGAATTGACCGCCACGACGCCGAAACCCTGCTCGCGCGCGATGGAGGCGAAGATGGCAAACTGCCTGGCAACGTGGACGACGAAGGGGCAGTGGTTGCACACGAAAGCGACGACGAGGCCGTTCTGCCCCCGCACACTGGCGAGGTTGAAGCGTTTCCCGGCGGCGTCGGCGAGATCGAAGGAGGGCGCGCGGGCACCAAGGGCGAGGGTGCGTGTGGAAGAGACTTCTGCCATGTGCTGCCGATAAACTCAGGAGGACGAAAGTCAAAAAGCGGTGCATGATTCGGGGCGTGCCTTGGCCGCCAGTCTGCCGGAGAAAAATTCATCCCAACAAACCTGACGGACCTCCGTCATTCACCCCGAACATTGAATGACCGATACAGATCGACTCTTCCTCGAGGCTCTCGGGCGTTACGAAAGGCCGTTGATTCGTTACGCGATGAGCTACACCCGGGAACTCGAGGATGCTCGTGACGTCGTGCAGGATGTGTTCTTGAAACTCAGCCAGAACATCGATCTGATCGACACCGAACGGATGGCGGCGTGGCTCTTCACCACATGCCGGAACCGGGCGCTTGATCTGTATCGGAAGAACCGCCGGCTCGTGGCCATGGATACAGAAACAATCGAAATGGAAATCGACCCTGTCGCGGGGCCTCTGGAGCATCTGGAGGCCGGCGAGACGGCAGCGGCCCTGCACCGCATGATCAATGAGCTGCCCGCACGGCAGAAGCAGGCGGTATGGCTGAAATTCATCATCAACCTCAGCTACCAGGAGATCAGCCAGGTGATGGAGACGAGCATCGGAAACGTGGGCTATCTCATCCATCATGGCGTGGCCGCGATGCGGACGAAATGGAAGGCCGCCGAGGCGGTCAACTAGCACATGCACCGGACGAACCCGCAGTTCCATCTCCTCTCACCATCCAAACTTTCAAAGCATGGGCATCCGCCCGCCACCCGCACCCACACCCCGGACCATGAACCCTGCCGACGATCCCAACCTGACCTCATGGGCGCTCAACGAACTCGGACACGAGGAGCGCACTGCCTTTGAAGAACGTATGAAGCTGGATCCCACCACCTTCGCCGAGGCGCAGATGACCCAGAGCTTCTGCCGTTTTGTTCAGAGCCAGCTTCGCGATGATACCACCGTGCTTACTGACTCGCAGCGCACACGCCTCAGCTCCTATGTGAGCTGGCGTCCGCGATTCGAGGAACAGATGACCAGGCCGATTTTCATCGCAAAGCCGAAGAAGCTCCGCTGGTATCAGAAGCCGTCATTCATCATCGGCTTCAGCGCGGCGGCCGCCATCGCCCTGGCGATGCTGCCTTACTGGGGCGAGCGGATGTTCCCGACGAAATCGGCGGCGGACTACATTCCAATGTACGTGACCGCCGACTCGCCGCAGCCGGAGTTCAAGCGCAGTGTGATGTCTCCGGGAGCGGAGCACGAAACTCCGGTGGTGCAGCAGGGTGCAAGCCTGCCGGCGAAACTGGCGGACGATGCCGCCGCCCGGCTTCGCAGCGAGCCACAGGCCGCGTTCGACATCGATCTTAATCCTGTCGCTGCGGGAGGAACGCTCGTCGGCGGCGTCGCGCCTTCTCCTGGCCGGCGGCGGCTTGTGAATGATGGCGGGTGGGGCTTTGCTGACGACGGTGCGGACGGGTCTGCTGTCGCCGCATCGTCTGGTGCCACGACTCTGACGATCCATGGTGGAACCACGCTGACCGTGTCAGGTGGCAGCGGCACCACCATCACCGTCGGTTCGGCCGGTGCAGGGCAGACCTCGACTCCTGTCTCCATCGACATCCGCTCCGGTACGGTGCACGTCACCGCCGCTCCGCCTGCGGCGCGAGCCTTGTCCGAGCGATCCGGCGACGGGAGAATCCGGGAACTCGATCAGATCATCCCGCCGCAGACGGCCATCAACACCGGCACGCTCTCGGCCAGCCGTGTCCGGGATTTGGGGGGCGGCGAGGGAATGGCGCCGGTGGCTTCGAATCCGCAAGGCGCCTCCTCGCTGGCTGCACTGAGCTTCACCGGGCCGATCGCCCGCAAGGCGACGCTTCTGCCATCAGGCGGGATGCCGTTGGCGCCTGACGGCACCGGCATGGCGATCGCAAGTTCATCGTCCGGGAGCGGCGCCGATTCCGGACGGGTGTTCCCGTTTTCGCCCGACGTGTCATCGTACCAGCGGGTGAAACGCTCGCTCGACGCCGGCCGCCTTCCGGCCCGGGAGGTGGTGAACCTCAGCGGCATTGTGAACGCACTGCCCTGTGAAGACGACATCAATTCGGAAACCGTCTCCATGCAGAGCGGCCTGCCTTTCACGGTGTCCGCCGCGGTCGCCGAGGCACCGTGGCAGCGGGATCACCGGCTGGTGCGCATTTGCATACGGGCGAGCGATGATGTGCAGGCGTTGAGCGCACAGTTGGAGTTCAATCCCGCGACGGTGCGATTCTGCCGTCTCGTCGGTGGTGGTGCGATGACCACACCGCATCAGTTCAACGCCGCCGCACCGGTCACGGGTCATGTGCGTGCCGGCACCTCGCTCACGGTGCTCTACGAGGTCGTCCCGTCCGGACCCTCCGCAGGTACCGGCGTGTTGATGAAGGCCGCGTTCCGCCACAAGAAGCCCGGCAGCAGCCTCATATCGATCTCTGATCTCGTCGTGCGCGACGAAGGCCGCCTGCTCAAGGACAGCAGCCCTGATTTCAAGCTCGCCGCCGCCGCCGCCGGCTTCTCGATGCTGGTGGGCGCCGCGTCTCCGGGCGATTTTCTTTCGTGGGACGACGTCCACGCGCTCGCGGTCTCCGCACAGAGTGGCGGTCGCAGCGGTGACCGCGTCGAGTTTGTCCGCCTCATCGAAAAGGCGGCTGATCTCGTCACCGGCGTGCGGCGCTGACACCCATTGCCGGGTGTTTTCGCGATCCGCTGATGTGCCGCCGCAAGATCGGCGCACCCCGGCGCAAATATCACCGGCTCACGGTGTGAACCGGGCATCTCGCGCACCGTGTGATGCGGTGGTTTTGGAATTGTTCGACGTTGCATGCAACATCAGCCGCAAGGTTGGCAATATGCGTGGAGCCACGAGAAGGAGTCCTGCATAGGGTGTGTCGTCATCAACCACTCCTCAAACAACGCCATGACAATACAACACGCACTCCTGATCACCGCCGCGGCACTGGCGCTCACCGCCTGTGGTTCCAAAGAAGAAGCCGAGAAGGCCGCAAAGAATGCACCGACACCCACCGAACTGATCGCCAATCAGCCCATCGTGCATGGTCCTGAGATCAAGAATGTCGAGATCAAGAATCCGCTCGAAGCGGCATGGGTAGCCGGGGGAAAGGCGCAGTACGACACCAAGTGCATGCCGTGCCATCGCCTTGACGAAACGAAACTCGTCGGCCCCGGCTGGAAGGGCGTGACGAAGCGCCGCCAGCCCATCTGGATCATGAACATGATCTGCAACACGGACTTCATGCTCTCGCAGGACACCGAGGCACAGAAGCAGCTCGAACTCTGCCTCGTGCGCATGCCGAACCAGAACGTCGCCGTCGAGGATGCACGGAAGATCCTCGAATTCATGCGCAGCAACGACGGCGAAAAGTGATTTTGACCCAGCCCGAACCAAACCGACCACACCAACAACCACACCTCATCCATGATCATGAAACCGTCACCAACCAATACGCGATTCGCGTTGTGCTGTGCACTGGCCTTGTCAGGCGCGGTCACGTTTACCGGCTGCAAGCCCCAAAACCTCGTGGCCACCGCCCAGACGGGTGGTGCCGCCGAGAAAGTCTATGTGCCGCCGGGCAAGCACGATGAGTTTTACAACATCGTTTCCGGAGGCTTCAGCGGAAACGTCAGCGTCTATGGACTGCCGTCCGGGCGTTTGTTCCGCCAGATCCCCGTGTTCTCACAGTTCCCGGAATGCGGCTGGGGCTACACGGAGGAAACCAAGCCGATGCTGAACACGTCGCACGGACAGCTTCCGTGGGATGACAGCCACCACATCACCCTCTCGATGACGAAGGGCGAGCACGATGGCCGCTGGGCCTTCGTAAACTCGAACAACACGCCGCGTGTGGCGCGCATCAGCTTGAAGACCTTCCGCACGGAAGAAATCATCGAGCTGCCGAACAGCGCGGGCAATCACTCCTCGCCGTTCCTCACCGAGAACACGGAATACAGCGTGGCGGGCACCCGTTTCGCCGTGCCGTATGCCGACGAAGGCGCGAATCCCGACGTGCCGATCAACACCTACAAAGGCAACTTCAAATCCACGATCAGTTTCATCAAGATCGACCCCCAGAGCGGCCGCATGAGCGTGGCGTTCCAGGTCATGCTGCCAGGCATCGACGTGGACCTCGCGCGTGGCGGCAAGGGCAAGTCGCGCGACTGGTTCTTCTTCTCCTGCTACAACAGCGAGCAGGCGCACACGCTGCTGGAGGTGAACGCCTCGGCCAAGGACAAGGACCTCATCACCTGTGTGAACTGGAAGAAGTGCGAGGACTACGTGAAGGCCGGCAAGGGCCGCAAGTCGAAGGTGAAGTACGCGCACAACGTGTACGACGAGGGCACGCACAGCGCCTCCTCCACAATCGAGAACGAAGTCACCGTGCTCGACCCGAAGGAGTTGAAGGACATCGTCTATTTCATGCCCTGTCCGAAATCGCCACACGGTTGTGACACGGACCCGACGGGCAGCTACATCGTCGGCAGCGGCAAGCTGGCCGCCGTGATTCCGGTCTTCTCGTTCGACAAGGTACAAAAAGCCATCGCCGACAAGACCTACGACGGCGACTACGAAGGCATTCCGGTGCTCAAGTATGAAGCAGTCCTCCACGGCGAAGTGAAGAAGCCGGGCCTTGGGCCGTTGCACACCGAGTTTGATGACAAGGGCTTCGCCTACACGTCCTTCTTCGTCTCGTCTGAAATCGTGAAGTGGGATCCCAAGACGCTCCAGGTCGTCGATCGCATCCCGACCTACTATTCCGTGGGCCACCTTTGCGTGCCCGGCGGCCCGACGACGAAGCCGCATGGCAAGTATGTGATCGCCTACAACAAGATCACCAAGGACCGCTATCTGCCCACCGGTCCCGAATTGACGCAGTCCGCACAGCTCATCGACATCAGCGGCGAGAAAATGAAGATGCTGCTCGACTTCCCGACGGTGGGCGAGCCGCACTACGCGGAAGCCATTCCCGCCAGCTTGGTGGAGCCGAACGCGACAAAATTCTTCAAGATCGAGGAGAACAAGCATCCGCAGGTCACGAAGAGTGAGAAGGACGCGCGTGTGGAACGCAATGGAAACCAGGTCCATGTGTACATGACCGCCATCCGCTCGCACTTCGCACCGGACAACATCGAAGGTGTGCAGCAGGGAGACGATGTCTTTTTCCACGTCACCAACCTTGAGCAGGACTGGGATGTGCCGCACGGCTTTGTGATCAAAGGCTCGAAAGCGGCAGAACTGCTCATCATGCCCGGCGAAACACAAACGCTGAAGTGGACGGCTGATCGCGTGGGCGTGGTGCCTTTCTACTGCACGGACTTCTGCTCGGCGCTCCACCAGGAGATGCAGGGTTACATGCGTGTCTCACCGCAAGGCTCCACCACGCCGGTGAAGTTCAGCGTCGGTGACACCGGCGCGGCCCACTAGACCGCCTCCTGCCAGTTTGCCCCCCAAAACCAACCGCCTCCCTCGCGCTCGCGAGGGAGGCGGAACCCGAAAAACGCCCGCATCTCATGAACCGCCTCCATCCAGTCACCCGTCTCGTCCTCGCCGTCGCCGTGCTCGCCTTGATCGCCGGCTACTTCACTCCGCTCTGGCAGATACAGCTCTGGGCGCCGCAGTACCCCGAGGGCCTGAACATGAAGATCTGGATCAACACCTTGAGCGGCGCGTTCGACATCATCAACGGCCTGAACCACTACATCGGCATGGCCATGATCAAGGTCGAGATGTTCCCTGAATTCGGTTACATGACCTATCTCCTCGGTGCGCTCATTGCGCTGGGACTCTTCGCCGCCCTCAGAGGCACCCGCACCTGGCTCTGGGTGTACGTGATCGTGCTCGCCCTCGGCGGTCTCGCAGGCCTCGTGGATTTCTACCGCTGGGGTTATCAATACGGTCACAATCTGAATCCGAATGCCGCCATCCAGGTGCCCGGCATGTCGTATCAGCCGCCGCTCATCGGCTACAAGAACCTGCTGAATTTCACCGCTTTCTCCGGCCCCGACATCGGCGGCTGGGTGATGATCGTCTCCGGCGGCATCTGCGGCCTCCTGCTCGCGTGGGAGCTTTTCCTGCGCAAAGGCGGAGCCCCCAGGAAGACGGTGCCAGCCGTGGCGAAGAACACCATCGCTGCTGCGGCGTTGGTGCTGGTTGTTTGCAGCCTTGGCAGTTGCAGCCGCGGCCCCGAGCCCATGCGTTACGGCAAGGACGAATGCGCCGGCTGCAAGATGATCGTCTCCGACCAGCGCTTCGGCGCGGAGATCGTCACGATCAAAGGCCGGGTGCTGAAGTTCGACGACATCGGCTGCATGAATGACTTTGTGAAGAACGGCGGCATCGCGCCCGGTGAAATCAAAGAGAGCGTGGTCTGTGATTTCAACCGTCCGAACGTTTTCATCCCGGTCGAGAAGGCGCTCTTTCTGAAGAACGACGATTTGAAGAGCCCCATGCGGAGCGACAGCGCTGCTTTCGCCACGCAGGCCGAACTCGAAGCCGTCAAAGCCCGGCTAGGTGCCGGCAAGGAGGAAAAATGGCCTGCGGTCGTCTGCACGCCATGAGACAACACTCCCTATGCGTATCCCGGCGTTCATCACTTGTTGCAGCCTCGTGACTCTCGGGGCCACGGGCGCTGAGGTGCACGTCGGCGCCGGCCAGGCCCATCCCACCATCACCTCCGCCCTCGCCGCCGCTGCCGCGGGTGACACGATCACCGTTCATGGCGGAATCTACGCAGAAGACACGCTGCGCATCACCAAGCCGCTCACGCTTGCCGGCCTCGAAGGCGCGGTGCTCGATGGCAAGTCGAGGAATGAGATCATCCTCGTCAGCGCATCCGATGTCACGGTCCGCGGCTTCACGCTGCGGGACGGCGGACGCTCCAGCACGAAGGAGTTTGCCGGCATACGCGTTGAGTCCGCGGCGCGTGTCACACTCGCTGACAACAATCTGGCGAACTGCGACTACGGAATCTATCTGGCAAAGGCGGCCCGCTGTGAAGTGCTGCGCAATACGATTGAAGGCAGGCCCGGTCAGGAATTGAACAGCGGCAACGGCATCCATCTGTGGAGTTGTGAGGGCATTCACATCGCGGGGAATCACATCGCCGGTCATCGCGACGGCATCTACCTTGAGTTCGCCTCGGAGTCGGCGGTCGAGGAGAATTTGGTGGAGGGAAACATGCGCTACGGCCTCCACTTCATGAGCACGCACAACAGCCGCTACCGGAAGAACCAGTTCAGCCGCAACGGCGCGGGCGTGGCGGTGATGTTCTCCAGGCATGTCGAAATGACGGACAACGTCTTCGAGTTCAGTTGGGGCAGCTCCGCTTACGGCCTGCTCATCAAGGACCTGACCGACAGCTCGGTCAGCGGCAATCATTTCCATCACAACTCCACCGCCGTCTATTGCCAGGGTGCCACGCGCACCGTGTTTGAGCGCAACGACTTGCGCGAGAACGGCTGGGCGCTGCGCATCCTCGCCAGCGGCGAGGACAACACCTTCAGCGGCAACAACTTCTCGGGGAACTCCTTCGACGTGGGCACCAACGGCCAGCTCGTGAATCATGTCTTCAAGGGCAACTATTGGGACCGCTACGAGGGCTACGACCTCAAGCGCGACGGCGGGGGCGACGTACCGTTCCGCCCGGTCAGTCTCTACTCCATGGTAACCGAGCGTGTGCCGGCATCCCTGTTCCTGTTGCACAGTTTCATGGTCCAGTTGCTGGACCGCGCGGAGAAGGCCTTTCCCTCCATCACGCCGGAGAGCGTGCTTGATTCCTCTCCCGCCATGAAGCCGCATCAGCTTTGAATTGTTTCTTGTCCTCAACCTCAACCATACGACAACCATGAAGCCATCCACCGTCACCCGCACCCTCTTCGCCGTCGCGCTCACCGTGTTGGGCACGCAATGCGGCGATCAATCGAAGCCCACCGCTTCCGCCGCCTCCTCCACGTCATCCGCGGGATCCGCGCCGGCCGCCGGTCAGTCCGCCGTCGTGGACAAGGATTCGAAGCCCGACATCCCGAAGATCGCTGTCGGCAGCAAGGACCACACCACCCTCGTCGCGGCGCTGAAGGCGGCCGAGTATCTTGACGTGGTGTCGAACGCCGGCCCCTTCACAGTCTTCGCACCTACCAACGACGCTTTTGGCAAGCTGCCGCCAGGGACGGTCGAGACGCTCGTAAAGCCCGAGAACAAGGAGAAGCTGCGTGACATCCTCGAATACCATGTGGCCGTGAGCACCTTCAAACCCGAGATGCTGCGTGACGGCATGACGCTGAACATGGCGAACAGCGGCAACGTGAAAGTCAGCGTCAAAGACGGCAAGATCAAACTTAACGACAGTGCCACCATCATTGCGACCGTGCCGGCTTCGAACGGCATCGTGCATGTGATCGATGCCGTGCTGCTGCCGCCGGCAAAATAACCGGCATCGACGCACGGGAGCGGCAGTGGCGTGGCGGAGATCGTCCACGTCACTGCCGGCAGACTCGCGGGCACCCCGTCAGTGCGTGCGGAGCCGGATTTGAGATTGCCGGCGTTTTGCACAAGCGCCCTACGGCGCATCCTTCTTCTTCGCGCGGCACTTGTCGCATGCTTCATCACCTTCGGCCGTCGTCCGAAAGTCCAGCGCAGGGTCATCGATCTCGGTCTTGCCGCAGATGGTGCATTTGTGAAACCAAGCTTCTTCCCGGCGGCTTGCGGCTTCGAAGCGCTGGCGGCGTTCCTTCACTTCGCCGCGGTGTTTCATCAGCCTGGCGAATCCAGGACCGAAGGTGACGAGGAACGGCAGCAAGGAAAACAGGATGTGCCAGCGCAAGGCGCCGGTGCCGCCCAGAAATTGGAAACCGATGCCGGCGGCCGTGAGCATGGCCAGCCATTTGATCCTCACCGGCAGGATCAGGAACAGCAGGATCTCCTGGTCCGGAAAGTAAACGGCGAAGGCCATCAGCAGCCCGGCCCACAATGCCCAGCCGGTGCTGGGTTCGGGCGAGACCAGCCCGCCGAGGGCGGTGCACACCACGCCGCCGAGGATGAAAAGATTCAGCCGGAAGCTGCCCCAGGCCTGCTCGAGGCCGTCGTTGATCATCCAGAGAAACGGCACGCCGAGCAGGAGCCAGAGGATGCTGCTGCCGCCCGGCAGGGCCAGGTAACTCACCAGCCGCCACCACTCGCCCTGCCGGATCAGCGCGGGTACGAACATCAGCTTCTCGGGAAACCCCGGCGACCACCGGATGAGGAACCAGTTCAGCACATGGAAGAGCGTGAGCACGCGCACGAGGTTCGGGATGGCGAAGCGGCCGAATTTTTGTTCCAGCGAAACGAGTAGCGACATGAGAAACGGGTCGCGATGCTACGCGCGAAATGCGTGGTTGGGAACAGGTTTTGCCTTGCGCGGTGCGAAGAAGGACGCCTCTCATGGAGGAGACAACCCTCCCATCCGTCACGGCAAGTCCCCGGGGCCGCATCTTGCGCCTTGAATCCCCGGCCTGCCCGGCTACGTCCCGTCCGTTTATGAGCAAGATCAAGATTCTCGTCACTGGCTGCAAGGGCCGCATGGGGCTGGCCGTCATCGCCGCCACGAACGCCGCTGAAGGCACCGAACTCGGCGCCGCCATCGACATCGGGGACCCGCTGCCCGCTGCGCTGGCAAAGTGCGACGTCGTGATCGACTTCACGTCGCATCTTTTCACCGCCGAACTCATTGCCGAGTGCCTGAAGCAAAAGAAAGGCATGGTCATCGGCACCACGGGCCACACGGCGGAGGAATTGAAGCTCATCCGCGATGCGGCCACGAAGCTGCCCGTCGTCTTCGCCTCGAATTTCAGCGTCGGCGTGAACACGCTCTTCTGGCTCACGCGCAAGGCGTGCGAGCTGCTCGGCCCGGCCTTCGATCTCGAAGTCGTGGAAATGCATCACCGGATGAAAAAGGACGCGCCCAGCGGCACTGCACGCACGCTGGTGGAGATCCTCGCCGACGTGCGCGGCCTCGAATACGACACGGACTGCCGCCACGGCCGCTTCGGCGATGTCGGCGCGCGCACGCCGAAGGAGATCGGCGTCCACGCCCTGCGCGGCGGGGATGTCGTGGGTGATCACACCGTCGTCTTCGCCAATGTCGGCGAGCGCGTGGAACTCACCCACAAGGCCAGCAGCCGCGACACGTTCGCCGGCGGAGCCGTCCGCGCCGCGACGTGGCTCGCGGGCAAAGCGCCGGGCCTTTACGACATGCAGGACGTGCTGGGACTGAAGTGAGTGCAACATTCGGCATCGCCCTCGGCTCGAATGTCGGAGACCGTGCGGCAAATCTGAGGCGGGGTGTCCGATTGCTCACGCAGCGAGTGCCTGGATGTCGTGTCGTTGCCGGCGGCGGCATTTACGAGACGGAACCCGTCGATTGTGCGCCGGTCACGCAGTCATTCTTGAATTCGGTGATCGAGATCGAGGCGGGCTGCACGCCGCAAGAGTTGCACGCGCACCTCGCGGCGGTTGAACAAGAGCTTGGTCGCCCGGCACAGCGCGAGAAGAATGCGCCGCGCACGCTCGATCTCGATCTGCTGTATGCCGGCGACTTCGTCAGCGATGATCCGGCGCTGATCATCCCGCACCCGCGGCTGAATCTGCGCCGCTTCGTCTTGCAACCGCTCGCCGACATCCGGCCTGACCTGAGGCTGCCGGGGCACACGCGCACGATAGCGGAGCATCTCGCGGCCTTGCAGGACGATCCATCGTGCGTGAAACGTGTCGCCGCATCATGGTGACATCGCTCTCGGAACTCGCGCAGCGAAAACAAAGCGGCCGGAAACTGGCCGTGCTCACGGCTTACGATTATCCGACGGCGCGACTGCTCGACGAAGCCGGCGTCGATCTCATCCTTGTGGGCGATTCCCTCGGCATGGTGGTGCTCGGATTGCCGGACACGACGGGCGTGACGATGGCCGACATGCTGCACCACACGCGCGCCGTGCGCCGTGGTGTGAAGCGCGCGCCGGTCATCGCCGACCTGCCGTTTCACAGCTACGACACGCCGGAGGAAGCCGTGAAGAATTCGCGGCTTCTCGTCGAGGCAGGCGCGGACGCGGTGAAGCTCGAAGGCGGACGTTCAAAGATCGGGCAGGTGCGCGCCATCATTGCCGCCGGCATCCCTTTTGTCGGCCACATCGGCATGCTGCCACAGAGTGTCCGTGAAGAAGGCGGCTACAAAAAGAAGGGCCGCACCGAGGAGGGCGCGGCCGTTTTGCTCGACGACGCTCGCGCGCTCGACGAGGCCGGCGCGTGCGCCGTGGTGCTGGAGAGCATCGTGCCCGATGTCGCAGCGCGCATCACGGCGGAGGTGAGCATGTCCACCATCGGCATCGGTGCTGGTTCGCGGTGTGACGGGCAGGTGCTCGTCACGCCCGATTTGCTGGGCAGCTTCCCTTGGTTTCGCCCGCCTTTCGCCAAGGCGCGAGCGGATGTGGCGGGCGAGACCTTGCGCGCTGTCCGCGAGTGGGCCGTCGAAGTTCGCGGGGCGTAGCGGCAGTCGCCAAAACTCCGCCTGCTGCGTGCACGCGCCGGCCGGTTCCGACGCTTCATGCCGCCAGTGCGGCGCGACGAACGAGCGGAATGGTCTCAAAGCGCCGGATCAACGCCTCGGTGTTGTAGGCCAGGAGCAGCGCGAGACTGAAACCGAGGTCGCTCACGAGCGAGTTGCGCAGGAAAAGCAGCGTCGGCGGAAAGCCCGGCACGCCCGTGGTCAGCGCCTGCAGCCAGCCGGCGATGGTCTTTTCGTACGCCGGGATCGCGAGCCATGCCTGGGTGTTTGTGATGAGATAAAAAGCCAGCGAGCAGCCGATCACACGCGCCAGCGTGCCTGCCAGGCCGATGCGCTGACGAAGCGATGTGCCCCACGCCGCAGCGGCCGCGAAGCAAGCGTACACGAGCCAGGTGTCCTTCAGATGAGCGAGGGTCTCCGATCCCTGCACGGCGACATCCACCGCCAGCAAAGCCAGCGGCCACACCCACCACGCCAGCGCGCGGGGAAAGACGACGGCACCGGTGAAGGCGAGCGCCATCCACGGTGCGAAATTTCCGAGCGGATCACCCGCGCCCATTCGCAGCTTCACGGCGCGAAAGGCGAGGCCGGCGCCCAGCAGCAGCACGGGCAGCCAGATCGAGGAAGAAAACGGGCGGGAAGAGTCTTCGCGGTTCATGGTCGTGCATGAAACCCGCCACCAGGGGAAAAACAAGCGGAGAAAGTGGTGCTGCCCTCGTTTCCACCAGACTTTCCTGAATCATGAGAACCGTCCGCCACTTCCTCGTCACCGCATCGTTTGTCATCGCGGGCTGCGCCTCGCCGCGGGAGCCGTCAAACATCGTGGCGACCTACTCGATTGTCGCCTTCGATCCGGCCACGGGGGATCTCGGCGTGGCGGTGCAGAGCAAGTTTTTCGGCGTTGGGAGCGTGGTGCCGTTCGCGAAGGCGAACGTCGGAGCGGTCGCGACGCAGGCCTCGGCGAATGTCACGTACGGCCCGCGCGCGCTGAGGCTGCTGGAGGAAGGCAAAAGCCCGGAGGAGATCGTGCAGGAGCTGCCGGCGGATGATGAGCGGCGTGACTACCGGCAGTTTGGCGTGATCGATGCGAAGGGGCGCCCGGCAGCACGCACCGGTGACGAGTGTCTGGCCTTCGCCGGACACCGAACCGGACGGAACTTCTCGGTGCAGGGCAACATTCTCGCCGGAAAAGAGGTGCTCGATGCGATGGCGGTGGCTTTTGAATCCGCGCAAAAGCTTGAAGGCGGCGAGCTGGCAGACTGGCTGGTGGCCGCATTGCAGGCGGGCGAAGACGCCGGCGGCGACCGGCGCGGCCGGCAGTCGGCGGCGTTGCTCGTGGCGCGTGACGGCGCCGGATACGGCGGCGCGAGTGATCGCTACATCGACCTGCGCGTCGAGGATCATCCCGACCCCACGCACGAACTGGCGCGCCTGCTGGGGATTCACAAATCGTTCTACGCCGATGCGCATCGGAATCGTCCCGCGCAGAAGCAGTCACGGCTGGAAAAACGCCGATGACCTGTCAGCATGACCGGCACTCACATGCCGAAGCCACTCATCGCCGTCACCATGGGCGACCCCGCCGGGGTCGGCCCTGAAATTTGTCTCCGCCTGCTGGCGGATGAGACTGTGCGTGACTTCGCCACGCCCGTCGTCTTCGGTGATGCGCGGCTGCTGGCCCGGTGTGCCCGCCAGACAGGGCTGCCTCCGCCAAAGCGCATTCTCGGTGAGATCGAATGGGAGGAGAAGTGCGCCGGCATCGACGAGCCGGCGGTGCTCGATGTGTTCGGTTTTGACGCGGAGGGTTTCGTCCCTGGCATTGTGAGCGCCAGGACGGGTGCGGCCGGTTATCGCTACGTCGAGAAGACCATCGAGGCCGCACTCGCGCGGAAGGTGGCGGCGGTGGCCACCGCGCCGTTGAACAAGGAGGCGCTGCACGCCGCCGGCATCACGTATCCGGGGCATACTGAAATGTTCGCCTCGAAGATGGCCGCGGAGCGCTCGTGCATGACGTTTTTCACGGAGGACATGATCGTGAGCCTCGTCACCGTGCACATCGGTTATCAGGACGTGGTGCCCGCACTGACGAAGGAGCGGATCCTCGATGTGATCGAACTCACCGCCGACGCCGCCCGGCGTGTGCGCGGACGGAAGCCGCGGCTGGCCGTGCTCGGTCTCAATCCGCATGCGGGAGAGCATGGCCTGTTCGGCGAAGGCGAGGAGGAGAGGGTCATCCTTCCCGCCATCGAGGCCGCGCGTGCGAAGAGCATCACCGTCGAGGGGCCGCTGCCTCCGGACACGGCCTTCATCGCGGCAAAGCGCCGCGTCATCGACGCCTACGTGTGCATGTATCACGATCAGGGCCTCATCCCGCTCAAGGCGCTGGCCTTTGACACGGCGGTGAACACTACTCTCGGCCTGCCTGTCCCGCGCACGAGCGTGGATCATGGCACGGCGTGTGACATCGCCTGGCAGGGCAAGGCAAACGGGCGCAGCCTCTTTGAAGCAGTCAAGCTGGCCGCGAGGATGTGCGCGATCTGATGGGAAAAGAGCGCGCCAGGGAGCGGGGACCAGGACGCCCACCGCTCGTCCCGCCGCGCTCGTTCACTTCACCGCGGCCAGTGCCTCCTCCCACTCCGAGAGGTGCCGCTCCCAGGTGAGGGCCTGCATGGTTTCCTGTGCGGCGTTGCTCATGGTCGTGCGTTCGTCCGCCGGCAGGCTCAGCGCGTGATGGATCCGGCTGGTCAGTTCCGCGACATCCTGCGGATGAAAAAGCATGAGGCCGTTCATGCCGTCACACACATGATCCACGGCGCCGTCCTGGACGGAGATGATGCCAGGCAGGCCGCAGGCCATGGATTGGAGCACGGTGTTTGCGCACGCGTCGTAGAGCGTGGGGTGCACGAACCAGTCGGCGGCCTGGTAGAGGTCGATGAGACTGTTGGTGACCGGGATGGCCCTGATCTTCGCCGCGATGCCGAGGCTTTGGATCATGGCCTCGTACCAACGGCCGAGCTTGCGGCCTGCGATCCATAGCGTGGCATCCACTTCGCGCATCGCCGCCAGGAGGGCGTCGAGACCCTTCCGACGGTGGCCGAGCGAGACAAAGAGCAGCACGGGCTTTGCCGGATCCGTCTGCATCTTCCGGCACGCCAGCTCACGATGTGCCGCGCGGTCCGGCGCAGGACGGAAGACGTCCGTGTCCACCGCGGTGTGGATGGTGGTGAAGCGCTCTGCGGGCGTCTTGTACATGCCCTGCAGTTGGGCGGCCACGCGTGCGGAGTTCGTGATGTAGCGCCGCGTCTCGCCCGAGGTGTAGAGCCGCTTTTCAAGCCGGAGTTCGAGCAAATTTTTCAGGGCGAAGCGCTTCCACGGCGGCAGCAGCCTCGAGTAGATGGCGTGACAGCCGCCGCCGGCGCGGTGCAGATGATGGGCGTAGGTGCGGCCAAAGCCGATGGTGACATCCACCGGCAGGGTGTGCGCCAGCCGCGCCGCGCCGCGGGCGAACTGCCACATGGCCAGCGTCTTCGATCCGCTCACCTGCGGCACGCGGTGTACGGGTGCGTTGAGCTTCGCCTGTACCTCGGGCGCGATCTGCGCCGTCACCAGTTCCAGTTGATGTCCCGCATCCGCCATCCGTGTGGCGAACTCGATGAGATAGTTCTCCAGCCCGCCGCTGCGGATGAACTGGTGATAAATGAGCGCCAGCTTCATGGACGAGTGCTCACCTCCGCCTCGTCTTCGTATTTCCGGCTGTATCGCACGAACGCAAAGAACGCCGTGGCCACGGCAATCCACAAACCGGGAAAGCCGTCGAGGAATCCGCGTCGCAGCACATAGGCGCGGAAGAAGCGCCACGCGGGACGCGCCACATTCGCGGTGAGAGACCACCGCACGCCGGCGGCCTTCTGCTTCTGCAGGAACAGGTCGGCGAAGCCGTTGATCTTCTCGATGTAGCGGTTGATCGAGGGGAAGGAGTAGTGATGCAGGTCTCCCGCGAGCAGCGTTGTCGCACCGCTCACCTCGACTGCATCGTGTGCATCATCGCCGCTCATGCGCGCCTTGGCGCGGCGCACGAGGCGGAGCTTCCGGTCGGGATACCAGTCGCCGTGCGTGATCCAGCGCCCGAGGAACCACACCTTCCGGCTGCACCACGCGCCGTCGTGTTCTTTCGCCAGGGAGCCTTCGAGGAACGCCGTGACTGACGCACGCAACTGCGGGGAAAGCTCCTCGTCGCAATCGAGAACGAGCACCCATTCCTGTGTGCAATGATCCAGCGCCACCTGCTTCTGCCGGCTGTGGCCGAGCCAGTCCTGATGCACCGCGCGTGCCCCGAACTCGCGCGCGATGTCCAGCGTGCGGTCGGTCGATCCCGAATCCACCACGACGATTTCCGCGGCGAGGCCTGCCGCGCTCTTCAGGCAACGGGCGAGGTTTGCCTCCTCGTTGAGCGCGGTGATGGCGATGGAGAGCGGGAAGGGCATCGGGCGGCGACGTTTCGGGTGCGGCGATCTCTAGGACGCAATGGACTTGTCTTCAAGTGCGAGTGGCTCCGGCAAGGTTTCGGGCTGCGGAAGTCGCCGCCATGGGCAAAAAAGAAGAGGCGGCATCGCTGCCGCCTCCCGTGGTGATGTGTGGTGATGCGACGGTGATGCCGCGCGCGCCTATTTGAGCTTGTGGTTCCAGTAGGTCGTCCAGTCGTCGATGTTGTTGAGATCGACCGCGCCGGGATTCACGGAGCCGTCGTCGGGCAGGCCGGCGGCGGAGAGGATGCCCTTGCGCACGTCGTCACCGTGGATGTAGCCGGTGATGGACTGGTTGTGCTTGTAGATGTCGGCCTTCGTCAGCTTCACGCCGGGATATGCCTTTACCCAAGCCTCGAGCTGAGTGTAGCTGGGGCGCTTGTCCTTGATGAAGGCGAGGAAGTCCTCGGTCTTGATGCCGAGCGCGTCGAGTGTCATCTGGTCGTAGCCCTTGCCACAGCCCGGATAGTCCGGATGCAACATGCCGCGTGCTTCGAGCGATGCCTTCAGCCACAGGCGCGGCAGGTGGAGGACACCAAGGGGACCGGCGGTGCCGGAACTGATGAGAGGAACGATCTGGTAGGTCATGGTGGTTGTGTGTGTCTGTTTGGTTTCGGAGTGCAAGAAATCCCGCCGGGTGCATCCGCTTGCAAGCGCAAAAACCGTCTGCGCCATCCTGTCAGAGAATTCTCGCCACGCACCAAGGCGCGGCGCATTTGCACGAATCCGGGGCGCATGGCCGTTTCGGAGTGCATGAAAGCTCCGATCACGACTCTCGCCGCCTTTGTATTGTCCGCCGCTTGTTTGTCAGCGCACACGGACGTGCCGTCATCGCTCTTCATCGAAGGCTACGCGGGGCAGGTGAGCTATGCGCAAGGAGAGGATGTCGATCTGCACATTTCGACGACGGCGGCGAAGTACGGGGTGGAGATTGTGCGCATCGGTGCGGAGCGGAAGGTGGTGTGGACAAAGGACGGGCTGCCGGGGAAGGAAAGCCCGGTGCCGGAGGACGCCTCCGCGAATGGATGCCGGTGGCCGGAGAGCGTGCGGGTGCCGACTTCGAAGCAATGGCAGAGCGGCTACTATGAGGCCACGCTCAAGTGCGCGGACAACGGCGGCAAGTGGACGCATCGCGGCGGGCGGACGGCTCAGAGCGCGGTGTGGTTCATCGTGCGGCCTGCGGATCCTGGGGCGAAGTCAAAGATTCTGCTGCAACTCTGCACAAACACCTACAACGCGTACAACAACTGGGGAGGGTTCAGTGTGTATGCGTACAACAGCCTGTCGAACAATCAGGGGCACAAGGTTTCCTTCGACCGCCCGGGGCCGTCGCAGTACGCGCGCTGGGAACTGCCGTTTGTCGAGTGGGCGGAGCGCAACGGTCAGGCGCTGGACTTTGCCGCGAACAACGACCTCGAATCTCACCCTGAGATGCTCGCGAACTACAAGCTCGTGCTCAGCGTGGGCCACGACGAATACTGGTCGGGGCCGATGCGGGACAATCTGGAAGCCTTCATCGCAAAAGGCGGCAACGCGGCCTTCTTCAGCGGCAACACCTGCTGCTGGCAGGTGCGCGGCGAGGATGGCGGGCGCTCATTCACCTGCTGGAAACAGAACTTCCACAGCGACCCGGTGTATCAGACGCGGGACTTCAAGACGTTGAGCACGGCGTGGAGCCACTACCTGCTGAAGCGGCCGGAGAACGAGTTGACTGGCGTCGGTTTTCTCTGGGGCGGTTATCAGATCAGCCACGGTCAATTCATGGATGGTCCGGGGGCCTACACCGTGTACCGGCCGGATCACTGGATTCTCGAAGGCACCGGCCTGAAGAAGGGCGACATGTTCGGCGGGAAGGACACCATCGTGGGCTACGAATGCGACGGCTGCGAGATCGAGATGAAGGACGGCCTGCCGGTGCCGACACATCGTGACGGGACGCCGGATGGATTCACCATTCTCTGCATGTGCCCGGCGAAGTGGCACCCGGACGACTGCGAGTGGTACGAGAAGTGGGACAAGGGCCGCGTGGGCCAGTCCGTGCTCGGAACCTACACGAAGCCGGGCGGAGGCACGGTTTTCACCACGGGATCGACGGACTGGTCCCACGGGCTGAAAGGAAAGGACCCGGCGGTGGAACGGATCACCCGGAACATTTTGGGCCGGCTCGGCTACTGAGCGGAGTCTGCCGCCGGCGCATCACGGCGCGATGCCCAGCGGAATTCCCCGCTCAATGCGTCCGTCCGGAAAGAGCACGTTGGGTCCGGAACCTTTCCCGTGGAACTCGCCGCTCTCGATCACCCACGGCTGGCTGATCCACTGATAGGCTCGATTTGGCTGCTCGTCGAACTTGGTGACGGTGTACGTGGACTCGTACTGTTCATCGCTCTCCAGCACGTCCTTGATGCGGTCGTCGGAGGGGCATATCCAGGTCTTCTTGGTGATGCCGTATTCTTTGAGCGCATCGTACCAGAATTTCGCCAGCATGTCCCCCTGCGCACCCTCCCGTTCGAGACCCTGGGGCACCTGCGGCCAGATGTTCTGGTGATCCCCGAGGTAGGAGGCAAATCCGCCGTGCAGGGATTTGAGGCTGCTCACACACCCGGCATAGGAGGCCTTCGCCTTGAAGTAGCCGTAAAGAGGAAACAACAACGCGGCGAGCAGGGCGATGATCACCAGGACGATCAACAACTCCAGAATGCTCTTGCCGGCAGGTTTCAGCGGGGGATTCGACATGATAAAAAGAGAGCACCCTGAACCAAGGTGCTCTCCGGAAGAGTCACGAATTGAAGGACACGGAATCAATAGTAGCGACGGTATCCGCTGACTTCGATTTTCTCGACGACCGAACCGGTATAGCTGCTGTCCGGGCCTGTGCCCTGCAGGTAGCTGGAGAGGCTCGGTGTACCCGGAATCTCCGCCACATTAACCACGGTCTGGCCGCTCACGATCAAATCATCGTTGAAGATCCCATTGCCGTTCACATCAACCGGCACACCCGCTGCATTTACAGCCTGCGCATAGGTGGGAGTGACCGTGGAGGACGCAGGCGTCCCTAATGTTCCATTCAAAATCTGGGCAACAGCACTCGCGCCTTGGGTGTACGTCGTGGGGTCAAAAAAGATCTGACCTCCGGAGCGACTCACCGAGGCGTTGATCGCAGTAATCAAACCTTGATAACCTGTGTAGGCCAGCGATGCGATGGCTTCGTTGCCATTCGGAGAAATGATGGCGATCTCACCACTGCCCGTGAAGCGAAGCTGGGGGGAGGTAGAAGTGACCTTGCCAGTCCAGTTGATGTTCGCGGTGTAACCGCGCCCACTGGAAACCACCGTGTTTGTGGAGAATGCCGACGAACTGGTCGCCTGGAAGAACGTCGCATTCTGAGTCTGCGTAGTCTGAGCCGTTGAATAGTCCGACGTCGCGTTGCCAAACCCCTGAATGGTGCGGCTCTCCATGTCGACCTGACCGAACGCAGCCCCAAAGTAGGTGACCCCTTTGTAGTAGAGAACCGTCCGATTGGCCGAGTGCGTAGTGTTGCCCGAAGAAGTGAGCAGCGAACCCTGGCTGAGATTCTGCGACGCACCGCCACCAGCGCTTAGCAGCGCCCCCTGGATGTTGTCCGCCGTCCACACCGAGTAGCCGCTTCCGTTCGAGAAGCTGTATGCCGACTCGTAGTAGCCGGTGCGTTCGTCGAGCACGCTGAATGTCCCGTTGTCGAAGGGGCCGCCGACGAGGGCGAAGGCCGGCATGGCCGAGGTCAGAGCAGCGAGTTGAATGAGCAGGAAAATCTTTTTCATCGGCGGCGAGAGTAGCGCACCGGCTGTTTGTGAGGCAAGAATTTTTTTCTTTTTTTGCAAAAGTCCGCCCGTGGGGGCACAGGTCGCCGGTCATCATGAGTCTGGCTGCCATTCGCAAAGCAAAGCCCGCCGCTGCCGTGGTCCTCGGTTCTGGCCTGGGAGCAGTGGCAGAGGCATTGGGGATCGAGGCACAGGTTGGCTACGGGGAGGTGCCCGGGCTTCCAGTGTCACGGGTCCCGGGTCACGCCGGCAAATTCGTGCTCGTGCGGGTGGGCGGCAGGCCCGTGCTCATAGCGCAGGGGAGGAGCCACCTCTATGAGGGATTGCCGGCACGCGAGGTCACGGCGGGCATCCGCTTCCTGGCGGAGACGGGTGTGAAACGGCTCGTGCTCACCAATGCCGCCGGGACTTTGAACGCAGGGGCCGCACCCGGCGGGTTCATGCTGCTGTCGGATCACATCAATCTCACCGGTGCCACTCCGCTGCTTGGCGGGCCGCACTTTCACGACATGAGCGAGGTGTACTCGGCGCGGCTGCGCGGGGTTTTCCATGCGGCGGCGGTCAGGCTCGGCATCACAATGCACGAGGGCGTGTATGCCGCGATGCTGGGTCCGCAGTACGAGACGCCGGCGGAGATTCGCATGCTGCGCACGCTGGGGGCGGACGCGGTGGGCATGTCCACGGTGCCGGAGGCCATCGAGGCGCGCGCGCTCGGGATGGAAGTGGCGGGTCTGTCCATCCTCACCAATTGGGCCGCCGGGATTCAGACGCACGCGCTCAGTCACGCCGAAGTGGTGGACACCGGTCGTGCGGTGATCGGGGATCTCACGCGTTTGCTCCAGAGCGCGCTTGGTGAAATCGTGACTGGTGACGCAGACGCCAGCGTCTGATTTTCCCCTCGCATCCCGCGCGGGCTTCGATTATCTGCGCCGGTGCAAGACGACGACTACAAGGTCAAACTGGAGATTTTCGAGGGGCCGCTGGACCTGCTGCTGTACTTGATCAAGAAGGACGAGATCGGCATTTACGACGTGTCCATCGAGCGCATTACGCGCCAGTACCTCGACTACTTGGAGACCTTCAAGATGCTCAACATCGAGCTGGCCAGCGAGTTCATCGTCATGGCGGCGAACCTGATGTACATCAAGAGCCGCGAACTGCTGCCCAAGAGCCAGCAGCCGCCGGACGACGAGGCCGAGGAGGATGATCCGCGCTGGGAGCTGATCCGCCAGCTCGTCGAATACAAGAAATTCAAGGACGCCGCGCAGTTCCTCGGCACGCAGGAGGTGAAGACGCAGGACTTCTTCGCCACCACGCCCGAGACGCCGGACCTCAGTGCTGTGGCCGCCTCCGTTCCAAAGGCCGGCATCTTCGACCTCATCCGCGCTTTCCAGCGGGTGTTGAAGCGCTTCGAGGGAGCGAATGAACTGCGTGAAATCGTCGCGGACAAATGGACGGTAAGCGACAAGATCGAGTACCTGCTGGAGACCGTGCCTTCCGGCGGCCGGGTGGTGTTTGACACGCTTTTCTCCTCAGCCGCCAGCCGCAGCGAGGTGATCGTGACCTTCCTGGCCGTGCTGGAACTCATCAAGCTCAACCACCTCGAGATCGAGCAGGAGCGACTGCTCGGGCAGATCATCGTCGTCAGGCCGGCGTCGTAGGCGCATCCGCGCGCCTCACCAGCCGGGTGAACTCCGCGTAGTCCGAAATGTAGTCAGCCGGATCGTACGGATCGGAAGCGAAGACCATGAGCGTGGAGTCCCACGAGTGCTGGTGCTCGGCGGCCCAGACCATCGGCGGCACATACACGCCCACCATCGGGCGGTCGAGAATGAATTCGTCCCGGTGCAGCCCGTCGTCCACGCTCACTGCGCACGAGCCGCGCACGCAGACGAGGAATTGCTCGCACTTCAGATGTGCGTGCTCGCCGCGCGTGGTCCGTTCCGGAATCTGATAGGTGAGAAAGAAGCGTCGCGGCACGAACGGCAGCTCGCCGCCAAATTCGCCCACCGTCAGGTTCCCGCGCGTGCTGTCGATGATGGTGCGCATCTGGTAGAGGCGCACGCCTTTCACGGCGGAGTCGCTGAAGGTGGTCTCGGTGCGGGCGGCGTTCACGGCTGCTCGGGTTGGTGAATTGTGACGGCGCGGACGAGCGACTGCGGCTTGCCTGACACTGTCATGTAGGCGCGACCGACGTACTCGCCGATGAGGCCGAGGATGAGGAGCTGCGCGCCCGAGAAAATGGCGATGGCACCCATGAGCGAGGCCCACCCCGAGGCGCGCACGCCGACCAAGACATGCTCGGCCAGCACCTCCACGAGCATCAGCAGGCCGAAGCAGCAAAGCAGGCCGCCGATCAGGCTGGCGATGCGCAGCGGCATGATGCTGAAATTGAAGAACATGTTCATCCACAGCCGCACCAGCTTGCGCAGCGTGTAGCCGCTGGCCCCGTCAGCCCGCGCCTCGTGCGCGACGAGCAGGCGCTCGATGCGGCCGGTGGCGCCGAGGATCAATCCGTCGATGTACGGATACGGTCCCGTGTAGCGCGTGATCCGCTCGATGAGCGCTCGGCTGTGTGCGCGGAAGCTGCACAGGTAAAGATCGCGCGGCTTGTCCAGCAGCCACGTCGCCACCAGGCTAGTGAGCCGGCTGCCGATGTTGCGCATCCAGTGGTGCTTCTTCTCGTCGTAGTAAGCGTACACCACGTCGGCTCCCGTGCGCTGAATGTGATCCAGCAGGCGCAGCGCCTCCGACACGGGATTCTGCAGGTCGTCGTCGAGATTGATCACAAACCTCCCGCGTGTGTGGCGGAAGCCCTCCAGCACCGCCGCGTGCTCGCCGAAGTTCCGCGCCATGTCGACGAAGACCACCGGATACGGCAGCGAGGGCAGCAACTGGCCGAGGCGCGCCCCGGTGTCGTCCGGGCTCGCGTCATTCACCAGCACCAGCTCCCATCCGCCCTCCACCGGCAGCGAGCGGAAGGCATCCAGCAGACGCTCGAGCGCCGCACCCGTGTTGTAGAGCGGCACCACGAAGCTGACCAGCGGAGGAGAGTTCTCGGCGGAAGACGGCATGAGCGCCCCGTTTTAGCCCGCTTTCTTCTTCCTCGCCACGGAAAAGACGGACGTGCCAAAGGGCACGCGCAGAAGCTTGCAGACCCGCGCGTCGAGACAGGCGCAGGCCGCCAGCAGTTCGTTCACCACCCGTGGCGGCATCGTCAAATCCGAGGCCGTTTCCTCAGGTTTTGCCCGCACGGCAAAACGGCTGGCCCGACGCCAGAACAGCACCGGCAGGAACAGCCACGCGTTCCAGAACCGCACCGATTCGATTTCAAAGCCCGCCGTCCGCAGCAACGCCGCGACCTCCGCGCGCGTGAAGCGCTTCTCCGTCGCCACCGCCACATCGTGGCTGCCGCGAAGGCACTCGAATGCCGGGAGATTCATCACGAGCACGCCGCCCGGTCTCAGCACGCGGTGAAACTCCGCCACCGCCCGCTCCCGGTCCACGCCGCGAAAATAGAGCACATCCAGGCTGACGACGCCGTCAAACGTCCCCGAAGCCACCAGCGGCATGTCGTCCACGCGGGCAATGCGCGCGCTCTTGAAGCCGCGCGCCTGCGTGTGCTCGATGGCGTGGGGGGAAAAGTCGATGCCCTGCACCTGCCACCTCGGTCGTGCCTCGCGCATCACCTGCATCATGCCTCCTGTGCCGCAACCTGCATCGAGCACCACGGCATCCTCCGGCACGCGGGCCGTCGTCTCACGCAGCACCATGGCGCGCAGAGTCCGGTACCACCAGTGGGTCCCCTCCACGTTCCGCATCGTCTGGTATTCGCCTGCCTGCATCGCCCCCCCCGACCAATGGCGCGGATGCATCCCGACGCGATCATTATTTCTCGGCGATCACACCGGAAGACCGGATCAATTTGCCTGCCGGCCCATGGCAAGAATCCGACGAGTGGACCTGTCCGTCGCTCGGCGGGGTTTCTTCTTCACTGGCTGGCTTGTCGCAGCGAAGCCGCTTCGGCTTGTGGTTTCTTTGGCGCACCTGTGAGAAGATCGACGGAGGGCGTGATGGCGCGTGCTTCACGCTGGAGGATGTCGATCGCCCAGAGTTCGAGCGCCGAATCGTCCGCAGGCAGGTCGGCCGCCTGCACACGGAGCGTCCACGCGGCCGCGGTGGCGGAGGAGTGAAGGTGCGCGGGATCAAAACGATAGTAGTCGAGCCTGCACGGCGGCACGACGCCGGCGATGACCACCTGGCCTTCGCCACCTTGCGAGCTCCTTTTCGTCAGCACCACGAGATCGGCGGGCCGGCCCTTGCTCTTGAAGTCTGCGTAGCCATCGAGCAGGAGGGAGCCGTCCGCGCAGCGTGTCGTGCGGGTGCAGCCGGCCAATGAGGCGGGCAAAGCGCTCTTGGCGATGCGCAGGTTCGAGAGCTTCGCATCCGGGAAGACGGGAGTACCGGACAGAGCGTGGTTTTCCTGGAGGAACTTCGCTTCCGGCGGGATGATCGAGTTCGCGTGGTAGTTGTGGATGACCGACTGGAGCTTCGTCATCGGCAGCGTCCCGGTGAAGGCGACGAGCGCCTCGCTCTGCAGCCGGTGTGTGCGCCACAGCTTCATCCAGGTCACGCCCTCCGACCACGCGGCCAGAATCCCTGCAAACGCCAGCGCTCCCGCCGCCACGAGCGCTTGCTTGCGCCGGTGCTCAGACCCCGGCAGCAGTCCGGTGCGCGAGGCCCACGCCAGCAGCACCACCAGCGCCAGCACTGCCGGTGTCACCAGCGTGATGTAGCGCGGCGTGTAAGTCGGCCACTCGCTGCGCGCCGCGCGCGTGACGGCCAGCATGCCGGCGTTCATGAAGCCGAACGCACCCACCGCCAGCCACGGCGCGGCGGCGTAGGCGCGTGGTTCCCGCCGAAGGACCAGCACCACGCGCAGCGTGAGCAGGCCGATGAACGCCGTGATCACGCCGCCCGTGATGAGAGACAGGGCGGTGCATTGCCATCCCGTGCCGAGCGCCACGGGATGCCCGATGAGCGCGAAGAAACCCTCGATCATTCTCCCGACGCTCGGCGCGCGGTCCGCTGACTCGCCCGCCGCCGCGCGCACCCGGTGGAAATTGAAACGCAGCGCCAGCACGACCCCGAGGGAGATCAGCGTCACCACCCATGCTGTGAGCAAGCGGCGCCTCGCCGGGATCATCTCATCAGAAGCCAGCAGCAGCGCCAGCACGAGGCATGGTCCCACCGCGAGCGCGCCGGAGTGCGTGAGAAAGGCGGTCGCCGTGAGGAACGCCATGCCAGTCACACGCAGCCACACCGCAGTGTGCGTCTGGGCGAGAAACCATCCGGTGCAAAACGCCGCCAGCGGCACGGGCAGCGTCCAGCACAAACCCCAGAGCCACGTCTCGGATTGCAGCGGCGAAAACAGGCAGAGCGTGATCCATGTGCCGGCCAGCATCCTTTGGCCCGCCGTGGAGTCTGGCAGCAGCTCGGCTGCCATGCGGCAGAGCATCCACGCGGTGAGCGCCACGATCACCAGTCCCAGCGCGCTCAGCCAGCGCATGTCTCCGCCAAGACGGAGATAAACGAGGTGCGTGGCGATGGCCTCCACCGGGACGATGTGCAGCGTGCGCTGCTGGAAAAAATCCGGCCACACATTGATGCCCTCCAGCGCGCGGTGAAGCGTGGTGACCGCAAACCAGTCGTCCCCCGTGGGTGAACCGCGCGCGAGCCGCGCCGTCAGCCACGCTGTGGCCGCCGCCGGCAGGCAGGGCACCAGAAAACATATGAGACGGGAGACAAAATTTCGCACGGATGAAACTGTCATGCGCGCGGTGGGCGGCAAACGAAAAGTCGGCGTGAAGTGGATCGAACGCCGGTTTCCGGCGCTTTCGCGCGCGCAAGCTTCCGGGTCGAAGGTCCGTTCGCTCGCCAGCCCGTTGAGCGGGCGCGTCGCCCAACGAACATCCTCACCCTCACCGTCTTTCCCATGCTTTGCAAAAAACCTGTCCACATCATCGACGCCAGACGTTCGCCCATCGGCCGCTTCGGCGGCGGATTGAAATCCGTGAGCGCGGCTGATCTCGCCGTTGCCGTCGCGGACGCCATCCTGCCGAAGGAATTGCGAGCGCATGTCGATCAAGTCATCCTCGGCCAGGTGCTGCAGGCGGGCTGCGGCATGAATGTGGCGCGACAAACCGGCTGGAAACTCGGCCTGCCACAGGAAACACCCGCTTACACCGTGAACATGGCCTGCGGTTCGTCGCTCAAGGCCGTTGCACTCGGTGCGGAAGCCATCGAGTCAGGGGAGAGCGACATCCTGCTTGCCGGGGGCGTCGAGAGCATGAGCCGTGCGCCCCATTACGCGATGGACCTGCGCTGGGGGAAAAAGCTGGGCGACTCCGCGCTCGTGGACTCGATGTTCGTCGATGGCCTGAGCGATGCGATGCTGCAGATCGGCATGGGCGAGACCGCCGAGCGCATCGCGGACAAATTCGGCATCACCCGGGAGGAACAAGACGCCTTCGCCGCGAGCAGCCAGGCGCGCGTCGCGGCGAGTCGCGATGCTTTTGCGCGCGAAATCGTCGCCGTCACTGGTGCCGATGGCACCATCACGAACGATGAACATCCGCGTGCCGACACGACCGCTGCAAAGCTCGCCACGCTCAAGCCCGCCTTCCGCAAAACCGGCGCCGTCACCGCCGGCAATGCCTCCGGCATCAACGATGGCGCTGCGATGGTGCTGCTGGCCGGCGAAAACGCGCGCGCGAAGCACGGACTCGTCTCGCGCGCCCGCGTCGTGGCAAGCGCCGCCGTCGGCTGTGATCCCGGGCTGATGGGCCTCGGGCCGATTGGTGCGGTCCGCAAAGTCTGCACGCTCACCGGCTGGAAGCTTGAGGACGTCGATGCCATCGAGATCAACGAAGCCTTCGCCGTGCAGACGCTCGCCTGCGCACGGGAACTGGGCATCGACCTCGCGAAGCTCAACCAGCGCGGCGGCGCCATCGCGCTCGGTCACCCCATCGGGGCCAGCGGCGCGCGCGTGCTCGTCACGCTGCTGCACATTCTTGAAGACAGCAATCTCCAGCGCGGCATCGCCAGCCTCTGCATCGGCGGCGGGATGGGGATTGCGATGGCAGTGGAAAGGTAAGCGCTGCGGCTGTGGAGCGCGGTGGCGAAGACACCGCTTTGACTCGTCGCGAGCGCAGCCTCCGCATTTCCTGGTGTTTGATTCGCATCCGCGAACTCCGAAAAATCAAAGCGGCGTCTCCGCCCCTTCGGTGCTGCGCCGCCGCACTCCAAAATCTACAATTCCTTCCGATGCGTCTCTTCCGCCAGCCACACGCATACGATCGTGATCACGGCCATGACGATCAGGTAAACGGCAACGGGCCACGGAGCACCTCCGCTCCTGCCGAGCAGCCAGGTGGCGATGATCGGCGCGAGGCCGCCGGCGAGAGGTGAGGCGAGCTGGTAGCCGAGCGACGCGCCGCTGTAGCGAACCTTGGTGCCAAACAGTTCGGAGAAGAAGGCGGCCTGCGGCCCATACATCGCGGCGTGGCCGGCGAGACCGATGACGACGGCCAGCCAGACCATCGGCGTACTTTTCAATCCCACGAGCCAGAAGAACGGGAATGCGAAGATCAGCAAAAACGACGCGCCGCCGAGATACACGGGCCGCCGTCCGATGCGGTCGGACAGCGCGCCGAAGAGGGGGATCGCGATCAATTGCACCGCCGAACCAAGCAGCACGCCATCGAGCAGCGCGCCTTTGTCGAGGCCGATCTGCTGTGTGCCATAGCTGAGCACAAGGACGGTGAAAATGTAGAAGAATGCGTTCTCCGCGAAGCGCGCGCCCATCGCGAGCACGACGTTGCGGGGATGCCGCTTCATCACGTCGATGATCGGCACGCTCGCGTCAGGCCCGCCGGTTTTTGCCTGCTCGAAGACCGGGCTCTCCATGATCTTGAGCCGTATGAACATGCCGACGAACAGCAGCAGCACGCCCAGCAGAAACGGCACGCGCCAGCCCCAGGCGAGGAATTGCTCCTCCGGCATCGAGGAGAAGGTGCGGAAGACCAGATTCGCCAGCAGCAGCCCCACCGGCACTCCTGCCTGCACCCAGCTCGCGTACCAGCCGCGCCTGCCTTCGCCGCCGTGCTCCACGGCCATCAGCACCGCGCCGCCCCACTCGCCGCCGACGCCGAAGCCCTGGATGAAACGCAGCATCACGAGCAGCACGGGAGCGAGGACACCGGCTGTTTCATAAGTGGGCAGCAGACCGATGAGCACCGTCGCCACGCCCATCAGCATGAGCGTCGTCACCAGCATCGACTTGCGGCCGATCTTGTCGCCGAAATGGCCGAAGACGATGCCGCCGAGCGGGCGCGCGAAGAAGCCGACCGCATACGTCGCGAACGAAGCCATCGTGCCCGCGAGCGAATCGAAGTTCGGGAAGAAGAGCCGGTTGAAGACCAGCGCCGCCGCCGTGCCGTACAGGAAGAAGTCATACCACTCGATGGTCGTGCCGATGAAGCTGGCGATGACGACGCGGCGGATGGTGTTCGGCGGAGGAGCGGGGGCGGCTGGCATGGACAGTTCAAACCGTGCTCGTGGTGCGAATCATTCAACTCGGCGACACCTCGTCCGGTGAGGACGCCGGCATGCAGGTTTTCAGTTGCCGACGCCGTGACGCACTGTCCTACTGTCCCTCCGATTCACAGCCTCACCGACTCATCACATGTCCACCACCTATCACATCGTCCCGACTGCCGCCCACAACGAACTCGTCCGCAAAGCCTACCGCCACCGCGGCTATACCGCCGACGAAGCAGGCGACGCGGCGCGTTTTTGCGAGCTGGCTTCCGCGCACGGGATCCGCACGCACAATGCGATCAAGGCGCTGCATCTCGATCACCTCTTCGGCAGCGCGACCGGCGGCTGCAAGCCGGGCGCGGAGATCAAGGTGATCGAGAAGAAGTTCGCCGCGAGCGAGGCCTGGGACGGAAACTTGAAGCTCGGTCAAAGCGTCGCGTTTCGCGCGATGGAGCGCTGCATGGAGCTGGCGGACAAGTACGGCATCGGCCAGGTGAGCGTGGACAATGCGTTCCACTATCTCTGGGGCGGCGGCTACGTGATGGACGCTGCGAAGAAGGGCTATGTCGCGTACACAAACTGCACCTCCACGCTCGGCGAGGTCGTGCCCTTCGGTGGCAAGTTTCCCGTGCTCGGCACGAATCCGCACTCGTGGGGGCTGCCGACGCAGGATGCGTGCGGCTTTCCCATCGTGATCGACTGGGCCACCTCGACCGTCGCCATGGGCCGCGTGCAGCAGCTCAAGCGCGAAGGCAAACCGCTGCCGCCCGGTGCCGCGGTCGACAAAGACGGCAGACCCACCACCGACGCCAATGAGGCCGCGTGGTTGCTCCCCTTCGGCGCGCACAAGGGCTACGGTCTCTCGCTGCTCATCGAAGTGATGGGCGCGATGATCGGCGGCTCGCTGCCCACATTGCGCGGCGGCGGCGCGCATCCCGACATCAAATCGAAGCCGTTCCCCGCGAACGAGAAGCGCACCTCGTCCTTCTACTTCCAAGTCATCCACCCCGATGCCATCAGCACGGGCCTCTTCGCCGCCGGTCGCAACTTTGCGCAAAACGTAAAGGCAGTGATCGGCGACATCCTCGGCCACGGCAACGAAGGCTGCATGCTCCCCGGCCAGCCCGAAGCACAAAACGCCGCGCACACCGCGAAGGCGGGCGGCCTGCTTTTCAGCACCGCCGAGGTCGAGGCGCTCAATGAGATCGCCGACGAGTGCGGCGCGGCGCGCTTCGAGGCGGCGGGGTTGCGGACGTATGACGTGTGAGATAGGATGCGCGCATGACCTGGGCTGAAATCTGCGAAGACAAATCGCTGGCCGATCTGCCATACAAGATCGAAACCAATGAACATGGCTCCATCATCATGAGTCCGGCGAAGCACTGGCATGGAAAGAGGCAGGGCAGAATCGTGAGGCACCTGGACCGAATTTCTAGGGCCGGCGAGATCATCACCGAGGTCGGCATTGAAACCGGCAAGGGCGTGAAGGTCCCCGATGTCTCGTGGTGCTCCGACGAATTTGCGGCCGCACATGTTGGCGATGAATACGCCCTGACCGCGGCACCTGACATTTGCATCGAGGTTCTGTCCGAATCGAACTCCGGTATTGAAGTGGATGAGAAAAAGTTTTTGTACTTTGCTCACGGCGCGTCTGAAGTTTGGATTTGTGACATGCTTGGGGCGATGGCTTTTTTCATCACTCCCACGGCAGAAGTTCCGCAGTCGAAATTGTTTCCTGGGTTTCCCGCCCAAGTCTGAATCGACTGGCAGATTCCGCAATCTCCAGTGGTCTGCGATCCCCTCTCACTCGGCGGAAGTCGGCATGGCAGGGACGTGGTTTCGATGGCCCAATCACCAGGGTGCAATCGAGCGGCCTGGCGGGATGACTGACGGGTTGTAAAACTCGATTTCTTGTTATCGTGTGCGCCCCGGCCCGTCCGCCACCCGAAATGCGGCGGGGACACAGACCTGAATCGACCTTGCTCCATCACTATGAACCCCACCCGCATCCTCCTCACCAC
Organism: Verrucomicrobiaceae bacterium; assembly: GCA_019694165.1. Classification (GTDB taxonomy): domain Bacteria; phylum Verrucomicrobiota; class Verrucomicrobiia; order Verrucomicrobiales; family Verrucomicrobiaceae; genus JAIBCL01. The sequence continues at coordinate 38,700 of JAIBCL010000022.1, read as the reverse complement.
CACGTCATTCCAAGACACGCCCGGCCGTCATCACGATCTGCTTGCCGCCGGTGGTTATGAGGTCGTGCGTGAGCGCGGTCCGCTGCCGGAGTCGCGGATGCTTGAGCTGGCGGGCGAGTTCGACGCGTTTCTCTGCGGCGACGACGGCATCACGCGCGCGGTGATCGAGAAGTCCCTTCCGCGGCTCAAGGTCATCAGCAAGTACGGCATCGGACTGGACAAGATCGACGTGAAGAGCGCCACCGAGTTCAAGATACCCGTGCTTTTCACTCCCGGCGTGAATCACACGACGGTGGCCGAGCACACCTTCCTGCTCCTCCTCGCACTGGAGAAAAACTTCCTCTTCCACACGGACTCGACCCGCTCCGGCGGCTGGAAGCGCAAGACGGGCCACGAAGTGATGGGCAAGACCATCGGCATCGTGGGCGTGGGTCGCATCGGCAAGGAGGTGGCGATTCGCGCGCGTGCCTTCGGCATGGAGCCGGTCGGCTACGATCTCTACTGGGACGACAAGTTTGCCGCCGAGCACGGCGTGAAGCGGGCTGCATCGCTCGATGAGATTTTCGCGTGTTCGGACTACATCTCGCTCCACACGAACCTTACGCCGGAGACGCGCGACATGATCTGCGCGGCCTCCATCGCGAAGATGAAGCAGGGCGTGATCATCCTGAACTGCGCGCGGGGCGAAATCGTTCACACCTCCGACATGGTCGCCGCGTTGCAGTCCGGGCAGGTGGCCGGCTACGGCACCGACGTGCTGGAGGTGGAGCCGCCGCCCGCGGATCATCCGCTGCTCAAGCTGCCGAACTGTATCGTCACGCCGCACATCGGCTCACGCACCCACGAGAGCGTGCAGCGCCAGGCATCCTGCGCCGTCGAGAATCTCACGCTCTTCCTCTCCGGTCAGAAGCCGCACGCGCAGGCGAACACGTTCTGATCCGCGCCCCGGAATCATCATTCCACCATTCCACCATTCCATCACTCCACCATTCCCCTTTCCCCCACCTCATGAGCACCCCCGTATCCGACATCGGCCTCATCGGCCTCGCCGTCATGGGCGAGAACCTCGCCCTCAACATCGAAAGCAAAGGCTTTCCAATTTCCGTCTATAACCGCACCGCCGCGAAGGTGGATGCCTTCATCAACGGCCGCGCCAAGGGGAAAAAGTTTGTCGGCGCGACCGATCTGAAGGAATTCGTCGCCTCGCTGAAGCGTCCGCGGAAAATCATCATGCTCGTGAAGGCGGGCAGCGCGGTCGATGAACTCATCGAGCAATTGATCCCGCTGCTCGAGCCGGGCGACATCTTGATCGACGGCGGCAACAGCCACTACCCGGACACCATCCGGCGCACGAAATACGTCGAGAGCAAAGGCTTGCTCTTCGTCGGCTCCGGCGTGTCCGGTGGCGAGGAAGGCGCGCTGAAAGGCCCGTCGATGATGCCCGGTGGCAGCGAGGCCGCCTGGCCGCACATCAAGCCCATCTTCCAAGCCATCTGCGCCCGCACGCCCGCCGGCGAGCCGTGCTGCGAATGGATCGGCTCGGATGGTGCCGGTCACTTCGTGAAGATGGTGCACAACGGCATCGAGTACGGCGACATGCAACTCATCTGCGAAGTCTATGATTTGCTGAAGCGCGGAGCCGGTCTCTCGAACAGCGAGATGCACGACGTCTTCACCGAGTGGAACAAGGGCGAACTCGACTCCTACCTGATCGAGATCACGCGCGACATCCTCGCCGTGAAGGACGAAGGCGGTGGCGAAGTCATCGACCTCATTCTCGATGCCGCCGGCCAGAAAGGCACGGGCAAGTGGACGGTCATCTCCGCGCTCGACGACGGCATGCCGCTCACGCTGATCGGTGAGTCCGTGTTCGCGCGCTGTCTCTCCGCCATGAAGTCGGAGCGCGTCGAGGCCTCGAAGCAGATCAAGCCCGTGGTCGAAACCTTCAAGGGCGACCGCAAGGCCTTCATCGACGATCTCCGTCAGGCGCTCTACGCCTCGAAGCTCGTCAGCTACGCGCAGGGCTATCAGTTGATGCGCGCCGCGGCGAAGACGAACAATTGGAACCTGAACAATGGCGGCATCGCCCTCGTGTGGCGCGGTGGTTGCATCATTCGCTCCGCTTTCCTCGGCGACATCAAGAAGGCCTTCGATCGCGATGCGAACCTCGTGAACCTGCTCCTCGATCCGTTCTTCCGCGAGGCGGTCGAGACCCGTCAGGCCGCGTGGCGGCGCGCCGTCGTGCAGGCCGTCCAGCTCGGCATCCCCGTGCCCTGCCTCAGCGCCGCGCTCGCCTACTTCGACGGCTACCGCACCGAGCGCCTCCCCGCCAACGTGCTCCAAGCCCAGCGCGACTACTTCGGCGCCCACACCTACGAGCGCATCGACAAACCGCGCGGCGAGTTCTTCCACACCAACTGGACCGGCCGCGGCGGCTCCACCACGTCGCAGACCTACACGGTCTGATGCTGCCACGCTGATCCGTCGTTCACGTTTTTCAAAACCAACTCACCCACTCACTTCTTCCCAGTCATGAGCCTCACCATCAAACCCCGCGAATCCTGCGCCTTCGATCAAATCTCGCTCGGCGAAGTCATGCTCCGCCTCGATCCAGGCGAAGGCCGCATCCGCACCGCCCGCGAATTCAAGGCGTGGGAAGGCGGCGGCGAATACAACACCTCGCGTGGTTTGAGGAAGTGCTTCGGCTACAAGACGGCGGTGGTGACGGCGTTCGTGGACAATGAAGTGGGCCATCTGATCGAGGACTTCATCATGCAGGGTGGCGTCGCCACTGACTTCATCAAGTGGCGCGAGGACGACGGCATCGGTCGCACCGTGCGCAACGGCCTGAACTTCACCGAGCGAGGCTTCGGCATCCGTGGCGCGGTCGGCAATCCTGACCGTGGCAACACCGCCGCTTCGCAGCTCAAGCCAGGCGACATCGATTGGGATCACATCTTTGGCAAACTCGGCGCACGCTGGTTTCACACCGGCGGCATTTTCGCCGCGCTGTCCGAGACGACCGCTGCGCTCACGATCGAGGCCGTGAAGGCAGCGAACAAGCACGGCACCATCGTCAGCTACGATTTGAATTACCGCCCGTCGCTCTGGAAGACGATCGGCGGCCTGCAGAAGGCGCAGGAGGTCAATCGCGAGATCGCGAAGTATGTCGATGTCATGATCGGCAATGAGGAGGACTTCACCGCATCGCTCGGCTTCGAAGTGAAAGGCGTGGATCACAACATCAGCGCCATCGAGATCGATGCGTTCAAGGCGATGATTGAAACCGCCGTGAAGGAGTTCAAGAACTTCAAAGTCGCCGCCACGACCCTGCGCGTCGTGAAGAGCGCCACGGTCAACGACTGGTCAGCCATCCTCTGGCACGACGGCAAATTCCACGAGAGCCGCAAATATCCCGACCTCGAGATCCTCGACCGCGTCGGCGGCGGCGACTCATTCGCATCCGGCGTACAATTCGGCTTCATGGAGTTCAACGACGCGCAGAAGGCCGTCGAATACGGCGCAGCCCACGGCGCGCTCGCTTCCACCACGCCCGGCGACACGTCGATGGCCACCCGCAAGGAAGTCGAGAAGCAGATCAAAGGCGGCGGCGCGCGCGTGGTGCGGTGAGGCGTGCGACGAGGTGCGGCTACTCGCCCGCCTGATCCTTCGGCTCGGGAAGCAGAAACCCGGCGACGAAGGCGATCACGGCCATCGCTGTCGCAATGATCCCGGCCGCCTGGGCAACGTGCATCGGCTTTACATTCTGGATCCCGCCCGCGAGCATCGGGGCGAGCCAGCTCGTGTTCAGCGTGGCCATGCAGGTGCCGATCATGCGGCCGCCGACATTGGTGGCGAAGCTGCCGCCCGTGCCACGAAGGTGCAGCGGGAAAATCTTCGGCAGGTATTCTCCGAAGTAACTGAACTGCGCAACGGTGACGAGGCCGCACAAGAAGTAGCCCCAGAGGAAAGTCTCGCCGCCTTTTGCGAAGAGCGTGAAGTAGGTGACCGGCAGGATGAAGAGCGCGGGAATCTGGAAGACCTTCAGCATCGCCACGCGGCTCATGCCGATGATGAGCAGCAGCGCCAGTACAATGCGGCCGACGAGGCCGCCCATCTCCTGGCGGAACTGCACCTTGCTGCTCATTTCATCGACGATCTTTTTGTGAGGTGCCTGCTGCAAGGCGTTCGCCTTGATCTTCGCCACGAGGTCCTTGCGGGCCGGATCGGCTGGAGGCAATGCATTGAGCTGGGTGTTGAGCTGTTTTGCTTCGGCTATCATGGGGGCCATGGTCTTTGCCTGCGGGGCAAGTTCCGGAAGGCCGGGTGTCACGCGGGCGACGGTGACCTGCAGGGCGCCGAATGCGATGCCGTAGGCGCAGGCGGAGAGGATGGTGGTGACGAGAGTCACCTTGCGCAGCTCCGGCGAGAACAAGCCGCCAAAACTCGGACGCTTGAGCGCGCCGGACGCCTTCTTCTCGCGCCAGACTTGTGATTCCGGCACGAACGGCAGCAGCAGGACAATCGGAATCGCAGGCAGAATGCCTGTCATGAGCAGATAGCGCCAGGAGCCGACCGCGCCATCGATGCCAGCGGGCAGAGAGAAGGCTGGCAGTCCGCCGGCCTTGAGCTTGTTGTTGATCCAGATGCTCATCAGCGTCACGCAGACACCGCCGATGGAGGCAAAGGCTTGAGTGATGCCGAGCCATTTCTCCTTCTGCTTCTTGTCCTGAAACACTTCCGCCAGCCAAGTGACTGCAGCCACAAACTCGACGCACACGCCGATAAACGTGGCGCTGCGGAAGATGATAAACGTGGTGAGCGAGGTGGCATAGGCGGCGCAGAACGGCGCTGCCGAGTACACGAAAATGCTGGCCGCCATGATGGTCTTGCGGCCGAACTTGTCGATCAGCCAGCCGCCCAGCAGGCCGAAGACGCCGCCGCATACCGCCGCAATGGTGAGCAAATTGCCCACCCAGCTGGTGACGATCGGATTGCTCGGCGGCAGCTTCAGCAGTTCGGCGATGGCCGGTGCAGCCACCAGCGGCGTCATCAGCAGCTCATAGGTGTCGAAGAGGAATCCAATGCTCGCGATGATGATGATGAGCCATTGGGTGGTGGTGAGTTTGGGTGAAGGCATGGCTTGCAGTGGTTTGCGATTGTTGGCGATGGTTTGCGGTGACTTTAGGATTCTTGCGCTCGTCGGAGCCGCGATTCACGAAGGTTGTGGATGCGGACTCTGAGGTCGTAGGCTTGATCGAGGAGTGGATCAGTTGCCGGCCGGGGTGCGAACTGAAGATCAGTCGCAGTGATGAGATCCGATGCGGTTTCCATTGATGACCCGCATGCCTGGCTGGAGAAACGCGCCTGAACTTTGAGGCTGGAGCGGCCGGTTCCTTCAGCAAGGTTATCGGCAACGGATACCGCCGCACCGGTGAGCTGGCTGGTCAGACCGAACCGCTCGTCTTTTGGAAATCCTCGCGAGCATGAACAAACACCGACCACCGGCTTTCGTCCGTCTTGCCAGACTTCGGGTTTCTCAAAGGGAAATTGCTTTCTCATGCGGGTTGGCGGTTGTGTGCAGACGGCGGCGATGTTTGCAATTGTCAGACGCCTCTGTCGCTTCGGCCATGGTTTGCCTTTCAACAACTGCAAACCACAGCCAACAACCGCCAACCATTGCAAGCCTCACTCAAGCGAGCAACGGCTTCAGCGTCTTTACAACCTCCGGGATGCTCACAAACGGATCATCGCTGCGCTCGTACTCGAGCGTGAACCAGCCGGAGTAGTTCACATCGCGGAGGATCTTGATCACGCGGGGAATGTCGCTCGGCTCTTCCTTGGCGGCGCCTTTGCGCTTGATGTCCACCTTGAGCTGCACGTTCACCGTGTAGGGCGCGATCTTCGCGAGGTCGGCATACGGATCTTCGGTGTGGAAGTTGCCGGAGTCGAAATTGATGCCGGCGTACTCGCTCTTCGCGGCCTTGATGATGGCGATGAGCTGCTCGGGCTCGGCCACGATGCCGCCGTGGTTCTCGATCCCGAGGTAGATCTTCTTCGTGGCCGCGTAATCGAGCGCCATCTGGTAGGTCTCGATGCAATTCTTCACGCCGTCTTCGAGCGACATGCCTTTCGGCGCGGCACCGGCGAAGACGCGGATGTGCGGCGCGCCCATGATGGCGCAGAAGTCCACCCACTTCTTCGTGTAGGCCAGCTCCGCGTCGCGCTTCTCGCCCGGTGGATTGGTGTATGTGTTTCCGATGGCGGAACCTGTGATGCGCACGCCGCGCTTGTCGGCGAGGGCGCGGACTTTCTCGCAGTAGGCCGCATCGCAGTCCGGCGGGAAGAAGTAGCTGGTGAGTTCCGCGCCGGGCACGCCGTTGTCCGCGCACCAGTTCACGAAGTCGAGGATGGTGATCTGCGCGTGGCCGTCCTTCGGCTTGTTCTTCTTGTCACGGCTCCACTCGAAATATTCGCGGAAGCCGTAGGCGGCCACGCCGAGTTCCATTTTGCCCGGGCCGCTGCGCTTGATCGGCTCGATGGCGGAGAGAGAAGACGCGCCGAGCGCGCCGAGGCTGGTGGTGAGGAATTGACGGCGGGTGTTCATGCGAGTGAGGCGGTTGAAAACGGTGAAGAGCCTCCACGATTAACAAAAATCGCGTGTTTCACAGGAAATGTTTTCCGATTGCGACAGCGGGAGCGGAACGTCCCGCGAAGGTGCAAATGTGACTCTGGTCGGCGTATTCGAATGTGTTGCCGCCATGAGAATCTGCCTTCACCTCGTCATTGCCCTGACTGGAATGGCCGTCGCGCAGACGCCGAAGGTTAAGAAGCCCCCGCCTGCTCCCTCGCCGCTGCCGCCGCTGGCTTATGCGCTGGAGGACGCGCTCGGAGGTCTGTCGTTTTCGATGCCGGTGGCGGTGGTGAGTCCGCCCGGCGAGAAGGACCGCTTGTTCGTCGTCGAGAAGACCGGCTGCATCCAGGAGGTGACGAAACTCGATCAGCCGGCGCCTCATAAGCAGCTTTTTGCCGATCTCACGACCCGACCTGACGGCAAGCTCGATGACAGAGGCGAATGCGGGTTGCTGGGCCTGGCGTTGCATCCGGACTTCGTGCGCAACGTCCGCTTCTTCGTCTGCTACAGCCTGCGTATCGATGGCCGGCTCTATCAGCGTGTGTCGCGATTCGACGGGGACAAAGAGCAGCCGCTCATCACGCAGCTCGATCCGGCGGGCAATCACAACGGCGGAGACCTGCACTTCGGTCCGGACGGTTTTCTCTACGTCAGCGTCGGCGATGGCGGCGGCCAGATGGACGCCTTCGACAACGCGCGCTTCATCGACAAGGACTTCCATGCCGCGATCCTCCGCATCGACGTGGACAAACGGCCCGGCAGCCTGCCGCCGAACGCGCATCCGGCCATCGCGCTCGATGCGAACGGCGCGGCGTTTTACGCGGTGCCTGCAGACAATCCGTTTGTCGGCTCGAAGACTCACCATGGACGCGCGCTCGATCCCACAAAGGTGCGATCAGAAATCTGGGCCACAGGGCTGCGCAATGTGTGGCGTTTCAGCTTTGATCCGCCCACCGGCCGCTTGTTTGCCGCGGATGTGGGCCAGAGTCTGTTTGAAGAAGTAAACTTGATTCGACGAGGCGGCGACTACGGCTGGAGTCATCGCGAAGGGCTGCATGCATTCGATCTCGGTCCCGGCAAGGAAGCGGTGCCGCGAGATTTTCATTCCATCGATCCGATATTCGAATACTCACGTTCCACGGGCATCAGCATCACTGGCGGTTGTGTGTATCGCGGCACGGGATTCTCCGAATTCAAAGATGCCTACATCTGCGCAGACTACGCCTTTGGCCGCGTGATCGCGCTACGCGAGAAGGAGGGCCGATGGAAGGACGAAATCATCGCCTTTGAACCGTCCATCACCGGCATGGGTGTCGATCCACGCGATGGCGAACTGCTGTTTTGCAACATGGCCAAGGGCAGGATCATGCGGCTCGTGAGAATGACGCCGAAACTCGAGGGCGCACTTTTCAGCGAAAGTTTCGATGACGCTGCGGCCGGTTCACGCGGCTGGTATGACGGCAAGGAGGTCCGCATTGTGCCGGGAGGCATGCGCGGCCAATGCATCGAGTATGAATGGATCGACGGCAGCGAAAGCGTGACGGGTTCGTCCGCAAAACGGCACCTGTTCGAGGCTGCGGACGAGGTTTTCATCCGCTACTACCTCAAACTCTCGAAAGGCTGGGGCTGGAGCGGCAGAAGCTATCATCCGCATCTCACGCACTTCATGACGACGGAGAACGCCAAGTGGCATGGACCCGCGGCGAGCCATCTCACGCTCTACATCGAGCCGGTGAACGGCAAGCTGCGCCTCGCCGCGCAGGACATTGAGAACAAGGACGCCCCGCACGGATTGACGCAGGGACCGCTCAAAGGCGGCTACAATGGCCAGTTGTTCGACAGCGCGGACGAACTCTTCACCGACGACGCCTGGCACTGCATCGAGGCGCAGTTCAAGCTCAACACGCTCGACCTCAAAAACGAGAAGCCCAATGCCGACGGCATCGTGCGCGGCTGGTTCGACGGCAAACTGGTCATCGACCGCACGGACGTGATCCTGCGCTCCACCGACTTTCCGAACATGAAGTTCAACCAGTTCCTCATGGCCCCCTGCTTCGGCCCCGGCCTGCTGCCTCATGCGCAGAAGCTGTGGATCGACGAGATGGTCGTCGGGACGAAGCGGATCGGTCCGCTGGCGAGCGAATGAAGCCCGGCCAAGGCGCCTTGAGCGGGCCGGCAGTCCGTTGTTTGACGGAGTTTGTCCAGGAGGGTTGGTTCCGATGAATGATTCGTGCGTTCTGTGGTGCCGGGACTGACGGGTACGGTCTTGACCGTCCGCTGCCAGACGGGTTGTGGCATCGAATTCGCGGAACCAATCGACAGCGTGGTGTGCCCGGGGATCAGTTCGTCACGCTCAGTCTTACGAAGCGCGGGGCAGGGGAATCGTCGATGGCCGGGAGCACACGGAAGGTGACGACTTCGGTGATGCCATCGCCGGTCGCGACTGGTGCTCCGACCTGCTCGAGATTCACGCCTGGGATCGTGGTCCATGTGGTGAGATCGGGCGAGCTTTGCAACGCGTAATTGAGCGTGCCGGGCGTGATGCGGCGGCGGTAGCTGATGGTGGGGTAGTGCTTGCCGTCGCCGGGTTTGATCGCGTCGGACACAATGGGCAGCAGGTCGGTGGAGTTGGTGGTCGGACTGGTGCCGAGCGCGAATTCCATGAGGTTCTTGATGCCGTCGCCGTCGGGGTCGGCGTTGTCGGCGGCGCTGCCGCTGTTGGCGGCGCTGCCAAAATGTTGCTGCCGCCACGATTCGATTTCGGTGGCGCCGACGCCGGCGAGCGCGATGTCGAAGGGGGTTTCGTGGGTATCGTTGGAGGCGATGTGCAGCACCGCCGTGCGGGTGCCGAGCGCGGGAGGCGTGAAGGTCACGGTGAATGTCGCGCTGGCTGCGGGCGCGAGCGTGGAGGGCAGGGTGCCGACGGCGAAGTCGCCGGAGTTTGCGCCGTCGATCGTCGCGGTGGTGATGGTGAGCGTGGCATCGCCCGTGTTGCGGATGGTGAAGGTGCGCGTGGTGTTTTGCGTGGGCAGCGGCGCGCCGAAATCAACGGTCGAGACGCCGTCTGTGAGACCGGCACCCTCCGGCTGCTCGATGGCGATGTCGGGCGCGGGGGGATTGATGTACTGCACGGCCATGTCGGAGGACTGGAAGAAATTGTCGCCCGGCTGCCAGGCGAAGACGGAGATCATGCCGGGACCGGTGACGGTGACGCGGGCGTCGGTGAGCACGCCGGGGCCGCTGATGATGTAGCGTACCGGCAGCCCGCTGCTGCTCGTGGCGGCGAGCGTGACGGTGCTGCCGACCGGCGTGCGCGGCACGGCGGGGAATGCCACCGTCTGCGGAGCACTGAGGCCGGGGATCACGGTGTCGGGCACGAGCTGATTGCGCCAGGCGTAGCCGGTCTGCCCGTAGGGCGTGTAACCGCAGCCCCACAGGCTCTCATCACCGCTGGTGACGAGGGTGAAGTGGTTGAACGTCCGGAAGGCATTGCTCCAGCCGCTGCCGGTGCCCACGCGCGTGGGGCTGTTGCGGTTGGTGGTGCCGGCATCGCCGAGCTGGTTGTAGAAGTTGTAGCCCCAGGTCCAAAGCGAGCCGTCGGTCTTGGTTGCCACGCTGTGGTAGAATCCCGCGCCGACGCTCTTCCATGTCGTGCCGGTGCCGATCTGCACCGGACTGCTGCGGCTGGTGTTGGTGCCGTCGCCGATCTGGCCGAATCCATTGTATCCCCAGGCCCAGAGCGTGCCGTCGGTGCGTGTGGCGATGGTGTGATACTGGCCGGCGGAAATGGCTCGCCAAGTCGTGGCGCTGCCCACTTGCACCGGGCTGCTACGGCTGGTGGTGGTGCCATCGCCGAGTTGTCCGTCGATGTTACGTCCCCAGCCCCACAGGCTGCCGTCCTGCTTCGTCGCCAACACATGATACCCGCCGCAGGTGACGGAGGCCCAATTCGTGGCGGTCCCGACCTGGACGGGAGCGAACTGGCCTGTGGTGTTTGTGGTGCCGTTGCCCATCTGCCCGTCGCTGTTGTATCCCCAGGCCCAAAGCGTGCCGTCCGCGCGCAGCCCGATGGTAAAATAGAAGCCGCAGGCGACACTGACCCAGTTGGCATCCGTGCCGACTTGTCCGGCGGTGCTGCGTGATACCGTGGTGCCGTCGCCAAGTTGACCGTAGTTATTGTATCCCCATGTCCAAAGGGTGCCGTCATTGCGGACGGCAGCCGTGTGATTACCTCCGGCCGAGGCACTGATCCAGCGGGTGCCCGGCAGCGGCTGAACGAGCACTGGATGCTCGCCAGAGTCGGTGCTGCCAATGCCCAGCTGGCCGTCGCTGTTGTAGCCCGCAAGCCAAAGGGTACCATCGGGCTTGAGGATGACGGTGTGTCCGCTTCCACCGGACGCTGATGCGACAGCGCCAAACTGGGCGGCAACCGGTTGCAGCAGCTTGTTGGCGGTGGCGTAGCCGAGTTCACCACTCGTATTGTTGCCCCACGACCAAGTGGTGCCATCGCTGCGCGTTGCAACGGTGTGGTAGTAGCCGGGTGCGACCAGCGACCAGTTCGTGGCCGTGCCGACTTGCGTGGGCGTGGTGCCATGCACAGTGGCGTCGCTGACGCCCTGGCCGAGCTGGCCGTAGAAGTTCGATCCCCAGCTCCACAAGGTGCCGTTGGTCTTCAACGCCATGCTGTCGAAGCCGCCGGCCATCACCTTCTGCCAGTTCGTCGCGGCGCCGATTTGCAGCGGGCTGGTGCGCTGCGTGGTGGTGCCATCGCCGATCTGGCCTTCGGTATTGCGGCCCCAGGCCCAGAGCGTACCATCCGCGCGCGTGGCGAGGCTGTGATAGTAGCCGCCGGAGATGCTGCTCCAGTTCGTGGCGGAGGTGATCTGCACCGGCGACGTGGCGGAGGTGGTCGATGCGTTGCCGATCTGTCCGAATGCATTGTAGCCCCAGGCCCAGAGCGTGCCGTCGGTGCGCGTGGCGAGCAGGTGGTAATTGCCCGAAGCGATGCCAGACCAGTTTGTGGCAGTGCCCACCTGCACGAGGGCGGTGTGCGTGGTCAATGAGTCCGACGTGCCCTGGCCGAGCTGCCCGTCGGTATTGTAGCCGCACGCCCAAAGTGTGCCGTCGGTCTTGAGGGCCAGCGAGTGCGAGTAGCCGGCTGCTACGGCAGACCAGGTGGTCAGCGTACCGATCTGCACCGGGCTGTTACGCTGCGTGTTCGTACCGTCTCCGAGCTGGCCGTAGCCGTTGTAACCCCATGCCCAGAGCGTGCCGTCGGATTTGGTGGCGAGGACATGCTGGCCGCCGACGCTGACTGACGACCAGTTCGTCGCGGTTCCCACTTGCGTGGGTGTGTAGGTGGTTGCGGTGCTGCCGTTGCCCAACTGGCCGTAGATGCCGTAGCCCCAGGACCAAAGAGTGCCATCGGCCTTGATGCCGGCAGTCACTTGGTAGAAGTACTTGCTGCTCGAAAGCTTGATGAACTGGGAGCCGGCGACGACGGCAAACGTCCGCGTCACCTGCGGCGCGGGCCCGAAGGCTCCGCCATCGCCGGCCTGCGTGGCGGTGATCGAGACGATGCCGGCGGTGCCGGTGAGGGTGACGGTGCCTCCGGATACACTCGCAGACGCGGCTCCCGACGTGACGGCATAAGTCACGGGCAGGCCGCTGGTGGCAGTGGCGCCGAGGGTGAACGGTGCGTCGGTCGTGAGCTTGTTCGGGATCGCCGGGAAGTTGATGGCCTGCGTGACGAGCGTCAGGGTGACGTCATTGCCATCGCCGCCGTTGTAATTGATGACGAAGAGATAGGTCTGCGCGCCGAAGGTGGCGGTGATGGTGCCGCCGTCCGGCAGGTTGTTGAAGGTGCCGGCCACGGGTGTGAAGCCGGTGTTGCTCACGAGCCTCAAGATCGTGCCCGGCGCGGGCGCGAAGCCGAGGGAGATGCCGAGCGTCTGGCCTGCGGGATTGAATCCATCGTTCACCAGCGGCACGTCGGTGCTGTCGTTGAAGTTGACGGTGCTGGGCGTGGTGAACGTTTGATCCTGGCCGTAGGTGGCGCCGAGCGAAGTGAAGGCCACGAGGCGGCAGTGGTACGTGAGGAAGGGCTGCAAGTCCGTGACCGCGGCGCTCACGGACTGCGGCGCGACTCCGTGCGCGAAGTCCTGCTCGTCCGTATTGCTGCCGTAGCTGGTGGTGGGGCCGTACTCGAAGTGCAGCGTGCCGTCGTAGCCCTCACCGGTGATCGAGCCGTTGAGCGTGGCGCTGTTTGCCTGGACGTTTGTCGCGGCCCCGGTCAGCACCACCGGCGGTGGCGTGAAGCGATAGATTTCCGAGGCATTGCCGCCGTAGAACTTTCCGTCGCTTGCGAAGGCGAGTCCATTGTTCGGCGTGATGCCGTCCGTGCGTCCGCTGAAGGACCAGAGCGTGGTGACGGCAGCGTCCGGGGAGAGGCGGAAGAGCACGCCGGTTCCGTATGCGCCACCCGAGGAAGTGACGCCGTAGAGGCAGCCATCCGCACCGGGGAAGAGGCCGCCGGTCGGTGTCGATCCCGGCAGAGCACCGGTGTTGCCGGTGAAGCTGGCAAGACTGGTGAACACGCCCGCGGGCGTGACCCTGAAGACCGAGCCGAGAGAATTCAGGCCGCCGGACGAAGTGACGCCGTAGAAGTTTCCATCCGCGCCTTGTGCCAGCACGCCGAGCGGCGAGGAGCCGAGGGCCGCACCTGTCACACCGGTGAAATTCACCAGTGTGGTGAGCGCGCCGCCGGGAGTCATTTTGAAGACGGTGCCGAAACTGCCGCCCGTGCCGCCGGTGGTCGTGGTGCCGTAGTAATTGCCGTCGCTGCCGAGCGTAAGCGGTCCCTGCGGACTGGAGCCGAGGGCCGCGCCGCCGGTGCCGGTGAAGTTTACCAGCGTGGTCTGCGCGCCCGCCGGCGTCATTTTGAACACGATGCCCGATGAACTGCTGCCGCCGCCCGAAGCAGTGCCGTAGAAATTGCCGTCCGCGCCGAGGATGAGGGCCGCCTGCGGACTCGATCCGGGATTGGCACCGCTCGTGCCAGTGAAACTCAGGAGAGTGGTGTAAACCCCGGCTGGCGTGAGTGAGAAGACGGAGCCGCTGTTGATCGCCCCGCCAGCCACCGTGGTGCCGTAGTAATTGCCATCCGCTCCGAGGAGCAGGCCCGCGCGTGCGTTGAGCGCCGTGGTGCCGGACACCGGAGCGAGCGTGGTACGCGCGAGCGGCGCGCCGGAGATAGGCGCGGAGAAAAGCGTGCCGTAGCCGCTGGCACCACCGGTGGAGAGCGTGGCACCATACAGCGCGCCGTTGCCGCCTTGGATCAAGCGGCCGAACGACGGCGAGCCGGTGAAGTTCACCAGCGTGCTGAACAAGCCGGAGGTCGTGACGCGGAAGACGCTGCCCAAATTGTAGAGGCCGCCCGCGTTTGTGGTGCCATACAGCGCTCCATCAGAACCCGCCACGAGCGCACCCTGCGGCGTGGTGCCCAACGCCGCGCCGGTGGTGCCGGTGAGATGCACCAGGGGGGTGAGCACGCCGGCGGGCGTGATCTGGAAGACGGTGCCGAAATTGCCCGTGCCGCCGGTCTGCGTGGTGCCGTAGAAATTGCCGTCCGCCATCTGGATGAGCGCGCCCTTCGGCGTCGCGCCGGGCACCGCGCCGGTGGTGCCGGTGAAGGTGGCGAGCTGGGTGAAGGTGGCGCCCGGAGTGAGCTTGAAGACGGTGCCGAGGTTGCTCGCGCCGCCGAGGCTCGTGGTGCCGTAGAAGTTTCCGTCCGCGCCGAGCACCAGCGCGCCAAGAGGCGTGGAACCGGGATACGATCCCGCCGTGCCCGTGAACTGCACGAGCGTGGTGAACACGCCCGCGGGTGTGACCTTGAAGATGGTGCCGAACCCGCCCGCACCACCCGTGGCGGTGGTGCCGTAGAAGTTTCCATCCGCACCCAGAGTGAGGCCGGCGCGCGGACTGGAACCCAGGTTTGCGCCCGTCGTGCCAGTGAAGCTTACCAGCGTGGTGAGCACGCCCGCCGGCGTGACCTTGAAGATGGTGCCCAAGGATGAACTGCCGCCATTCTGCGTGGTGCCGTAGAAATTGCCGTCGGCACCGAGGGCGAGCATGGCGGCTGGATTCGACCCGAGCGGCACGCTCGTACTGCGGAAACTCACCAGCACCGTCACCTGGCCGGCCGGCGTCATCTTGTAGATGCAGCCACTGCCGAATGCGCCGCCGCTGTTCGTCGTGCCGTAGAAGTTTCCGTCCGCGCCCTGCACCGGAGCGGCCTGCGGACTCGAGCCGCTGAGCGCGCCGTTGGTGTTGTTGTAGAAGTTGGCGAGCGTGGCAAGCGTGCCGCCCTGGGACATGCGGAACACCGTTCCCGATCCGAACGTGCCGCCCGTGGACGTGGTGCCATAGAACGCGCCGTCCGCGCCTTTGAAAAGAGATGCGAGCGGAGAGGTGCCCGTGTTCAAATGCTGCGCCATCGGCTGCACCGTGGCGCTGCTGGCGGCGAAGGTGGTGATCGTCTGGTCATCGCCATTGGTCGTGCCCACGCTGTTCGTCGCCACGAGGCGGACGTGGTACGTCGTGCCTGCGACGAGGCCGTTCACCGTGGTGCTCACCGGCACGCCGTTCACTCCGCTGCCGGCGCTCTGCGTGGTCGTCGAGGCGCCGTACGAGGTGTCGGCACCGTATTCAAAATAATAGCTCGTGGCGCTGCCGAGCGGATTCACGACGCCATCGAGCGAGAATCCTGTCTGCGCCGCAACGACGAGCGATCCTGTGATCACCAGCGGCGCTCCTGCCGTGGCGAAGGTCTGATCCGCCGTGTAGAACGTGCCCTGCGAGGTGACGGTGACCAGGCGGTAGTGATACACCGTGCCGGGCAGCAGCCCTGCGAGCGATGCATTTACCGGCACGGCGGCCGTGCCGGCCGCGAGTGTCTGCGGCGCGGTCTGCGATCCGTAGTTCGTGTTCACGCCGTATTGGTAGTAGGCCGTCGCGCCGTCCTGATTCGGTGTCACGCTGCCATTGAGCGTGGCACCCGTGGTGGTGACGCCGGATGCCGCCACGCTCTGGATCGCCGGCTGCTGATGCACGCGGAAGACGGTCGAGCCATTCGTGCCATAAAGATAGCCGTCGCCGCCCGCGACGAGCCGGTACGCTTCCGGGAACGAACTGGAACCGTTGAGGTTTGGCGAGCCGCCGTCGTTGTTCGTGCCGAACTGGTACAAGCTCTGGAAGATGCCCGCCGCATTCACGCGGAAGACCGTGCCGAGGCCGAAGAAGCCGCCGCCTGATGTAGTGCCGTAGAAATAGCCGTCAGCTCCCTGCCTCAGCGTTGCGTGCGGCGTGGCACCCGGCGCGGCACCGCTCGTGCCCGTGAAGCTCACGAGCGAGGTGAACGTGCCCGATGGCAGGGCGAGCTTGAAGACGGTGCCGTTGCCGCCACCACTGCCGCCGCCCGTCGTCGTGCCGTAGAGGTTTCCATCGCTGCCCTGCACGAGATTCGTCGTCGGCGTGGAGCCAAGATACGAGCCGCTGGTGCTGGTGAAGCTGACCAGCGAGGTGAAGGTGCCGTCAGGGGCGATCCGGTAGATCGAGCCAAAGTTTCCGGTGCCGCCCGTCGAGGTGGTGCCGTAGAAATTGCCGTCGCCCGCCAGCAGCAGGTTTGAGTTTGGCGACGTGCCAAGGTACCCTCCCGTCGTGCCAGTGAACTGCACGATGTTTTCCATCACTCCGCCGGTGCTGACCTTGAACACCGTCCCGAAATTCCCCGCTCCCCCGCTCTGCGTGGTGCCGTAGAGCGCGCCGTCCGCACCTTCGACGAGCTTTGTCTGCGGTGTGGAGCCCGGAGCGATGCCGGATGTGCCTGTGAAGGATGTGAGCGAGGTGAAAGTGCCGTCGCCCGGGGAAACCTTGAACACCGTGCCGAATCCGCCGCCGGTGCCGCCGCCTGATGTCACGCCGTAAAGGTAACCGTCAGTCGCCTCGATCATGCCCGCGATGATGGTGGTGCCCGGCGAGGGCGCGCTCGTGCCGGTCAAGGTGGCCAGCGTCGTCTTGCCGCCCGCGAAGCTCAACCGGAAGACCTCGCCGTTCGAGCTTTCCGTCGGCTGCGTGCCGTAGAGGTTGCCATCCGTGCCCTCCAGCAGATACGGCGCGCCGAAGTTGTTACTGATGAAGTTCACCGGCGTGCTGAAGACGCCGGCCGGCGTCTGCTTGAAGACACTGCCGAGACCGGCGTTGCCGTTGGCCGCGCCGCCGTAGAAGTTCCCGTCCGAGGCGAGGATCATGTTCTTCATGTAGGGCGGGCTGATGGTGAAGCTCAGGATGCGTGTGAAGGTGCTCGTGCCCGGCGCGAAGCGGAAGACGGTTCCGCGCGCCTGCGTGCTGCCTGCGTTCGCGGTGCCGTAGAAATTTCCGTCGCTGTGCAGCACGAGCGCGCCATACGGATTCGCGCCGTCGGTGCTGGAGACGAGGCTGCGCAGCGTGGTGAGGACGCCGGCCGTGGTCACGCGGAAAATGGTGCCGATGCTGTTGGCACCGCCGGTGTTCGTCATGCCGTAGAGATTGCCATCGCTCCACTGGATCAGCGCGCTCTGCGGGTTGTTGCCGAGGAACGATCCCGTGGTGTTCGTGAAGCTCAGCAGATTTGTGAACACGCCCGCAGTGGTGATCTTGAACACGGTGCCGAAGCCGCCCGTGCCACCCGCGCTCGTGGTGCCGTAGAGATTACCGTCGGCCGCCTGCAGCAGCGCGGCCAGAGGCGCGGAGCCAAGGGCGGCGCCCGTGGTGCCGGTGAACGAAGCCAGCGACGTGAATGTGCCGCCCGTGGTGACCTTGAACACCGTTCCGAATCCGCCGCCGCTCCCGCCGGCCGAGGTGACGCCGTAGAGGTTGTTATCCGTGCCCTTGATCAGTCCTGCCTGGCATGAAGAGCCATAGGCCGTGCTTCCTGTGCCGGTGAAATTCACCAGCACCGTGAGCACGCCTGCGGAAGTCATCTTGAAAATGGTGCCCGAGCTGCTGCTGCCGCCCGCGCTCGTCGTGCCGTAGAAGTTGCCATCTGTGTGCTGCACGAGCGGCGCGCGCGGCGCGGTGCCTGTGGATGTGCTCAGATGCACCAGCGTGGTGAGCACGCCGGAGGGCGTCATCTTGAAGATGGTGCCAAGGTTGTTCGCCCCGCCCGCGCTCGTCGTGCCGTAGAAATTGCCGTCGCTGGCAAGCACCAGCCCCGCATAAGGCTGCATGCCGTTCGCGCCGTAGAAGTTCACCAGCGTGGTCATCACGCCGGCGGTCGTGATCTTGAAGACGGTTCCCTGATTGCTGCCGCCGCCGGTCTGCGTGGTGCCGTAGAGGCTGCCGTCCGCGCCCACGACGAGCGGCGCGCGCGGGTTCTGCCCCGGATAAATCGAGAGCGGCGTGACTGGTTCCACCACGGTGAGCACGCTCGTCGGGTTGATGATGTTGAAGGTGTTGCTCGCTCCCGTGTGGCCCGCGCCGTCGTTCACGGTCACGACGACATTCGTGTCCGTCCCGTATGCCGTGACCTGGCCGGCCCACACGCCGCTGATGAATCCGCTGGCATTCGTAGGTGAGATGACGACTGAGCCGGCCGTGCCCGCGGCCGAGAGCGCCGGCGCGCCGTTGTAGCCGGTGAGGACGTTGTTCGCCGAGTCATATGCCGTGATCGTCACGGCGAAGGGCACGCCCTTGGTCTGCGGCGCGGCGATGGCCGAGATGCCGAAGTGATGCACGTCGTTGTCCAGCACGGTGGTCGTGCTGCTGCCGCTGGTGTAGCCTGACGCCGCAGCCGTGACAGTCGCAGGAGCGGAGCCGTCGGTCAGCGCATTGTCCACCGCCGTGGCGGTGAATGTGGTGGAGGCCGTGCCGGACGCGATGGTGACCGTCGCCGGCACCGTGAGGCGCGGGGTGTTGTCCGAGGCGAGGTTCACCGTCAGCGCGGCGGCCACCGTACCCGAAGCGGACACCGTGCCGGTGGCCGTGGTGCCTTCGGCGATCGTCCCGGGCACGAAAACCGCCAGCGAGAGCGTCTCGTTGTCGAGCACGCTGATGTTTGCCGTGGCATCCGCCCAGCTCGTGATGTGCGCGGTGATCGCGGCCACCTGCGTGCCGTCGATGGCGGCGTCGTCGATGATGGTGATCGGGAAGGTCGCGCTCGTCTGCCCGGAGAGGATGGTCACCGTCGCCGGCACCGTCGCCGCCGTGATGTCACTGCTCGTGAGCGTCACGGTGAGATCGCCCGCCGGTGCGGAGGAAACCGACACGGTGCCCGTGACAGGCGCGGAACCCTCCGGCGCGCTCGCCGGCACCGAGAGCGAGAGCGTGCCGAAGACGTCGAAGGCATTGCTGTCGCCGACGTGCGCCGAGCCGTCATCAGCGCGCAGCCTCATCTGCTGCGCAGGCTGGAGCACCGCAACGTTGCCCGTCCAGACTCCGCTGGTGAACGCTCCGCTGATCGTGGGCGTGATGAACACGGCAGCCGGCGCGGAAAATGGAAATGTCTGCCCGGTGTTCGTGGTGCCGATGCCGGGTGTGGCCGTCGTCCAGTCGCCAGCCGTGTTGCCGTCGGTGCTGCCGATGCGCTGGTAATCGTAGGCTGTGTTCGTCGGCCCGGCGACCTGCGCCCCGGTCCATTGGGCCGATGGAATTGCCTGCGGCGACGTTATGCTTGCTGGCGTCGATGCGGCGGCGGCGACAAAATCCACCGGCGTCCCCGCCGCATTGCGCAACAACACGGCGCACTGTGATCCGGCGGCCGAGGTCCAGTCAACATTGGCGCCTTTGTAGAACAACGGGTAGGCGCCCGGCGAGGTGCCGTTTTCCTGAAGCCTGAATATTTCGCCAGACGCACAGATGGTGCCCGATGGAATTGTGAACACCGACATGGGCGCCGGCCACGACACATTGTCATAGAGGTATATTTGCCAGCCGGAGATATCGACGCTGCCTGTCCCGATGTTCTTGAACTCCACTTCGTCCGGCGTGTTCGGATTCACCTCGCTGATCACAATGCCCGAGGTCTGCGGTATCAGCACGTAGCCGCTCAATGCCGTCGTGCCGGTGAATCCGGTCAGCGTGTTGTTCCCCGCGTCCTGCGCCGTGATCGTGGCGCTCACGGGTGCGTTCACCGCGCGCGCCGCCTGCGTGTTCCAGGCGAAGTGATGCAGCGCGCCGGTGGTGACATTGAACGCATTGCTCGCGCCGGTGTGGCCTGAGCCATCGCTCGCGGTGAGCACCACGTTGGAGTCAAACGTCCCAACCGTCACATTCCCCGTCCACACGCCTGCGACGAAGGCGGTCGTCGTCGTGGGCGTGACGGTGACCGCGCCGCCAGTGCCCGCGCCGGTGAGCGACGGCGTGCCGGTGTAGCTGGCGATGGTCACGCCGTTCACATCGAGCGCATTGATCGTCACGCTGAAGGGCACGCCCCGTGTCTGCGGCGAGGCGATGGTGCCGAACGAGTAATGGTGCACGTCATTGTCCAGCACCGTGGTGTTGAAGCTCGCGCCGGTGAAGCCGGATGCGCTCGCGCTCACGGCCACGGTCGCGCTGCCGTCGGTGAGCGTGTTGTTCGGCGCGGCAAGGGTGAAGGACGCCGATGTCGCGCCCGCCGCGATGGTGGCCGTGGCCGGCACGGTCAGGCGCGAGGTCGTGTCCGATGAAAGCGCAACCACGAGCGCCGATGGCAGCGTGCCCGAGATGACCACGGTGCCCGTGCCCGTGCCGCCTTCCGTCACGCTGGTGGGCAGCGTGATGGCGAGGTTGGTATTCTCATTGTCCGCGACTGTGATCGTGCCTGTCGCGCCGTCGGTCCAGCCGTTCACATGCGCCGTCACCGTCGCGGTCTGCGGGCCGTCAATCTTGTTGTCATCCACCACCGTCAGCGGAAAGCTCAGCGTCGTCTGCCCGGCCGGCACCACGACCGTCGCTGGCGCGGCGATGGCCGTGGCGTCGCTCGATGACATCGTCACGGGCAGCGGCCCCGCAGGTGCCGCGCTGAGCGTAAGCGTGGCATTGATGCTGCCCGCGCCCTCGGTCGTCGAAGCCGGCGCGGAGATCGTCAACACGCCGGTTCCGTCATTGTCGTTGACCGCCATCACGCGCGACACCGTGGCAAAGCCCGATGCGCCCGCCGTGAGGATCACGCTCTGCGTGCCATCGAGCAGCGCGTCATCAATGACCGTGATGTCAAACGTCGCGCTCGTCTGGCCGGCGAGAACCGTGACGCTGGTGGGCACGGTGATTTCGTTCGTATTCGTCGAAGCCAGCGTGACCACCACATCGGACGCCTGTGAGGCGGACAAGGTCACCGAGCCTTGCCCCGTGAGCACGCCCGCGCCTTCGGTGGAGGTGGCCGGAGCGGAGAGCGCCAACGTCGCCGCGCCGCCACCGCCAGACGTGGGATACGTGTTGAAGTTGCTCATCACGAAGTTCGCCGGCGTGCCGGTGCCTTGCGACAAACCGATCAAGCCATCCACTGCGGAAATGGCCAGACAGCTAATGCGGATGCGGCCATCGAAAAACAGCTCGATCTGGAAGTCGTTCGAGTTCGTCGTGTTGTATTCTGGCACACCTTGGAACGTTACCGCCACGCGGTCGGCCAGTTGACGCCACGACACCGTTCCGCCCGCAGAGGGATTCAAGTCATCAAAGAGCGCCGCCACGCGCTTGTAAGCGAAGTGATTGACAAGCGATTCCGCGAGAGTCGAGTCGGAGGAACCAAACGTTACGTAACCATTGCTGCCCACATAAAACGTCGAGTAGCTCGTCCCGTAGAGTTTCACCGTCGAGCCGCCGGAGAGCGTGATCGTGGAGTAGCTGTCATCACCCAACGACAAATTAGTGCCACCCGTCGGATCCGTGGAGAATGATGACACCGAGGCCGTGCGCGCGACCGAATAAAAACTCGGCGAGCCATTCGGCGTAAACAGCCAGCTTTGATTGTCCGTGTCATTGCCGGACGTGAACAGTTCCGTGAAGTAATCCACCGCGCCCACACTGAGCGTCACCGGTGCCGAGACGGTGATGCCCGAGGTGTTGTTCGTGAACCGCACCGCGCCGCTGTAAGCCGCCGCCGTGAGGGCATTCGCCGCCGTATTGAAGGTCACTGTCACCGTTGTCGATGCGCCGGACGCCAGCGTTCCACCGGCGGGCGAGGCCGTGATCCACGACTGCGTGCCGCCCGCCGTCCACGTCAGCGCGCTCGTGCCGTTGTTGGTGAGCGTGTAAGTCTGCACGGCGGGATTGAAGGGTCCGCCCACCGGTCCCGCGGCCGCGAAGGTGCTCAAGGGACTCACGCTCAGATCGTCCGGCATGTCGAAAGCCTCCACCACTCCGGTCGTCGTCGAGCTGGCAGGAGCCGTAGCGCTCGCGCCCATCCCACGCTTGGCAAACGCGGCCCAAAGTTCGTTGCGATTCGCACCGCCGAAGGCCACGAGGTCCGCCTGGATGATCGCGTCACGCGATTGCAGCAGATTCGGATTCACCGGGCAGAGCTTCATCGCATCCGTGACGAGTTGCAGGACCTTCTGATTGCCCGCCGCGCCGTACTTGGTGATGAGATTCGCGCGGCACTCCCAGAGCGCCATGCACCACACCTCGCCGACGTTGTGCACCTCGCCCGGATTGCTGTTTGACGAGCCAAACAGCGGACTCAGCGGGATGCCCGTGTGCGGACTCGCCTGCGTGGGGTCGATGTCGCGGAAGGTCAGCGGGTTCTTCGACATGTCCGTGCAGTACGGGTAGCGGCGGATGCCGTAGTAGTAGTTGCTCATCATGCCGCTGACGAACTGCAGCGTGGCGTACGAGCCGCCGGGATAGACCGCGTTCGGGTCCGAGTTCGGGTCGGCCAGCAGCGCCAGGCCGTAGAAGTCCGACCAGCCCTCGCCCATGCCGCCCGTGGCAGTCGCGCTGATGCCCACGCCGCCGCCGACGAGGCGGTTGCTCAAGCCGTGGGTGTATTCGTGCAGCACGATGATGTCGTCGAAGTCGCCGTCGCGATCCGGGTTGGGACTTGGGAAGATGTACATCTGCATGCGCGGCGGGCTGCCGTCGCCCGGCGTGCTCATGTTCGCGTTGTTCGTGCCGCTGCCGTCCTGCGCATCGGCCAGCACCGCGTCATTGCCCAGGCCGCCGCGGCCGAAGTTGTTTGTCTGGAAATTGCGCGAGGTCTCGGTGAAGCCCAGGCCGTAGAGCTGGTCGTGCATCCAGTTGTTGATGTAAAACAACTGCGTCACCGAGGCGTCCTTGTACTGGCCGGGCGCCTGCGCCGTCAGATCGATCGGGAAGTCAAACACCCGCGAGGCGCCGCCATTCGGACGCGGCAGGTCGGGCTGGTTGTCCGCGTTCGTGTCGGTGTGTGCGTCCACATTGTTGCCCAGCGTCTCCTGGCCGCCGTCGTTGATCCAGCCGTTCGGCGAGGCGGTCGCATCCGCCGACTGCAGCGTCACGAGCTGCCGCGGCACCTCCACGCCCTGCACACCGCTCGGTGTCGGCGTACCGGGCAGCATCGGGTTGGGGCTGTCGAAGGGCTTTTTCGTCGTTGCATCGGCCCATACCCGGAAGCTCGCATCCGTCGCGTCATTGGTCAGGCTGGTGCGATTCAATATCTCGCCGCTCTCAGCATCCACCACGGTGCGGAACATTTCGTTTCTCGCGAGGCTGAAGCTCGTCACGTCCCAGGCGAGCGTCACCTTGGAGTCGCTCACCGGCATCCAGGTGAGCAGCGCGTAGGTGTCGCTGATGCCCGGCGCGGCGAAGTGTTGTTTTTGCTCCGCCCCGGAAGCCGCTCCCTGCGCGGTCACCTGGCCGGGCGGCACCAGGTCGTTCACCGACGCTGCGGCCAGTGACACGGCCCGCCGCGCGTCCACCGGCGGTTGTGAGATGAGCGCGGCACGCTCCGCCGCGGTTTTGCCTGATGCGCCGGCGGGGTCGGCGAGGAAATGACTGCCGATGGCGACCAGCTCATTCTTTGCGCTGAGATTGGCCTTGAGGATGGTCTTGAAGAGCGGGATGCCGTCGAGCTGCTGCGCCCACACCATGGTCTTCAATCCGCTGTGGGCCGTCACGTCATCCATAGACACCCGCGCATGCGCCGCGTCCAGCAGCGCGGCGTCATGGCCGAAGAGCGCGGCGTTCTCGTCCAGGAAGCGGCGCACCTCGCCATGCGGATCGTTTGCGGCTGCCGCGTCGCGCGGCCGGCTGAGAAAGCGGCCGGGGGCCGTGACGTTCGCCGGCGTGCCGGTGTGCGCATCGAAATCGATCTTCACCCCGGGTACATTCTTGCGCAGCGCCAGTGCAGCGGCCTGGCGCGAAGGCGGGGGTGCCGGAGCGGCCTTGCGCGCATCGATGTCCGGCAGCGCTTTCGGTTTGAGCCGGCTCATGATGTCGCGCGCGGGATTTTCCCTCGGCGCGCCGGCTCGCGGCTCCTCCTGCCTCTTCCCTGGTGAATCCACCGGAGCCGGACTCGTGGCGGTGGCGATGTCCGGCGAGGACTGAGGGCCGCTCCGCCGGGATCGGAATACCAGCAGGCAGAGGAGGACGACGAGCACTGCCGCGAGGAGTGCGACACCGAGTGCTGCCGTGGCTGAATTTGAATGCCTTTTCATGACCGTGCAGGCGTTTTACAGAACGCACGGTGGTCTGGCAATTCAAAAGCTCGGAAATTTGCCCAAGATGCCTCAAGCAATGCGATGATCCTGCTACGCGCTCAATTC
This sequence comes from Verrucomicrobiaceae bacterium, assembly GCA_019694165.1. Classification (GTDB taxonomy): domain Bacteria; phylum Verrucomicrobiota; class Verrucomicrobiia; order Verrucomicrobiales; family Verrucomicrobiaceae; genus JAIBCL01. The sequence goes on along the minus strand of JAIBCL010000022.1, from coordinate 14,313 downwards.
CGCCGCTGCCTTCTCCAGCCCTGCCACGTCGGCGATGCTGATGACACGCGCCGATTTGTCGATGCGCTTCATCATGCCGGCGATGGCGGTGTCGGGGCCGAGTTCGAGAAACAGGCTCCCGCCCTGCGCCACGAGCGATGCCAGGGACTCCGCCCAGCGCACGCTGCCGGTGACCTGCGAGGCGAGCGTGCGGCGGATGTCGGCAGCGTCCCTCACGGCACGCGCTTCGAAGTTGCAGATCACGGGAACCGCAGGCGCACGCATTTCCGTATTCTGCAGCACCGTGGCGAGCTTCTCCTGCGCGGATTTCATCAGCCGTGAGTGATACGCACCGGCGACGGTGAGCGGGATGGCTTTGACGATGCCTTTTGCCTTCGCTCCCGCGACGGCGGCTTCGATGCCGGCGACGGAGCCGGAGAGCACGATCTGGCCGGGAGCGTTCAGGTTTGCCACATCCACATCGCATTGCGCCGCGAGCTCGCGCACTGCGCTTTCCTCGCCGCCGATCATCGCGGCCATGGCGCCGCGCGTCTGCTCGCAGGCTTCTTCCATGAAGGTGCCGCGCTGGTGCACCAGGCGCAGGCCCGTCTCAAAATCAAACGTGCCTGCCGCGGCGTGCGCGGTGAATTCACCGAGCGACAGGCCCGCGCACGCGGTGATCTCGAGCGCCGGCACTCTTTCCTTGAGCACGCCGAGCACGGCCAGTCCATGCACAAAGAGGGCGGGCTGGCAGCGCGAGGTTTTTGTCAGATCCTCGATCGGCCCCTCGAACATCGTGGCGCTCAACGGGAAGCCCAGCGCGCTGTCCGCGCGTGCGGTCAATTCCTTCGCCGACGGAAATGCCTCCGCGAGGTCCTTTCCCATGCCCACTTTTTGTGCGCCCTGGCCCGAAAACAACACCACTGCTTGCTTGCTCATAGGACGAGTTCTCTAATCAGGCCGGCGTTCTCCACAACCTTTTCCTCCAGCAACCGCGCCCCGGCGCGCATGGCCTCGCTCACCTCCATGGCGGCGGGCTTCGTCTGCAGGAGCAGATCGAAGATGCGCGAGAGTTCCGCCCCCGGCTCGATCACTCCGGCCAGGGCGATGCATTTTTTTCCGGCGCTGCGTGCCAGTGCCGCCACCCCTGCCGGGCCTTTGCCGTGGAGCGTCTGGCCGTCGAGCCGGCCCTCGCCTGTGATGATCAGATCGGCGGCCGCGAGGCGCGCTTCGAGTCCGGTGATGGAGGCCACGAGATCAAAGCCCGGAACGAGCCGCGCGCCGCAGAAACTCATCAGCCCGAAGCCCAGACCGCCAGCCGCACCCGCTCCGGGTTCATCACGAAAGTCCGTGCCGAGATCGCGTGCGACAAGGTCCGCCAGCTTCGTCAGGCGTGCTTCGAAGAAATCGATGTCGCGCACGCCCTTCTGCGGGCCGTACACGCGCGTCGCACCTTCGGCGCCGAGCAGGGGATTGCGCACGTCGCAGGCCACGAGAATCTCGCACTTCACGGGAGGCGCCCGCTCGATGCGCTCCACGCTCTCGAATTCAGCCGGCAGCGCCTCCACCTCGCGGCCTTGCGCATCGCGAAAAACGAATCCAAGAGCCTGTGCCATGCCGATGCCGCCGTCGTTCGTGGCGCTGCCACCGATCCCGATCACGATGCGCTTCACCCCGCGGGCCAGCGCATCGCGCATCATCACGCCCGTGCCATGCGTGGTGGCAGCGGCGGGATCGAGCGGCAGATCGCTCACCTGCGCGAGGCCGGCGGTGGCGCTCATCTCCATCACGGCTTCCGCGCCACCTTGGTGCTGGACGATGCCGTAATGCGCGGTGATCGGCCGCCACTGCGCGTCATGCGCGGCGAGGCTGACCTGCTCTCCACCGAGCGCGCTGACCACGGCATCAGTCGTTCCCTCGCCTCCGTCGGCTACGGGGCACAAATCGATGGCGGCTTGTTCGTTCTCAAACACACGCAGAAGTCCGCGCCGCACCGCCTCACCGGCCTGTGCCGCCGTGAGGGATCCTTTGAACTTGTCCATCGCCACCAGAATGCGCATGAGCAGATGGTGGGCGGGAATCGGCGCGTGCCAACTGCGGAACGCGGGCGATGGCAGGTTGCCGGCGCGCGGAGTGCGGTGTCCAGCGCCCGGTGTCCCCTGCGCATCCGCGTGCTGATTGGCAGAATGGTTTTGCGGCCGGACAGCGTTGACAGGGCCATGAGAAACACGCTCTTCATTTCCTTCCTGCTCATCACCGCCACGATGCACGCCTCCGGACAGGATGCTGCCGAACAGAAGAAAAAGGCCGCCGCGGAGCTGGCGCAGAAGAAGGAGACGGTATTGAAGCTGGCGGAAAAGAACGGCGTCGTGGTGCGGCTCGACCAGCCGTATGCGGCCAGCACAAACCCGAAGCAAATGGTGGACGTGTATCTGCCGGAGAAGCGGAACACGGACAAGCCGCTGCCCGTGGTGGCCTTCATTCATGGCGGCGGATGGATTCACGGCGACCGCATCGGCTACGCATCAGCCGCCATCCAGCTCGCGCGCACCGGTGATTACGCGGCGGTGGCGGTGGGCTACCGGTTGACCGACGAGGCGCACTGGCCCGAGCAGATCTACGACTGCAAGGCCGCCATCCGCTGGATTCGTGGACACGCCAGGGAACTCAATCTCGATCCCGACCGGATCGGGGCCACCGGCAGCTCGGCGGGCGGGCACCTGTCGTCACTCGTGGGCACCAGCGGTGACGTGAAGGAGCTGGAAGGCACGCTGGGATCCTTCACCACAAACAGCAGCCGGGTGCAGTGCGTGGCGAATCTTTGCGGCCCGGAGGACTTCACCAAGGCGCTGATGTTCGACAAGGACGGCCAGCCCATCGTCAAGGACGACGCGGTCATGGGCCTGCTCGGCGGCACCTATGAGGAAAGACACGCGGAGGCCGTGGCGGCATCGCCTCTGACCTATGTGAGCAAGGACGATCCGCCATTCATCACCTTCCACGGAGATGCCGACAAACGCGTTGCCTATGCGAACGCCGGTGCCATCCATGCCGCGCTGCAAAAGGCGGGCGTGCGCTCGCTGCTGGTGCCGATCACCGGCGGCGGACACGGTTCGGTGAATCATCCCGACGTCATGAAGCGCGCGAAGGTTTTCTTCGATCGGCACCTTCGCGGTGTCGCCGGCGAGATCGACGTGACACCGATCACCGCGCTGCCCGAGGTGAAGAAGCCTTGATCCCCAAACGGCGGCTGGTGGTGCGTGGCAGCAAGGTTGATGGGCCGCAAGCATGGGGCGCGGTCGTCTCGGCTGCGCGAACAGGCGGGACGCCGGTTCCCAATGCTCATCAACCGTGCTGGAATGACCCGCTAGCAATGGCTGATGCCCCGCTCACGAGGCAAATTGCGGCTCCACCCATGAGGTGAATGCGCGCGGCCAGCCATCAGCGGGTGTTCCGACCGGACGGCTGCTCGCCGTGCGAATCGCCCTTTCCAGCGCTCAGGAAGCCCGACGTGCGCATCCACTCGCCGCACCTTTGGGGCCAGTCATTGACGGGATTGTTGTCGCGTCGCATTCCGAAGCCGTGGCCGCCTTTGGCGCAAATGTGCAGCTCCGCGGGAATGCCGAGTCTCTTGTATTCGAGCCAGAGCATCGTGGCCTCGACGGGATTGGTCTTGTCATCGTGCGCGACGACGAAGAAGGCGGGAGGTGCGTCGGCCGGCACGCTGAACCCGGCCCGGAACCGGCTCTTGTCCGTTGCATCGAGAAAGCCGCCGCCATAGATGAAGACGACGAAGTCGGGTCCGCGCGGATCATCGAAGCCGGGCTTCTGCGGCCAGTCGCGCGGGACGCGATCCCACGCGGCGTGGCCGGCGAGGTTGCCTCCGGCGGAGAAGCCGAGGATCCCGACGCGCCCCGGGTCGAGTCCCCACTCGGCGGCATGATGGCGCACGATCCCCATCGCGCGCTGCGCATCCTGAACGGGCATGGTGAACATCTCCTTTTCGTCGCGGGTCGGTGTGCGGTATTTCAGCAGCACGGCGGTGACGCCCAGCGTGTTCAGCCACTCGCACACCTGGGTGCCTTCGTGCGCATAGGAGAGAAACATGAAGCCGCCGCCGGGGGCCACCACGACGGAAGTGCCGTTGGGCTGCGCGGGCCGCTGGATGGTGATGGTGGGATCCGTCACGTCGCTGATGCGCGTGGCCGTCACTCCACCATAGGAGGCGATGAGTTTTTTCGTCGCTTCCGATTGCGGTGCCATCCGTCCTGGCGCGCCTTCCGGCCAGAGCTGCAAGGTGAGCGGCTCCGCCGCCCGGGTGATGGAAAGGGCGGCGAAGAAGGCAAGGCGGAAGAACGATGAGGCGGGTTTCATGCGGGTGGAACTGAAGCAACGTAACAGCACCGCCGAGGCACTTATTGCATGGCCGAAGCTCCGCCGTGATCAATGCTCAAACGCGACACGGCCACTTTTCCGCCGAAGCATGCCTCGACGTCGGAGCCCGCGTCCTGCGGCCTCGCCGCATAGGCTCCGGCGTAGCGGAACTCGCCGGGCACGGGGCCGGCGGCGAATTCGACACGCAGCGGGGAGCGTGCCGGCACGCAGTGCGCCACTTCCGGCAGCGCTGCGGGCCCCGGCTCGAGGTGGGGGAAATTCACGTTCCAGAACTCTCCCGCGCTCAGCGGCCTCGCAAGCAGCGCGCGCAGGATCTCTCCAGTCCAGGCTGAGACGCGCCGCCAGTCGAGTGCGATGCCTTTGATCAAATAGTGGGAAAAGGCTGCCGCGCCCACGCCGTGATAAGCCGCCTCCCGCACCGCCGCCACGGTGCCGGAAATGACGAGGTCCTGGCCCATGTTGCCGCCGTGATTGACGCCGGAGACGATGAAGTCGGGGCGGATCCCCAGCCCGAAGAGCGCCACGCGCACGCAGTCCGCAGGCGTGCCGTGCACGGCGTGGCGGCGTTCGCCGTGCTCCTCCACCCTGATGGGCTGGTGAGTGGTGACGCGGTGACCGCACTGGGATTGCTCGTGCGCCGGCGCTACGACCGACAGCCGCGCGTGCGGCAGCGACGAGATGGCATCCGCCAGCGCCCCGAGGCCCTCGGCGTCGATCCCGTCATCATTGGTGAGGAGAAAATGCATGTGAGGAAAAATAGCCTCCATCTTCGGTCTCGTAGCGCGTGTGGCAACACCGATGAGAATGAGCCGACCGGAGCCTTGATGCGGATCGTATCATCCATGTTGCAGGCATCGTTCCAGTACGGCGCAGGTTCATGGCACGGCTGATTTTTTCCATCACAGAAGGCGAACAAGCGGAGGTCCCGCTGATCGGGAGCATCACGCTCGGCCGCGACGACGACAACGACGTGGTGCTGGACGATGACCATGTCTCCCGCCATCACGCCGAGATCATCTGCCACGCGGACGGCCGGGTGGAAGTGCGCGATCTCGGCTCCAAGGCCGGCACCTTCGTCAACGGCCGGCGCGTGCGCAGCCTGATCCTCGGGCAGGGTGACAAGCTTGCCTTCGGTCCAGTGACCGGCGTCGTCGATCTTGAAAGCATGGCCGCGGGGGAAGGGGCGGGGTCGGTGGCAAGCCCGCAGCCGCCGGCCGATGAAGCGCTCGCGCGCCGTCACGCGGAGGTGCAGGAAGCGGTGGCAAAACTGACCGCCGAACGTGAGGCCATCCAGCGGGACATCGCCTCGCTCGATGCCGCGCGGCAGGAGCAGGCAAAGGCGGCGGCAAAGAAGTTCGACATGCTTGCGCATGAACAGCGTGGTGCGGAGGAAGCCCTGCTGCTGGCGCGTGACGAACTGCGTGCGAGAACGGATGAACTCAACGTGGTGACCCTTCGCCTCGAAGAAGCCCGTGCGCGCCTCGCGGAGCTGGAGGCGCGGTGCGAAACGCTCGCCTCCGTCGAAGAGCGGCTCGCTGCCGCGCAAGAGCAGCTCGCCGGGCTTGAGCGGCGTCATGCGGGGGCCGAGGCTGTCGTTTTGCAGGACGAGCAGCTTCTCGCGGCGCGGAATGCCGCGCGGGAGCAGGCAGAGGCTGCGGAAGCCGCGGCCCGTGAGCGGAGCGCGGCACTTGAGGCGCGCGAGAAGGAAACGCGGGCGGAACTGGAGGCGCTGCAAGCCCGGCTCGCCGCATCACGCAGTGAACTGGCGGGCGTGGAGTCGCGCCTGGGTCCGCTGCGCGATTGGAAGGACGCGATGGAGGAGCGGCTGGCCCGGCTCGGCGCCGTGGCGAAGGATTCCGCCGATGAGAGCCGGCTGTGCCATGAGATCGAAGAGGCCCACGCGTCGCTTCACGGTCTGCTGGGGTCCGCGGGCTTAGAGACGGAGGGTGCCTCCTCCGCCGAGGTTTCCCGCGTGGGCATCCGCGAAGGCCGGCTGATGAAGAGCGAGCGCATACGTCGCGCCGGAATCAGATGAGAGACGAGCGCGCCGCGGGACAACGACTGGCGGACCGGCGTCGTCAAAGCACACGGGCGTCATGACGTTTGAAGACAGCCTGTTCATCAATGAAAGCTTCGAGACCGCCGGCGCGGTCCCGCCCGAATTGATGGATGCAGCCTGGGCCGCCGGCTGGAGGCACTTTGGCTGCCACTTTTTCCGGTACAGCCTGCAGTTCGACGAGATCACGGCCGGGCTGCAGCACATCCGCCCGCTGCGCATCGATCTCACGCGCCATTTCTTTTCCCGCAGCCAGAAGCGGGTGCTGGCGCGCAATGAGGACGTGGACTGGGAGATCGTGCCCGCGCGTGCCGACGCCGAGGTGCAGGCCATGTTTCAGCGCCACAAGACGCGCTTCAAGGCAAACCCGCCCGGGTTCCTTTCCGACTATCTTCACGCGGGCAGCCCCGCCACGCTGCCGTGCGAGTGTCTCGAGCTTCGCGCATCCGTCGGCGGCGGGCTCGTGGCCGCCAGCTTCCTCGCCGTCGGCGCGACGGCGGCTTCCAGCATCTACGGGGTCTTCGATCTCGACCACTCCCGGCGCAGCCTCGGCACACTGACGATGCTGCGGGAGATCGAGCACTGCCGCGCGCTCGGCCTCCGGCATTACTATCCAGGCTATGCGACGCTCGAGAGCAGCGCCTATGACTACAAGAAGCGCTTCCGCGCCCTTCAATGGCTGGACTGGCGCAGCGGAGAGTGGATCGACTGCGACGGGGCGGCGATGGACGGGCCGCCGGCCACCGATCGAGTCATCTGACCGCCGGGGAGATCTTTTCCTGCTTTGCCACCAAATCCGTCCGCCGGGCCGCGTATGATTCGCACCTCACCATGAAACCGCACCATCTCCTCGGCACGCTGGCCATCTGCTCGTTCGCATTTTTCACCGGAGCCGGCGCCTTGCGTGCGCAGGCGGATGACGGCAGGCTGCGCATCATCGTTTTCGGCGCGCATCCTGACGATGCGCAGTACAAGGCCGGCGGCGTGGGTGCGAAATGGGCGAAGCTCGGCCATCATGTGAAGCTCGTCTCGGTGACCAATGGGGACATCGGCCACTGGCAGATCGCCGGCGCGCCGCTGGCGCAGCGCCGGCTGGCGGAGGTCACAAAGACCGATGACATGCTCGGCGTGGCCACCGAGGTGCTCGACATTCACGACGGCGAGCTGATGCCCTCGCTCGAGAACCGCATGAAGATCATCAAGCTCATCCGCGAGTGGAAGGCGGACATCGTCATCTCCCACCGGCCGTGGGACTACCATCCGGACCATCGCTACGTCGGCGTGCTGGTGCAGGACGCCGCCTACATGGTGGCCGTGCCCTTCGTCTGCACCAGCGTGCCGCCGCTGAAGAAGAACCCGCTCTTCCTGTATTCGAGCGACCGCTTTCAGAAGCCCTATCCCTTCAAGGCGGACATCATCGTCTCGGTGGACGATGTGTTCGATCAGAAGGTGAATGCCATTCACGAAATGGCCTCGCAACATTACGAGGGCGGCGCGGACGGGAGCGCGGAATCCGTGGCGAAGGTGCCGCCGGCGGAAGACGTGGCCGGGCGGAAGGCGTGGCTGCGCGAGCGCTGGGAGAAGCGCCAGGGCGGAGAGGCGGACCGCTTTCGCGATGACCTCATCAGGTGGTACGGCCCGGAACGGGGGAAGGCAGTGAAGTTTGCCGAGGCGTTTGAGATCTGCGAGTACGGCCGCCAGCCGACCAGGGAGGAGATCAAGGCTTTGTTTCCCTTCTTTCCATAAGGGGAGTGACCGGGCGACTGGCAGAGAATGAGCAGGAAGCGCGCTCCGGCGCGGCGTGATGCAGGTTGCCAATGCAGGACGCGTGTCCGATACATGCGCCCGCCATGACAGAATCCGCCGCACGCATTGCACGACCTCTTTTCTCAGCCGTACGCGCCATCCGGTGGCATCGCGTGCTCAAGGGATTCCTGCTCGCTGGCGTGGTGGCCGGGCTTGTGTCAGGCTGCGCGCATGATCCCGATCGCAAAAAGAAAAAGCGCAAGCCAAAGCACCGGGATCCCGTCGAGCAGAAGATATTTTACGACGGTTGGTGGCCCCGGCGCTGAGCCGGCGGCGGGCGTGCAACGGTCGGCGACCATCGGCCATCCCTCGCAACATCCCCCCCTCCGTCACGTCGCAAAGCCTTCGAAGACCTTGTCGATCTGCCGTGCGAGTTCGATGTCATATTCCGTGAGTCCGTTTGCCACATGCGTGCTGAGCGTGGCCTCCACTTTGCGCCAGCCGACACGCAGGTCGGGATGGTGATCCAGTGCCTCGGAGGCCTTTGCCACCTGTGTCACGAAGTCGATGCCGGCGAGGTAAGTCTTGAACTTCCACTTCTTCGTGATGGCCGTCCCGTGCTGTTCCCAGCCGGGCAGCGTGGTGAGTGCGGCGGCGATGGCCTCGGGTTTGAGCGGTGTGGGAGAGAGCATGGCGGCGTCTTGCCTGAGATACGTTTTGCTGCGGCGGCCGGATGGTTGCGTTTTCGTCGTGGCAACATCGACGGCAGCGGCGGTATTCGCGTCCGGCCGCGCGCGGATCGCATGGCGCTTCATAAGAAGTCCCCGCCGGACAAGCAGTTGTCATCACGGCGGGGACCCGAACGGTCAGGTTCTGGAAGTGGGCGGCTCGCGGCTCAGCTTGCGGGCCTTGGTGGCCGGCTGCCGCCATTGCCCTGGGGCTTCGGCGGCTTGTTTGACCCCGGGCCGGCAGGCGTGGGCGTCGGATCGACACGCACCACCGGCGGCTGCGGCGCGACGTGACCGACGACGAACTCGCGACGCGGTCCCGGCACATAGGCGGGTCTCGGCGCGGGGACGAATGCGCGCGGAGCGAAGCGCAACAGCGGCGAAGGCACGATGCCGACGGCCACGGGGCCGATGTGACCGCGGACAAACGCGCGCCCAGGGAACGGGTCGGGCGCGCAGCGCGGACCCGCAAAGGCGAGGCTTGAGGTGAAGACGAGCGCACCGGTGAGGGCCGCTAGGGAGAATGTTTTCATGGCAGGAATGTGGTTTGGTTTTTGCGTCCTCGATCTCGTTTCGGATTCGATGAGACCGGCGACAACACCTGTGACGGAGGCCCGCCACACCTATTCAAGGCGGTGAAAAAAATTTTCAGATGCGCAGGAAGATGCGCCGCCGGTACATCCACAGCAGGATCAGCCACAGGATCAGGAGCACCGCCGCCCCGTGCAGCATGGGCGCAAAGACATCACCTGCGATCTGCGCCCAGTTCCTGCCCAGGTGCGTGTCCAACGATTTGCCCACGAAATCATCCATCGTGTGGGCCATCACATACATCGCGATGGAGTTCATGCCGATCACCACAAACGGAAAAGCCCAGCGCTGAAGTCGCGCGATGTCGATGATGCCGTAGAACGCCGCCATCAGCAGGCAGCACCAGCCGCCGCTGACGAAAATCCAAGCCGGCGTCCATATTTTCTTCACGGACGGACAGAGGCCCGAGGCATCGAGCAGCAGGCCGAATCCGAGAAAAACCGCGCCGGCCATGATCAGCCGCTTCAACGCCTTCAACGGCTCCTGCCTGTCCTTCAGCCACTGGCCTGCAATCAAGCCAAGCAACATCGTGCCGAGCGTGGGAATGAAGCTCAGCGTCGAATACCCGCCCGGACTGCCGGCGAACTCCTTCGCGCGCGGAAGCAGATTCAGGAACCAGCGGTCAAAGGCCCAGGCGGGGTTGTTGTTGATGTTCCAGTGCGCGGCGAAACCCGTGAAATCATGGGTCCATCCTTCCGGCACGCCTGCCATTGCCGGCGAGTGATCCGGCGCGGGTGTGTAAAGCGCGAAAAACAACCAGTAGCCGACGGCGATCGTCCAGAGCGTGTTTCTTCGCGCGCGCGCGCTGGCAAAGCCGAGCGCAAACAGAAACGGATAGCCGAGACCGATCTGCGACAGCGTGTCCTCAAAGGTCCAGTAGGTCTGAGGTTTGCCGATCGAGCGCAAAAACACGCCGAGCAGTATCAGCAGCAGCGAGCGGAACAACGCGTGGCCCCACATCATTGCTTTCGACTGCCCTCGCGCGCCGCGGCTCGCGATGGAGAACGGCAGCGCAGCGCCCACCATGAAGCTGAACGATGGCTGGATCAGATCATGCAGCGAGCATCCCGTCCACGCCACATGCCCGCTGTGAAACGACAGCCATTGCCAAACCGCGCTGTCCTTGAAGTGAGCCGCCACCGACGGCACCCGCAGCATCTCCGCCGCCATCAAGAACATGACAAAGCCGCGGTAGGCATCGAGTGAGACGAGGCGTTCCGGCTTGGCATCGGGCGGCGTGGTATTCTGGGTGCTCATGGTTTTGCCATCGCAGCAGAATCCAAGGAGGGCGTCAATCGTGTTCTGTGGAGGCACATGCTCAACAATCCGGCCGGTGCTCCGCTTCCCGCCGATTACGGCGGCCCGGATGCCGCCAAGATCGAGCGCTGAATCGACGGGCGCGATGCAAGTGCCTGCAATGTCGCGCAAGTCCGGCTGTTATTATCGTCGGCCATCTCATGCATCGCCCGCTTCTCAGCCTGATCTTCACCGCCGCGTTCGCCAGTGCCGCGGACAAACCCAATGTCCTCGTCATCCTCTGCGATGATCTCGGACGCGCGGATTACTCGGCCTTCGGCACGAAGGACATTCGCACGCCGCACATCGACTCGCTCTTCGCGCAGGGCATGACGTTTCAAAACTTTCGCGCGAACTCGTGTGTCTGTTCACCGACGCGCGCAGCCTTGCTCACGGGTTGTCATCCCGATCGTGTCGGCGTGCCGGGTGTGATTCGTGAGGAGGAACCGCAGAACAACTGGGGCTATCTCTCCGCGTCGGCGACGCTGCTGCCACAGGTGCTGAAGAAGGCGGGCTATCACAGTGGGATCGTGGGCAAGTGGCACCTCGGCATCAACTCACCGAACACACCGGCTGAGCGCGGCTTCGATCATTTCCATGGCTTCCTCGGCGACATGATGGACGACTACTGGACGCATCTGCGCCACGGACAGAACTTCATGCGCGATGGCATGAAGGAGGTGAAACCGGAAGGTCACGCGACGGATGTCTTCACGCAGTGGGCATGTGATTACCTCACCGAGCGCGCAGCAGCGAAGTCGCCGTTCTTCTTGTATCTCGCCTACAACGCGCCGCACGATCCGGTGCAGCCACCGCCTGCGTGGCTGGAGAAGGTGAAGGCACGCGAGCCCGCCCTCGATGAGAAGCGCGCGAAGCTCGTCGCGCTCATCGAGCATCTCGACGACGGCATCGGCAAGGTGCTCGCGCGGCTCGATGAACTGAAGCTCAGAGAAAACACGCTCGTCATCTTCACCAGCGATAACGGCGGCCTCCTGCCGAGCGGCGCGAACAACGGCCCGTGGCGCAGCGGCAAGACACACATGTATGAAGGCGGGCTTCGCGTGCCGTGCGCGGCGCGTTGGCCAGCGAAGATCAAACCCGGCAGCAGCACGGAACGACAGGCGATGAGCATGGACATCTTCGCCACCGCTTGCGAGGTCGCGGGACAGCCGGTGCCGGGCAACATCGACGGCATCACCTTCCTGCCGACGTTGCTCGGCCAATCGCAGCCCGAGCCTGGACGCGATCATTATTTCATCCGCCGCGAAGGCGGCCCGCAATACGGAGGCAAGACCATCGACGCGATCATCCACGGCGACTGGAAGCTGCTGCAAGACAGCCCCTTCGCCCCGCAGGAACTCTACAACCTGAAGGACGATCCGTATGAAACCACGGACCTCGCCGCGGAGAACAAGAAGGTCTTCCTCGAACTCAGCGCATTGCTGCGGAAACAAGGCCAGCGCGGTGGCGAAGCGCCGTGGCAGAAACCGACGATGAAACCATGAAGCGCATCGCGATTTTCCTCACTGGTTGTTCTCTCGCCACGGCTCAGGCGCTCAAGCCGGGACCACCGTCGCTGGTCACCGTCCAGACGCGCGACCTGACGGTCGAGTTTGCCGGAGATCGCGCCTGGACCATCCATCGCATTCTTCACGCCGGAGAACTCATTGCCGACAAGAACGGATTCTACGGGACGGTGTTCGCCGAGGAAGGCGGCAAGTGGATCGGCACCGGCCACAACGAAGGCGGCATCGAGCAGGTGCTCGAGACGACGCTCACGGTCGATGGCAGGGTGTGCGAACTGGTGGACAAGGTGCAGTACACCGGCTCGCGGGCCGTGATCGAAAAGCGTTCCGTCATAGGGCCGCTCCGTCTGCAGGCGACGTATGTCGTGACTGACGACGCGGTTCTGGAGAGGCATCGCTACGAAGTCACTGCCGATGTGAAGATCGGCACGCTTTACGGCTTCATGCACGCGTGGCTGCCGCGGACTGCCGAGTGGATGGCGCAGATGCCCGACGGCGCGATAAAGGACGGCGTGTTCGACAACAGCGGAGATTTCAAATTGAAGGACGATCCCAAATGGACCGCCCTCTACGATCCCGGGGCGAAACGCATCGCGCTCGCATGGTTTCCCGAGCCGCTGGCCGGACAAGGTATCAAGACCGCCTATTGGGACAAGACGGTGTATCACAAGCTATATACGCAGCTCTATTCCCATTCGGAGGTGAAGAAGGGGATGAAGTTCGAGGCCGTCATGGTCGTCCGCAGCGCAGCGGCGGACGCTTCATCGTGGAAGTCGGCGGCACGGAAGCTCGCCGCAGAAACCGCGGCACGTCATGCCGACAAGTCCCTTCACTTTTGACCGCCGTCCCGCCATGAATCATCCTGCTCGACGCCGTGCCTTTGTGAAACAGGGATCGCTCATCCTGGCCGGGCTGGCTGCGCCACACATGCCCGCCGCAGGCACCGACGCGAAGCCGTTGCTGCGTGTCGGCTTGATGACCGATCTGCATTACGCGGACAAGGAGCCGACGAAGACACGCTTCTACCGCGAGGCGCTGGGGAAGCTGGATGAAGCGGTGGACTACTTTAACCAGGAGAAGCCGGCGTTTGTGGTCGAGCTGGGTGATCTGATCGACAAGGCGACGACCGTTGATCGGGAGATCGAGTGGCTGGGCGCGATCGAGAAACGCTACGCCCGTCTTTCGATGCCGCGCCATTACGTACTGGGCAATCACTGCGTGACGACACTGACAAAGGAGGAATTCACCGCGCACACGGGCATGTCGAAGACGCCGCACTATGCCTTCGATGAAGCAGGCGTGCGCTTCATCGTGCTCGATGCGTGCTATCGCGAGGACGGCGTGGCGTATGGGCGCGAGAACTTCGACTGGAAAGACAGCGCGATCCCGCAGTCGGAACTCGACTGGCTGCAAGCGCAGCTCACGTCTGCGAAGGGGCCGGTGGTGATCTTCGCGCATCAGCGCATCGATGAAAGCGCGCCGCACAACCTGAAGAACGCGAGCGCGGTGCGCGCCGTGCTGGAGAAGTCAGGCAAGGTGCTCGCGGTCTTCCAAGGCCACTCGCACAAGAACGACTACCAGCAAATCACCGGCATCCACTACTGCACGCTCGTCGCGATGGTGGAAGGCTCGGGTCTAGAGAACAGCGGCTACACGTTGCTCGACGTGATGCCGGATCACTCGCTGCGGTTGCATGGGTTTCGGCGGCAGGTGGATCGGGAGTTGAGTGTCCGGCGCTGACGACGGCTTTCGATCCTGAGCAGTGCCCCCGATACGGGTTCTCCCTTATTCACGCGCCCGGGTGCATAAAGGCTTTGTCCGGCAGGTGTGAGTTGATACAATCAGCGGCGAATATTTCCGCTTTTCTCCACATGGATACGAACCAGCCGCAGCCACCGCAGACGCCACCGAGTTCCGCATCGAAGCCCGTAGGGCCCGCGCAGGGTGGAGCAGCGCCTGCGCAGGCGCCGCAGCCGGGGCAGTATCCGCCAGGCTA
>JAIBCL010000021.1 GCA_019694165.1 Verrucomicrobiaceae bacterium | reverse complement strand
TGACCTTTTTCTTGTCGCCATCGCGCACCTCGTCCTCGATGCCGTAGGTGCTGTAGTAGTAAGGCGTGTAAGCCTCGAACTCCGCCGCGCAGGTGTCCACGAGGCGGTAGGTGGGGAGGATGCCTGCATTCTTCCGGGCGGCGCGAACGGCGCTTTGTGTGGTCTTGGTCTGGTGGGCCAGTTGGACATCGGAAAAGCCGAGCTTCTTAGCGCGACGAAGCGCCTGGTCCGACAGGTCGGACGTGTCAGACAGGTCCGACGATGCGACGACGATTTCTTGGATCTGCCGCAAGAACCACCGATCAATCTTGGTCAGCGCAAACACCTTCTCCACGTCCCAGCCCTTCGCGAAGGCCGCGCCGAGCCAGAAGATGCGCTCCGCATTTGGCACGCTGAGCTTGGTTTCGAGTTCCTCGTCTTCGATCTGCTTGTCCGCACCGTCGCCGATGAGGCCGAAGCGCTTGATCTCCAGGCCGCGCAGGGCCTTTTGCAGACTCTCTTTGAACGTGCGTCCGATGGCCATGACCTCACCGACGGATTTCATCTGCGTGGTGAGCACTTCGTTCGCGCCGGGGAATTTCTCGAAGGTGAAACGCGGGATCTTTGTGACGACGTAGTCGATGGTCGGCTCGAACGCGGCCGGCGTGTGGCGCGTGATGTCATTTTTGAGCTCATCGAGCGTGTAACCGACCGCGAGCTTCGCGGCGATCTTCGCAATCGGGAAGCCGGTGGCCTTCGACGCGAGCGCGGAGCTGCGGCTCACGCGCGGATTCATCTCGATGACGATCATGCGGCCCGTGTCCGGATGCACGGCGAACTGGATGTTTGACCCGCCCGTCTCCACGCCGATCTCGCGGATGCACGCGAAGGAGAAGTCGCGCATGATTTGATACTCGCGATCCGTCAGCGTCTGGATCGGCGCCACGGTGATCGAGTCGCCCGTGTGCACGCCCATGGGGTCGAGGTTCTCGATGGAGCAGATGATGACGCAGTTGTCCGCCTTGTCGCGGATGACCTCCATCTCGAACTCCTTCCAGCCGAGCAACGACTCCTCGATGAGCACCTCGCTCACCGGCGAGAGATCGAGGCCGCGAGCCGTGATCGATTCAAACTCCTCGCGGTTGTAAGCGATGCCGCCGCCCGTGCCGCCGAGCGTGTAGGCCGGACGGATGATGAGCGGCAGCGTGCCGATCTCGTCAGCGATCTTGCGCGCCTCTTCCATCGTGTGCGCCACGCCGGACTGCGGCAGGTCGAGGCCGATTTTGAGCATCGCGTTTTTGAAAAGCAGACGGTCCTCGCCCTTCTCGATCGCCTCCGGCTTCGCACCGATCATGCGCACGCCGTGTTTCTCCAACGTGCCTGCGCGATGCAGCGACATGGCGGTATTCAGCGCCGTCTGACCGCCGAGCGTCGGCAGCAGCACATCCGGCTTTTCCTTGATGATGATCTTCTCCACCATCTCCGGCGTGATCGGCTCGATGTAAGTGCGGAAGGCGAACTCCGGATCGGTCATGATCGTGGCGGGGTTCGAATTGATGAGCACCACCTCGTAGCCTTCCTCGCGCAGAGCCTTGCAGGCCTGGACGCCGGAGTAGTCGAACTCACAGCCCTGGCCGATGACGATGGGGCCGGAACCGATGACGAGAATGCGTTTGATGGTGTTATCGCGGGGCATGGAGAGAGTGAGGCGGCGTCTTTTGACAGGATTGGCAGGATTGACAGGAGGTTCCTTGAGTGAGGAGGATGAAAGCGTGATGTTTGGAGCGCTTTCGGGGCCGGGTTCGCAGGTGGAAATGCCGTGAATGCGAAGATGCCGGGCGGGAAAGCGCGGCATCTTGCATGGTGAGCGGGGGTTGTAAAGCGGCAGCGGCACATTTGCCGATGGCACCCATGCGGCGGAAGGAGATGCAGTGCCAAGCGGCCTGACAGAGGCCGGTTGCAGGCAGGCTGCCTGCGGCTGGGGCGGCGGTCAGTCGTGGGGTCTTTTGGGGGCGCATGTCTTGACGCGCCGGAACTCCGTCCACGCATGGCG
Source organism: Verrucomicrobiaceae bacterium (assembly GCA_019694165.1). GTDB lineage: Bacteria > Verrucomicrobiota > Verrucomicrobiia > Verrucomicrobiales > Verrucomicrobiaceae > JAIBCL01. Next base: position 105,655 of record JAIBCL010000021.1, on the reverse strand, counting down.
ACGAGCCGAACAGGCTGCTGAAAAATGCATGTGTCGCATCTTCGGGCGGGGCGGCACTGACTGCTGCGTTGGGTGCTTTGCCGTTATCGCCTGGATAGTGGCTGCACCACCCGCCTTGCAGTCCGTACCGCTGCGCTCCGAATCTGTTTCCGCAGCCCTTTTTCAGGGACCCGCTACAGTCAGGGATCGAAATCAGCGGCGTCCGCGATGCTCGCTCGGCCTCCAGCCAATCCACTTCTTGAAGGTGTTCGAGAACACGAAGGCGTTTTGGTAGCCGACGGCGTTGGCCACGGTCTCGACTTTGAGCGGGGTGGTGGAGAGAAGCTCGGCGGCTTTCCTCATGCGCAACCAGGTGACGTGATGCATGGGGCTGCGGCCCAGCGAGCGGCGGCAGAGGCGGCGCAGATGCTCGGCGCTCACATGGGCCTCCGCGGCGAGTTCGTAGAGCGTCCAGTCGTGGCCCACATTGGCGGACACTTTTTCCCACAAGCGCCAGAGGCGGTCGTCCTGCTGCCAGGGCTCCGCAAAGCGCTCGACGTAGTTTTGCACCAGCTCGATCCAGTGAAACATGGCGGCCGGCAGCGCGATGCCGGAGGCCTCGGCGACGAGGCCCTCGATGGCATGCCACAGCCCGCGGCCATCGTAGCGCGCCATGACGGGCGAACTCGACGAAAGGATGGGCTTTTGCTCCGGCTGCTGCTCGTAGCGCACCCAGCAGCATTTCCACTCGCGGTCCTTCACGGCCTCGAACGCATTGACCATGAAAGGCGGCAGCGCCACAGCCATGCCGGCCCCGCACTTCTGCCATCGGCCATCGACGAGCACGCGGCCCTCGCCCTCGATGCACGCCAGGAAGTAGAGCCCGCCCTGGTGCATCCGCACCACGCGATACGGATGGTGCGCCGTCATCACGCCCGCGTGCGCGATGCGGTGTGCGGCGAGCATGGAGCAGACGGGTGCGGAGCGGATCCATGGCCGGCGGTCCTCGGCGCGCGCTTTTGCCACGCGGCAGATCGTGCGGTCGCCGAGGGTGTGAGTCTCGGACAGCTCTCGAATGGCGGCCGGGGTGTGCATGGACCGGGAAGGTGTAGCGGCATCACGGAGGCTTGTCATGTTCCGCTTTGTGTTGCCTGCACGGCCTTGTTTTGCGGCTGGCGGCGGGATTTCCGGTTGAGAAAACTTTTTCCGGGTGAAGAATGCGCCCTCGCCGGCCAGCACCCATTGCTCACGTGGCGGAATTGGTAGACGCGTTAGATTCAGGATCTAATGAGTAACATCGTGGAGGTTCGAGTCCTCTCGTGAGCACCAAACAGCGGGTGAAACGGGCCGGCTCCGAATCGAGGAGATGCAGGATGCACGGTATGTGAAGGAGGCTTTCGCGGGCATCGCCCGGCGCTACGTGCTGACGAATCACGTCCTGAGTCTGGGCACTGACGTGCTGTGGCGGCGGAAGACCGCGCGGCTCGTGGAATCGTTCGCGCCCGGTCATGTGCTGGACCTGGCCACGGGCAGCGGTGACCTCGCGCTCGCCATCCAGGGCGCATGCCCTTCCGCGCGGGTGCTCGGCGCGGACTTCTCTGTGCCGATGATGCGGCAGGCGCAGCGGCAGGGTTTTCAAAACGTCGTCGCCGCCGATGCGATGGCGCTGCCCCTCGCGGACGCGAGCTTCGACGTCGTCACTGTGGCCTTCGGGCTGCGGAACATGGCCTCGTGGCCCGGCGCGCTGAAGGAGATGCTCCGCGTGCTGAGGCCCGGCGGGCGCCTCGTGGTGCTGGATTTCTCCCTGCCATCTTGGCTGCTGCTGCGAGGTCCGTATGTCTTTTATCTGAAGCACATCATGCCGCGCGTGGCGGGAGTGCTCACGGGAAAACGCGAGGCTTACGAGTACCTCTGCGGTTCGATCGAACGCTTCCCCTCCGGCGCGAGGATGGAGGCACTGATGCGTGACTGCGGCTTTGCCGAGCCGGTGTCGCGCCCGTTGAGTTTCGGCATCGCCACGCTCTACACCGCAGGCAAGCCCTGAGAGCCTGTCCGGTAAATCACTCGAACCACGAGAACTCTACCCCCTCACCCCAGCCCTTTGCTGGACTTCTTTTGAAGCATCTTCTCCAGCCATCTCGCTGTCGCTCGGTTCCCCAGGGGAGAGGGAGACAACGGCGCTCCCGCGCCGCAACGAAAATGGTGTTTTGTCATTCGAGCGGCAGCTCATTTTGCTCCCTCTCCCTGTGGGAGAGGGCTGGGGTGAGGGGGACGTTTCTGTTTGCTCTCACGCTTTCGTTTGCCTGGCTATGATGATTCAGGGCATTTGCCGGACAGGCTCTGAGCGCCTTGGCGCTTGCGCTGCATCGGCGGCTCGTCATCGTCGCGCGCATCATGGGAAAACTTGATAACAAGATCGCAGTCGTCACCGGTGCCGGTCGCGGAATTGGAAAGGACATCGCCACGCGTTTCGCCAGCGAGGGTGCGAAGGTGGCCGTCGTCAGCCGCACCGAGTCCAATTCGCAGGCCGCCGCCGATGCGATCAATGCCGCACACCCCGGCGCGGCGAGGGCCTACGCCGTCGATGTGGCCGATGCGAATGCGACCGCCGAACTCGGAAAGCGAATCCTGGCCGACTTCGATCATGTGGACATCCTCGTGAACAACGCCGGCGTCACCAAGGACGGCCTCCTGCTGCGCATGAGCGAGGCTGACTGGGACGCCGTGCTCGACACAAATCTCAAAGGCGCCTTCAACATGGTGAAGGCCTTCCAGCGCTCCATCCTCAAGCAAAAGGGCGCGCGCATCATCAACATCAGCAGCGTCATCGGCCTCATCGGCAACGCGGGGCAGGCAAACTACGCCGCAAGCAAGGCGGGCCTCATCGGCTTCACCAAGTCACTGGCCCGCGAATTCGCCGGCCGCGGCGTCACCGCGAATGCCATCGCACCGGGGTTCATCGAGACGGACATGACGCATGTGCTCAATGACGAGGTGAAGGCGGAGGTTTTGAAGAAGATACCGCTCGGCTCTTTCGGCCAGTCTGCTGACATTGCCGCCGCGGCGCTTTTCCTTGCCAGCGAAGAAGCGCGCTACATCACCGGCCAGGTGCTCACTGTGGATGGCGGGATGGTGATGTGATGCATGGGGCGGGGTGCTTGGCATGGCACCGTGTGGCTCGAGCCGCCGCCGCGAAGGCTTCCGCCGGGCGGCCCCAACGACGAACGGCGGCATGCGCGCGCGTGCCGAGGAAGGTGCGTTGTCGGGAGAGGGGAAGGGGATCGCCTACGGGATGAGCACCTCCGTGGTCGCGCCGCCGACGAAGGTGACATAGACAAGCAGGCGGCCCGTCGAGTCCATCACGGGCTGTTCCCAGCGGCGGTCGGTCGTGTTGCTGCCGGGTAAATCGACATTGGAGATGGTCTTGGTGCCTTGCGAGGTGGTCATCGTGTCGCCGGTGCGCAACACGAGGGTGGGTGCGCCGCCGTTGGCTGCGCTGCGCCACACGCCTTTGTTGTTCGCCGCCGTGGTGCCGCCGCCGGTCACCGTGCCGAGGAAGGCGCACTGCTCCACGCCGCCGACCACGGGCAGATCGACGCTCGCGAAGGTCGCTCCCGCGATACCAGGGGCGGCATTGCCCACCCTGGTCATCAGGCTCATCGTGCCGCTGAGGTCGGTGAAAATGCCATTCACGTCGCCGTCGGCGGTGGAACTGGTGCCATTGCCGTTGAGATCGACCCACGCGCGCAGGGCGATGTGGTTGGCATTGGTGAGCCAGCCGTGCCACACATTGCCGACTTTGGCTCCGACGGACAGGCCGAGGCCGGCGCGGTTGGTGTTGTCATCGCCGGCTCGCAGGATGCAGGTGAAGCCGCCGCCGGTGGTGCCGCGCCAGACGCCGTCCCCCTTGAGGCCGCCGCTGTTGTCGCCGTTGTTGTTGAGGAATCCGCGGAAGCTGATGGTGCCGGCGCTGCCGATGGAGGGTGACTTGATGTTCTTGAAGGTCGCTCCGCCGGTGCCGGGGGCGGTGTCGCCGGTGGCGGCGGTCCCGGCGATGAAGGCTTTCACCGGTGAACCTCCGGCGACGGGCTGATACCAGATGCTCTCACGACCTGACACAGAGAGGGCCACAAAGCAGAGGTTGCCGGTGGCATCCATGCGTATTGAGTCGGTGTAGTTGCCAGCGAGATTGCCGAACTGCTCGCCAGCCACGCCGGGCATGGCCGTGTTCTGGCGCGCGACGACACCGACGGTGGTGACATTTGCGCCGGCGATGCTGGCGCGCAGGATCGCGGTGTCGGTGCTGCCATTCTTCATCGTGACGGCGAACGCGGCTTCACCGGTCGAAGCACCGGTGTGCGCAGTGGCGTAGGCACCGGACGCGAAGGCGCCGATCTGCAGCGGAGAGGCTGACGGAATGGTGTCTCCCTCACGCATGAGGATGCCGATGCCGGTGCCTCCGAGTTCGCTCCACAGGCCGGTGTCATTATCGACGGTGGTTGCGGGCGTGCTGGCACCGCTGCCGGCGAGCGAGGCGAGGAAGGTGACCTCGCCGCTGTCGTTGATGGCTGGTACTTGTGGAAGCACATCGAACTTCGCGGCCGTCGCGCCGGTCTCCGGCGCATTGTCGCCACTGCGGGCAAGGCGGGAGAGGGAAGTGCCCGCCTGCTTCCACAAACCCATGTAGTTGTTGGGCGACAGGGTCACGCCACCGGTGCCGACGAGGAGATGGCCGGGGAAAACCAGGGTGCCATTCTCCGCGAGGGAACCGCCGCGCTTCAGCACGTCAAATTTGGTGCCATCATTGGCACCCGCGGCATTCGGGGCGAACTCTCCGGTGACCGCGCTGCCAAGCGATGAAGCCACTGCTGACGGGCCTGCGGGAGCGAGGAACTGGGTGAAGAAGGTGTCCTGGAAGTTTGACGCGTTGTTGCCAGTCCATACGGTGGCCGCCACGCCGCCGCCGATGGCGATCCCGTTGTATTCACCGATGCGAAGTGTGTTGACGCTGTCCGGGGAGCCGCAGCCCGAGGGGCCATAGCGGCACGGTGCATTGAGGTCAGGATCAAAGAGGGCCGTATTCACCTGGATCTCGGGGCTCCACGTCACGCCGCCATCCACGCTGCGCGTGGAATAGACGTCGAGCAGGTATTTGCCACCGGCGTTGGTTTGCAGGTTGCGGTTGTCGTAGTAGGTCACGACAATGACGCCGGTGACCGGATCGATCGCCGCCGACGGCATCACCTGGATGGTGCCCAAGGCTCCGCCGTTGATCTTGACCGGCGCGCCCCAACTGCCGCCGTTGTTGGTCGAGGTGGCGATGAACACGTCGGCAAAGTCGGAACCGTTCGGCTGATCGTTCACGATGCAATACATGCGTCCCGGGGTTTTGGGGTCCGCGAGGATGCGCGGCTGCACGCTGCCTTGGAGCCAGAACTGCGTGCCCGCGATGAGCCGTGTCCCGCTTTGACGATTGTAGGTGAGGTCGGCCAGGCCTGCGGCGAAGGCGAGATTCTTCTGCGGGAAGGTCGAGCCACCGTTGGTCGATCTCAGCACGAAAATCTTGCCGGTGGTTCCATCCGGATTTCCGGTGCTGAAAGTCGGCTGGGAGTGGTAGGCCACATACACATCGCCATTGGGAGCCACAGTGTTTTCGCACGGCCAGACGAAACCCTCGCCCGCTCCTGACAGGGTGACGGCGGCGCTCCAGGTCACGCCCTGATCCGTCGAAGTTGTCGTGTAGATGACGGTGCCGGAGGGCTGGAAATCTGTCCACGACACATACAGGCTGTCACGGAAAGGACTCGTTGTCGTCGCATCCGCGGCGAGCCATTCCTTGTCGTGAGAGTGGGTCGTGCCGCCGTCATTCGGCACCCCCGCCAGCGAACTCAAGTTGTAAGGATACCCGGCGAGGATGGCGCCAGTGGTCGGGTTGCATTGTGCAATAAACACATCGAAGCCGCCGGTGGACGTCTCCCGCAAAAGGAACGTCCAGAAGAGGCGGCCCTGGCTGTCGTAGGCCAGCGAAGAGTCGCCGCCGCTGCCAGTCGAGTAGCCAACGGGGGCCGTCACGTTCACCCGCGGCTGAAAGCTGGTGCCTCCGTCGGTGGATACGCGGATCCCGAGGTACGTGGCCACCGCGATGCGCTGCGGGTTGTGCGGATCAATGGCGATGGTCGGCTCGTTGTTGTTCATCGCGAGCGTCGTCGTCGTGCCCACGATCTCTTCCACGCCGGGGATAAACTTCGGCCCGGCATCCTGCGGACTCTGCAGCTCGGCACGGGACGGAACGGTATCAGCGCCCATCGCCGTCATGGCATGAATGGCTGCCGCCAGCAGGACAGCCCGTCTGCCGAAGGCCGATGGCACGAGGCCGGGAACTGTGAATCGGGGCTTTGCGGCTGGAGCCTGCCAATCGGGGGATGCATGAGTTTTCATCGTGACAGCGGGGATGTGAGGTTGATTTGAATGCGGGTGATGGCTTCCACCAAATTCGTTGTCATGAGTTGAGCCGCGCATCATTTTGCAATTCAGGACCGTGATTCAAGATGATCGCCGACCGGATCACAATATTTTTTTTGTGGGTGAGTCCCGCCGGAAACAGCGGCTCGCCGGATCGCGCTGAACTGTCGTGAGGGCGGTCGGTTGGCGGTCGCAACTCAGCGCAGCAAGCACGGATGGTGCTCCTGCTCTCCTGCTTCAGGCGATCGGACGTGGACCCAAGGCGCCAAGCACCTGCGTGGTCGTGCCGCTGTTGACGAGGGAGGTAGGGAAGGCCATCTCGCCATCGCCGTCGATGGACGGAGTCTGCGTGCGTGCCGAAAATCAACGTGCGATGCACGTCGCGCCCGGGCACGCCCCCCCCCTCGTTCGGCGACAACTGAGAAAATCCGTCACGCGGCCTACTGGCCGGTCACTTCTTTTCCGGCGCTGGCTTCCATTGCCAGTGCTCGTCGAAGAAGCCCGCATCGGCGATGCCGCCGGGGGCGCGCGAGGTGCGTGGTGAATTGAGATCGATCACGGCCCAGTCGGGCAGCTTCGCGACCTGGCGGGCGTTGTTCAGGTAATCGTATTCGCGATACGTGAAGCTGCTGTTGATGACGACGTAGCGCTTCGGGTTCAGCGGATTCGGATAAATCAAAACGGGTGCGCTCGTGGCGGCGGCGAAGTTTTTGCCATTCGCGGTTAGCTGATCCTTCGTCCACTTCACGGGCAGCTTGTTGCCGATCTTCGCGATGAGCGGATTGCTCTGCGGATCGCCCCAGAGGACGAGATTGCTGTTCGCGATGTCGGCATCGGTGATGTCTTTGTCGGCCTTCACCTTCACGTCGCCGCGGAACTGACGACGCCACTCGAAGACGGCGCGGTCCATCTCGGCCTTCACCCATTCATCCACCTTGGCATTCCAACCGGCGCCGGCGGGCTTCACGAAAACAAACGAGTCCATGAACGCATCGTCGACCGGCCCCTGCAGGCCGTGTTGTTTCACGAGTCCGTCTTCATGCGCGCTGAGGGACTCGAGCCACTTGTCGCCCTTCTTGCGCAAGTGCACGCGCCACGAGCGGTCGCTCTTCGGCCGGCTCACGGGAATCCTCTGGCCGTCGATCTCGACCACCGGCTTTTGCATCAGCGCCATCGGGCACTGGCCGGCGGGCCAGTCGATGGTGAGGGCGGCGATGTTTTGCGTCTTGATCGCGGCGCTGGTCTGCGTGGTGAGTTTTGCGTGAACGCGCGCGCGCTCCCATTGCTGCTGGAGTTCATCGACGGTGATCCAGTATTGCTGATTGTAGCGCAGCATCCATGTCGTGAAATGCACCTCCCATGGCATCTTGCCGCGGCCCACGGAGGCGATCTCCGCGAGGCGGCGCTCGATCTCGACGAGCGAGTCGGGATGAATCTTGTGCGCGGTCTGCGGGCCGATGATGTGCAGCATGTCGATGTTCTCAGCCCGCAGATATTGCTCCATGATGTCGGCGGCCTGCTTTTGTTTGTCGATCTCGCCGCTGTAGGCCACGGTCGGGCAGTGGAAGAGATTCAGGGCGTGGTCGGTCGAGTTGTACCAATGCCAGAGCTTCTGCTCATACCACGGCACCGTGGAGACATCTTCAGTCTGGAAGACCTTCAAAAACTCCGGCGTCTCGGCAAATCCCGCGCCAGGATTCGCCGCGCACCACAGGCTCGGATAATGCGTGGCGAACTGCCAGGTCGAAGCGCCGCCCATGCTGAAGCCCCGGATGATCATGCGGTCGGCATCGATGTTGTAGAACTTCTTTGCGTGCTCGATGGCTTCGAGAAGATCGATCTCGCCGGCGAACTTGTTCGCGCAGCAGTAGCGGCCATACGGATGCAGCACGAGCGCGCCGGTCGGAGAAATGTTGCCGACCGTTTTGCGACGCTGATCGATGAAGGCCATCTCGCTCAATGTCTCGCCGCGTCCATGACACCACGCATCGAGCCGCGCGGGTGCCCAGCCGTAAGTGTCCGGGATCACCATGCCATATGGCTGCACCGAGCCGTCAATCTTTGAGCGGTAGCCGCGCACGACGAGACCCGTCTGCCGAGTCCACGGCCACTGGCCGTTCTTGAGCTGCTCCGCGCGCTGCCTGCCTTCCGCAAGCAGCTCGTTGGCAACTTTCACTTCCTTCTCGAAATCCTTCTTGTTGTCCTTCGTCGCGTCCTTGCCGATGAGGAATTCGTTGTAGCGCAGCGCCCAATCGACCGCCTTGTGATACACCTCCACGTCCGGCAGCAGATCGGCCAGCTTCGGATTCTTCTCCTGCGCCTTCGCCGCCGCATCGATCGCTGCGCGCAATTCGCCGAGTCCCTTCGTCAGCGCGGCCTTGTCAGCTTCCGGCAAGGGCACGCCGGGCGGCGGGATGGGGCGTACTTGATCGGCCACATTGTCTTTCGGGCCATCCGCCAGGACGACACCGGCGGCGAGAAGGAGAAGAACACAGAGCTTGGATTTCATGGTGGTGGACGATTTGAATGCGGCGGACTACTTCCGGCGGGGTGCCGGGCGGGCCGCAGGCTTTGCGGAGGCGAGCGGGATGATGTGAATCTCATACGGTCCGCCCGTCGCGCTGTCGAACTCCGCTGCCGCGTCGAGGCCGGTGCGCACGATTTCCTCGGCGGTCTTGCACTTGTCGAACATCACCTGCATCGCCCCGAGCGCGTAGTCACGGCCCGAGCCGGCGGCCCAGAACTTGTGAAACTGCTGCGCGGAACGGAAAGAATAGAGCGCGAAAATGCCGTGAGGGTTTGCCGCGAGGCCGTAGAACTGCGTGGTCTCGTACTCGTCATCCTTCTCCGGATGCGCGGCCATGAAGTACTCGGTCTTCAGCCAGTGATGCGCGTGGCGGAAGGTCTCGAAGATGGCGTCGGACGAAGAGAAATCCCGCGGCCGGTCGGGATTGGCGAAGTAGCTGTTCATCACCACGAGGCTGGCGGAGGTGCCCGTGAGGCCGATCATGGTGTCGCCCACACGAGAGATCTTCGTTTTGTTCACCACATGATGAGCCTTCTGCCGCAGGGAGCCGAGGCTGCTGAGCGTGTCCGCGCCGATGCAGGCGACTCCATTTTTCTGTGCGACGACGATGGTGGACATGGGGCGCGCAGTGTGAAAAGCCGCGCGGAAGTGACAAGGCAAATTGTGGATGTGCGGGCCAAAACCCAGGGACGGCCGCAATCACCTGCCAGTCCCTCTACTCCACCCTGTCTTGCGCGCCCTCGGTCTCCGGGGCGGGGTCGGCCATGGGCGGGAGGTTGTTGATGATGTCGAGCACGCGCGTGCCGCGCTCGATGGAATCATCGACGCGGAACACGAGGGAGGGGGAGTTGCGCAGCTTCACGCGCTTGTAGAGATCGCGCTGGATGGCGGGGCGGCCGGCGTTGAGCTTCCTGAGCACCATGTCCTTCTCGTGCTCCTTGCCGATGACGCCGAGGTAAACGAACGCCTGCTTGAAGTCGGGCGTGGGACTCACGTCGTGGATGGTGACGAGCACGTTCTCGAAGCGGAAGTCGCGCTCGAGGATGGCGCCGAGTTCGCGGCGGATGAGTTCGCTGACGCGTTCGACACGGTGTTTCATGGGGAAGGGGACTGGAGGGGCGGAAGGACGGAAGCGGCGCGGGTCGGCGATGTTGTATGGCCGGACGAGGCGGCGGCATCTGACAGTCGAAATTTCAAATCTGAAATCTCAAAGCGTCTGCGCGATCTTCTCCAGTTCGTAGCACTCGATGATGTCGCCTTCTTCGTAGTCGCTGAAACCGGAGAGCTTGATGCCGCATTCGAGCCCGTTGCGTACTTCGGGCACTTCGTCCTGGAAGCGGCGCAGTGTTTCGAGGCCGCCGTCGTAAACGGCCTGGCCGTTGCGCAGCACGCGGGCGCGGGCCTTGCGGTCGATGCGGCCGTCGATGACGACGGAGCCGCCCACCTTGCCCTTCGTGAGCTTGAAAACCTGCTTCACGCGCGCGTGGCCGATGACGTTTTCGCGGTTGAGCGGATCAAGCATGCCGACGAGCGCGTCCCTGACCTGATCGACGAGTTCGTAGATGATGGAGTAGAGCTTCACCTGCACGGACTCGCGCTTCGCCACGGCGAGGGCCTTGTTCTCGACCTTCACATTGAACCCGACCACGATGGCGTCGGAGGCGGAGGCCAGGAGCACGTCGGACTCGGAGATGGCGCCGCTGTCGGCATGAAGGATTTCGAGCTTGATCTTGTCGGACTTGATGTCGGTGAGGCACTTCGACACGGCCTCCACGGAGCCCTGCACGTCGCACTTGAGCACGATCTTGAGGGACTTCTTGCCGCCTTCCTCGATGTTGGCGAAGAGGCTCTCGAGCGTGGAGCGGCGCGGTGCCTGGAGCTTCTTCTGGCGCTGTTCTTCGAGGCGCTCCTCGCTGAGCTTCTTCGCCGAGCGCTCGTTCTCCATGGCCACGAGTTCATCACCGACGTGCGGCGAGTCGCTGAAGCCGATGACCTCCGCCGGCATGCCGGGGCGCACGGTCTTGACGTTCTCCGAGCCGTTGATGACCAGCGCCTTCACCTTGCCCCAATGCGGCCCGCATATGAAAGGCTGGCCAACCTTGAGGGTGCCCTGGTTCACGATTACGGTCGCGACCGGCCCTCTGCCGGCCTGCATGGATGCCTCGATGACCGTCGCACGCGCGGACGCGCGCGGGTTGGCCTTCAGTTCGAGCACCTCGGCCTGGAGGCTCATCGTTTCCAAAAGTGTGTCGAGGCCCGCGCCGCTCTTCGCGGAGACTTCGATGCACTCCACCTGGCCGCCCCAATCGACAGGCTGCAGGCCGATGTCCTGAAGCTGCGACTTTACGCGCATGACGTTCGCGGTGGGCAGGTCGCATTTGTTGATGGCGACGACGATCGTCACTTCGGCGGCCTTCGCGTGGCTGAGTGCTTCTTTGGTCTGCGGCATGATGCCGTCATCTGCGGCGACGACGAGCACGACGATGTCGGTGACGTTCGCACCGCGCGCACGCATGGCGGAGAAGGCGGCGTGGCCCGGCGTGTCGAGGAAGGTGATCGGCTTGCCATTGTGCACGACGGTGTAGGCGCCGATGTGCTGCGTGATGCCGCCGGCTTCCTTCGCGGTGACGTGCGTTTTGCGGATGGCATCAAGCAGCGAGGTCTTCCCATGATCGACATGGCCCATGAAGGTGATGATCGGCGCGCGCAGCTCGAATTCCTCCTTCGCCTCCTCTTCAGGCGTGGGCGGCGGTGGCTCGACGATGACCTCCTCCACCTTGTGCACGCCCGCTCCTTTTTCGCGTTTCTCGCGCTCGAGTTTGAAGCCGTGCTTTTCACAGACTTTCTCCGCGATGTCGAGGTCGATGGATTTCTCGGCATTCTGCACGAAGACCTTCAGCGCGATGAGGTCGGAAAGCACTTTGAAGGGCTTGAGGCCGAGCTTCTCGGCCAGATCCTTCACGATGATCGGCGGCTTGAGATGAATGATTTTTTCTCCGGTCTCGGTCAGCTCGACGGAGACCGCCTCAGGTTCCTTTGGCACCGGTGGCGGCGCGGCCTCGGCGGCGGGCTGCCTGAGGATGGAGATCGGTGGCAGCATGCTCGGCGCAGGAAGCGGGGGCGGAGCGCTCTCGGCTTCGAGCTTGCGCTGCGCACGCGCCACGGCGCGCTTCTCCTGCTCTTCAAAGAGGTTCAGCGCCTTGCCCTTCTGCTCGTCGAGCGTCGGCCTCGCGGGCGCCGCGGGCTTTGCCGGCTCTCCTGCCTTTGCCGCCGCGGGCTTGGTGGCACCGAGCTTCGGCAGCACCGAGCCTTCTTTGCGCGGCGCGCGCTTCTTCGGTGCTTCGTCGTCGATGAGGGAAAGAATCTTCTTGTCCTTCGGTGCGGCTGCCTTGCCTGGCGTGGCGTTGTTCTCGTCCTCCAATGCCTCCTCACCGGCGCGCGCCTTGGTGGCGCGGCCGCTTGTTTTGGAGCTGGCCGTGGGTTTGGAGGATGAGGATCGAGTGGGCATGAGGAATTCCGGGTGCGTGAACGAGGGGTCGGTCGGCTGGTTGGTTGGAAGTGGGAAGATGGCCGCTCATGGGATGGCGGCGGATTATGATTCGGATTCGGCGGCCGCTGCGGTCTGCGCCCCGGCGACTTCGGAGGTGCCGGCAACTGACTGCGCCTTCTCGACGATCTGTTCGGCCAGCGCACGGTCGCCATCGAGCATCTCGGCGAGGTCGTCGGCATCGACCTGGCTGAACATCGACACGTCGATGAGGCCGTTTTGCACGAGTTTGCGGGCGACTTCCTCGCTGAGGCCGAGGGCATCGACCAGCGTTTTGGCAGCCCCGCCCATCTGGCCCTCGAAGACCTCGGCGGCGTGCTCGTCCTTCTCGATGACGAGGTCCATGCCCACGAGGCGCGACGTCAGCCGTGCATTCTGCCCGCGGCGGCCGATGGCCTTGGACAAGTCCTCCTCGCTCACCGTGAGATGCACCTGCTTCTTGTCGGGATTGACCTTGATGGAGAGCACCTTGATGGGCTTGAGCGCCTCGCGTACAAACTCGGCGGGGTCGGGCTTCCAGCGGATGATGTCCACCTTCTCGTTGTTCAATTCGCGCACGATGTTCTTCACCCGCGCGCCGCGCAGGCCCACGCATGCGCCCACGGGATCCACCTTCTCGTCCGCGCTGTGCACCGCCACCTTGGTACGGTAACCAGCCTCGCGCGCGATGCTGGCGATCTCCACCGTGCGGTCCGCTATCTCGCTCACCTCGAACTCGAAGAGGCGGCGCACGAAGTTCGGGTGCGCACGCGAAAGGATGATTTCCGGTCCGCGCGAGGTGTCCTTCTCCACCGCCTTCACATAGAAGCGCATGCGGTCGCCGTTGTTGTAGTCCTCCGTCGCCACCCGTTCCTTCGAGGTCATCACCCCTTCGAACTTGCCCAGGTCCACGATCACATCGCTCTTGTCGAACCTGCGCACCACGCCGCTGACCACATCGCCCGTCCGGTCCTTGAATTCATCGTACAAATTCTCCTTCTCCGCCTGGCGCAGGCGCTGCAGCAGCGTCTGCTTGGCTGTCTGTGCCGCGATACGGCCCATGTCCTTCGGCGTGACCTCGATCTCCACCTCGTCGCCGATCTGCACGTCCTTCTTGATCTTCCGTGCCTTCTCGAGGGCCATCTCCTCCCAGGGATTGGCCACAGTCTCCACTGCCAGCAGTTTGGCGAATGCCTTGATCGTACCGCGGTCGGCGTCGATGTCGATGCGCAAGTCGCGAGCCGGGCCGATCTTCTTTTTTGACGCGGCAAGGAGCGCCTGAGCCAGGGCATCGACCATTTTCCCGCGGTCGATGCCCTTCTCTTTCTCGTAGTAGTCAAAAAGTGCTTTGAGTTCGCTGATCATAAAATCGTAGTGTCTCCAGACAAAAAAGAGCGGGAAGGCTCCCACTCTTTCTTGGAGGCTCGCTTGCGCGTCCCCCCGGGCTGGATGATGGACCGCGATGATAAACCCATTGCCCATCCCGGCAAGCACAAAAAATGCACGACGGAGCAGGCGGTTCGTCTGACGGGAGACCTGCCTTTTATCGGTCTGTCCCGCAGTGCGGACACGATGCCGGCATCCTCTCGGGAGGCGTGGTGCGTGCCGTGGCCGGCACCCTCCCCGTGTCACTGCATCACTTTCTTGTCTGCGATTTGAAAAACTTCACGATGACCTCCGGCGCCTGCTGCGGATAGGCATGCGTGCCGGGATGGATTGCCGTGACCAGCGGCGTGCCGAGCGGCGAGGGGTAGATCGTGCAGTTCGCGTCCAGCTCCCAAGCCCGGCCTTCGCCACACTGGTTGAGCGTTTTCACATGCTCTATCATCGCCTTCTGCCACTCAAACTTCACCAGCGGATCGTTCTCACCTGCGACATGCAGCGCGGGCTTCGGTTTGAGCAGTGACTGGCTCTTTGCAGCCGCCGCGGCGGACGGTGCGAAGGCCGTGAACTGATCCGCCCGCGCAGCCCACAGCAGATATGTGAAGCCGCCGCCGTTTGAATGGCCGGACGAATAGACGCGCCGGTCATCGACCTTGAATTCCTTCCGCAGCGCCGCCAGCATTGCATCGAAGAACTTCAGGTCGCGGTCTCCCTGATCGCCCGGACCCGACTGCCAGCCGGGCTTCTTTCCCTCGGGATCGGTTAGCCTTCCCGGTGTGTTGAGACCCTGTGGATAGATCACGATCGCCTCCGGCCACAGCGTGTGAAAATGATACTGCCGCGCCGAGTTGTTCATGTTTCCCCCATGGCCGTGAAAGCCGAAGATCAGCGGCGATGGCTCGCTGCCGGCCTTGGCTGGCGCGTAAAGCATCGCCTCCCGCTTCATCCCATCGACCACGAACTCACGTTTCTGAAGAGCCGCTTCAGCATGGACGAGGGATGCAACTCCGATGGCGGCAGAAGCAACGGCAAGACGGAAGCAATGCAGAGTGAGGGCGCGATTCATGTGGGCGGGGTGATGCGGTGACCGTGCCTGAAACCCCCGCTCTGGTGATTTGTCGCGTTGGGCAGGAGCGGCAGTTGAGCAAAGATTTGGACGACGAAGACGCTCCTGCTTACGGACTGCGGGATGCCGGGCACGGTGGCTGCCATGACGGGCCTCGGTTTCGGAGACGGCGCAATGGAAACTGACAGCCGTGAGGGCAAAGAGGACACATTGACTGCGCATGGCCCTGCCGCTAGAATCGCGCGCGATGAGCGCGCTGCTGAAACCTGATGCCTGGCTGAGCCCGAAAGCGTACCTCGAATGCGAGCTGCGCAGCGAGGTGCGGCATGAATACCTCGGCGGCCATGTCTATGCGATGGCGGGGGCGAGCCGGGCGCACAATGTGATTGCAGGCAATATTTTTGCCGCCTTGCGCGGGCATCTGCGTGGGAAGAAATGCCGGGCCTTCATCAATGACATGAAAGTGCGCGTGCCGGTGAAGGGCCGCGATGTGTTTTACTACCCGGACGTGGTCGTCACCTGCCAGGCCCGGGAGTCCTCGGAGTATTTCACCGAGTCACCGACGATCATATTTGAGGTGATCTCCAAGGAGACGGAGGCTGTGGACCGCCGTGAGAAGCTGATCTCCTATTTCTCGCTGCCGAGCATGAAGGTCTATGTGCTGGTGGATCAGTACCAGCGCTCGGTCGAGGTGATCCGCCGGTCAGGAAAGGACTGGAGATTGGAGAATCTCAAGGCTGCAAACGGAAAACTGCACCTCCCCGAGATCAAGTTCGAGCTGGCAATGCCGACGATTTACGAAGAGTCGGGCATTTGAGTGACGGGTGCGGAATGACGAATGGTGTCATCTGCGGCTTTGGAAGGCATGTGAGCAGTCGCGCCTTGTTTTCCAGACGTGGTTCACGCGTGTGGTTCAGATGCCATCCCGATTCACCATCGACCATCCACCCACCGCCACCTCGCAGGCAGTCGGTCATGCGCGCAGTTTCCGTGGTGGCGAGCTGCGACCGGCATGGAGGATGAAGACGAGAGGGCTTCCAGTGGGCGCGGCAGAGTCCATCCAGCGTACGCTCTGCGTGCGGCTGGCCTTCCCGCGACGGCGAGGCGCCCCATTCTCCACAGGCTGTGGTGGGAGGGAGCGGTGGGAGCATCGCGGAAGAGGGCGGGGGCAAACGAATCGAAACAGCGTGCTGGAGAAGCAGCATCAGCACGCAGCGGCAAGCACTGACGTCGCCGGAGGCTACACGGATCCGCCCGCTTGTCGGTGCGCGCGGTGTTTCACACCTTTACCACGCCCACGGTCGTGTTGTCCTGCCGCTCGCTGTTGATTCGGCGGATGGCGAAGAGGATGGCGTCGGCGATCTTGTCGGCGGTGGTGTGCTGGCCGAAGGCAAGCAACTCCTCGATCTGGCGAGTGGTGAGCGTGAAGATGCCGTCGCTGGCACCGATGACGATGTCACCCTTCTCCAGGGGATATGGTTCGGGGGGCGCGTCGACGCTCATGAGAGGCATGCCGAGCACTGCGGAGTGCAGCGTGTGGCGGTCGGGATGGTGCGCGGCCTCTTCGGGTGTCAGCTCACCCTGGCGCACGCGTTCCTCCAGCAACTGGGTGAGGGAGTGATCGGCATTCACACGCGTGAGCCTGCCGCCCCGGAACACGAACAGGGGTGAGTCGCCAACGCTGATCCACTGCAGGGTCTTCTCGCTGACGAGGGCAGCCACAAGCGTGGTACCCATGGGCTGGCCCACGGCGGGCAGACTCGCGGCGAGTGTTCCGAGTACGTCATTGGCCTGCTCAAGGGCCTCACGCAGGCGGTGGGCGGGCTCGGCAGGATGGTCGTGATACGCCTTGATGAACGCACCCACGGTCACGTAGCTGGCCACGCTGCCGCCCGCGTGCGCGCCGAGGCCGTCACCGATGACGAGCAGCAGCTTGGCGAGCGCCGGCTGGTCGTAGTCGGCGGCGTCGGCAAAGGAGTAGTAGTCCTCCTGGTTCTCGCGGCGGCCGCGGTACTGGCGGGCTGCGAAGTCCTGTTCCTGCACGAAGTGGTGGCGTGCGGCGGCCAGAGGTATCGGTTCGGTGGCTTGCAAGGCGGTGGGGCGGTGGTTATTCGACCGTGAACTTGAACGCGGTGATGTGGCGGTAGGTGTCGCCCGGACGCAGCACGCAGGACGGGAAGGCGGGTTGGTTTGGGCTGTCAGGGAAAAACTGCGTCTCAAGGCAGAATGCGGAACGCGGCTGGTAGGCATGGCCGCTCTTGCCGGTGGTCTTCGTGTGGTTCGCAGTGTAAAGCTGCACGCCGGGTGCGGTGGTGCGCACTTCCATGACGCGCCCGCTTTTCGGGTCACGCGCGCGCGCGGCGAGTTTCATGCCTGTGCCGTTGAGGACGAAGTTGTGATCGTAGCCTTTGCCCTGGATGAGCGGCCTGAAGTCCGCGCCGATGCGCTCCCCGATGAGGTGCGGCGTGGTGAAGTCGAGCGGTGTGCCGGCCAGCGGCGCGATCTCACCGGTGGGGATGAGTTCGTCGTCCGTGGGCGTGAATTTGTCCGCCGGGATCGTCAGTTCGTGTCCGAGCACGTCGCCGCCGCCTTCGCCGGCAAGGTTGAAGTAGCTGTGGTTCGTGAGGTTCACGGCGGTCGGCGCATCAGTCGTGGCCGAGTAGTCGAGGGTCAGCGTGTTGTCGTCGGCGAGCAGGTACTCGACCTTGCACTCCAGCGTGCCTGGGAAGCCTTCTTCTCCATGGGTGCTGCGATAGGACAGCTCGATGCCGGCGGCGTCGTTCCTCGAGATGTGCTTCGCGCTCCAGAGCTTCTTGTCAAATCCCTCCTTGCCGCCGTGGATGTGGTTCCTGCCCGAGTTGGCCGTCACCTTGTATTCCCTGCCGTCGATCTTGAAAGTCGCGCCGCCGATGCGGTTTGCATAGCGCCCGGTGATGCAGCCGAAGAAGGGATTGTGAGCCTCGTATTCGGCGAGAGTGTCAAAGCCGAGCACCACGTCGGCGAGGGCGCCGGTCTTGTCCGGCACTTTCAGTGATACCAGGATGCCGCCGTAATCGGTGATGCGCGCTTCGAGGCCGTTCTGGTTCCGCAGTGTGAAGATGTGGGCCGTCTGGCCGGTCTTCAGCGTACCCCATGTTTCAGTCTTGCTCTCTCTCATGGCTGGTTTGTCGGCGGGCCGGGACGAGACCGGCGCGGCTCCGGCAAGTGACGCGGCGAGGAGGATGGAACAGGTTTTCATGACAGCCGGGAATGCAAACATGTTAGACTCGCAATCATCCGCCTTGCAGTCAACCGCATCTCTTGTTGCCTGGGAGTGGGTTCCGCTTTTCACAAAAAAGGCAGGCCCTGCGGCCTGCCTCTTCGCAAAACCAAACTTCCTCCCACGCCATCAACGCGAGTAAAGTTCGACGACGAGCTGCTCGTTGGCGATGGGGTTGATCTCCTCACGCACGGGCACGCGCACCACGGTGCCGCTCATCTTGTCGCGGTCCACCGTCATCCAGTCGGAAGCCGGCACGCTGGCGGTCATTTCAAGGAAGCGGCCCACGAGCTGCTGGGATTTTGGCGACTGCCTTGCGGCCACGATGTCGCCCGGCTTGCACTGGTAGCTGGGGATGTTCACGCGCTTGCCGTTCACGGTGAGGTGGCCGTGGCCCACGAGCTGACGCGAGGCAAAGCGGGTGTTGGCGAAGCCCATGCGGAAGGCCACGTTGTCGAGGCGCAGTTCGAGCATTTGCAGGAGCGTCTCGCCCGTCACACCCTTGCGGCGCTGTGCCTCGGCGAAGAAGCGGCGGAACTGCTTTTCCATCAGACCGTACTGATAGCGGAGCTTCTGCTTCTCGGCCATCGCCACGCCGTATTCGGACACCTTGCGGCGGGCATTGCGCGCGCCGTGCTGGCCGGGCGGGAAGTTGCGCAACTCCAGCGCCTTCGAGGGACCAAACAGCGGCACACCAAAGCGGCGGGCGATTTTTTCACGGGGACCTGTGTAACGAGCCATGAGTATGCGAAATGAGAAATTGAAAACCTGAGAACCCTTACACGCGGCGCGCCTGCGGCGGACGGCAGCCATTGTGCGGGATGGGCGTGACATCGACGATGCGGGACACCTCGATGCCCAGTGCCTGAAGCGCACGCACGGCGGACTCGCGGCCGGAGCCGGGGCCGCGCAGGCGGACCTCAGCCTCCCGGAGGCCGTGGCCCATCGCTTGCCGGCAGGCATCCTGTGACACGACCTGAGCGGCATACGCAGTGCCTTTGCGCGATCCGCGGAAGCCCATCTTCCCGGCGCTGGACCAGCCGATGACATTGCCCGTGCGGTCGGTGACCGAGACGATGGTGTTGTTGAAGGTGGCGTAAACATGCACGATGCCCGAGTGCACGTTCTTCATGCCCTTGGCCTTGACGACCTTCGGAGCGGCAGCCTCGGCACCGGCACCGCCTTCCAGCTCGAGCCAGACGCTCTGCGAGACGGACTTGTCGCCGCTGGTGGGCGCGGTCTGCTGGGGTTTGTCGGCCGGGGCGGCGGATGGCGCGGCGGCAGGAGCAGCAGCGGCGGCCTCGGGATTGGTTTTCGTGGTTTCGTCAGCCATGGATCGGAAAGAATAAGTGAAACCGTGCGCGGGCTAGACCTTGCCCTTCTTGGCGTTCGGATTGTGTGCCACGCCCACGGTCTTGCGCACGCCCTTGCGGGTGCGGGCGTTCGTGTGCGTACGCTGGCCCCGAACCGGCAGCCCGCGGCGATGGCGGTGGGCGCGGTAGCAATTGATGCCAAGCAGGCGCTTCATGTGCTGCTGAATTTCGCGGCGCAGGTCACCTTCGGTGGAGACCTTCATGCCCGCGATGGTGGAGGCGATGCTCGCGAGCTGGTCGTCGCTCAATTCTCCCGCGCGGATGTGCGGGTCGATGTTCGTCGCGGCGAGAATCTTCCGGCTAAGAGGCAGGCCGATCCCATAAATATAGGGCAGCGAGTACTCGATTTTTTTGTCGTTCGGGATGTCAACTCCAAGGAGACGTGCCATATGCGTGTGAAGTGAAGCTTTGGAAAAAACTAGCCCTGGCGCTGCTTGTGCCGCGGGTTCTTGCAGACGACGCGCACAACGCCCTTCCGGCGGATGATGCGGCAGGTTTCACAAAGCTGTTTGACGGAGGGACGGACTCTCATTGGAAGAAATAACGGGAAACAAAAAAAGGCTCCCAAGACCACTGGCGGGCGGGGAGCCTGGAGTTTTAACACAGGGGGCCAGGGGCGCAACATTGTTTTTGGGCTTTTTCCCAAACTCAAACCGGCTCCGTCGTCCCCGGAATGGCCACGGGATACCAGCCGTCCGCGTCCGGCTTCACCGGCGGTTCGGTGTCCCAGGTGATGTCGTCTGGAGCGAGCGCCTCCTTGGAATTGAAGGCCTGCTCCCAGGAAATCACCTGCCCCGTGTAGCTCGCCATGCGGCCCATTACGCCCATCATCGTGCTGTGCGCCGCGTATTCGGCGTCCACGCGCAGCTTGCCGGTGCGGATGTTTTCGAAGAAGGCGTCATGTTCGAGCTGGTAGTCGTCCTCCTTGTTGCGCACGCGCTTGCCGCCCGGCGGCTGGCCGTTGATGAGGAAGCGGCCGTTCGCCGCGAGATCGGCCGCGCCCTTTGTCCCGTGGAAATGCTCGCTCACATCCTTCTGGCACTTGCCGCCGATCTGGCAGCACTGGCTCAGGATCCGCATCCCGTTCTCATACTCGAACTCCACGGTGTGGTGATCGAAGATGGTGCCGTTCTCCTTCGCCTTGCGCACCTGCCGGCCTCCCTGGCCGGTCGCGCGCACGGGCATCACGCCTTTCATCACCCAGTTCGCCACATCGAGATTGTGGCAGTGCTGCTCAAGGATGTGATCACCGCTCATCCAGGTGAAAAAGTACCAATTGCGAATCTGGTAGTGCATCTCGCTCTCGCCCGGCTCGCGCGGGAATCCGGGACGCGACGTGCCGTTCCAATACACGCGGCCATAGACCAGATCGCCGATCTCCCCGGCGTGGATGCGGTTGATCACATCAGTGTACAGCGGCGAGTAACGGCGCTGGAAGCCCACGCACACGTTGAGCCGCTTCTTCTTCGCCTCCTCCGCCGCCGCCAGCACGCGGCGCACGCCCGGCGCATCCACCGCCACAGGCTTCTCCATGAACACATGCTTGCCCGCCTTGACCGCATGCTCGAAGAGAAACGGCCGCGGCCCCGGCGGCGTCGTGATCAGCACCACGTCGGCCAGATCGAACGCCTTCTTGTAATCGCGGAACTCGGTGAACACCTGCTCCGGCGGCACCGCCACCTGGCCCTCGTGCTTCTGCCTGAGAATATCCAGCGCCGCCTGCGCCTTGCCTTCCAGCGGATCGACCAGCGCCACCAGCTTGATCGTCGATCCCGCCGTCAGCGCCTGATTGCACGCGCCCGTCCCGCGCCCACCACAACCGATCATCGCGATCTTGATCTCGTTGTCCTTCGGCGCGGCAAAGGCATGCGTCGCAGCTGACATCGCAGCGGCGGAGGTGGAGGTGATGAATTGGCGGCGGGTGTTCATGGCAGGGAAAACTCATGCTCAGAACTGCCTCATCCCCCGCCATCTTGCGCTTCACCTTCCGCCATCAGATCCTATGCTCTCGGGGACGAGAATGGGACACCCCGGCCAACATGCGGCAAAGATGCGGCGCTGCATGCCTCGGTCGGGCAACATGCGGCTTGCCCAAAGTCGCAGTCATCGGGCAGGATCATGCCCGGCCTTCGGGATGGGCGCGATACACCGGAGGGTCCTCCCGAAAAATCATGCCGTGATGGTGAGCGGCGGCGCCGTAGGACTCGGCGGTGCTGCCGTCTTCATCGGTAGATTTGGGGTGGCGCAAGGCCGGTGCTTCGACCTCGATGACCTCGCGGCCTTCGACGACGGCGATCTCGTCTTCCGTGATCCCGTAGAGTGCGTAGACTTCGCGGTCGATGGTGGCATCCGTCGCGCTGATCTGGCGGTCCAGGGCAGTCCGCTCGTGCGGTGTTTTCGCGGCGACGCGTTCCTGATGCAGCTTCAGCATCTGCTCCACGAGTTTCACGATCCGGTCGTGCGCGGCTCGATCGGCTGGGTTCCTGGGATTGATGATGCGGATGGGCAGTTCACCAAGGTATTGCTTCGTGCATGTGATCCATCCGCCTCGAAATACATTGCTGATGCCTCGCAAACGCCAGAATAACAGCTTGGAGTTCAGGAGTCCCAAAACGAACTCCGGTCGCACCGGCGCAGTTGGTGAAATCGTGAGGGTGAATCCCCCGCTGGCCATCGGGCAGAGCGTTTGCTGATGGCTCGCGGGGATCATTGCGAACATCCCGCGGTCAGCAAGCAAGGGGATGGCGATCTGGGCATTCTCATGCCCGACAAGATTGCGCGGAGCGCTGAACGAGAACCACTCTTTGTAGCCCTTGCGCCGTCTCAAGGCGGCCTCGTTGCTCTTCAAATGCGAGTAAGCCTTGGGCCATCGCTTCTTCAGCTCAGTTTCATCATACAGCCGGAAATCGTTCTTTGGGTCGTAGGGGAAAAGGACCCTCCACTTGTTTTGCGGGTGGAAGGAATAGCGGCTAAAATCGCTCGCAAAAAGCGGTGTCCGCAGCGCCCCGGACTCCAAGTCATGGGAACTCGCCTCAACGACAAAGACCTCATCATCCCCGCTGCTGCTTCCACGCCCCATGTCAGCGGGCAAATCAAGGAGACGGATGGTCCCGGCCGACAGCTTGGCACTCAATGCTTTTTCCTGATTCGACTCGAAAGTCCACGGCTGTTCCGTCAGCTCGTTTGCGCCAACAGTTCTCATGCTCACGTTCTCCAGTGAATCACGCCGCGCATCCGCCATCCCAAACAGCATGCTGCGCCGTCTCGATTTCTGGACCACCAGGATGCAGGTGTAAGTCGTTGCCTTGAAAACCTGTGACGCACCGAAGTCAACCAACCGCTCGACCGCCTTCTTTTCGGAAAGCAACCGGCGAAGACCAAGGCCGTAGTCCGTGCGAAGGAACTTGTTCGGAATGATGAAACCGAGTTGCCCGTCTTGATGAAGCAGTCGGTGTGCCTGCTCCACGAAGCTGATGTAGAGATCGCAATTGCCAGCACTTGCGGTTGGGTAACGAGCGGTCAGATAGGCCACTTCCTGGCTGGGAAGGGTTTGAATACGCACATACGGCGGATTGCCAATCACCGCGTCGAAGCCACCGCGCTTCATGATCTCGGGGAAGCCAGCTTTGCCATCCCAATCGAAGACGTTGAGGCGCAGGTGGGCTTCGGTGTCCATCTCGGCCAGGCCGGGCTGGGAGTAGAAGTCGGAGGCGATGAGGGAGTTGCCGCACTTGATGTTGTCGCCGAGGTCGGGGAGGACGCGCTCGTGGATGAGTTCGCGTTGCACCGTCTGCGCGGTCTCGCCTTCGAGCACTTTCAGCAGCAGGGAGAGCTTCGTCACTTCGACTGCCTGGCTGTCGATGTCCACGCCGTAGATGTGGGTGATGAGGATGCGCTTCCGCTCGGTGGTGGTGAGCGCCCAGCCGCCGCCGCTGGCAGCGACGAGCTTGGGCGCCTTGCCCTTGGCATGAGTCTCGGGCTCGTGCGTGGTGTAGTAGCGGTGATACCAGTCGAGCAGGAACTGATACGCGCCGATGAGGAAGGAGCCGGAGCCGCACGCGGGATCGAGCACGGTGAGCTTCTCGATTTGCTTCGGCGTCTTCGACTCGATCAGCGGGCCGACGGTTTGCCGCACGATGTAATCGACGATGTAGGCGGGTGTGTAGAAGACGCCTCCGGCTTTCTTGACCTCGGGCTTGTCCTCCACCTGGGCGCGATGGCCTGCCGAGAGGGTGATGACTTTGCCGAGGAACTGCTCATAAACCTGGCCGAGGATGTCAGCGCTGAGCACGCTGAACTCATACGGGCTGGCGGGGTAGTAGAGGCTGGTGACGATGCCTTTGAGCAGCTTGTCATCAATGACGAGGTGCGGCGTGAGGGTGTCATGCTCCTCGTGGCGGCCTTTCTCAGAGCGGAAGTGGAAGAGGCCGGAATTGTAGCGGTCGTCGGCTTGCTGGAAGAGCTTCACCAGCTCAGGGTAGATGGCCTTGGCCTCGGTGGCGCGCTTCAGCCGCTCGTAGTCCTCAATGCCGCGATCCTCGCAGATGCGGAGGAAGATGATGCGGTCAAGGATGCGCTGGACGGCGAAGTTCAGCTCGCGCTGCGTGAGAGCGGGATTTCGCAGGGCGAGGTTGCGCGCGAGGTCGGCACGCCAGCCCTCGATGGTGGCGAGGAAATCGGCATCGACTTCGGCGGTGCCGCGCTTGCCTTTGTTCGCGGCGGCGAATTTGTCGAAGCTGCCCTTCAGTATGGCCTCGCGTGAGAAGGTGCCGCAGATGAAGTCCCACTTCTCCGCATACTCATCGAACCGGCAGTAGAAGATGCGAGCCTTGGACGCGGGGTCGTTCGGCTGGGGCTTGATGCGCGTGTCGTAAACTGCGAACTCCTCGAAGTCGCTGAGGACGGAGAGTGGCAGCTTCGCGCTCCATGCATAGCGGCGGAGCTGATAGGCGGGAGAGACGTCGTCCTTGATGCGGACGCTCGGCTTCTTCGCCTCCAAGAAAAACTTACGCGCACCGCCGATGCGGAAGCCGTAGTCCGGCGCCTTCACTGCGCCGCCGACTTTCACCTGATCCTCGTGGATGACGTCGCGGTAGGCCTCGTCATAGCCTGCGGTGTTGTCGATGTCCCAGCCGAGGAGCTTGAAAAGCGGGTCGAGGAAATCGCGGCGGAGCTGGGTTTCGTTGTAGCCGCCGGACTTGTAGGCGTCGATGTGTTCGCCGAAGCGCGAGACGAGATCGAGGATGGCGGCGGGAGCGGGCATGGGAAGCGACATGCTAGATACCTCCCATCCAAACTACAAGATCGAATCCCAGTTCTCCCCACGCGCCAGCGTGATGGGCCGGGATTCCCTCCAAAATCCTTAATGCATCCCCAGAAGCCACCGATGGCTTCAAGCAGCGCTACTGCGCCATCATCAACGAGCAGAAGGACAAGAAGACCGGTCTCGGCGATGACGACCCGCGCTGGTATGACTTCGGCCTCAACCGCCCCGACGACCCCGCCACGCCCGGCCAGCAGGGAAACCTGCCGCCGTCGGACCTGGCGATTTTCGCCTGCCTGTCGGCTCGCCCGAAGCCATCACATGCTCTCCAAAGGGCCTGCCGACTTGGACCGATCAACGCGGGTGCCTGCTCTCATGCTCACCGGCGAGCCTCCGGGCCTTGAAGATACTTGCCTTTAGAAGCGCTCTCCAAAACATCCCTCAAGTTAGCTTCTTGCCATTCAACCCCCGACCGTGATTTCATCGAAAACATGAAGCACGGACTCCCACCCGATCGCTTGATGGCCGCCCCAGCGAGGAGGCATGTGGCAGGGCATGGGATGACGGTCGTTTCCGAATGGTTCCGGCGCATCGTGGCACCGTATGACCGCGATCCGCGACCGCTGGAGATGGACAACCCGCACAATGGCGACCTGGCGACGGTATTCGGGGACGAAGACAGTTCGCTCGTGGTCGTTCACAAGCCTGCGATCCATGCGGCAGGCGCGCAGAGCTCGTGATGATCGGCATTGAACGATCAAGGAGCCAAGCCAAGCATGAACGACCCAAGCCAACCTTGCTCGGAGACTGAATCCCGCACCATGCGAATCATCAAACCTTCAACTCTTGTGGAATGGGCCGGGCATCATGCCGATGCGGCGCCGAGCTTGCTCCGATGGTTCGAAATCGCGAGCAAGGCACAGTGGAAATCTCTGTCGGATGTGCGGCGCGATTTCCCAAACGCCGACATGGTGAGGGTGGGCAGCCTCAAGCCCGTGATCGTCTTCAACATCGCCGGGAACAAATTCAGGCTCATCGCGGCCATTCACTTCAACAAGGGCCGCCTTTTCCTTTTGGACATCCTTTCTCACGCGGACTACTCTAAAGACATTTGGAAAAACCGCCTGTAGCCATGCCTCGCGTCGCCACATCAATCACCTTCGAGATGCCTGCCACAATCGCCGGACTGTGGGGACTTTGCGCCCTCGCGCCGTTCCGCACTCGCGCGGCCTACGAGGAAGCCGCCGAGCTTTGCGGCAAGCTCGCCGTTCGCAGACTGAACACGGTGCAACGTGAATATTTCCGTGAGCTGACAGAGTTGGTGGAAGCCTACGAGGACAGGCACGGCGAGGCGGGCAAGGCGGCAACGCAGCTCAAGAAGCTTGCGGCACGATAAGGCGGGGCGTGCTCAATCCGCAGCAACGCCCTTGCCACGCGCTCGAAAGGCAGGCGACGTATTGCAAGCATTTGCGGCGGAACTTCATTCCGGCGAGTGTCTTCCCGAACACGATGACCGATGCGGGCGGCACATTCACAAAGCCACCGCATTGGTAGGCTGAGGGATGTCACTTCCTTTGCGCCTCAAGCGCTTCTAGGAGCCGCTCCCGATATTCATATTCACTGTCGATTGAGTTGCGGAAAGATGCCATGAGCCACCGCGGCAGCGCCATCATTGGCGTGAACAGCCAAGAGAATGCGGATGGCCAGTATGAGTTCAGAAGATCGCAGCCGCCAAATGTCGCGAGGATAGCCAGCGCGACGCCTTGCCAACCTCTCCACCGAGCGTCTCGTGGATCACTACTTTTCATGGCGGCATCCTAACACGCCGTTCAAAAGGCCAAGTGTCTTGTCAGGGGCTCTGTGAGGCGCAGACGTTAGAAGGTTTGGGGATTGGGGTTCCGCTCGTCCGGTTCCCATAAGCGAGAGTGGGCGGACGGAAACGGAAACACATTGGCGACAATGAGTGAGGAGGCGGGAGTCCGGCGCGAGGGGAGGGCGGACGGAAATTCATTTGATGCCGTGAACCGTGGAACGAAGATCGCGAACCCGTGGTGGCTGTAGAATCGCAAAAAGGCGCGGGCATGCGGAAGGGCTGTTTGATGCAGTGGAAGGCAAAAGCGGTGAGGCGGCCCAAAGAAGGAACGAATTCTCTATCAGACTGGACACCCATAAAGAGACTCTGCTGTGGAGCAGTTGGCCGGAAACAATGCTCGTGGAATGGGTTTCGAGCCGGGAAGTTTTCTCGCAGGGGCGGAGATCAACGGGCCAAAGTTGGCGACGGATCATCGTCCGTTATCAATGATATTTTCTTGCCAGTATTCTTACTGGCGCGCCATCTGGCAGGTCGAATCAGCATCAAATCATTGATAATGAGCCACTTGTTGAAGGTGGCG
The DNA here is from genome assembly GCA_019694165.1 of Verrucomicrobiaceae bacterium. Lineage (GTDB taxonomy): Bacteria > Verrucomicrobiota > Verrucomicrobiia > Verrucomicrobiales > Verrucomicrobiaceae > JAIBCL01. The sequence goes on along the minus strand of JAIBCL010000021.1, from coordinate 78,424 downwards.
GACAGAGAGGGATTCGAACCCTCGGTACCGATTAAGGTACACACGCTTTCCAGGCGTGCCCGATCGACCACTCTGGCATCTGTCCTCGATTGCTGTGAAGCAGGAGCGCGGAGACTCGGCTGCGTGCCACGGGGCCGCAAGTTGATTTTGCCGCCTGCGGTGCTTTGAGCTCCGCTTCGCTCAACGGTGGCAACCGCAGCCTGACCCGCATCCGCCGCCACCGGACGACTGTGTCGAGGTGCCTGTGCCGCCCATCACTCCCGTGCCGCCGGTGATCACCCGGCGCACCGGCTTGCCGCTCTCGGGATGGCGCGTGAGGGCGGCGTCATTCATGCTTTGCTTCATCTCGAAGCGCACGGGCTGCTCGTCGGTGGCAGCAGGGATGGTCTCGTAAACGTAGGTAGGCATGGGTGTGAATGTTGGATGGTGAAAACGGAGGAGAACAGCTTCATCCACCATCAACCATCCACGATCAACCAAATCAACCGCCGCTGAGGACGACGTGCGCTTCCGCGACGGGCGTGCCGCCACACGAGACGTGGCCCGTCGCTTGAATGAGATTGCCAAGGCGGCCGCTGATCGTGCTGGTGATCTCGAGCAGCTCGCCGGGCTGCGTGGCGCGGAAGATTTTGGCGTTGCGCACGGCGGTGAGGCGCAGGTCCGGCAGCGCGCCGAGATCGGGATCGGTCTGCGCCGCGATGCCGGCGACCTGCGCGATGGCCTCGATGAGCAGCACGGCGGGCATGATGGGCTGCCCGGGAAAATGACCGGCGAGAAATGGCTCCGCGCCGCGCAGCGTGAAGCGACCCGTCGCCGACCTGCCCGCCTCGAGCGCGGTGATCTCATCGACAAAGCGGAACTCGGGTCCATGGGGCAGCATGGAGAACGCGGCGGATGGCACTTGCGGCGGGTGAGGCATGAATGGAACAAAGGAGCCGGGACGGCGGGATTCAAATGGGAATCGCCACCGTGTGTTCCCGGTGCAGGATAATGCCGCCGTTGCCCGGTCTTCCATCTCCGCGTAAGCATCGGCGCATGGCAAAGATTCTCGCCGCGATGTCGGGTGGCGTGGACAGCAGCGTGGCCGCCGCGCTGCTGGTCCGCGAGGGGCATCACGTCGTCGGCGCCTACATGAAGAACTGGATCAACGAGGAGAACATCGCCGGCCACTGCCCGTGGATGCAGGACATCGAGGATGCGCGCGCCGTCGCCGATCAGCTCGGCATCGAATTCCACGTCGTGAATCTGATGCGCGACTACCGGGAGAAGGTCGTGAAATACCTTCTCGAAGGCTACGAGGCCGGCATCACCCCGAATCCCGATGTGATGTGCAATCGCGAGATGAAATTCGGCGTGCTCTGGGAGTGGGCGAGGGAGCGCGGGTTCGAGGCGATCGCGACGGGGCACTACGCGAGGAAGGGGAGTGTTCAGTGTTCAGCATTCTGTGTCCCGTCCGAGACTGCGAACGCTGCAGTACTGGATACTGAATACTGCACGCTGAATGTTGACCAGCCCACCATCCTCCGCGGCGTCGATCGCAACAAGGACCAGACCTACTTCCTCGCCATGATGCGGCCGGAGCAGGTGGCGATCGCGCGGTTTCCCATCGGTCATTTGCAAAAGCCGGAACTGCGCGAGATCGCGCGCGAGCTGAAGCTGAAGACGGCGGAGAAAAAGGACAGCCAGGGGATTTGCTTCATCGGCGAGGTGAAGATGGAGGATTTCCTGCGCGCCTTTGTGCCGGACAAGCCGGGGCACATCGTGAATCTCGAAGGCAAGGTGCTCGGCGAGCATCGCGGCCTGCATCTCTACACGCTGGGTCAGCGCAAGGGACTGCGCGTGGCATCGCCGCTCTACAAACAGGCTTATGTCGTCGTCGCCAAGCGACCCGCGACGAACGAACTCGTCATCGCCATCGAGAATCCTGGCACACTGTTGCTGTGGTCACGCCGCTGCACCATCGGCGGCATTTCCACGACGGGTGCGGAATTGACGAAGTTCACCCGGCTGGAGGCGATGCCGCGATACCGTTCGCCCGCTGCGAGCGCGACGTTCACTCCGATCCAGCGCGAGCACGACCTCGCGGCCGAATTGCTATTCGACGAACCGCAGCGCGCGCTTACGCCAGGACAAATCTGCGCGCTCTACGACGGCGAGCGTCTGCTGGGCGGCGGAGTGTTTGAGGCGATCAGCTACGAGTGAGAGCGCCAAATCACGGCCCGTTCGCCGCCTCCACGCGATAAAACCGCTTCGTCGTCGCCGAGGGAGGTGAGCCGGTCACCGATCCGTCGTCGGTCCATTGCTTGCTCGTGCCGTCGCCCGAGATTGGTCCTGCCGCAGTGCTCCAGTTCACGAGGTCGCTGCTCCACAGCACGCGATAAGTGCGCTGCGGCAGCGTTGGGTAGGAGACGGTCACATGGCTGGTCGTCGGATTGCGGACTGTGGCCCAGCCGTAGCGGTCGGACGCAGCGGGATCGAGGCCGAAGAGGTACTCGGCGCGCGCGTTGTTTCCGTCACGATCCGTGTCGAGCGTGGCGTCGGCGGAATTGAAGCGATCCATGCCGTGGGCGATTTCGAACGCATCCGCCACGCCATCGCCATCGCTGTCGGCGGCGCCTTGCTTGATCAGCGTGAAGGTGTCGGGCGTCGCGCCCGTCTCGCGCAAAAAGGTGGCGTCGAGACGCGTGCCGTTCACATCGAGCACGAGCGAGCCGAGCGTGTTCAGCGAGATAAAATGCGCGGGATGGTCAAGCGTGCCGCCGCTGATCTGCCCGGCCGAGCCTGCCACGGCATAGACTGCGCCGAAGTGATCGCGCGGACCGGTGAGCGGCTTGACGTAGGCGCCGCCATTGCCAGCGCCCTCGCGACCATTGCCGGCGTTCTTCTTCATCGCACTCGTGAGCGTGGTCGAGGAGCCGTAGTGCCCGTCGAGCAGATACGAGCGCTCATAGCAATGGCTGTGGCCGCAGAGCACGAGATCGACACCGCCCGCCTCGAGGATCGGCAGGATGTTCTGCCGCATCTCCACCATCGCGCCACCGCTGTCGCTGAGGCTGTCGGAGTTGTGCGAGCCTTTCGTGTACGGCGGGTGGTGGAAAAAGCACACGATCCATGTGGCCGTGGTGCTTGCGAGATCGGCCTGAAGCCATGTGGCCATCGCGCCGGCAGGCGAGCGGCTGGCCGTCATCGAGTCGAGGCTGATGAAGTGGATGTTGCCGTGATCGAACGAGAAGTAGTGCTCCGTGCCCGATGCCACGCCGCCGCATTCGCCCGCTGTGGGGAATGTGTACAGATCGAAATACGGATAGGTGTCCACAAACGCCGTCGCCTGCGCTGTCTCGTGATTGCCGAGGCAGGACCAGAACGGAGTCTTGCGCAGCATGGCCGCATACATGTCGAAGACGGCGGCCTGGAATTCTGCATCGGTGCCGGTGTTGTAGGCATTGTCGCCGAGCTGCAGCACGAGATCAGGCGTGCGCGGTGCGGTCCACGCATAGAAGGCATCGCGTACGGCGGTTTGGTTCGAGTTTGCCGTTCCTGCATCACCCAGCACCCAGATGCGCGTGTTTGCCGGCGTGCCCGCAGCTGGCGGCGTGGTGAAGGTGAAGTCGATGCCGCCGGCCGGCGTGTCGGCCGCCGAACCGACGCTGTAAAAATAGGTGGTGCCTGCGGTCAGGCCGGTCAACTCGACGACGTGTTCGGTGGTGCCGGCGGTTTCGTCGGCGATTTGGTTCAAACTGCCGGCACTGGTGCCATAGCGCACACGCCCGATCACGATCTGGCTGCTGCGCCAGCGGATCGTCATACGCGCGGGTCCGGCTTTCTGGAGATACGGCCCGCGCGTTAGCGTGCCGCTGCCGGCGGTCGCATTGACGATGACACTGACCGCCGTGGACGTGGTCACATTGCCGTCGTTGTCCGTCGCCCGCGCCGTGAGGACGTGAGTTCCGCTTGTCGCGCCGCTCCACGCAAAACCAAAGGGCGCGCTGCTGTCTTCACCGAGCAAGGCGGAGTCATCGAAGAAGGCCACTTTTGCAATCGTGCCGTCGGTGTCCGCCGTGGTCGCCGCGAAGTTGATCGTGTCGCCGACGATGAAAACCGATCCGTCAGACGGAGCCGTGAGTGAGACAGTCGGCGGCTGCCCGGCCGGCTGGCTGAGGCGCACGTTGTCGATGCCGAGCACCTGATCGGGCGAGGTCTCCGCTGCGTTGTCGTCCACCCAGCGCAGCAGCAGCGTCGCACCCGTGGTCCACGGCGAGGGCAGGGGGATGACGGCATTCGACACCGACGTGATGCCGGTCGTGTTCGGCACATTCACAGCAGCACTGGATAATGCAGGATTCAACGCGCCCACATTCGACCATGTGCTGCCGCCGTCGGTGCTGACGAAGAGCCAGTAGCCCGGCAATTGATTTGCCGTGGTGGATGCGGTGAAGCGGCGGATGTCGTAGCCGAGCCGGATGGTGCCGACGGCGGAGCCGCTGTTGTTCACCAGAGCGAGCTGCCAGATCACACCCTGGCCTGAGGTGGGCGAGCTGCCGAGCGCGCGATCCGCCGGTGAAGCGGCGAGTGCGAAATTGTAGCCCGATGTGTTGCTGCTGACCGAGAACGAAGTCGTGGCGGTGAGCGTGTTGTTCAGCGTGCCGCCGCCGATGCTCGCTGCGGGAATGCCGGTCGCATTTGTCCACGTGCCATTGCCTCCGCCGAGCGCTCCGAGGAACGACCAGCCCGCCGGCGGAGTGGTGCCTGCCGCGCCCATGCCATCGAAGGTCTCGACGTATTCGAGTCCCGTGTAGCTCACCTGCGCATTTACAGCGGAGCAGAGCAAGGCGATGCAAAGCAGGATGCGTTTCATGGCCGGTTGATTGGGTTTGTAGCGCTGATGTCACGGCGTGCCGGCGGGCGAAGAGCCTGTGCCGCTTGAAGCGCGATCATGCTCATGGCGTGCGAGCCGCGCTCGTGTTCCGGCAGTTTTTCGAGATGCGTTTTGAGAAGCAGCCAGGCTTCACGCGCCTCGTCGTGGCGTCCCGCTTGCGCCAGGATCGAAGCCCGCCTTGCCATCCATGGTTCAAGGCGGGGCGAGAGGGACTGCATCGTGTCGATGACTTTCAGGGCGTCGTCGATACGGCCCTCGGCCATCTGGATTTCGATGGCCTTGATCGCCAGCGAGGCCGGAGGACGGGGTTGCTCCATGCCTTGCGAGAGCGCGGCGACCGCTTCATCGGAGCGCCGTTGTTCGTGCAGCAGGGCGGCGAGTTCGATGTAGAGATCGGGCTCTGGATTTTTCGAGCAAGACAGCGCTGCGCGAAAATCCGCGATCGCCTTCTCCGGCTGACCAAGTTCCCGCGCGAGGCGCGCCCGCGTGAGCAGTGCCGCGGCGTGTGCAGGATGCGCGGAGACAAAGTCGTCGAGCAACGCCATCGCCATGCCGGGCTGCCGCGCGGCTGCCAGCGCACGCGCGCTCAAGAGATCAAGCTCGGCGCGCCCGGCCCCTTTGCGCACGGCCAGCTCGATGTCTGCCAGCGCCGTCTGCCAGCAGCCGTTTTCGAGCATGACCGCCGCCCGCCTGATGTGAGGAGTGGGATCCGCCGGTCGCGCGGAGATCTCGCGGTCGAACATCGCCGTCGCCTCATCGAGCGTGCCGTGCGCGCCCGCATCACCTGCGAGCAACAGCAGCGCCACCAGAACGCCCGGTGAGCGCGGCAAATGCCCGGTTCCACTTCTTGCTGCCAACATCGCGGCAACCATGCCGCATTCCGACCTGCCACGCGACCTTTTGTTCGGCATTGCCGGCCGCGGCAAAGGCGACGCCCGGCCTGCGTCCCGAAGGGCTCAGCCGCCTGCGTGACGTTCCTGCTTCGTTTCGCGGAAGAGAAGCGGGGCAAAGTCGGCGAGGTATTGCCGCCAGACAGTCCATGAGTGCTCGCCCGCGGTGATGTGGAAGTCGCGGAGGATGCCGTGCTTCTCGAGCAGCTTGTCGAATTTCGCGTACTCTTTGAAGAGATAGTCGTCCTTGCCGATGGAGTGCCAGAAGATGCGCAGGTGGTCGTTGAGGAACTTCGGATCGGCGAAGGCGGGCGCGCACAGCTTCGCGGCGTCGGGCAGGAAGGCGCTCATCGCGCCGAGCCAGGCGAACTGGTCGGGGTGATTCATGCCGGTGTAGAGGGATTGAAAGCCGCCCATGGAAAGCCCGCAGATGGCGCGGCCGTCCGCCGTGGCGACGGTGCGGTAGGTCTTGTCCACGAAGGGGACGGCGGACTGGATGAGGTCCGCGTCGAACTTCTCGAGATTCGCGCGGTGGATGCCTTCCTCCTCCTGAAGATCGGCGTGGCCGTCGAGCATCACGAGGAGCATGGGCACGCATTTGTTTTCCGAGAGAAGGTTGTCGATGATGTAATGCGCGCGGCCGAACTCGGTCCATGTGGCCTCCGTGTCGCCGGTGCCGTGCAGGAGGTAGAGCACGGGAAAGCGGCGGCCGGCGGACTCGTCATAGCCCGGCGGCGTATAGACACGCATCGCCCGCACGCGCTTGAGCGGCGCGGAGAAGTAGTCGTGGATGTGCACCGCGCCGTGCGGCACGTCGCGCCACTGGTAGAAGAGCGGCGAGTTTGAGGGAATCTCAAGCAGGCTTGAGTCCGGGTTTTGTTCCGGTTTGATCTGCCGGTTGCTTGGGTCGAGGATGGGTTCGCCATCGACGACGAAGCTGTACTCATAGAGGCCGGGCTTCAGAGGCTCCACGGTCACCGACCACACACCGCGCTTCCCGCGTTTCATGTCGAGCTGCGCGCGCGTGATGCCGCGGAGCTTCACCGAGTCCGCGCGCGGAGCGTCGAGCCGGAAAGTGACGCGGTGATCTGCATGGACCTGGGGGGACTCGGGCGGATCGTCATCAGCCGCCGCCGCATGCGCCGCTGGATGGGAGCACGGCATCAGCAGGGCGAAGAAAACCAGGGCGTGGAGCAGACGCAGAAGGAAATGCATGGCGCGGACGATACGCTGACGGCGGCCCGGCGCAGCCGGAACGATGAGGTTCTTTTTGCGCCGGTCCGGTCTTCCGCTACTCCTTCGGCGCGGCCGCGGCCTTCACTCGCCCGGCCTCGAAGGACATCGCTTTCTCCGGATCCATCCGCTTGTAGTCCTGCTCGGTGGGGCCGCCGCCGAACTGCTTCCAGTAGCGCTCCGCGAAGGGGTTGAGCTTCGGGCCGATGACGTTTTCGTTCACGTCGTACTGGCCTTTCAGCGAAGCCCACCATTTGTCATACGCGGCCTTGAGTTTCTCCACCACATCGGGCTTCTCCGCGGCGATGTCCCTCGTCTGGCCGGGATCGGCGATGACGTCGAAGAGCTGCCACTTCGGCCCGGCGGCCACGGGAGCGGCGTCGGCGTTCTTCGCCTTGCCCTTCGCTTTTGCCTTGGCGGCCCGTGCGCCTCCTGCTTCGCTCACGAGCGTGTATCGCGTGTTGCGCACGGCACAGTTGTTGAGCTTCGCATTGCCGGGGTTGGATCCTTTCGGCCACCGGCCGGTGTGATGGAACAGGAAGCGGTCATCCCACGGCGCGAGCGGATTCTCCAGCAGCGGCAGCAGGCTGCGGCCCTCGGCGCTTTGAGCTTCGAGTTCGGGCGTGAGCTTGACGCCGGCGAGACCTGAGATGGTTTTGAAAAAGTCGATGTGCGCGGTCAGCGCGCCGCAATCACCCGGCGTGAGCGTGCCGGGCCAGCGCCAGAAGGAGAACGCGCGCGTGCCGCCGATCCAGGGGCTTCCCTTGTTGCCGTGCATTCCTGCATTGAACACCTTCACGCCGGCGGTGCCTCCGTTGTCATTCATCATCACCACGAGCGTGTTTTTTGCGATGCCCCATTCGTCGAGTTTCGCCATCAGCCGCCCCACGTTCTGATCGATGTTGTGGATCATGCCGAAGAAGTTCTCCGTGTCCGTGCCCAGACCTTTTCCCTCATAGAGCGCCCTGTCCTCCGGCTTCGCGATGTAGGGGCCGTGCGGCGCGTTCGTGGCGATGTAGCAGTAGAACGGCGCGCCACCTTTCTTCGATTCGAGCCATCTGGTCGCCTGCGCGAAAAAGATGTCCGTGCAATAGCCTTTCGTCTTTTCAAAGGTGCCGTTGTGCAGGATGGCGGGGTCGAAGTATTTGTTCCCCGGAGCATCGCCGCAGCTTCCCGGATACGTCTGGCCGATGCCGCCTGCGCCGTGGATGAAGACCTCGTCAAAGCCGCGTCTGCCGGGCTGATATTCGTCCTCGTCGCCGAGGTGCCATTTGCCGAAGATCGCCGTCGTGTAGCCCGCGCCCTTGAGCACCTGGGCCAGCGTCGTGGCCTTCAGCGTCATGCGCTCACGCTCGAGAATGGTGTGGGTGATGCCGTTGCGAAACTCATGACGGCCCGTGAGCAGCGCGCTGCGCGTGGGAGAGCATGTGGGGCTGACGAAGAAGTTCGTGAAGCGAACGCTCTCGGAGCGGACCTTGTCATAATTTGGCGTCTTCAAGACCGGATTCCCATGAGCGGAGACATCGCCGTAGCCCTGGTCGTCGGTGAGGATGAAGAGCACGTTCGGTCGCTTTCCCGACAGATCGGCGAAGGAAGACGAAACCAAGAACAGAGTGAGAGTAGTGAGGACTGCGGACTTCATGCCACCGCACAACGCGAGTGAGTTTCTGATTATTTCGCGGCTACAGGCCAGGAAGGTGCGCGACCTGACGCAGGAGGTGCAGGGGTTACGCATGAAATGCCTCTCTGAGTCTGGTGCTTCTGGGTTGTCCCACAAGGTTCAGGGTTCCGCAGATGGAATGAATCTGGAATTCAATCTGTGGAGTCCTAAATCTGTGGGAATCCACTCCAATGTCTTCATGCGCAAGCCCTGCAGGAGGTGCGGTTTGTCGCAAGGAACTGTCCGCATGACTCCAGCAATGGCGGCGGGCGTCGCAGATACTCACTGGACGGTTGCTGATCTCGTGGACATGATAGAGGCATGAGCACTCCCGGCAGTCTCGAAAGCCTCACGCGAGCGGTTGAAGCCATGCACAATTGCAAGGCTCAACACGCCAGCGCGGGGCTTGTCCATGAGATGATGGACGGGAAAACCGTCTGGAAGGGCAACGTCGAGATATTCACCCTGTCCGGCCATCCGAAGGCAGACAAGGCATTTGCATGGGCATACAGGGATGAAAACGGCGAGGTTGAATACCTCGCCGTGCTCAGTGTGCCGCCAATCAATTCTCCGCGAGAAGCGGTTCAAGCCGCCATAGCCAGCGGCGCACAGAAATGACTTATGAAACGATCCAAGAGAGAAGAATACGCGACCGAATCATGTCCGTTTTGCGGACACGAACACCGTGTCATTATTGACCAACGCGGCAAAGCGTCGGCACAGGCTGCCGCTAAAGTCGGGTTGAGCTTTCACACGGCGGCCTGCCCCCACAATTCCGACTACAAGAAGGGAGAAGTCGCCAAGTTTGTTGATGGAGTTCTCGGGGACGGAACAAAGTCCGATTCAAATTAGGACACTACCTGTCGCAATTCGCCATTGCGCGCGTCTGCTCTGTTTTGGTCGTTTGGCGCCGGCATGCCATTGACGTACCCACGCCGGATTCTTGCGCTCTTCTCGGTCGCGGCCGGGTTGGTGTTTGGCTGTGTGGTGCCATTGGCGCCATTCGCATCGAGGACTGGTCCGCTGCCTGAGAAAGGGACGGCGGCATCGAAAGCGGACTCGAGGGCGGAAGCCGCACGGGCGGCGGATCGGCCTCTTGCTGCCAGCGCCGGCGCGGCTGCGGGGAGTCCGGTTGCATCGGCTCCGGCCGCCGGCTCAGCCGATGAACTGGAAGCACGGTTTCTGGCCGACTGGGAGGCGGCCCGGAAGTCTGGAGACAAAGACATCGACCGCGAGGTGCAGGCGCTGATGAAACTGGCTGCGGTCGATCCCTGTCGCGCGGTGTCGCTCGCGATGAAGCTGGACGGACCGAATGCGACGACGCTCCTGGTGCGGCTGCTCGAGTCGATGAAGAAGACGAGCCATCATGCCTTGCGCGCCTTGCTGGAGAACCCGAGGTGGCAGGGCGAGTGGCAGGTCGTGGACACGATCTTCACGAACCTCGCGGAAGTCGATCCACGCATGGCGTGGGAGGAGGCGACGAAGGACGGGCGGACGTTTGCGAATCACGTCGTGTTTGGAATCGGTCAGGAGTGGGTGAAGGATGCGGTCGTCCAAGCCAAAGCCGGGCCGCCGAGAACAAACAGGCTCGCAGGCGTGACTTGGTCGGGCCAAGGTGACGAGATCGAGACGATGCATGGCAGTTCCGGCGAAAGCTCGACATCGGCCAAGATCAACGGCAGGACCGTGAGGTATTTCTACTGACGGCGGCTCGTGCCCGGCACCCCTGGGACAGATGACCGGCTGCGCGCTCCCCGTGCAATGATTCACCCGCAGGGCCTCCCCGTGGGCTTTTGTGTGTTGGGTCTGGCGTCGATGAAAAGTTTTGCCAGTCTCGTGCTTATGCATCGGGCCATGCAATCCGTGCACCGATCATGAACCCGCGTACCCGTCGTCAATTCATCCGTCACAGTGCTTGCGCTGCCGCATCCGTCGCGCTGCCGTCGCTCGCGAGTGCTGAATCCGCCGGAGACAAGATCAACCTCGCCTTCATCGGACCAGGCGGCATGGGCACGAATCATATCAAGACGATGTGCAGGCGCAGTGATGTGATCGTCTCGTGGGTGTGCGATGCGGATTCATCGCGCGCGGAAAAGGGCGCGAAGCTCGTCAAAGAACTCACGGGCCAGTCTCCGCGGGTGACCGCCGACATGCGCCGTGTGCTGGACGACAACGCCGTGCAGGCGGTGCTGATGGCCACGCCGGATCACTGGCATGCGCCGGGCGCCATCCTCGCGGCGAATGCCGGGAAGCATGTGTATGTGGAGAAGCCGTGCTCGCACAACTTGCGGGAAGGCCGTCTCATGATCGAAGCCGCGGCTCGGAACAAGGTGGCGATGCAGGTCGGCACGCAGAGCCGCAGCACGGCGCACATCATCGGCATCGTCGAGAAGCTGCGCGGCGGCATCATCGGCGACATCCTGGTGGCGAAGGCGTGGAACAGCCAGCTTCGTGTGAATCACGGCCACAAACCCGCGACCGAACCGCCGCCGGAGCTGGACTACGAACTATGGCTCGGCCCGGTGCCCAAGGTGCCGTTCAAGAGCACCTATCATCCCGCGCACTGGCGCTGGTTTCACCACTTTGGCGCGGGTGACTTCGGCAACGACGGCGTGCACGACATCGACATCGCCCGCTGGGGCCTCGGCGTCGAGCAGCATCCGAACCGTATCATCGGCCAGGGCAGCAAGCTCTTCTTCGACGACGATCAGGAGTGGCCGGACACTCTTTACTGCGCCTTTGAGTATGACGACGCGGGCAGAACGAAGCAGCTCATCTACGAGCAGCGCGACTGGAGCCCCTATGTGCAGGAGGGGCACGAAAACGGCTGCGCATGGTATGGCACCGAGGGCATGGTGATCGGCGGCAAGGCAAAGGGCTGGCAGGTTTTCGGGAAGCGCAACAAGCTCGTCGAGGAGATCAAGCCGCCTTCGGGGCCTGATCTCGCCGCGCATCACGCGAATTTCTTCGATGCCATCCGCACCGGCGCAAAGCTGAATGCGGGCATCGCAACAAACCATCTCTCGACCTCGCTCTGCCATCTGGGCAACATCGCCGCCCGCACGCGCCGCGCGTTGGTGTTTGATCCGGTGCGGGAGCAGATCATCGGCGATGCCGATGCATCGAAGCTGCTGAAGCGCGAATACCGCGGGCACTGGGCGGCACCAGCGGGGTGAGAGGCTTGTGATTGCAGTGTTTTTCTCCGGTCCCGTCAATCCGTTCTTCTGCGTTCTTTCACTCCGCCATGAATGCCCTCCAGCCCACGCCCTACGCTCCCGCCGTCTCGAAGCCCGCAAAGATTCTCAAGGAGAAGCTGATGAAGGGCCACACCGTCTTCGGCACGCTCGTCCAGCACGCGGTGGTGCCGGCGATCGTCGATTTCATCCCCGACGGCAGCATCGACTTCGTCATTGTCAGCGCCGAGCACAATGCGCTCGACATCGCCGACTTCATGCCGCTGCGCTACGCGCTGGCCGCAAAAGGCATCGCCACGCTCGCGCGCACGCACAGCCGCGATGCGGATGATGTGGCGAAGGTGTGTGATTCCTTCGACGGCGTGGTGATTCCGTATGCGGAGGACGTCGAGCTGATCAAGCGGCTCGCGGCCGCCGCGGTGTATCGGCCGCTCAAAGGCGTGGCCCTCGAACGCGCGATCCGTGAAGGCAGATGGCCGAGCGACAAAACGCGCGACTACGTCGAGGAAAAATGCGCCGACACGATGTTCATCCCGATGATCGAGTCCGTGCGCGCCATCGAAAACCTCGACGCGATCTGCTCCATCCCGGGCGTGAGCGCGCTTTTCATCGGGCCGAATGACATGACGACGAACATGGGCATCCCGAACGAGTATGATCACCCGGATTTCATCGCGGTGATCCAGAAAGTCATCGACACCGCCGACAAGCGGCACATTCCCGCCGGGAGCTGGTTTGGCAAGGTGGAGCAGCAGCTCCGCACCATCCGCCAGGGCGCGCGGCTCGTGGTGTATTCGAACGACAGCTCGATGCTCAAGGATGCGATGGGCGCGGCGTTCGCCGCGCTGAGGAAAGGGTAGCGCCAGTGCGCGCCGCGCGTCAGTGCGCGCCCACGCACGCATCGTGAATCTCGGTCAAAATCTCCCGCAGCCCGTAGCGGCGCTTCCACGCCGGGTAGTGTGACTCGAACTTCGCCGGCGAGCCTATCCACCACATGTGGTCGCCGATGCGGTTTTCCTCGCGATACGTCCAGTCGAGCTTCCTGCCGCTGATTTCCTCGCAGAGCGCGATGCCCTCGATCATCGAGCACGCTGCCTCACGGGATGCGCCGATGTTGTACACCTCTCCGCTGCGCGGGGCCGCGATGAAGTGCATGAAGGCGTCGATCAAGTCGGCGCTGTGGATGTTGTCCCTCACCTGCTTTCCCTTGTGGCCGAAGACGGTGTAGGGCCGGCCTGTAGCCGTGCATTTCATCAGCCACGCGAGGAAGCCGTGCAGCTCCGCGCCGGCGTGCGCGGGACCGGTGAGGCAGCCGGGGCGGAAGCATGCCGTCTTCATGCCAAAGTAGCGGCCGTACTCCTGCACCATCACATCCGCGGCCACCTTGCTCGCTCCGAAGATGGAGTGCAGGCAGCCGTCGATGCTCATCGTCTCGTCGATGCCGCGCGCGTGAAATGGATGGCTCTCATCGACCTCCCAGCGCGTTTCCTTTTCGACGAGCGGAAGCGTGTTCGGCGTGTCGCCGTACACCTTGCTCGTGCTGGTGAAGACAAAGGGCACGTCCCTGGCGTGTTTCCGAGTCGCCTCGAGCACATGCAGCGTGCCGGTCGCATTGACGCCGAAGTCGGTGAGCGGCTCGCGCACGGCCCAGTCGTGGGAGGGCTGCGCGGCGGAGTGGATGACCGCGCCGATCTCCCCCGCGTACTTCTCGAAGACCCTCTCGACCGCGGCTACATCGCGGATGTCGAGCGCATGGTGTTCGTATTTCGCCAGCGTTCTTTCCAGCCGGAGGCGTTGCGGATTGGTGGACGCTTCGTCGCCAAAAAAGTAGCGCCGCATGTCGTTGTCGATGCCGACGACGCGCCAGCCTTCCGCGTGGAGGCGGAGCGCGGCCTCGGAGCCGACGAGGCCGCAGGAGCCGGTGATGATGGCGGTGCGCATGGTTGGACTGGGTGAGCGGGCGCCGAGTCTAGGCGATGATCGTTGGCAGGCAAATCATCGGGCAGGCGTGCGGTATGGCTGCCGTTTTTCAAAAAGCCTCTGATTGGCAATGATGCTGGCAGCAAGGGACTCATTGCCTTGTGAGCGGGCCAGCTCCAACGCCTCTCCGGAGACGGCCACGGCATGATCAAAATCTCCGGCCTCGGCGTGGGCTGTTGCCAGCACTTGCAGCACGCTGGCGTCCTGGCGCTTTGTCAGCTCCGCCGCGCGCAGCGCGTGCGCCACGGCTGCCTGGCCATCGCGGAGCTTGTCGTCACCTGCGGTCGAGAGAATCCATGCGGTATTGGTCAGCGTGCTGACCATGCCGGGATCCTCCCGCAGCGAGGCCAAGAACGAGGCCAGCGCCAGATCGAGCCTGCCATTGAGGAAGTGGATGTTGCCGATGGAGGTGAGAGCATTCGCATTGCCGGGGCGCAGCCGCTGCAGCGTCTGGAACTGCTCCATCGCCTCGTCCTGCCGGCCGGCGAGCAGGAGCAGGTTCCCGAGATCGTTGTGCGCGGCGAAGAAGTCCGGGTTTTGCTTGATGGCGGAGCGCAAGGCTGCCTCGGTTTCGGCCGTCCGTCCCATGCGATCCAGGATGACGGCCTTGTTGTACCAGGTTGCCGCGTTGTTCTCCGGGCGGAGCGCCAGCGCGCGGTCGAGATGCTCCAGTGCTTCGTTCTGACGGCCCAGGCTGGCCAGCGCACTGGCGAGGTTCACATGTGCGGCCACATAGTCGGGCTGGATTTTCAGCGCGGCCTCAAGCTGGCTCCGTGCTTCCTCGGCGCGGTTTTCATCCAGCAACTGGCTGCTGTAGTCATTGCGTGCCTTCCACGGTGCGCGACTGCCGGCGATGGCGGCCTGCCAAAACTGGTCCACGCCCGCATAAAGCGCCGCCTGATGAAAGCAGAGCCATCCGCAGGCCAGCAACACCGCGAGGGACATCCCACGCCTGACCTGTCCCGACCGGATGCGGTGAAGCAATTCTCCCGCGCCGGCGCAGAATGCCATCGCGGGCAGGTAAGCCCAGCGGTCCGCCGCCCAGGCGTACTTCATGCCGTTCACGTCAAAAAAGCCGAGCACCGGAAACAAGGCGCCGAGAAACAGCAGCGTCAGCGCCGTCACACCGCGCCATCCGCGCCACAGCATGAGCGCGAGCGCCAGGATCAGAGCCCCGCCGCCCGCCCACTGCCACCACGCCCCGATTTGCAGCGGCCACTTGTCATACAGCACGCAGAGATCGCGTGGCCACGCCAGCTTGCCGAGGTAAAACCATGGAAGCTGGCCGGCGAGCAGCACCTTCTCAAGAAACGCAAGCGGCGGCGCGAAGTCGCCGCCAGTGATCTGCGCCTGCTCCAGTCGCGATGTCAGCAGAACGAGCGGCACGACCGCCGCGGCCCAGGGCAGCACGCGCAGGCCGTCGGCCCGCCAGCGCACATGACCGTGACGCCACCAGCCGATGACGAGCACAACGCCGGGCAGCACGGCGGCGCTGATTTTCGCCAGCAGAGCGAACACGAAGAGCGTGAATGCGAGCACCCACGCGACCCTGGGCCTGCGCGCCAGCCCGGGCTCCCACCACCCGCTGCCTGCACCATGCGCCAGCAGCGCGGCAAGCGCGAAAAAAGTGCAGAGAACGTTCTTCCGCTCCGTCATCCATGCGACCGACTCCGCCATCACGGGATGCACGGCGAACAACGCCGCCGCGATCCATGCGCCGCCCGCGCGCAGCCGCGTGAGCAGCAGCCAGAACAGCGCGCTGCTCCCTCCGTGCAGCAGCACATTCTCCAGATGAGGTGGCAGCGTCCACCCGCCCCAGAAATGGCGGTCCGCCCAGAACGACGTGGCGGTGACGGGATAATACTGCTGGATGCTGTCCGGCACGGTCCACAGCCGCCACAGGCCGGCGATGCCGCGCAGATTCAAGTCCATGGCCTTGAACCAGTCCGTATCGTCCCAAAGCATGGGCCCGTTCAGGCAGGGAAGATAAACCAACACCGCCAGCGCGATCAAAGTGATGCACGGCAGCCTATGGCTGCGACTTCGACTCGCCGTTGTCGGCGGGGAAATCGTCGTGCCCGGCTTGGATTTCGTCTTTTTTTTTCGGCGCATGACAGCGGCTGGAGCGGCCACGCTCATCGCGCAGCAAGCCGGGCATCTTGCACCACTTTCCGTTCTCGCTAAAGCATCTTCCCATGCCGGCGCCGCCCCAGCTCTTCAGCATTCTCATTCCCGCGCGGAATGAGGAAGGCTGTGTGTGCGCCACCGTGCGGGATGTGGCCGCGAAGCTCGCCGCGCACGCCATCCCACATGAGATCGTCGTCATTGACGATGGCAGCACGGACCGCACCTCGGCGCTGCTTCACGAGCTTGCGTCCGAGCTGGCCGTGCTCCGCGTGCTCGACAAGCCGGCACCGCACGGCATCGGCCGCGCGCTCGTCCATGGACTCGATCACACGCGCGGCGACGCCGTCGCCATCATGATGGCGGACGAGTCCGACAGCCCCGACGACCTCGTGCGCTACTGGGATCTGCTGTGCGAGGGGCACGAGTGCGTCTTCGGCAGCCGCTTCATCGCTGGCGGCAGCGTGCATGATTACCCGCTGCCGAAGCTCGTTCTGAATCGCGTCATCAACACCTTCATCCGCCTGATCTTCGGCATCCGGTTCAACGACACCACGAACGCCTTCAAGGCCTATCGCCGCGAAGTCATCGAGGGCTGCCGTCCGCTCATCGCACCGCACTTCAATCTCCTCGTCGAGCTGCCGCTCAAGGCCATCGTCCGCGGCTACACCTGGACCGTCACGCCCATCTCGTGGAAGAACCGCACCACCGGAATCGCCAAACTCAAGATTCGCGAAATGGGAAGCCGCTATCTTTTCATCATCCTCTACGTGTGGCTGGAGAAGTTCTTCAGCCGCGGTGACTACCGCCGCCGCGATTGCAGTGCCGCTGATTGATCGATGGAACAATATTCCGCGCCGCCGCCAGACGCTCTCCGGGCCAAGCCGACACCGTGGCTCCAGGCACCGGGCGTTATCGTTGCGGCCTTCGTCGTTGCGATTTGCCTGCGCCTGGAGTTGCTACGGCGCGCCGGTGCCGCACACGATCACGGCAAAGGTAAACGCTGCCGGCGTGAAGACGCTGTGGGGTGCCGTGCGGGATGTGGCTCATGCTCCCGGTGTCGGATCGCGCGACGGCTTGTTCATGCCTTCGGGCTGGCTTTACGGTGGCTGGCTGGTGTGGCTGCTGCCGCTCATGCGACTTGTGGCCGGTCTGGCGTCCCTCGCGTGGCTGCTGCCGGGTCGGCGGCGCGAGGTGCGGGTGACGTTTTTTTGCCGTGTCCTTCTTGATGGCGGTCTCCGGGCTGCTGTCGTCGGCCAAATACCCATGCTGAAATTTCAGCACTTTTGTCTTGCTGAAACGGCATGGTGTTGATATTTCAACATCCATGTGGGACGAAAAATCCGAAAAATCGATGAGCCGCCGCGAGCGGCAGGTGATTCAAATTGTGATGAAGCACGGGCGGGTTTCCGCCCGGCAAATCGAGGAGGAGCTGCCAGATGCGCCGACTTACTCCGCCGTGCGGTCGATCCTGCGGCTGCTGGTGGAGAAGGAAATGCTGGTGAAGGAGCAGATCGATGGCCGCGACTGGTTCCGATTGCCGGTGAATGCGGGCAAGGCGCGCGTGAAAGCGCTCCAGAGCCTGGTGCAGCGCTTCTTTGACAACTCCGCCGGCGAGGCCGCGCTGGCGCTGCTGGGGCAGAAGAATGTGAAGCTCTCGCCGGAGGAGGCGGAGAAACTCCTGAAGCTGGTGAAGGAGGCGCGCAAACAATGAACTCGACGACCGATCTGCTGTTTTCTCTGCATGCCCGCTTTCCCGGCCTGATGGAAATCGCCATCTCGCTTGCAAAAGGCGTGGCGATCATCTGCCTCATGTGGGCGCTGGCGCTGCTGCTGCGGCATCGCTCGGCCGTGGCTCGCGCGTGGGTGTGGCGATGCGGATTCGTGGCTTTGCTCTTGCTCGCCGCGTGGCCTTATCGGCCGATGGTGGTGAGCGCGCTGACTTTGGTAGTAAATGTGCCGACGGAGGCGGTGGTCGTGTCTCATTCGGCAGTGCGCGTAAAGCCGGTGATGGCTGACGAAGGAATCGTGGACGCAAAAGCGCCGCCGCTTGTCATCGAGAAGGACACAAGCGCGGCAGCGGTGGCTCAACGGCTGCTGCGCAAGCTCGATCCATGGACTGTGACAGCGTGGTGGATGGGTTTCGTGGCGTTGCTCGGAATCAAGATGTCTCGCGCGCGGATCGGAGTTCGCCATTTGCACCGCAACAGCCGGCAGGCTTCCCGCGAGGTGCAGGAAGCGTGCGCAAGCATTGCGAATGTATCGGCAGCCGCCGTTGTCCCGGAGGTTCGCTTTTCATCGGTGATCGGCTCTCCATTGCTCACGGGCAGCCGCCGTGCCGTGATCTGGCTTCCTGACAACAGCGCGGAGTGGAGCGAGGCAAAGCTTGAAGCCGTTTTGCATCACGAGATCGCGCATCTCGCAAGACGCGACGGTCGCTGGCAGTGGATCGCGACAGCAGCGGCGTGCTTTTGGTGGTGGAATCCGGCGGTGTGGTTCGCGCTCGCACGATTGAAGGCCGAGGCGGAGCAGGCGGCGGATGAGGTGGTGGTCACCAGAAAAATCTCCGCATCCGACTACGCACAGGCGCTGATCGAGATCGCCAGCACATGGCTTCCACGGGCCGAGCCCGCGCTCGGCGTGCCGATGCTCGGCATGTCGGAGATCGAGCGTCGTGTGCGCGAATTGCTCCGCGATCATCCCTGGCGCGGACGATTCGGCGCCATGGCCACCAGCGCCATCGCCATGCTAGCCGTGATGGCGAGCGGCATCGTGCTCGTTTCGTGCAAACAGCAGCCAGCGGCTTACATCAGCATCGCGAAGCTGGTGGCCGGAGGTCGAATGGGAATGGTGGGCGCAGGAAGCGGCGCCAGCATCAGCATTCAATACCAAGACTATCTCCAGGACTTTTACGGCACCATCATCGAGACGCTGGAGAGCAGCGAGATGCGGAGACGCGCACTGGATCGAGTGAGAGCGCTGCATCCTGAAATGAAGGAACTGGATGTCAGCGTCGAAGTGAGACAGAACAAAGGCAGCGCTGTCTTCAATGTCGTCGCCACGGGTCAGGAGCCAAAGTACACGCGAATCTTCCTCGATGCCCTGCTCGATGAATTCATCGCCTTCCGCAATCAAATCCGCGAGCAGCAGCGCAACAAGGCGCTGACAACCTTGGCGGAGGATGTGGTGCGGCGTGAGAAGTCGCTTCAAGACAAACAGGACAAGATTGCCGCATTTCAAAAGGCCAATAACGTCGTGGCACTGACTCAGGCCAACAACTACCTCGCCCAGGCGCTGGTCAAACTGAGAGGTGAGCGCGAAGAGCAGCTTGCCACGATTGACGAGATCTCCGCCACGCTGGAAAACCTCAGCGCCGGGTTGCGGCAGCGGGAGCGCACGGCACGACACGCCACGTCAGCGGCTGGCACAGGACTCACGAGGCTCGAAGACGACTTCCTCGAAAAGGAGCAGGCACTCTTCACGTCGAGAGCCGAGCTGGCATTCACTGAGAAGAAGAAGGGGCCAGCCGATGCAAAGACCATCGAACTCACCGAGGCCGTCGAAAGACAAGAGGTCGTTTTGAAGAAGGTGGAGGACCAAATCAAGATCGAGACGAAACTCGATCAGCAAGCGACCGAAAAACGCGCCGACACCCTGGAGAAGCTGATCAAGGTTCGCGAGGCCGAAGCCCAAGACGTGGCCGGCAAACTGGCCGAACACGACAAGCTCAAGAAGGACTACGAAGACAGCAAGAAGGCCTACGATGAGATTCTCGACTTGGTCAGGCGCTTCACGGTCGGCGAGGACATGACCAGTGACCATGTCACCATCATGGAGCGCGCCTCGGGTGCGGTGGAAGAGGTGCGGGGATGGTTTGGCAGTTCGTCTTCAAAGATGGCGGGAAAGTAAACCAAGACTACGACCGGAAGAATCGTCACGGAGATCCGCAACGAACTACTCAGCTCTCACTGATACTTCGCCAGCACGTCGCCCACCTTTGCCGGATCGACCTTCTCGTAGAAGTCGTCATCGACCATGAGCACGGGGCCAAAGCCGCAGCAGGCGAGGCATTCGGCGAACTCGACGCTGTATTTCCCATCTTCGCTCACAGCGATGGGATGATGGTGATCGGTATGCGAGCGGTCGATCTTCGCCGTCTTGCAGATGGAATCCATCAACTCGTAGCTGCCGGCCATCGCGCAGGAAAGCGTGCGGCAGACGCGGATGTGATAACGGCCGGGGGCTGTCTGGCGGAAACCGGGATAGAAGGTCACGACTTCGAGGACTTTGATCGGCTCCAGATCGAGCTTCTTCGCCACCCACTCGACGGCTTCATCGCTGATATAGCGGAAGTGCTCCTGCACGAGATGAAGCAGAGGCAGCACGGCGCTGCGCTTCGACACGGGATAATGCGTGATCGCTTCGTCCATTCGGGCTTCGAGATCGGGCGGGACGTTCATCATTTTTTTTCGGTTTTGGGAAGACGTTGGTAATCGCGCACCTTTTTGTCTGCGGTCAAAACGGAGTACGTGTCGCCACTAAATCCCACGAGCTTGTCCTGATCCTTGGTGCCTGGCTTGATCAATCTGGACTGAGTGTAGGTGTAACTGAGAATGCTCCCTGCCTCGGTCTGCCCAAGGGACCAAGTTCCGGCATACTCGTCAGCAACAATGTCGCCATTGAACATTCTGCCCGTAAACGTGAAATCCTGATTGAAGGTAATGACGTGTTTGATCCGGCCGTATTGAGCCGACCAGCTCCCATTCATCTGCTTTGGCTGCGCGATGAGTTCTGGCAAGAACGGGTCAAGCGCCAGTGCCTTGAGGCTGAATAGTGCGGCGAGGCCGACCGTAAAACGCAGAGCTGACAAATGGGTTGCGACCATGACCGAACGGCGACTCACCGGTCGCATTCTCCCATCACGAAGTCGAGACTGCCGAGGATGGCGGGGATGTCGCTGAGCATGTGGCCAGGCAGCAGCTTCGAAAGGATGCTCAGGTTCACAAACGACGGGCTGCGAATCTTCAGGCGATACGGCACGCCACCGCCCTTGCTGTGAATGTAGAAGCCGAGCTCGCCCTTCGGATTTTCGTGGCCGAAATAAACTTCGCCCGGCGGCACGTCGATGCCCTGTGTGGCGATGATGAAGTGGTGGATCAACTCCTCCATCTTCATGAGCACTTTTTCCTTCTTCGGCAGCAGGCCTTTCGATTCGGCAACGTTGATCGGCCCTTCCGGCAAATTCGCGAGCACCTGCTTCAGGATGCGCACGCTCTGACGCATCTCTTCCATGCGGACGAGGTAGCGATCGTAGCAGTCGCCCTTCGCGCCGATGGGAATGTCGAAGTCGTACTTCTCGTAGCCAAGATACGGGTGCGCCTTCCGCAGATCGAAATCGACACCGGAGGCGCGCAGATTCGGACCGCTCATCCCGTACGCGATGGCGTCCTCTTTGCTGATGAAGCCGATGTCCTGCGTGCGGTTGATGAAAATCGCGTTCTTCGACAGCAGCGCGTCCGTTTCATCGATCACGGGCACGACTTCATCGAGGAACTTCTTCAGCCCAGCGATGAAGTCCGGCGTGAGATCGCGAATCTGGCCGCCGATGCGCGTGTAGCTCGTGGTGAAGCGCGCGCCGGTGAGCAGCTCGCTCAAATTGTAAATCTTCTCGCGCTCGTAGAACGTGTAGAGGAAGACACTCATCGCGCCCACGTCCATGGCGAAGACGCCGACACCGAGCAGGTGCGAGGAAATGCGCGCCATCTCACAACAAATTACGCGGATGGCCTGACCGCGCGCGGGCAGCTCCCAGCCGAGCAGTTTCTCCACGGCCATCGCATAGGCGACGTTGTTCGCGAGCGGGGCAAGGTAGTCCAGCCGGTCCGTGTAAGGCACAAACTGGTTGTAGTGCATGTTCTCGGCGATCTTTTCATCACCGCGATGCAGGAAGCCCACATCCGGATCGGCCTTCGTGATGATCTCGCCGTCGAGTTCGAGCACGAGGCGCAGCACGCCGTGCGTGGCCGGATGCGACGGACCCATGTTCAGCACCAGCTTCTCTCCCACAAGGTCCGTGGTTGTCTCCTCCAGCGTTTCAAGCTGGCGGGCGGCCTTCGTGGCGGCGTCTGGAGCCTCGTATTCTTGGGTGACCGGTGGCATGAAAAATGCGCGTTTCGCGTGGGGGGACGGCGACTATTCAACGGTGGGGAAACAGCGGCAACACGATTTTGTGAAAAGATTCACAAGCACGCACACGCACCCGTGTACAAGAGGCAACGGCATCGAAACAAAGCCGTTGCCGCCCTTGAATCCGTCGGCAGGATTCCACACTCGAACACTTCGTGAACGCAAGCTCACTGATCGCAATCCTCGTCAGGCCGTGCATTCCCCCGGCGGTCGCGCTGCTGGCCGTTGCCGGCGTGGCCCGGTGCTTTGGTGCCGATGCGCCGGCGATTCCTCCCGCTCCCGCCGGCTTCATTCTCGATGAAGCCCGGGCGCTGCCCGATGACGTGCAGGCGGCCCTCTCGGCCGAGATCCGCAAGTTTCGCGACTCCACCGGTTGCGGCTTGTGGATGGTGACCACTACTTACCTCAGCGGCACTTCCGCCCGGGAGCGCGCAGACGCACTCGCGGATGCTTGGATCGCGGACGGCCGCGGAGTCGTGCTGACCTATGATCGCGCCGGTGACACTCATGCCATCGCGCCGACGGACACAATGTGGCTCACGTATCCGACGCCGATGCTTGTCGAAGCATTCCGCGACGCGGGCGTGGTCATTCAGGAGAAAAACAGGCCGCTCGACCAGCGGCTTCTGGACAGCGCCAGGTTGCTGATGCGGGAGATCACCGAGGCGGATCAGCAGGTCGCCCTGCACAATCAACTCCTGCCCGGCCACGATCGATGGGCCGCCATCGTCTTCCTTGCATTGCTAGTCGGCGGCGCACTGGCCTGCGCGATGATTCTGGCCGCCGTCCGCAAGCGCGACTCCGAAGAGGCAGTCCGGTACTTTTTTCCGCAAGCTGAAGGCCATCTTCGCTTCGGGGCACCGTATGGCGGCGGGGTCATTGCCGAGGTAAAGATCGGCGGATCGTGATAGGGGCCGGCTAATCATCATCCTCCTACTCGCACTCATCCTCGAAATCGGACGTTCTTCGAGGATGAGGACGAGGACGAGCAGGAAAAGATTCGTTCACTCTTCCGCTGCTTCCGTGCCCGGCACCGGCACTCCCATCTCCTCCAGCACCGCATCCACGCGCTCGACGAACTTGAAAGGCACGCGCCTCCGCTGGTATTTGCGCCAGAGCACATCGCGCAGTGCCAGCCAGATTCCGACTCCCGGCTTATCCACGCGCTCCCAGTCGAGCGCACCCGGATCGAGCACCGCGAAAGTCCACTCGCGCGAGTTCCAGTAGCCGCGGAAGTAGCGTTTCCGCCCGCTCTCGTCATCGCGCTCGTGCCATTCGTGAACCTGGTTCTTCGTCATGTCTTTCGGGTTGCGCCGCGAGGATGCTTTGCAATGTGCGACATGCAACCACGCAAAGCAGATCACCGGACCCCCGTCCTGCTCACCGTCTTCCTCGGCGGTGTGTTGCTCGTGGCCGCGATCTTTTCACCGCCAGTTTTCTTCGTGGTGCTGTGGTTCATTCAAAGCCACCCGGGCTCCGCCATGAGCGCGGTGCTCTCCGGCAGCGAGTTTCCCGGCTACTTCAATCGCGTGGCCATGCTTGCCGCATTCGTCGGACTCGTTCCGTTGCTGCGTTCACTTCATCTCAGATGGCGGGAGTTGTCGGGCGGCCTGGGCGCGGCCAGAGGGGGGTGCCAGCTCGTGCTCGGGTTCCTCGTCGCGCTGGCAGGGATCATCGTCATGGGACTCGTCTGCTTTGCGGCGCACGCCAGCAAGTTGAAGCCTGATCCCGCGTGGACTGCCATCGCCAAGCCGCTCGCGTCCGGCTTCACCGTCGGCACTCTGGAGGAGATGCTCTTCAGGGGCGGCCTGCTTGGCATTCTCACGCACTCGGTCGGTGCGCGGCGCGCTCTGTGGTGGACCACCGGCATATTCGCGCTGCTGCATTTCCTCAAGCCGCCGGTCCCGGGTTTCATCCCGGCGGATCAAGTCACATGGACCTCCGGATTCGTCGTCATCCCGGAATTGTTCCGCGGGTTCGGCCAGTGGAACCACTTCATCGGCGAGTTCATCATGCTCGTCGCCGTCGGCTGGGTGCTCGGACGCGCGCGGCAGATGTCGGGCGGCCTGTGGCTGGGCATCGGCATCCACGCCGGCTGGGTGGCGGGCATGAAGTACTTCGGCCAGATCGTGCTCGTCACGCGGCGCATCAACGAAAACGAACTCGCGCCGTGGATGATCCGCAACACATGCCGTTCCATCGTCAGCCCCATCGTCGGCATCGTGCCGGTGGCCGCCGTGATGCTCACCGGCATCACCGCGCTGCTCATCGTGTGCCATCGCCGCCGGGTTGCGGAGGAGAAAGCCGTTGCGGGCCGGTGAAACCCGCCGCAAAAGTCCGCCGCACCCCGCGCCGGAGTGGCGGAATTGGCAGACGCGCCAGACTTAGGATCTGGTTTGGAAACGAGTGCAGGTTCGAGTCCTGTCTCCGGCACTTTGGCCCGCCCTCGCCGGGCACTCGGCGGTGCCATGCCTTGAATTGTGAGTCCGCAGGGTGCGGTGAAACCTCCTGCGAATTCATGGAGGCCCGCGGACTGTTGATGACGACCAATCCGCAGCCTTCGTGGATCAGCAGGAGTGAATCCGTCACCGCGAGACGGCCGTGAACCGTGGCGAAGCCGCAGAAACATCTGGTCCTTGAGATCCCCGAGCAGAGCCGCGGCACCATGACGCTGGTGCCGCGACGTCGAAGCAGGCTCGGACTGATCAGCCCGAATTCCGCACTTTCCGAACGAGCGTGACGCTCGTTCTGCCGGCAGCTTCGGAGTTCGGGATCAATGTTTCGACTTCGGCAGGATGGTGTCGCCGAGGCTGAAGATCGGGCCGTAGATGGCGTAGATGAGGAAGCCGACCATGACGCCGAGGATCATCATCGTGAGGGGTTCGATGAGCTTGTCCATCTGGCCGGCTATCTGGTCGAGTTCTTCTTCGTAGTCATCGGCGATCTCGGTGAGCATCTCGGTGCCGGTGCCGGTTTCGGCGGCCAGTTCGATGAGGCCGCAGATGTTGCGCCCGTCCGGGCCTAGCCAGTGGGACTCCATGAGGAAGGCCTCGTGGAGGTTTCTGCCGACGGAGATGTGATCGCGCAGGCGGCTGAAGAGCTGCTTGTAGTGGTAGTGCCAGGTTGCCTTCGCGGTGATCTCCAACGCGCTGGTGAGGCGGACATTGGAATCCACGAGCATGGCGAGGGTGCGGAAACCTACGGTGGCGGCCGACTTGCGCACGATGACGCCGATGACAGGCAGCTTGATCGAGAGGTCTTGCACGAAACGGGTGCTGCTGATGCGGCCCCAGTTCGAGAAGAAGATGTAGAGGCCGACGAAAGGCAGGGCGGCCATGTGGGGCTGGTGCATGAAGAGATCCGAGAGCCACATGAGCGCCTTGGTGCCCAACGGCAGATCGGTCTTGAAACTCTTGAAGAGCCGGGCCATCGCGGGGACGAGCGTGAAGCTCATGACGATGACCACCACGATGGAGAGCACGATGACGACGGCCGGGTAGATCAGCCCGCCTTTGAGCTTCTTGATGATTTTTCCGGCTTTCTTTTGCGAGGTGCCGATCCGACGGCACACACGGGCCAACTGGCCGGCCTCTTCGCCGGCGATGACCAGCGAGAGGATTTCGTCGGGGAATTCGGAAGGGTGTTTCGCCATGGCCTCGCTGAGCTTCTCGCCCATGGAGAGGCTGGAGATGAGGTCGGCGATGAGACCTTTGTACTTGGGCGACTTCACCCGGTTCGTCTGCAACTGAAGGCTCTTGATGAGGCCGATGTTTCTTTCCAGACAGCGGCCGAGGCCGGAGAAGAACTGCGCGCGGTCGTCCACCGTGGGTTTCGGGGAACTCATGCGCTGGATTTTCTCGTCGAGGCCGGTGACGTCCTCGATGACGGCGGTCTCATTGGGCGCCAGCCCGCAGCCGATGAGGGCTTTTTCGTGGGTGTCGGTGTCGATGAGCTGGAGGCAGCTGGCACCGGTGTTGATGTTGGTGACCTTGACTTTCTTGAGCATGGCGGTCGAGGGGGGTTATTTCAGTGTGGGGCGGTAGATGGTGACTTGATTTGTGCCGCCGGCGCCGGCGCCGGTGACATTGGCCGTGTTGACGGTGAAATTGCATACGGCCTCGTCCATCACGCCGAGGGAGGATACATTTACCTGTCCGGTGGCGATGAGGGTGGGGCTGGCACCGACGACTTCGGAGAGCTTTGGATTGCCGGACGCCGAGGGGATCAAGGACATGACCTCGCCGGGTGTGAGGCCGAGTTGCCAGAGGCGGGCGATGTTCTCCTGGTAGTTCCGGGCCACGGCCACGCGCCAGCTCATTTCCTGCTGGACCATCAGGCTGGCGGAGAGCGAGACGGCTCCCGCCATGCCGACGGCAAGGACGGCGGCGGAGGCCACTACTTCCATCAGCGTGTAGCCACGGTTCCTGGCGTTTCTGGTCGAAGTGAGTTTCATCTGGTGGGAAGGAAGTAGTTCTCCATCCAGCCATCGCGCGGAAGGAGGGAGGTGAAGCGCGACCCCGTGGCACCCGTCGGCTCGGGATCATAGTCGGGCGAGAGTGTAAGCCGCGAGGCGGTGCCGGGACCGCGGCGCTTGAAGGACCAGTTGGTCATCACACCGCCTTTGATTTTTACCTTCCGGGTGACGGTGGAGGGAAGGTTTGCCCAGATGGTCCGATATTCGTTGATGAGGACCATGCGCCAGTTGATCCAGGTGGTGCCTGCGAAGGATCCCGATCCCCAGTACATGTCGAGGGTGGCGTGGTTGGAGTCCTGGACGCCGAGCACGAGGCGGCGGTTGTTTTCGTTCACGCACTGGAGGTTGATGAAGGAGTTCGGACTCAGGCCGTTGGGAACGGCGGTGATGATGACGGGCGGAAGCGTCGCGGCGGCGCTGTAGGCGGCGCCGGTCTGGCCGACGAGGACGATCTGGTCCACCACGCCGAGGATGCGCATGTGCGTCAGGTTCGGGTGGTTCAAGGTGATATAGAGGACGTTGTAGGACGCGCCGTAACCACTGGGATAAGCGGGAGGCGGGTAGGGCGGATCGTGCGCGCGGTCGGAGGTGTTGTAGCTCACGATCCACCAAGGGTCGGAGGCGGTGCCGGTGGCGGCGTTGCTGCTGATGGTGACGAAGTCGCCGGTGCCTGCGGCTTTTTCCCTGGCCATGAAATCCCACAAGGAGTTGTCGGTGTTTGAGGGGTTGTTGATGACGTTGAGAGTGCCATCGTAAAGGCTCTCGGGGGTCGTGGTCTCAGGCGTGGGGCCGGTGGTTGAGCGTGCGGCTGGCAGGTTGGAGGGAGGGGTGTCCTCGCCGCCGAGTGCGATGTCCTTGCAGTAGAGCTTCCGAGTCGGGTTGTGCTTCTGAATGTAGAGGCTGTCGGTGCGGAGGGGCAGCTCGAACGGATTTGCTGTGCTCGGGGCGAAGAAGGAATCAGGATCGCGGATCACGGCCCGGCCCTCGACGGTGATGCTGAGGCCCGCGCCCTTGTCACCGAGTTCGATCTGGTCGGTGGCTCCGGTGGGCTTGCGGTAAACGACGAGGGAGTCGCCGCCGAGGGCGGGCGTATAGGTCTTTAGAAAAGCGTAGGCAGTGAAGGCATCCATGTCCGGCAGGGCGGCGGGTCGGATGGTCTGCTTCGTGGCGAGGTAGCTCGCCGAAGGGCGGAAGCCTGTGTAATTGTACGGATATACGGTGGTTAGTGTGGCGGGCAGGGAAGTGGAGGCGAAAGTGTGCAGGTTTGTCCATCCTGTGTCGGTGTTCACGCCGCCCCAATCATTGTTAAAGACGCCGGTGACGAGGGGGGTGACCGTGCTGGAGTAGTTGAAAGTCCGCTCGAGCATGAACTGCTGGTTGAACGCCTTTGAGTTTTCCAACGCCAGGCGGCGTTTCATGGACACTTCCAGGTAGCTGGTCTCCATCGCACGGTTCGACATGATCGTGGCCGTGCCCGAGATGAACAGCGCCGCCACGACCATCATCATCAGGGCGAAGATCATGATGGCACCGGAGGGCCGCCGGGGAGATGGAGGTCGAATGTTCATGGATCAGAGCGAGGGGAACATGGGCACCGTGAACATGAAGGAGGTACGACCGCCCTGGTGATTGTAGGCTTGGCGCGGATCGGTGGTCGGGTAGGAGTTGGGCTGTTTGCGCAGATCACCCGCGCCAGGATCCGGCCACCAGATGAAGTAGAAGGGGCGCTCGGCGGCCTTCTTGAACCGGTCGGTGGTGCTGCCCTCACTGAGTGAGGCGCGCACAGACCTCTCGAACGCCACGAATATGGGAGTGAACCCGTCCGTGGTGCCGGAAGCATTGGCCCATGTGGTGGAATTGTAGTCGTAGGGCGGGTAAAACACCTCGTAACCCTGGGGCTCGTTCACATTGACGACCGGCGCTCCAACGTACCGACGGACCGAGGCGTAGAAGCCGTCAGGCTTGGTCACTTTGACCACGTCGATGTCGTAGGTGGAGATGACATTCAGCTCATTGGCCGTCTTGCTGTAGCCAAGAATGAAGATCGTCGCGGCGGATTTTGAGGAACTGAAATTTCGTTCACTGCCGTAGAGCGTAGTGGCGGACACGCCCTTTGAGCTGAGATGATCGCGAAATTTCTGGGAAGTGTCGAGCACTTGATCCGTCGAGGGATTGTAGGGGATGGAGGTGGGGTGGTAGGTGTTTGCCGTGGCGGAATCGCGTGCCAGGCAGTACACGGCCGTGGCGCTGATGACATCGGTGTTGAACTGCTCCCGGAGCCGTTCGGCCAGGCCCACGGCACCCTGGTTCGGGGCGCTGTTGACCGTTTGCTTCGTCGTCGAAGAGGCACCTGCGCCATAGTAGGTGTTGAGCTTTGAACCTAGGTCCACTTCCACCACCGCAGAGACGCGCGGCAGGTTCTTTGCGAGGGAGCCAAAAGCCACGACGGTGCCACCGATCACGATGGCACCGAGGGCGAGCACGAGCAGCAACTCGGCGGAGGTGTAGCCTCGATTGTGCCTGTGGCTTGGGGACATGACCTTATTTCTGTTCATCCGCCGCAGCTTTTTGCGGGCCGGACTTGGCCGGTTCCTTGACCTGATTGCCGAAGAACAGATTGAGCAGGCCGCTGCCGGCACTCGCCGGCTTGGCTGGCTCCGACGCGGCGGAAGGCGGTGTTTCCTCAGCCACGGCCTGCGCGCGTGGCGCCGCCTTGGCACCGTCTTCCGGTCCGCCTCTGGGGCGGAAGGAGGTAACCGGGGCGGATGCTCCGCCACCTTTCGACGCCGCGCCGAGATTTCCTGGCAGGCGCTGCTTCACTTCGGGAGACACATCAGTGGCTATGGTGAGTGTGCGGGGGGTCAGGCCGGTGGGCTTCTTCTCCACCCAGGTGAGCTGGACGTGGTCCGGAGTGATGTCTTCGACCCGGAGCTTCACCGTCTGATTTGGGATGATGTCTGGCACGATCTGGCCGCGGCGCAGGATGATATCGCCGAGCAGCACGCAGTTGCGCGACGATTTGCCGACGACAGGCAGGGACCGCAGCATGTCGCTGACCTTTGCCTCCTCGCCGGACGCCGTTTCCTTGGCCTTCTCGTCCACGAGGCCGCCGTATGGGCAGGGTTCGTTTGCCTTCACAAGTTCAGGCGCTTTCTCCTCGGGAAGAATTAGAGCGTACTTCGGCTTTCCGTCCTTGGTCTCGTCGTCGCCCTCTTCTTCCACCGCGCGACCGGGCAGCGGCGCACAGAGGGGCAGCAATGAGATGATGAGCAGCAGTTTTTTCATGGCGTGTGTCGCTTGGGGATGGCGGATTGGCAGGGCATCAGGCCTTCTTCTTCTCGGTCGGGTCAGCCTTGAGATTGATGATGGGCACCTCTAGGGAGATCTCCATGCGGATGTTCTTGGTTTCCTTGCCCGGGGTGATTCTACATACGGAGATGCGTGCCAGCGGCAGCTTCTTCTCCAGTTCGCCAAGCCAGTTCATTGTCTTGGGGTACTCGTCCTCAGCGATGATGGATGCCTTGACGGTCTTGGCGACGACCAAGCCGGCTTTCGGGGACCTGCCCTCGAACTTCTGGGAGTCCACGTAGAGTTTCGCCGCGCGGATGCTCGACTGGACGGCGTCCTCCACTTCTTGGGCGGTTTGGAAGCTGTCGATTTTCGGCGTCCATGCTTCAAGAAAGCGCCTGATCTCCGCGGAATCCACGTCGATACGCTGGGTCTTGATCTTGGCGATCTGGCACGCGTCCTCCGCAGCCTTGGCGGCGTCCTCGGCCGCTTTCGCTTCGTTGCGGCTGGCGGTGGCTTTCTTATGGACGATCTGGCCGACGTAGGTGACCAGGCCGATGAGCATCATCAGAAGAACACAGGCTAGTTGTTTGCCATTCATGGTGGTTGACGGATTGAAGGTTTGGTTGGCTGTGGTTCCGGGGCGGTTCAACGCTGCTGCCAGACGAGGTTCGACCGGTAGTCGATGACGTCGGCCTGCTTCGATTGCTGAGGGCTGTAGGCGCGGTAGTTCAACTGCTCGATGTTTGACTGAATCTGCTGCACATCGGTGACGGAGGCGCCGGTGAGCTTCATTGAGAGGATGAACTGGCTGGGCAGTTGTTCATTCCGCTCCACAAGCAGTTCTCCGAGCCTGGCGTCCGCCTTGATGCTGCGGTTGATTTTCACGCAGATGGGCTGCAGCGAGCGGGTGCCCTCGATCCACTTGGCCACTTCCTGGGCGCGCGCCGTCTCAACGGTGAGCGAGCCGGTTTGTGTTTCATACTTTGCCTTCTCCGCGTTGTGATCCGCCTTGATCTGGTTGAAGGTGGCCTTGTCACGATTGGCCGCCCGGTAGCCGAGGACGTCAATGGTGATGAAGTAGGCTCCGGCGACCATGGCGACGTAGAAGATCACTGGGACAATGCGGAATGAGTTTGGCAGGCGGCGCGACGTGTCGGTGCGCGGCGTCTTGAAGTCGTGGCAGAGATAGTTGCTCATGGTGGCGAGGTGTTGCGGAGAGGGTTTCAGCAGGTGCCAATCACCTGCCACATCAGGTCATCCTGGGTGAGGTCACGGGCGCCGACCTTCTCTAGCTGAGCCATGAGGTCCTGGCGGAACTTCTGGTCCTGACCGTCGCTGATAAAGTACACTGGAGTGCCCGGGGGAGCCTTTGCCACAAGAGGGCTGATGATTTGGAGCGCGGTCTCCACCGCCTCCATGCCCAGGCCGCTGCGGCAGCGCAGGTCCTTCCACTGACCGTCCTGCTGGGCGAGGGCGGCCACCGATCCCTCGCACGCGGCGACGAGGACGAAGCTCGCGGGCGTGGCTCCAGGCTGGCTGGTGTAGATGCTGTGGATGGCGTACTCCATCATTGCAAAGAGGCCGCAGCACATGCGGCCGGGGCGCATGCCAATGGTCTTCAGGACGTCCTCGGACACTTTCACAAAGGCCTCCTCGCATGCCAGGAGCATGCTCGCCGTTGTCTCGGGGTGGTGGCAGAGTGCGTAGCGCTTTCCGCGGTCGTACTTCGGTCCGAGGACCGCGCGGGGGTTCGTGCGCAGCAGATGCATGCAGTTGTCACCACGCATCAGGTTGTTTTCCAGGCTGATGATGAAGCGGTTGTTCAGCGACACGGAGCACCATCCTCCGTCGGTCATGGCGCGCCATTCCTCGGCCCGCTGGGGCGCGATGTCGGCGAACTCGCCTTCCTGCATGCCGCCTTCTTCAAACTTGCCCTTGCGGTCCAACCCGCGCCAGCTCGTCTGATTGCGGCTGATGTTCAGCAGCAGGGTTTTCCTGTTCTCGAAGCGCTTGCTCCAAGAAATACCCGGATCATCCGCGTCCGGTCGGAACGCGGCGAAACTCAACACACTTTTGATTTCATCCCACAGCATATACAGATGTCAGTTGTTCTTTTGAAAGGAAGTCATACACCTCATGTTCCTGGAAGCCGGTCTTGCGCGTGTTCGTGGGCTTCCAGCCGTCGGCGATGCGGTTTTGCAGAGAGCGTTCAAAGCTCTGCATGCCGCGGGTGAAGCCGGCCTCGAGTTCCTGCTCGAGATTCTTGAACTCCGAGCGGCGCACCATGCCGCAGACCGAATCATAAGGCAGAAGCAGCTCATGGATCGGGAAGCGCTTGCCGCGCGACTCGTCGAAGAGAAGACGCTGGCAGAGGATGCCGCGGAAGGCATCGGCGAAGGAGAGCGTGGCGTTTTCGATGCGCTCGCTGGGAATGAGCTTCAAGTAGCGCTGGACAGTCTGGGCTGCGGAGGAGGTGTGCAGCGTGGCCACCACGACGTGGCCGGTTTCGGCGGCTTGAAGGGCGATCTCCGCCGTCTCGCCGTCACGAATTTCGCCCACGAGGATCACGTCGGGAGCTTGACGAAGTGCAGCGCGCAGCGATTTGCCGAAGTCCAGCTCGTCAGAGCCGATCTCACGTTGAGAGACGAGCGAAGGCAGTCCCGGGGGATAAAGATATTCAATGGGATCCTCGAAGGTGAGCAGGTGTTCCTGGCGGCGCTTGGCCCGCTCCAGGATCATCGAAGCGATGGTGGTTGACTTGCCGGAGCCAGTCGCTCCGCACACGAGGAAAAGGCCGTTCTTGGCCTCAAGGAACGCCTTGATCGCTGCGGGCGGGACCATGAGCTTCGAGATGTCCGGGATTTCCTCCGGCAGCAGACGCATCACCCAGCGCGGACGTCCGCGGGTCACCATCCGGTTCACACGGTAGCGGCGGTTGCCGAGGCTGAGTGCATAGTCGATGCAGCCCGGCTGGAATTCGATCGGTCGCTCGGGCTGGTAAACGAACGAGTCGAAGTAGAGCTTGCCGTTGCGCCGGTAGGTGAGCTGCTCCCAGGGGGTGATGTAGAAATCGCTCACCCTCGAATCCTTCGACAGGTGAAGCATTCGGTATCCAAGCTGGCTGCGTTCGTTGATGTCGTCCATATCGGGGGAGTATTTGGGTGTGGATCAATGGTCGGGCGCAAAGCGGGCTCTGAGTTCGGCCCGGGCGGTGGCGCCTTCGTAAATCAAGAACTGGTTGCCCTGCACTACCCCGGAGCCCGGATCGAGCGTGGCCCAGGCGAGTTCGAGGCGGTAGGTGACGCCGCCAATCTGCACGGAGAAATCCGTGGCCGGGCTTTTGAGCTCGACGATGTCGGCGTTCTCCAGGGCGGTGCCCACATTCTCCGTGCTGGTGAAACCGAGGTCCACATGCACCACGCCGGTCGAGGCGGGGTTCGTCAGATTCAGGTTGACGGTCAGCGTCGCACCGGATGCCTCGCTGTCGTAGAACGTGGTGCCGTTCAACATGGTCATGGTGCCAAGCTGGAACCAAGTGTTCGGCGCAGCTCCTGCGAAGTCGGTTTTCGTGAACGTCAGCACGTTCTCGACGCCGGCGTCGAGGAAGTTTCCCCCTCCCAGGTCCAGTTTGGTGTTGCCGTGGCTGAGCGTGGAGGTCGGATCGCCGTTCGAAGAGGCTTGCACGAGATTGCTGCCGCCCTGGACATTTCCCCAGGAGCCAACGCCACCACCCGTGAAGTCAGACACCAGCTGGTAATAGGTTTCAGAAGCCGTCGCGCTGTCTGCGTAGGCAACGGCGTTGAGAGACTTGTTCCTGGCCGTGATGACGTCCGCAGACTGGATCGTCACGGCAGCGGTGTAGCTGGCCCAGGCTCCACCGTTGACTTGGTATTGGAGCTGGGACTGTCCGCCACCGGGTGCGCCATTACTGGTGATTGTCACTGAGGAAGGAAAGCTCGCATTCGCAAAAGTCCCCCCTGCCGGCGTGATGACGGGCGTGGGCAAAGTCGTTGGTGTGCCGCCACCGCTGCCGCTGCCAGATCCGCTGCCACTGCCGCTGCCTGAGCCACTGCCGCTGCCCGAGCCACTTCCTGATCCCCCCGTGAGTTCAGTCGGATTGAAATAGGTTTCCGTTCCGACCGGGCTGACATACGATGGCGACTTGGTGGTGATCAAGCTGCTCGTAGCGTTGCCCCAGATCCATCCGGCGGAGGGCGAGGACGTGGACGAGGCGGCTGAGGAATTGAATTTGTAAACCCCCGAGCTTCGCGTTTCGGTACCAAAATCCGTGCCTGCCAGCGACTCGTCGAGATAGAATTCCTCCGCTCCGCTTCCAGTGCCCGTCGTGATCTCAAAGCGGTTTTTCGTCGCATTCCAGACCGCTCTGCCCCTTGCTCCCCGTCCAAGGGTGCCCGAAGACATTCTGGCCTTCAACCGCACGTCCACCAGCTTGCCGGTGGCGATGCCGATATGCTGTTTTGCATCGGTCACCGTTCTGGCCTTTTTGAGGCGATCGAGAACAGCTTGCGGAGTGGTGACCCCGGTGAAATTGCCGCCATCCGCGATGTACAAGCCCACGAGTTGATTCAACTGGACCACATCCGACTCCAATTTGGTGTTTTTCACAGCAACTGGTGTATCACCGGCGAATTGCACCGCGACAGCCGCGAGCACACCCACCACAGCGATGGTGGTGATCAGTTCCAGAAGCGAGAATGCACCTCGGGCTGATGCGCGCGACAACAGCCACGAACGATTCGCGATGGAGACATGAGAATGCACGATGTGGAAACTATGACAAAATATATTATTTACAATAAAAAAGATAATTTATATTAAATTTACTGCTGAGTACTTGCCGAAGCGCGGAGCACTCCTCCTCTGGACCGTGAGCTTCACATGTGCCGGCAACAAGTGACCTCGTGAGGCCTGCTTCCGAGCCACTGCAAGACTTAAAGGGACGAAATGTGTCCGCCTTTGGTGGGTGGGGCCGTTACGGACCTCGCCGATGCCGCGATTGACGCCTCGCAGCCGGGCTGCCCGGCACCGAGTTTTCGACACCGCGCGTTGTCTGAATGCCTCTCAGTTTGAGCGCCTCTCGGCTGGGCGTGCGGTGCCAGTCGGATGCTAGTGTTTCCGCGACGACGGCGGCATCCAGGCGGTGCTCCTCCGTGAGGAAATTGAAGAGCGCCTTCGCCACGACGTGCAACGCGATCTGATGCGTGCGCTGGAGCTTCGCATGCAGCCAGTCGCTTAGGCGGAGGAACTCGGTGAAGGGCGAGGCATTGTTGCTCCACAGCAGCTTCAGCGTGGCGGTGAAGTGGCCGCTGTTCGCCACAATATCCCAGTAGCGAGCGAACCGTCTCATGCGCTGCATGTCGGGGAAGGGGATGTCGCGTGTGGACAGGATTTCATACGGCGGCTGCGGCGCATAGACCATGCGAAGCCTCTCATCGTGGCGTGCGATGGGCGTGCCGCGCAGCCGCTTGAGAATGCCGATCTGGATCTCCTGCGGGCCGAGCCTCACGAGGCGGTCAAAGCCGCGACCAAAGCTCTCGACGCTCTCGCCAGGCAGGCCGACGATCAAATCCGCGTGGATGTGGACGCCGGTCTCCTCGCGGAGGAAGCGGAGGTTTTCTTCCAGTTTCGTGAGGTTTTGCCGGCGGCTGATGTTTTCCGAGGTCTGCTCGTCGAAGGTCTGGATGCCGATCTCGAACTGCACTGCGCCAGGAGGGAATTGCTGGATGAGCGCGCGCAATTGCTCAGGCAGACGATCGGGCACCATCTCGAAGTGCAGAAACAACCCCTCGCGCCAGCGGTCGAGGAAGAATCGCAGTATGCTCATGCTCGTCGGCAGATGCAGGTTGAACGTGCGGTCCACGAACTTGAACTGGGTCGCACCGCGATCCAGCAGCCGCTGCATCGATGCGAGGAAGCCATCGAGCGGAAAGGCGCGCAACGGGATGTCGAGCGACGAAAGGCAGAACTCGCAGGTGAACGGACACCCGCGCGAGGCCTCGACGTAGAGCACGCGATGTGCGATGTCTTCGTCGGTGTAAAGACCGTAGGGTGAGGCAAGGTCGGTTAGCGCGGGGAGGTCCGAGGCGATCACCTTTGGTAGGGGCGAATGATCAGTGGTGAATGACAAATGGGATTCCGCACTCGCGGCAACTTCGTCACTCGTCGTCTTGCACTCATCAATTAGCAGGGCGCGACAAACCGCTGCGAATTTCAAATCCGCCTCCCCCGTGATCACATGATCCGCGAGCGCCACAATCTCCTGGCCCTCCGGTTCGTGCGACACCTCCGGGCCGCCGAGGATGATGATCAGACCGGGGCGGAGTCGTTTCAGCAACCTGATGACCGCGGTCGTCTGCTCCACGTTCCAGATGTAAACGCCGAAGCCCACGACGTGTGGCGAGAGTGCAAAGATGGCCTCGACAATCTCAACCGGAGCTTGATTGATGGTGAACTCGGCGATGCACGCGCGTTCACGCAACCCGCCGAGGTTCGCCATGAGGCAGCGAAGTCCTAACGAGGCGTGAATGTACTTGGCGTTGAGCGTGGCAAGGACGATGTCCGGCATGGGCAGGATGGCGCGAACTCGCCAGTCAGGGTGCGACTGGCTCTCTTTGTATCATTTCACTCACCGGCCCCGGCTGAGAAACCGTCGCTTTCACTCCGCGGAAGGAGTGACTTCGAATGTGGAGTCGGCGTTGCGCAAGGCGGTTGGGCATGGTCGAAAATGGAGGAGAGATCGTGCATCGTGGAGTTCTTTTGGCCTGCCGTCCACTGGCAGCATTCTTGTCCTGTATGAATCACATGCGGTTCGGGTGACCACACCAATTTGCCAAAGCGCGCACCGCCGGTCCGTTCGGTCTGGTATGGGGAAATGCCCGACAGTTCTAGAATTTCGGGTGAGCGACATTGCGGATTATACATGGTTGGCACAATGGCTTTACATGTGAATTACTCACACAGGAAAGTTTCATTCCATTCTCATTGGTGCGAGACGTGACGACGGTGGGGTTGAACTCCTTTTGTCCGCAGGCGACAGGTTTCCCGACGCCCTTTCCATTGCGGCCAGAGCGATCCTCAACAAGCTCGGAAACCAGCGAACACAAGTCCCGGTTTTGCGGGTAAAATCGACACGAGCATCAGCTCTTTTTTGATTCCTTGCAGGCTGTCGCAAAAATGTGATCAAAATTAGAAATTGGCCTTGTCGAGTGTCGTTCAAATGTGTTTACATGTCAGTTTGACAGCAAAATGCGAAAAATAGTCTTTTTGTATTTCCAAGCACCAAGCAAACGATCCAGTTCAAGCCCCTCCGTGCGCCATTCCGATGGCGGACGGGAGGGTTGTCTGTCGTGCTGTTGATCTCCCATATTTTTCTCCGGTCCTCTCCGTCTTGTCACTCTTTCTCATCGTCCTGCAACGTCCGTTCCCTCGATCATTATGAACACTGAACCCAACCAGCCTGGCACCACCAAAAAAGGCAGTCCGATTTTGAAGTGGTTTCGAGCCAACCTGAAGACACCGGTGACCGCCGTGTTGATCGCGTGTTTCGCGATTTGGAGCGTTGAGATTCGTGGAGCGACGCTCATTTGGGACAATGATGGCATCTCTGGTGCACCGACCGGCGGAGGACCTGGCACATGGGAGACCAACCCCTCTGGCCTGTGGGACAACGGGGGCACCATGCAGGACTGGATCAACGGAAACATCGCCTTGTTTGGCGGCATCGGTGGGACGGTGACGTTGGGCACTCCCATCTCGGCTCAGGGACTCATCTTCAATGCGACGGACCTGGGAACCGGGAACTACACGATCGCGGGCGGAGGGAACACGCTGACGATCACCGGTTCCGGTTACGGTTCTTCTTCAGCTGCCCCGTTGGGCGTCACGGTCGGGTCGAGTGCGCTGGCACCGGGCTTGATCTCCAACAGTCCGCTCATCTCGGCGGACGTCGCGCTCGGGGCTTCCCAGAACTGGAGCGTGGGCTATCTCAGCCGGTTGACCGAGTCGGGCATCTTGAGCGACGGCGGTTCCGCCTACGGCATCAGCAAGTCGGGCTCCGGCACGCTCGAACTCACCAACTCCTCGAACAGCTACACCGGCACCACGGCCGTGCGCGAAGGGGTGCTTGTGGCCAGGAACAATGGTTCGCTCGGAACTGGCACGGGATCGATTCTCGTTGGCGGTGACCAGCGCGTCGGCGGCGGCACGCTGATGCTTGCCAGCGGAAATGTGGATGGCTACACCCTCTCGCGAAATCTGTCCCTGTCCGGGGGCGGTGTTACCATCTCGCCCTCCTCACAGGCGACCAATCAGACCTTCATCCTCTCGCAGGGTGCCCTCACCAGCATTGGCAACAACACCATTTCAGGGAATATCACCACTTCCAGTACCACGGCGACGCGCATCACGGTTCCCTTTGGCACCACCACCATTGCGGGCAATTTGAACCTCGGGACGGGGCAGGACTTGATCGTTGTGGGCAACCAGTTGGGCGGCGGCATCCCGAGCAATTTAGTTGTGTCTTCGCAAATCCCGGTCTCCACAGGAGGCATCATCAAGACCGGCGGCGGCACCATGATCCTCTCGAACAATACGAATCAGAACAGCGGTCGTGTCCGTCTTGATGGCGGTACCTTGCGCGTGTCTGATGCAGGCCAATTGGGCACGAGCACGGCTGCGGATTCGATCAGGTTCAATAGCGGCACTCTCGAAGTGCGCGCTGATGCATCGACCATCGGCACATTCGCCACCAAGAACGTGGCGCTTACTGACAACAACGGCACCATTTTCGTGGACCGAGCCATTGGTGGTTCGGGCTTGAACCAGACGGTGCAATTTGGTGCCTTCACCTTCGGCAACATCTCCCGAACGCTGACCCTGAATGGTCGTGACGGCTACGGTTTCACCATTGGCTCGGCGGGTGCCAACCTCGGCGGCAATGGCGCAGGCAATGTGGCAATCACCACCGGCACCATCAACGGTCTCACCACGATCAACGGCAATGTGACCATCGGTGACAGTGCCACTGCCCGAGCTTTCACCTTCAGCACGGCGGGCGACGCGGTTTGGAATGGCAGCCTCCTTCAGATCAATACAGGCGCTTCCACTTTGACCAAGGCCGGGACGGGAACATTGGCCATGACGGGAACGGCCTCAACGATCACCGGAAACACTTCGATAAATGCCGGCACCTTGACGGTTAACGGCTTTGGGGCTTTCGGTCCATACAACAACCTTTCCACCAGTGGCCAGATTGTGCTCGGTGGCGGTACACTGAACTATGTGGGCGCAGCGGGCACGGGTGCAGGTGAAACTGTCCCGACCCTCGGGAAGCAAATCAACCTCAACGCCGCCACCAACGTCATCAACGCCAACCAGACGGGAACGGCTCCTTCGGCGTTGGTCATCAATTCAAACCTCGTGATCGGCAGCACCGCAGCCAAGACCCTGTTCCTCGGTGGTTCCAACACGCTGGACAACGAAATCCGCGGCGTGATTGCCAACAACACCGGGGCTACTTCGATTCAAAAGAACGGCAGTGGCACCTGGGTGCTCTCCGGGGCCAACACCTACACCGGCACGACGACGGTGGCGGGCGGTACTTTGAAACTCCTCTCACCGGGTGCGACCACGGACATTGTGAATGCTACGGGTGCCGTGGTCTTCAACGCCAACTCCCTCATGGGCAATCAGCAGGCGGGCGGCACTCTTGAGTATCGTGCGTTCAGCACGGGCAGCACGGAGGCGCTCGGCGCGCTGACGACCACCGCCGGGGCCGGCACCATCAAGATCACCCGTGGCACCGGTGATACCGGCAATGCCCAGTTGACCTTCAGTTCGTTGGTGGCTCCGTCCTTGGGCACGTCCCTCAACTACACCAACAGCGGTCCGGGAACCAACGGCACAAACTTCAAGCTCAACGTCACGGGCCTGGCTTCTGGTTTCGTCAATTCCCACGCCTATTTCGACAGCTCGAATTTTGCCTTCAATGACACGACCGGGGGAGTGGGCAACTTCTTCTGGCGCGCTCCCACCTACGGCGGTGGCGCTGAAGGTGTTACCAGCGCCTCCGCCCTTACCGCTGCTGCTCACAACCAGATTACGGGCAGCTTCAGCAATGCCGCTGTGGCGGTGAACTCCTTGCGCATTTCGGGTGCCCAAACCCTCACGATGAGCGGCAATTTGACCGTGGGTGGTGCCACTGGCGGCGGCATCCTCCAGACCGGCGGCAATGGCGAGATCGCCACCAGCGGCGGCGGGGTGACCACCAATTCGGCTGGTGATCTTGCAGTGCGTGTGGATACGGGCAGCTCTCTGCTTCTCTCGGCCCCCATTCTCAGCACCACGACCGGCGGCCTCACCAAGAACGGTGCCGGCACATTGATCCTCAGCAATGCCTCCAATGCGCAGACCGGGACCACCACCATCAACGAGGGCAAGCTGCAACTCTCGGGCACTGGGGTGCTCAGTGCGATCAATCAGGGCCTGACGATTCGCCAGGACGGCACCCTGGACCTCAACGGTGTCAGTTCCAATACCGTCGGCGCCCTGAACAACGCAGGGACCGTGACCAACGCCTCGACTTCGGCAGGCACCGCCACCTTGACGGTGGGGAACAACGCCACCAGCGGCTTGTCCTCCGGCCTGATCACTGACGCCAACTTCACCACCCCAGGCCAGGGCAAACTCGGCCTTACCAAGACAAGTACCGGAACGCTCTCGATCTCCAGCGCCAACACCTTCACGGGTCCGATGACCATTAATGGTGGCACGGTCGCCGTGACATCTCTTGCTGACATCGGTTCTGCCAGCGGCATTGGTGCGGGTGACACCGGTGACAATGCCGGCAGCCTTGTTTTCAACGGCGGTATTCTTCAGTACACCGGCTCCAACGCCAGTATTTTCCAGACGACGCAGACGCCTTCCGTCACCACCAACCGTCTGTTCACTCTTGCTGGCAACGGCACGATTCAGTCGTCCGGCCAGTTCGGCAACAACGTCCTTGCTGCTGGTGCGCAGAACAACGCGGCGCTCATCTTCAACTCCACCGGCACTGTCGGCTTCTCAGGAGCATCCGGAGCACGCACGCTCACCCTTGGTGGCAACTCGACGGGCGACAACGAAATGGGCATCAAACTCGACGACTCCGCCGGCGCCACTTATCAGCTCGGCATCACCAAGGCAGACGCCGGCCTCTGGATCCTGAGCAACACCGCCAACAGCTACGTCGGGCCCACGACCATCACCGGCGGTGCCCTGCGTGCGACGGACGGCACCAGCCTCCCGGCCAGCAGCAACCTCAGCCTCAACGGCGGCGTCCTCGAAACCGCCGGTGAGTTCCAACGTGCCATCGGCACGGCGGCTGGACAGGTGCAGTGGTCGGCGGCCAATGCCAACGGCGGTTTCGCTGCTTCTACAGCCAAACTCACCGTCGATCTCGGCGGCACCACCATCGGCGTCAACGACGGCCCCTCGCTGACCTGGGGCACAGGCGGCATTGGCAACGGCACCGGTACACTCATCCTCGGTTCGACCACATCTCTGGCTGAGACGCAACTGGTCAACGCCATTGACCTCGGCACCGGCTTCACCACCACGCGTACGATCCAGGTGGATGACAACGGCACCACCAACACGGACTATTCGACCGTCTCCGGCGTGCTTTCAGGTACAGCCGCCGTAGGCACGGCAGCCCTGACCAAGACTGGCGGCGGCGTTCTGGTGCTTACCGGCAACAACACCTTCACAGGTGGCGGCAATGGCACGGCCGGCACGGGCGGCGTGGTCGTCAACAACGGCACGCTGATCGTGAGCAATCTCGGTGCAAGCGGTCCCCTGGGTGCCCTCACAGGTGTTGCCGATGCAACGAATCGCCTCGTGATCGGCGGGGCTGCCAACAACCCCAACTTTGTCTATGTCGGCGGCGGCGAAAATGTCACGCGCCGCATTGAAATCGCCGGCACTGGAGGCACATCGACCATTTCCAATGATGGCAGCGGGCCGCTGACCATCACGGACCTGACCTTCACCCAAACGACAGCAACGAAGACCCTCCAGCTTCGTGGCTCCAACGAGGACATGAACATTGTATCCTCCGTCATCCAGAACGGCACCACCGCCACCGCTGTCACCAAGAGCGACGCCGGCACCTGGGTTCTCACCGGCAACAACACCTACACAGGAGGAACCACGATCAACACCGGTGTGCTCGGAATCGGCAATGACAATGCGCTGGGCAATGTGTCCGCAGGCAATGTGACGATCAGCAATGCCTCCATGCAGGCGATTGGCGGAACCCGGACCTTGCCAGCGTCCGTGAACTTCATCACGGTGGCGAACACAAACTTTCAGTTTACCGGAAGCAACAGTTTCGTCATCAACGGAGCGGTTAATAACAACAGCGCGGGCAACAGCGTCCTGTCAAACTTCCTTACCGGCGGAGCGACGCTGACGCTGGCAAACGTTGGTTTGGCTGATGGCAGTGCGCGTACCTATACAATGGGCGGCACGGGGACCACCATCATCAACGGCGTTATTGGGAACGGTGGCGCTGGCGCGGGCACGTTGAGTGCGGCCATGTCTGCCAACACCGGCCTAAACAGCCCCGCCGGCCTGCTCCGAATCGGCGGCACGGCTAATACCTACACCGGCAATACGAACGTAACATCCGGCGTGCTCCAGATTGACGCGACCGTCGGCCCCTATACAGCAGCGGCCACACCTCTAGGAGCCAACACCAACACCCTTTCTTTCGTCGGCGGCTACTTCCAGGCGGCCAACAGCGGCACCTACACCTTTGCGCAGGGCATCACCCTCGGTGCCGGCGGTGGTCTCATCCAGGGGCCGGGCACGCTTGTATTCAATGGCAACTTCGTCAACACGGGCGGTAGCAACACGTTGATCAACAATGGCGGAACACTGACCATCGGTGACGCCGCTGCTGACACCTTCTCACTTAGCGAATCTGGCCAGAGCCGCACGGTCACCATTGGCGGCACGGGCAATACCAGCATCGCTGGCATCATTCAAAACTTGGGTAATGCTGGCTCACTCACCAAGATCGGCTCCGGCACCCTCACCACCTCCGCGACGGCGGTGAACACCTTCACCGGCAACGTTGCCGTCACGGGGGGCACGCTTAATGCCAATAACACGGGTGCCACGGCGGGGCAGCTCGGTGCCGGCACTCTGACGCTCGGATCGGCCATCTTGAACTTCAACAAGTCGGACGCCACCACCGCCAC
This sequence comes from Verrucomicrobiaceae bacterium, assembly GCA_019694165.1. Taxonomy (GTDB): domain Bacteria; phylum Verrucomicrobiota; class Verrucomicrobiia; order Verrucomicrobiales; family Verrucomicrobiaceae; genus JAIBCL01. The sequence goes on along the minus strand of JAIBCL010000021.1, from coordinate 35,254 downwards.
GCAGGCCTACACGTCCACCACCTTGAACTCCAACACAGACTCCCGCCTCGCGGTGAATACCACTGGCAGTGCCAATCTCACGGTCAACATGGGCAACAGCACCACCGCCAGCCAGATCACCCGCAATACTCAGTCAACCATCAATTTCCTGCGCGCCTCCACCGGCACCAACAACATCAACATCGGCGCGGCCACCACGCTTGGAAACTGGGCCACGGTGACCATCGGCAGCACGACCAACTTCGCCACCAAGGACGGCTCGAACAACGTCATTGCCGTGACCACCACGTCGAACGACAACCCGGCAACCTGGACCAACGCCAACATCACCGACTCCGCTGGCTTTGCAGGCACCTACAACTCCACCACGGGCATCAGCTCCCTCCGCTTCAATGCCGCTGCCGCTTCCACTGCGGCGATCAATTCCGCAGCTTACCTCAACATCAGCGGCGGCGGCGTGCTGGTCACCTCAAACGTCGGAGCCAATGCCGCATCCATAACCGGTGGCTACCTTTCCTCCACGGGCAATGAATTGATGGTCCACCAGTATAACACTGGAGCAGACTTCACCATTGGCTCCTCCATCATCAACCAGCCGCCGAACAACGGTGCGCTCGCTCTTACCAAGGCAGGAACCGGCACCCTTCTGCTCTCTGGCAGCAATCTCTACACCGGTGCGACGAGCATCAACGATGGCACCCTCAAGCTCTCGGGCGGTAATGCCCTCCCGAACTTCTCTCCAGTCACGCTGGCCAACTCCACCACCGCCGTGCTCGACCTCAACGGCACCACCGAAACAATCGGCAGCCTTGCCGGCGGCGGCTTGATGGGAAGCACGGTCACGGCTGGTGTGGTCACCGGCAGCATCGCGGTGGGTGGCACGGTTGCGATCGGTACGGGCAATCTCACCATCAACCAGCTCGGCAACACGGCTTACTCCGGTCAAATCACCGGCAGCGGCTCGCTCACAGTCACCGGCACGGCGGTTGCCAACACGCTCACCCTCAACACCGCCAACAATCCCTACACCGGCACCCTGACGGTTAACGGCGCACAGCTCGCGCTGGCCAACGGTGCGCTTTCCACCGGCGTAATTTCCTCCAATTTCGCCAATGTCGGCGCTGTCTCTATCCTCAACGGCGGCGGCCTCAACATCGACGCCACAGGCAACGTCACCGACACCAACCGCCTCAACGACGCCTCGGCCATCACCCTGACCAACACCGCGCCGAACGCGGCAGTCGCCACCGTCGGCCTCAACTACACCAGCGACCAGATCAGCACCCTCACGCCCCGCAATGAAACCGTGGGCGCGGTCACCCTCGGCGGCGGTGCCAACACCATCCGTGTCAACGCTACCGGGACCGACGTAACCGCCCGATTGACACTCTCCGATTTGGTCCGCACCAACAATTCCACCCTCTTCGTCCTCGGAACCAGCATGGAAGACCCGATCGCCAACCGCCGCGGTGACATTTACATGGCCAATCCCACCAATGTCGTCGGTGCGTTGGTTGGTGGTGGCGGCACCACGACCGGCGTGTCCACCAACATCAGCATCCTGCCATGGGCCGTCGGCAGCAATGCCGGCGTCAATGCCACCGCCACCGGCTCGATGGGCAATGCCTTCGTGACCTACAGCACCTTCGGCGGTCTCGGCAACGGCTTCCGGGCACTGACTTCCTCGGAGTACGAGCAGATCGTCGCCGGCGGTGCCACCACGTTGCTCAACAATGCGCGCTATTCCGGCACCTCCAATCTCACCCTGACCGGCACCAGCCATCAGGTGAATGCCCTCTTGCTTGAAAACACTTCCACCCTCGCAAGTGCGGGCCTCACCTTCAATGGCTCCGGCGCATCGGACTCCTTGAACGTAAACAGCGGTGCCTTCCTCTTCCTTGGATCCACCACGCCGCAGCCTATCACCGTCGGCGGATTCGGCAGTGGCATCACGACCGGCACCAACAGCGAGTATATCTTCCACCAGATGAATACCGCCACCCAGGGTGTCACCATCTCGAGCAACCTCACCACTGCGGCCAGCAAGATCACGAAGGACGGACCAGGCCTCCTGGTGCTCTCGGGTGATGTTTCGGCCGCGACGGGTGCGATCAGCATCAACCAGGGCGTCCTTGCCCTCACCAACGCGACCGGCACGCTTGGCACCATCTCCACTGCCGGCGGCAGTCTCGGTCTCCTGATGGACGGCGACAATCTTGGCAACACTCAGGCGCTGAATTACACCGTGCCGCTCACCGTCTCCGGCGTGCCTTCGCTCACGGTGGATCGCCTGGCCGCGACCTATCCCACCATCCTTGCGGCCAACAAGACGATCACGCCCACAGCGCTCACTGCCAGCTACGTAAATGGCGTCACCGTCACCAATAACAGCGGCTACGGACTGAAGCTCACCGACAACATCGCGCTTGCCGCTTCCAACGCCTTCAACGTCGCCAACGTCACCAACTCCAACGTGGTGCAGGGTCTCGAACTCAGCGGCCTCATCTCCGGTGCCAACAACTTCGTCAAGACTGGCTCCGGCACCGTCGTACTCAGCGGGGCATCCAACTCCTTCGGTGGTTCCAGCAACATCATCGACATCCAGGCGGGTGCCGTTTCGGTGGGAAGCACTGCTCCACTTGGGGACCCCACCAACGTGATCAAGCTCAACGTCCCGAACACGACCCTCGCCACAGCTTCGGTCACTGGCAACGGTTTCCGAGCCACCGGCACCTTCACCGAATCCCGCACAATCAATCTGGCGCAGCCCTACAACGCCATCGAAGTCACCGCCACGAACATCAGTTCCCCCAACGTCCTGACGCTTAGTTCGCCGTTTACGAACACGGGGGTGGGCAATGCGCTCGTGAAGAACGACAACGGCATCCTCAACATCAACGTGGCCAATCCTTCCTCGTGGGTGGGCGGGATTTACATCAATGCCGGCGCGGTCCGCCTCTCAACCAACAGTGCCGCCGGTGGTGCCCCGATCTTCATCGCGCCGAGTTCCACGGCTGTTGGCGCCGCCCTCCAGCTTTCGGGCGGCATCACGGTATCCAATTCCATCACCCTCCAGGGCACGGGCAATCAGGCAAACGGCGGCCTCAATTTTGGTGGTCAGTTGCAGAACGTGTCGGGCACGAACACGGTTTCCAGCGCGCTGCTCATGCCCTTCGATGCCGTCATCGGTGCCGACGCCGGGATACTCAACATCAACGGAGGCATCAGCAACACGACCACCACGGCCCGCTCCGTCACGTTCAACCCGGCTTCGGGAGCCACGATCAACCTCGCCGGAAACCTGACATCCTCCACCACCCCGACGTCGAATCAGTACGTCAACTTCAACAAGTTCGGTGCCGGCACCTTGAATGTCACGACGGCCAACAGCGTGGTTCTCACCGGTGCCCTCGCCATCAACCAGGGCACTTTGAGCATCAACGGCTCTGGTGCCATCACGGGCGCGCCGACCATCGGTGCCACCGTGTTGACCGGTGCCACGCTGAATCTCGACTATACCTCGAGCACCGCCGACAAGCTCGGTGCACGTCCGATCACTCTGACAGGCGGCAGCCTGACCATCACGCCGAATGCCGCCGCCACGACGCAGTCGCTCGGCGCGCTCACCATTGGCCGCGGCTTCGATCAGGTCGCGGTGACCGGCGCTGCCACGGGCGGTACCAACCTGACCATTGCCAGCCTCGCCCGCAATGCTGGCGGTGTGGTGACATTCTCGGGCAACAGCCTTGGCAGTACTCTTGCGAACAGTGTCGGTGACATCACCGTCACCACCGGCCCAACCTTTACCGGCCAGACCGGTGCCAACGGCTCGGCCAACAAAGGCATCCTGCCCTACGCCTTGGTCAACACGACAACGCCTGGCGGTGCGGGCACCGGTTTTGCGACGGCCAACACCGGCAACACCACCCTGATCCGCGCGCTGAGCGGCGCTGAAACTCAGACCATCACTGGCGGCGCGGTGGACTTCACCCTCACCGGAACCGGCCTGCCGGTGAACAACAACATCGTCTTCACCACCGGTACCACCACGCTCACCCGCGTGGGCACGGTCAACTCGATGGACCTCAACAGCGCGGCGGGCATCAGCATCGGCACGCTCCTCACCTTCACCAACCAGTCCGGCGGCATCATTGGCCGCACGGGCAACACAGGCATAAACGGCGGTATTCTGGCCTTTGCCGGTAACGAAGGCATCATCCATGCCCTCGACAGCACCACCATCGGAAGCGTGATCACCGGATCAGGCGGCCTCACGAAATCCGGGGCGGGCACCTTGCTGCTTAACGCGCAAAATATTTACACCGGCAACCTCGTCATCAATCAGGGTACCCTTCAACTGGGCGCTGCGCGCAACACGGTGTTGCCAAATCAGTTTGTGGTGCTCAATGGCGGCACCTTGGATCTCAACGGCAAATCTCAGTACATCAGCGGTCTGCTGTCCGATTCCACCATCGCCGGGGCTGGTGGCCGCGTGCTTGGCACTTCTTCTGCCGGTACTCTGGTGAGCAACTCCGACACCCGCACCTTCGCCGGCACGCTCGAAGGTGCCTTCACCTACAACAAGTCCGGCACCGGCACGCTGACGCTGACCAACAGCAGCCCGTTGTTCACTGGCAATCTGCTGATCAACAACGGTGCCCTCACGCTCCAAGATTCCGGTGCGCTCACCGGCCTCACCGGATCGTCCACGGTGGACATCAACTATGCCACCCTGAATCTCACCAACACGGCCTTGCTCGACATCGCCGACCGCTTCAGCAACAGCGCTCCGATCACCGTGCGGGGTGCCACGATCGCCCTCCAAGGCCGTGCGCAGGCCGCTTCATCTGAGACGCTTGGCGCTCTGACCTTGGCCCAGGGTGCGAACACGCTTACGGCCACCACCGGCGGCACCGGCATCAACTCGGCCGATCTCACCTTCCTCAGCCTTACGCGCGCCGCCAACAATGGCACGACGGTGAACTTCAACGCACTCGGCCAGATGGGCAATGGCGGCCGCATCCTGTTCTCCTCGGCTCCGTCGATTACCAACAATGTCATGCCCGCCTGGGCCATCGTGAACAGCAACGACTATGCAGGTTACACCACGTCGTTTGGCGTGGGTGCCCTCGGCACGACCGGCTACCGAGTCTATGACGGCACCTTTGCCTCGGGCAACGTCACGCAGGTTACCACCACCACCAATCTTGCTGACCCGACCACAACCACCGGCTACCTCCGTCTTTCCGGCGGTGCCACCGTTGACATCGGCTTCACCACCGCTGGCAACACCTTGGTGCTCGACCAAGGCGGCCTGCTCCGCAGCAACAACGCCAATCCCTCCACCATCGGTGTTGCTGGTCTCGGTCTGTATCCGGGCGTCTTGACCGCCGGTACGGGATCGGGAACCACGGAACTTGTTGCCTACAACGCCCAGAACACGATGACGATCAACTCAGTGATCGCCAACAATGGCAGCGGCGTTGTTTCACTCGTGAAGTCGGGTGCGGGTACCCTTGCCCTGCAGCCGTCGTGGACCCTTACAGGTGCCACCAACACATCCGGTTCCAGCACGGTCGTGGTACCGAACGCCACCGGCGTAAGCATCGGCGACAAGGTCGGCGGCGTCGGCATCCAGGCCGGAACCACGGTCACCAACGTCAGCGGCAACACCATCACGCTCTCTGCGCCAACCACCTCGGCCATCACGACACTGCAGATTGGTCTCAGCAACACCTACACCGGCGGCACGACGGTGGACCAGGGCACCCTGAATCTGAGCGCGACAAGCGCCACGACGGTCATCCCGGCCGGCGGCCTTACCATCAGCGGCGGCACTGTGACGATGAACAACATCGCCGGTCAGATCGACTCCTCCAATGCTCCGGTCATCAACGGTGGCGGTACTCTGAACCTCCTGGGCAACAACACCCTCGCGGGCCTCGCCTTCAATAACAACGGTGGCAATGCCCCGACCCTGAACACTGGTGGCTCCAACGGCGGCCTGCTTACGCTGACAGGCAATGTGACTGCGGATTCCTCAAATGTCAGCACCACCTCCACCCTCGCCGGCGGCGTCAACCTCGGCGCGGCGAACCGCACGTTCACTGCCAATCCGATCACCGTGAACGGTCAGGATGTGGCCAACCTTCAGGCCGCTCTCAACGTCACCGCTTCCATCCGCGGCTCGGGCGTCGGCATCATCAAGGAAGGAACCGGCGTCCTGCAATTGAGCGCCGTCAACAGCTTCAATGGAGCCACCACCATCAACGCCGGCACGCTCCAGTTTGGTGCCAACGGTGCGGGCATGCCACGCTCCGCAGTCACGGTGGGCGGCTCCGGCACGCTCAACCTCAACGGTGGCAACACAATCCACATCGGCAGCCTCGCAGGCTCCGGCACCGTGACGAACTCCTCCGCCACCGCCGGTACGCTGGTGACGGGCTGGGACAACACCAGCACCACTTTCTCCGGTGCCTTTACGCGTTTCAGCGACGGCTCGACAAACACCCTTAACGTCAACAAGGTGGGCACCGGCACGCTGAACCTCACCAGCAACACGAGCACTGCCTTCGGCACCTTCACCACCAGCCAGGGTACTACGCTCTACAACGGCAATGCCGCGACCAGCTTCCTCGGCAACACTGTGAATGCCACCGGCACCCTCACGCTCGACAACACTGCCACCAACGTGAACAACCGCCTCGGCGGCGGTCGTCTTGTTGGTGCCGCACAGGGCGCTACGATGACCCTGGCCGGCGGCACGGTAAACCTGCTCGGCAACGCGGGTGCCAGCACGACGGAAACGCTGGGCAACGTCGTCACCATGAGCAACGGCATCGCCACCAGCGGCAGCACCACGGTCACTGTCAACAGCACGGCCGGCCTGATCCCTGGCATGGTGGTTACCGGCATTGGCATCCCGACCGGCACTACCATTGCATCGATCACCAACGCCACGACGTTTGTGCTCAGCGCCGCAGCCACAGTCACCACCAATCCCACCACCAACCCGAACAACCGTCTGACGGTCACCGCCGCTTCAGCCGGACAGTTCACTCTCGGCGTCGGTGGCAGCACCATGACCCTCACGCCAAATACGGCGCAGCCCCTGACCTTCAACACCGGCGCGGTCTCCAACGTCACCGCCGGCGCCTCGCTCCTTTTGCGCGGCACCAACCTCGGCACGCTTAAGGCGGGTCCGGGTGTCGCCCAGTTCGTCGCCTTGACTGCGCAGCCGACGGGCATCGGCGGCGCGGGTGCGATCGGCACGGGCACCATGTCCATCCGTCCCGACATCCTCATCGACTCTTCCGCGACCGGCACTGGCACGTCCTTCGCCACCTACGTCGGTGCCACGGGTGCCAATACGACCGGCAGTGACACGTCTTCAACCGGCGTCGGCTTCCGCGGCCTGACGGCGGCGGAAATGGCGCTGTCGCCCTTCCTTAGCTCTGGTGCCACGAACAACGTCACCCTCAACACCCGCACCTATGGGGCCAACTTCATCAGCGGTGGCAACGTCACCGTCAACAGCCTCGTGCTCAACTCCGGAACGGGCATCGTGGGTGGCGGCCAGTTGCCTGCCTCGGGCGTCCTCACTGTCACCAGCGGCGGCATCCTCGCCAACGCGGGCAACACCGGCATCAGCGGCGGTCAGCTCGCGGGCCCTGGCGGCTCGATGTTCATCTGGACTCCTGGAGCTTCGACCAACCTCAACATCAACAGTGCCATCACCGGCACCGGCGGCATCACAAAGGACGGCGACGGCTCATTGGTGCTCCAGACCCGCCAGCTTTACACTGGCACCACGAACATCAACCGTGGCACGGTCCAGCTTGCCGGTGGGACCAACACCCTGTTCGTATCGGGCGTCGGCACGGGCAACGCGCTTAACGTCAACGGCGGCATCCTCGACCTCAACGGCAACAGCCAGGTCGTAGCGGCCCTCAGCAATGGAAATACCGCAGTGCCCAACGGCGGCGGCTCCATCACCAGCAGCACGGCGGCCACGCTTACCAGCACGGGCGGCGGCACCTTCACCGGTACGATGAATGGTTCGCTCGCATTCACCCGTAGCGGCAGCAACACGACGACGCTCTTCTCCAACAACACCTACAGCGGGGAAACCACGATTCGTGGCGGGGTGCTCACCCTCCAGAACAACGGCCAGCTTTCCAATACCTCGGCAATCAACAACTACTACGGCACCCTCAACCTCGACAACCAGGGCAACCCGCTCAACGACATCAGCCGCGTCAACGCCTCCGCCGCGATCACCCTCCAGGGCGGTACGCTGGCTTACTTGGGCTACAATGGTCTCGATTCTACTCAAAGCGTGGCATCCGTCGGCCTCCAGAACGGTGCCAGCACCATCACCGCCACGCGCGGCACGGGCGGCTCCGCTGGCCTCACGATCGGCAACCTGACTCGCGACTCCATCTCCACCGTCAACTTCACCGCTGGTTCTGGCGTGCTCGGCCAGGGTGCTCAGTTCGACAACAACAACAGCCGCATCATCCTCACCCAGGTCAGCGGTGCCACACCGACGCTGACCAACGGCATCCTCGGCGGCTGGGCCATAGTGAACGGTGCCGACTTTGCCAGCTACCGCTCCTCGGCTGACGCCACTACTGGAGCGATTGGTGTGGGTGCGCTTGGCTCCACGCTCATCGGCACCACGCCCTTCGGTGCCTATTCGACCAATGCACTCACTGCGGGCACCGCCACCGACAACATCACCACCGCAGCCAGCGTGACCGGCGTCACCTCCCGCACGGTGAACTCGCTGCGCTTGAGCGCGGCGGCCACCATCACGCAGAACACTCTCGACAGCACCTTGACACTTGGCTCGGGCGGCCTCCTGATGAACGGCGCTGCCAGTGTCTTCGCGGCCGGCCAGCTCTCCGCTGGTGCCACTGCCAACACGGCTGCCAACCTCTACGCCTACACCAACAACACGGCTACGTTCAACTCGCCCGTGGTCAACAACGGCACGGGTGCCGTCACGCTGGTCAAGTCTGGTGGCAGCACCCTGACGCTTACGCCTCAGGCCGTGCTCAACAGCACCACCGTCAATGCCAACGCCACCGTCACGGTTGCCAATACCGTGGGTCTGGCCGTCGGCATGAGAGTCTTCGGCACTGGCATTCCTGACGGTGCGACCATCGCCACGATCGCCGGCCCGACGACCTTCACGCTCAGCGCCAATGCCACCGCTGCCGGTACGGTCAACCTGACCTTTACGCCAGTGCCCGTCGCTGTTTCCGGCACCAACGTCACGATGGGGAACAAACAGGTGACCGTGACCAATGCGAACGGTCTTGCCATTGGAATGCCCATCAGTTCGGTGGGCGCGGCCGTCACCTCCACCGGTGGCGCAACCACAGGTTCCACCGCCGCGAGCACGAGCCTCGTGCTGACCAGCACTGCCGGCCTTCTTGTTGGCATGCCGATCACCGGCACGGGCATCCCCAACGGCACGAACATCACGGCCATCAACGCCACTACCAACACCGTCACCCTCAGCCAGGCAGCCACCGCGACCCTGACGGGCCAGACCTACACCTCGAACAACGCCATCCCGGCCGGCACCATCATCACCAACATCGTCGGCAACACTCTGACACTATCCCAAGCACCGACTGGTACCGGCACTGTCCCGTTGATTACTGGCAATTTCCAACTCTCCTCTACGGCCACGCCTGGATCGACGTCCGTGACCATGACGAGCACAACCAACCTTACGGTGGGACAGACCGTGAGCGGCCCCGGCATCCCTGCCGGAACAGTGATCGCCGCCATCCCGAACGGCACCACGATCACACTCTCCGCACCGGCTGTCACCGGTGCGGGTGCCAACACTCTAACCTATTCCTCGGTGCTCTCCAATACTTACACTGGTGGCACTGTGGTGGATCAAGGGACGCTCACGCTCAACGGCGTGGCGGGTTCGACCGTCGTTCCGGGTGACCTCACCATCAACAGCTCGACCGTCACCATGACCGGCAACTCCGGCCAGATTGCGCAGTCGGCCAACGTCACCCTCAACGGTACATCAACTCTGACCTACACGGGCAACAACACCCTCGGGGGGACGCTCACCTTCAACAATACTGGCGGCACCGCCAACCCTTCGGTCGCCACCGGCACGGGCAACGGCATCTTGAAGCTCGGCGGAAACATCATCGCCACCAACGACAGCTACAGCACCATCCCGACCATCTCCTCCACCGCCGCCGCCGGCACGGTTGCCAACCCGAACACCGGCTACGTCGATCTCAACGGTGCGGTTCGCACCGTGACCGCATCGGGCCTCGCAGCCATCAGCCTGGACATTACCTCGGCGCTTCAAGGCACCGGCTCAAGCGGGATCACCAAGCTCGGCACGGGCGGCCTCCGACTTTCGTCGGCCGGCAACAGCTACGCCGGTGCCACGACCTTGACCAATGGCACGATTTTCCTCGGTACCTCGAACGTGATCCCGGACTTCTCGACCTTCACCATGGCCTCACCCGCCGTGCTTGATCTCAACGGTGCCAATGAAGCCATCAGCCAGCTCTCTGGCAGCGGCATCATCACCAACAACGGTGGCTCCACCACGCTTACCGTTGGATTGAACAATGCGAACACCACGTTCTCCGGTCAGTTCAATGCTTACAGCGCCACCACTTTGGGCAACACCAACATCGCCAAAGTCGGCACCGGTACTCTCACTCTCACCGGAGCGGGCAGCACCAGCACCGGCTCGTTGACGGTAAATGCTGGAACCGTGACCTACTCGGGTGCCGGTCAGACCGCCTTCGGCACCCAGGTCGTGAACCAGACCGGCACTCTGCTTCTCGACAACTCCGGAACCAACGTGAACAACCGCCTCGGCGGCGGCGGCCTGCTGAAGAACCTCACCATTGCAGGTGGTGAGTTCAAGATCATCGGCTCCGCCGGCGGAACCTACGAATCCATCGCCACACTTGCGGCCGGCAGCGGCGAAGGCTTCGTCACGCTTGATGCGAACCCGGCTGGCTCCACGATCCTCAATGTCAACTCCGTGCAGGGCCTCAACACAGGCTCCACCTACCTCATTCGCGGTGACAACCTCGGTGCCACTCCTGGAGCGGGTGTATCCAACATCCTCATCACCACCCCGGGCCTCAGCGGTGGCAATGCGGTTGCCGGCCTTGCCACCATCAGCACGCGCCCAGACATGGTGGGTGACACAAACCTTGCTGGCAATGGCACCGGTTTCCTGACCTACACCGCCGGCTCCGGCCTGCGTTTGCTCGGTGCAAATGAAACTTTGGGCAGTGTGACGAACATGTTCACCACATCGGCCAACCTGCGCCTCACGAGCAACGACATATTCACGACCCAGACTGACGCCACGATCACCTTGGCTTCCAGCGGCGGACTTACCGGCTCCACTTCGGGCAGCATCTTCAGTCCTAGTTCGATCGGCATTCTTGCGTTGACCGGCAATGCGGGCATCACCGGCGGCCAGATCGCTACGGGCACCAGTTCGCTGTTCATCCACACCGTGGACAACCTGACCATCTCCGCGATGATCTCCGGAGCCGGCATTACCAAGGCTTGCATTGCCGACCTGAGCTTCACGGCACCGCAGTACTTCACTGGTTCGCTGACGAACAACGGCGGCAACGTCAACTTGAGCAACACCTTCGCCAACACGCTGGCTGTTTCACCGACGTCTACTGCGACCGCTGCCATCTCCCTGAATGCCAACACCGGCATCATTAATCTCAACGGTCGTGACCAGGCCGTCAACATCCTCACCAACAACAACGCCTACCCAGGCTCGGGCGGGACCGTCACCAGCACTGGTGCGGCCGTGTTCACCTCGACGGGCGGCGGCACCTTTGCGGGTGTCATCGGCGGCAACCTGACCTTCACGCGCTCGGGCAATAATACGACCACGCTGGTGAGCCCGCAGACCTACACCGGAGGCACGAACATCCGCGGCGGCACGCTTCAGTTGCGCGACAACGGCACCCTCGCCACCACGGCCACGATGAACAACTACTTCGGCACCTTCAACATCGACAACAGCAACCTCCAGCTCATCAACAACGCCACAGGCAACCTCACCAACCGCGTGCCGGATGCCATGGGTATCAACCTTGTCGGCGGTACCCTGACGCTCACTGGTGCTCCCGGCCTCACCTCCACGGAGACTGTCGGCACCGTGACGCTTGTGGGCGGTTCGAACTCCGGCGGCAGCAGCACCATCACCTCCACCGCGGGCAACACGGGAACCGCTGTCCTCACGGTCTCGAACCTCGTCCGGCAGACCGGTGCCACGGTCAACTTCACCGGCACCAATCTCGGACAGACTGGCACCGGAAACTCCCAGGTCATTCTCAACCAGATCAACACGGCAGCGGTTTCGCTCAGCAACGGAATCATCGGCGGTTGGGCCACGGTCAACGGCAGTGATTGGGCCACCTATTTCACGCCGGCTGCGAACCAAGGCCAGGGTGGCGTCGGGGCCATGGGATCGCTCAACTTTACCGGTTACTCGGCCAATGTTCTTGCTACGACCGGTACGCCAGCCGCCAACGGCGAAAACATCACCATCGCAGCCAACGTCGGCTCGGCCACGGCTGGCGTGGTCACCCAGACCATCAACTCACTGCGGCTTAGCGCCGCCGCCACGGTCACTCAGGCTGCGGGCAGCACGCTGACTCTTACCAGCGGTGGCTTGCTGCTGAACGGTGCAGCCAGTGTCATCACCGGTGGTTCGATTACCGCCGGCTCCGTTGCGGGCGCTGAACTCTTCGCTTACGCCAACAACACCGCCACCATCGCCAGCGTCATCGCCAACAACGCGGGCGGTGCCGTGACCTTGGTCAAGTCCGGCGGCAACACTCTCACCGTCACGGGCAACAACACCTACACGGGTGGCACGGTCGTCAATGCCGGCACGCTCACGCTGAGCACTGCCAGCGCCGATGGCGGTGCTACAGTGGCTGTTCCCAACGGCACGCTGACCATCAACAACGCCACCGTTACCGCCACGCTGGCCAATGAAATCCACAACAGTGCCAACATCGTGATGAACGGTGCTGCGGCATTGAACCTCGTAGGGAACAACACCCGTACCGGAACGCTTGCCTTCAACAACACCGGTGGCACGGCCGCTCCGACTGTGGCCACGGCCTTCAACAGCGTTGGCGGCACGGCCATCACCGGCACCACTGCCGCTGGCAGCAACGTCATCACGGCGGTGACCACGACCACAGGCTTGGTCGCAGGGCAGTTGATCACGGGTGCCAACATCCCGGCAGGTACTCGCATCGTCTCCACCACGTCGAACACGATCACTTTGTCTCAGAACGCTACCCTTGCCGCCACGGGCACGGCGCTCACTGCCAGCGGTCAGTTGATCCTGAACAACGCCAACCCGATAACCTCGGTCAACGACAGCCTTACCCTCACGCCGACCATCTCCGGTGCCATCGACCTGAACAATGGGGTGCGGACGATCAACGTGTCCGGCCTCTCTCCGAATGACCTCGTCATTTCCGCGGAAATCCTCGCGACCACCAGCGGTTCCATCGTCAAGACTGGAACCGGCGGCCTCTCGCTCACCGGTGCCACGCCGACCGTCACTGGCGGTGCCAGCATCGGACTGTGGACCGGCGGCATTGATGTGCAGGCCGGCAGCCTGATCGTCGGTGCCAGCGCGGGCCTCACCACTGGCATCATCACCACCAGCCCGCTTGGTACCGGCACCATCACCCTTTCGGGTGTCGCAGCGCCGACCTTGATCGGTACGGGCACCACGATCTACAATCCGGTGAACGTGAGCAACACGCCGAACACCCTCGTCATCGGCGGCGTGACCAGCAACAACCTGAACTTGAACGGTGTCGTCACTTTCGGAGGCGGCACCCGGACCATCCAGGTGGACAGCCCGGTCGTGGTCGGCACGCTTGGTGCAGCCTACACGGGCACGGCCTTCCCCTTCACCAAAACGGGCGCTGGCGTCCTCGCGCTCAGCAATCCGGCGAACAATTACACAGGCGATACTACTGTGAGCAACGGCACGCTCCGCCCCGGCACAGCAAATGCCCTGTCCCGCAACTCGCGTGTCGTCCTGGGTACTGGCGGCACGCTTGACATCAATGGTCTCGCCACCGTCATCGGCTCGATGTCCGGCTCAACGTCCGCATTGATCACCAACAACTCTGGAACCGCCGCCACCTTGCGCACCGGTTTTGACAACGGCACGTTCACCTACTCCGGCCGTTTTGGTTCCGCCAACCAGACGAGCGCCTCGTTCAATCTGGACAAGATCGGCACCGGCACGATGACCATCGACGGCGCTTCGGGAGCAGGCTCCATGGGGATCGGCACCTTCACCACCTCGCAGGGCACGTCGGTCCTCAGCGGTGCCTCTGGCAGCGCCAAGTTCACCACTTACAACGTGACCGACAGCGGCACGCTGACGCTCGACAACACGACAGCCAATCTCAACAACCGTCTCGGCGGCACGGACTACAGCGTAGGTGCCACCTTGGTCCGCAACCTCACGCTCAACGGCGGCGAGTTCCAGATTCTGGGCAACGCCAGCGCCGCCACCACGGAGACGCTCAATCTGGGCAACACCGGTGCGCTCAACATCGCCGCAGGTGGCAGCACCGTCACCCTTGCCGCCAACGCCGCCCAGCCGCTGTCCATGACGGTCGGCAACCTCGGTGCCATCGCCGCCGGTGGTTCCGCGCTCATCCGCGGCACCAACCTCGGCAACACGCCGGGCAACGGAGTCTCCAATCTCTACGTGCCAAACTTCTCCGGCTCGCTGGGCGGCGGCACCGGCAACGGCTCCAACACGATGTCGATCCGCAACGACATCATCGCGCAGAACACCACCTCGGGTGTGGTCGGCTTTGCCACCTACTCGGCCGTCGGCGGCATCCGTCCGCTGGACCCGACCACGGAATTGGCACCCGGCCTCTTCCGCGCTTTGACGACAAGTTCCAATATCAACGTCACGAGTGCTCAGACCTTCGGCTCGCTCTCGGTGAACTCCTTGACGATGAGCGCCGGCTCCTCGCTTGCCGCCATCAACAATGCAGCGGTGCTGACGTTGAATGCCAACGCCTTCCTCGTGAACAACGCTGCGGCGGCAAACGATGTAAACGGCGGTGTGATCGCATCGCCCAACGGTGCCCAGCTCTATGTCCATCAGATGGACACGGGCAACACCTTTACCTTCAACGCCTACAACCAGTCCTCGAACAGCTTCGTGAAGGCCGGTCCGGGTGCCATGGAGTTCACCAAGCCGCAGTTCTTCGTTTCCACCAACGCCACGACGGTCAACGACGGCACTCTCAAACTCAACAGCGGGGCGGACAACACGCTGGCCGTCTTCCCGACCGCCACCACGCCCACGGTAAATCCCGTCCAGGTTAACGGCGGCACGCTCGATCTGGCCGGCAAGAACCAGGCTGTCGGCGCTCTTACCAGCGTCAACGCTCTGGCCGGCACGGGCGGCATCATCACCAACAGCGGCGGCACTGCGGCGGTTCTGACATCCACCGGCGGGGGATCCTTCTCCGGCACGATCCAGGATGGTGTCGCGGCCATGGGCTTCACCCGCTCGGGCAACAACACCACGACCCTCACCAACCTCAACCCTTACACGGGAGCAACCATCATCCGCGGCGGCACTCTGACCCTGCGCGATCAGGGCCGCCTCTCCGCCAGCAGCAGTGTCACCAACTACTTCGGCGGCCTCACCCTTGATGACACGGGCCTCTACACCGCCACTGAAATCGGCGCCAATCGCGTCGCCAACGGCATCACGCTTCAGGGCGGTACACTCACCTACCTCGGTGTTCAGGGCAGCGCTTCTGTCGGCACGGTTACTCTCCAGCCAGGTAACAACACGATCACGGTTACTCCGGCCACTGGCACGGTGCTTCCCAGCACGCTCACCATCGGCAACCTCGTCACCAATGCCGGAATCAACGTAAACTTCACCGGCAACAACCCCGGCTACGGCGGCACCAACAACAGTCAGATCATCCTTACCACGGTCAACGGTGGCGCGGCACCAAGCGTCAACGGCATCATGGGTGGCTGGGCCACGGTAAACGGCACCGATTGGGCGGTCTATGCTGCTCCCAGCGGTTCCTCTGGCGGCGTTGGTCCGCTCGGCCAGCTTGGCAACCCAATCAATACTACACCCTTCGGCTCCTATTCCGCCACCGCTCTTACGGCAGGCACCGCCACGGATAACATCCTCGTGACTGCTGCCAGCACCACGGGTGTGGGCACCAGGACGATCAACTCCTTGAAGGTCAATCCCAGCGCTGCGGCCACCATCGACATAGGCGCTGGCAACACCCTCACCATCGGCACAGGCGGCCTGCTCATGGCGGCCAACCAAACCCTCGCCATCAACAATGGCAGCCTGACTTCAAGTGCCAGCGGCCTCTATGCTTACATCAACGCCAACACCACCACCATCGCCAGCGTTATCACTGGTGCCACGTCGTTGGTGAAGGGCGGCGCTGGTGGCCTCACTCTTACCGGCAACAACAACTATTCCACCGGCACCTATGTCAACGGGGGCACGCTCACCCTGAGCACGGCCGGCGCGAATGGCGGTGCCACGGTCGCCATCCCGAATGGCACTCTCACCATCAACAACGCCACGGTGGCCGCCACCGCAGCCGGTGAGATCCACAACAGCGCCAACATCGTCCTCAATGGCGGCAGCTCGCTCACCTATGTCGGCAACAACACTTACAGCGGTGCCAGCGCGCTGACCTTCAACAACACGGGTGGAACTAACTCCACCCCGACAGTGACCACGGCCCTGGGTGTCAGTTCCACCACGACAAGCGGCAGCACGACTGTCAACGTGACCACGACTGGCACGACGCTGGCCGCCGGTCAGACTGTGTCCGGTGTTGGCATCGCTCCTGGAACAACCATTTCGTCCCTGACGGCATCGACGGTTACCCTCTCCTCGGCAGCCACCGCCAGCGGCACGGTGACCCTGCAATATGGTGCGCTTACGCTTGGCAACGGCGTTACCTCGGTGAACGACAATATGAGTTCCACGCCGACCATCGCCGGTGCCCTCAGTCTCAACGGTGCCACCCGCAACTTCGATGTCTCCGGTGCCTCTGCTGATGGTTTGATCGTATCGGCCAACATCCTCGGGGCGGGTGCCGCAAACGTGCTCAACAAAACCGGCACCGGAGCGCTGGTGCTCAGCGGCAGCAGCAATTTCGGAGCCATCGGTTCCACGGGAGTCACTCTCAACGGCGGCTCGATCATCATCGGCGCGGACAGCACGCCGAGCACGGTGGGCGGCACCATCACCAACAGCCCGCTCGGTCTCGGCACTCTGAGCATCGCAGCGGACAACACCCGCCTCCTCGCCGGTGGTGCAGCCCGCACGATCCTCAACCCGGTCTCCATTGCCAATCCGTCGAACACCCTCATCTTCGGCGTGACGCAGCAGAACCTGACATTGAATGGTGTGGTGTCCGCATCGGTTGCCACTCCGACCATCACGGTGGAGAATCCGTTCCAGGGCACCACAGCCCTGGTTTCCACCCTCGGCGCAGCCTTCGGCGGATCGATCACTGGCTTTGCCAAAAACGGCCCGGGAACCCTAGCCATCGCGGCCACGTCAAATCCAAACCTTACCGGTAGCATCACTGTCAGTGACGGCGGCCTGAGCACTACCACCCAATACGGCCTTGGCGGCTCCGGCTACACTGCTGGTCCCGCGGTGACCCTCGCGGGCGGCGCCTACAACGTCGGCACCACCAACCTCTTCTACCAGAACCCGGTCAGCGTGACCAACACCGGCATCCTCAGCGCCACCGCAGCCAGCACGGCTGTCGGTGCTGTCACGATGGGTGCGGCCAGCACGGCTCTCGGTGTGCAGGGCGGCAACACGAACACCGTCTTCGGCGGCTTGACCATGAACGGTGCCGGTGCGACGACGATCTTCACCACCAACCAGTTGAACGTGCTCGGCACTTTCGGCGGCTCCGCCCCGTCGGTGACCAAGCAGGGCACTGCGAACTTGGTGCTCGGCGGTGCCTCCGCCTATGCGGGCAACATCACCGTCGATCAGGGTGCTCTCGAAGCACGCGTCGGCAGCACCACGCCTGCCAATGAGCAGCTCACTTCCGCCGGTACGATCACTGTAAATCCGGGCGCTGCCCTTCGTGTTCTCAGTTCGGCCAATGTCGGTGGCACTGCTACCACGGTGAACACCAGCAATGATGGCATCGGTGCCATCGGCCTTGGCTACAATGGAGCGTTGCCGGGCAGCGTCGCCTTCGCCACCACGAGCGGCACCGTCGATGGAACTCTCGCAATCGACGTGCTCGGCTACAGTACTGGTGTGAACCTCGGTGCACTCGGCCCGAACAATCGCGTCTTCCTTGGCTCCACAGCCGGCACGGGGGTAAACAACGCCAGCTACACCGCCACTACCCTCGGTGCTGGCGCGGGCGGTGCCTATCGCCTCGGCACGGGCGGCGGCCTGCTGAACATCAATGCACCGGTGCTGACGGGGGGCAATTCAGTCATTGTCGGCGCGGTTACCGGAACGCCGGGGGCCAATCTGATCGGAAACGGCGGCACCATCGTCCTCAACACGCCGAACAGCTACTCCGGTGGAACCACCATCAATGGCAGCGCCGTTCTTCGCGTGGGCAATGCCGGTGCGCTCGGTTCCGGTGCCATCACCTTCAACAGCGGCACTCTGGAAGTGAACCAGACTGGCCTCGGCGTCACCACCACGGTGGGTCTGCTCCAGCCGATGAACATCAGCAATGCCATCAACTTCTCCGGCACTGGCGTTCTCAGCGCACTCGCCGGTTCCGGCAACAACATCGGGGCCTTCGCGGCCGACGCCTTTATCGGCGCAGGCGCGCAGACCCAGATCGACCTCACCCTTAGTGGTGCAGTCAATTTGAGCGGTGCCGCCTATCGCGTCATCAACGTGGCTGATGCCACGCGCATCGTCACCCTCTCCGGTGCGGTCACCGGCGCTTCCAGCCTCGTGAAGTCCGGCGCGGGCATCCTTCGCCTCACCAATGGCAGCAACAGCTACACCAACACCGTCATCAGCCAGGGCACCCTCGCCCTAGGCGTCGGCGGCGTGCTCTCCGGCAATATCCTGCTGAACTCCGGCACGCTCGCCGGCTGGGACAGCAACTTCACGGTGGCGAACAACATGCAGCTCATCCAGAGCAGCACGATTGACGTTGGCGCGACCACCACCCTCACTGCCTCCGGCATCATCAGCGGCGACTTCACCTACGTCGGCGCTCAGACCGGCCTGACCAAGACCGGCCTCGGCACCTTGGTGCTCAGCGGTACAAACACCTACCTCGGTGCCACTACTCTCACCGCCGGTGTGCTCAGCATCACCAGTGATGCGAATCTCGGCAGCCTCGGTGGCGTGAATGTCACTCCCGCTCCGCTCACCTTCAATGGCGGTCAGTTGCTGGTGAACAGCACCATCCTTTCGAACCGCGTCATCACCATGAGCGCGGCGGGCAGCATCTACGTCGCCGCCGGCCAGACCTACACCAACAATGCTCTCACCGCGAACAGCACGGGTGTTCTCACCGTCAATGGACCTGGCACGGTCATCCTCAACGGCAACGTCACTGGGTTGAACCTCCACGACAACTCCGCCATCAGCAATGGTGCCACCCTCCTCACGCAGGCCACCGCTGGCACTCCATTCGGCGACACCGCGGTCACCATTAACGGTGGCTCCCTGCGCGTGAACACCAACGGCCCGAACGCCACCTTCACGATTCCGACCGTAACCTTCGCCGGCGGTTCCTACATGCGCCTCGATGCGATGGATGCCAATGACATCCAAATCACCGCGACCACCCTCGCCCGCTCCGGCGCTGGCGTGCTCGCCATCGTTCCGGGTGTGGACGGCAACCTCGGCAACACCGCCGGCTCTGACGCGCGCGTGCTCGGCGGCACCATCCTCGGCCAGTCCACCACCACCGCAGCCGGCCTCAACACCTTGAACAATACCAACGTCGGTGCCAACTCCGGCGTGGTGGCGGCCAGCATCCTGCGACTGGCCTCCTCGACCAATGCGACCGCCGACTTCGTGAACTACGACCCGGTCATCGGCTTCTACACCGGCGTGCCGCTCTCGCCGCTGTCCAATACCTTCACCGGTTCCACCGTTGCCACCGTCGCCAGCATCACCACTCCGACGAGCGTCACCGGCACCGCCGATGTGTTCGCGGTGAAGACCACCACAAACATCAGCAACGGCACCCTGCGCATCCGCGCGGCCAGCACGACGGAAACCGGCGGCTTGCTCATCAACGGCGTCGGTGCGGCAGCTCCGGTGATCAGCTCCAACCTCGTGTTCAATCCGGTCGCCACCACCGGTGCTGCCACCGGCGGTGAAGGCATCGTTTATGTCAGCGGCGGCTACACCAGCGGCACCGCCACTCTCAGCGGCAACATCACCGCCAGGACGCTCACCAAGTCCGGTGCAGGCGACATCATCCTTTCCGGTGCCGACAACAGCATCCTCGGGAACCTGACGATCAACGAGGGCACGCTGACCCTCTCCGGTTCGGGAGCCGCTACGCAGCAGACAACGGCCCTCGTGCTCAACGACACGGCCAAGCTCAACGTCAACGGCACCACAGCCACCTTCGCCAGCCTCAGCGGCACGGCGGGCACGGTGACGAACTCATCCGCCACGGCCGGCACTCTGACCATCAACGGCACGCAGAGCACGACCTTCGTCGGCAACATCGTCGATGGCGCTGGCACCACCGCCCTCGTCAAGAACGGCACCGGCACCCTCACGCTCGGCAACATCACCGCCAACAACATGTTCGCCAACCAGAACACCTTCACCGGTGGTGTGACGGTGAACCAGGGCACGCTCGTTGCCCAGGATCCGCTCGCCCTCGGCGGTGCCAATGGCACCACGCCCGGCACGGTCACCCTCACCGGCGGCACGCTCTCGCTCACCAGCAACGGCGGCGGCCCGAACGGCACCATCATCTACGGCAAGCAGACCACCAACGGCGTGAACGTCGTGACCGCTGGCTATGCCACCGTCAACGTGGACCGCGTCAACGCCAACACCGGCAATCAGATCCAGGTCGGTAACCTGACCTCGAACGCGAACAGCACGCTGACCCTCACCGGTGGCAACAGCTACTCGCTCAAGGTCGCCGGCACCACTGCCATCAACAGCACCGTGTTCAACGTGAACACCACCACCGGCGGCGCTTCCTTCCTTGACCTCGCCGGCCCAATCACCGGTACGGGCGCGCTCAACAAGTTTGGCGGTGCCGCCACCACTTACGGCACGCTGCGCATTTCCGGCACCTCGAATACCTTCACCGGCGGCACCAACGTCCAGGTCGGCGCTGTTCAAGTCACGGGTACTTCCGGTACACCGCTCGGCACGGGTCAGGTCAGCGTGCTGCCCGGTGCGGCCCTCCGCATCGCTGGCAATGGCAGTGTCGGAGGCGTCAGCGCTCTGAACCTCGACAGCAATGTCAACAGTCTGCCCGCGATCGTCCTCGACACCGACTACGCGCCCGGCACCGGCCTCAACAGCCAGATCAAGCTGAACGGCGGCTTCGGTGCCGCGCTGCAGCTTGCAGTGCCTGAGTTCAACTCGGCGCTGAACATGGCGAACTACGGTGACGGCTCGATGTTCCTCGGCGGCTACGGTGCCACGGAAGTGCAATATCTCGCTCCGACGCTCGGCACCGGCACCGGCAATACCTATCGCATCGGTGCAAACACCGGGCCGAGTCTCGCCTTCGTCGGCTCTGACAATGTGCTCGGCTCCGCCAGCGTCGGAGTGTCTCCGTCTGCTGCCTCGGCACGTGTTATCGTCGGGAGCCAGCTTGCCAACCTCCAGGGCAGCGCCATCACTGCCGGCAATGGCGGCGTGATCTTCCGCAACTCCAACGACTACAGCGGTGGCACCACCATCAGCAAGGGTTCCACTGTCACACTCGACACCGGCTCCACTGCCACGCCGCTCGGTTCCGGCAGCGTCGAAGTTTACGGTACGCTCACCTTGGGCAATCCGGGCGGATTCAACAGCCCGTCCTTCTACAACTCGGTCTCCAACGCCAACAACAACCCCATCGTGATGCGTCCGGGCAGCGCGGTCACCATCGTCGATCAGATCGGCTCGGTGGCGGACGGCCAGGGCCGCTGGGCGGATGCCACCGGTCAGGACATCAATGGCGGTACCCTCCGTCTCTCGGGCGTGGCCAACGCTCAGTCCTATGAGAAGGTCGGCACGCTCACGGCCAGCAAGGGTTCCACCGTCGCGGTGGTCCGCGCCGCCGGTGCCGGTACCGCCACCTTGGAAGCCAATGCGCTCTCGCGCGGCACCAACGGCACCTTGGTGATCACGAACTCCGCCGCCGCCGTCGCCCCGAGCGCCACGGTCGCTGGCACGGCCACCACTTCGGTGCTTGGCATGATCAACACAGCCAGCAGCGTCTCGCCTACCGCGTTTGACCGATTCATCGTCACCGGCGGCCAGACTGTCAACGGCACCACCGCCAACGGCAGTGGCGTGACCAACCCGGGCATCGCCCCGGTCTGGATCGTGGACGGCACCACCAACACCTACGTCGGCTACAACCCGACTGGTGCCGTCACCGGCTTCCAGTCCCTCGTTGGCACCGCCTCGCCGGGCGCGGGCCAGATCGGCTACAGCGACACGCCGCTCGGCGCATATACTGCCGGCACCATCACC
Source organism: Verrucomicrobiaceae bacterium (assembly GCA_019694165.1). Lineage (GTDB taxonomy): Bacteria > Verrucomicrobiota > Verrucomicrobiia > Verrucomicrobiales > Verrucomicrobiaceae > JAIBCL01. The sequence goes on along the minus strand of JAIBCL010000021.1, from coordinate 12,468 downwards.
TCGGGTGATGTCATCGACGTGAACAGTCAGGTTCGGGCCGCTGCGGGAGCCAGTGGAGCAACGGTGCTCACGACCACTGACACGGCTCAGATCGTGGTCGGCAGCACGGTGTCCGGCGCAGGCATCGCGACCGGTACGACCGTTACGGCTGTGTCGCCAGGGGTCAGCATTACTTTGAGCGCAGCCACCACGGCCGCAGTCACCTCGGTCACCCTCGGAGGTGCGCTCACGCTCGCGGACAATCCGACACTCTACGCCATGCGTGTCGGTCAGAACATCAGCCCGACATCGTCTAACAACACCATTACTTTCGCCGGCGGCGCGGCCGGGATGGGCGGCATCCTGTTTAACGCGGCGGCCACCATCAGCCCAACCCAGACGGCGGCTGCGACGGTCACTCCGGTTACCCTTCCGATGACCCTGGCCTTCGGTGCCAACGAGGCAATGATCTACACCGGCGCGACCGGCACCATCAATGCTCAGATCACCGGCAGCGCCGGCCTCACCAAGTTCGGCACCGGCCAGCTCACCCTTACCGGCAGCAACGGCGGCCTCACCGCCGGCAACATCACCGTCAACCAGGGCACCCTGTTCCTCCAGAACCCGGTCTCCAACTCCGGCACCGCTATCGGCACCGCCACCGGCGGTCGCGACATCGTCCTCAACGGTGCCACCGGTCAGGGCAGCGTGCTCACCATCGACAGCCTGATCGCCAACAACGCGGGCCGCGACTCGAACATCGCCTCCCTGAGCCGCGTCACCTCCAGCATCGGCAGCAACGTCACCGTGAACGCCGACTCCGTGATCAACAACAACGCGCAGATCACGATGCAGCGGATCAACAATCTGACCTTCGACAACCTCGGTGCCAACTCGCCGATCTATCTCACCTTCAACCAGAACGGCATCACCGTCGCCGGCACCACCACGCTGGGGGCCAACAGCAACGTCATCAACACCTCGTTCGGTGCGACCGGCTCCAATCAGAGCATCCTCGAAGGCCAGGTGACTGGTGGTGCATCCGGCAAGCTGATCAAGGCGGGCAACGGCAGCCTCATCTTCGCCAACGGCACGAACAACTTCGGCACCGCCGGCTCGACCGGCCTCGAAGTGTGGGCCTTCACTCAGAACACGGCCACCAGCACCATCGGCAGCATCAGCCTGACCGGCACGCCGTTCGGCGCGGGCAATGTCAACCTCCTGCCTGGCACGATGATCCGTCTGGCAGCAGCGGGCAATATCTCCGCGCAGGCCGTGACCTCAAACAGCGACATCTGGGGCTTCTCCGGCGTGTCCATCGGCTACAACAACAATGGCGTGGCACTGACCCAGGCGGATATCCTCGGTCTCCTGACCACCAGTGGCCCGACCAATGGCAAGGTCTATATGACCACCACGGGCGACACCCTTGGCATCATCTCGCTGGACAACTCCTGGCAGTATGGCGCTCTGAACATCGGTGCCATGGAAACGGCCCTCAACGCCGGCGGCCCGGTCGAGCACATCTGGCTCGGTTCCTCCACCAGCGGCTTCAACAACCAGATCTACTTTGCCCCAACCCTCGGTGCCTCCACCGACTCCGTCTATCGCTTCGGCGCCGGCGGCAACCAGGGCACGATGCAGATCGGTGCCGCTGCCTTTGAAAACGTCCTCACCGGTGCCAACTCCGTTCAGGTTGGCGCGATGGTCGGCAGCAATGCTTACAACAACCAGTCCGTCATCAATGGTAACTTCAACCTGACGCTGAACACCCGGAACAACTACGCGGGCAACACGTACGCCAACCGCGGGTCAACGTTGGTCATTGCGAACAACTTCGCCCTCGGCTCCGGCAAGCTGGTCGTCAACCATACCAGCAACACCGGTGTGAACATCGGTCAGGCATCCGAAGGCGCGGTGAGCGCGGGTGGCATCAGCCTCTCGAGTGATGTCGACCTCGTCGGCGACTTCCGCACGGCGGGTGCCAACTTTGTGCTGCGCGGCAACGTGAACCTCGCCCCTGGTGGCGTGGCTGGCACCCGCACGATTGAAAATACGGGTGAAACGAGCATTCTCGGTGTGATCAGCGGCACCGGTGCTAACCTTATCAAGACCGGTGCCAGCACTTTGGTGCTCAACGGCATGAACACCTACACCGGCACCACCACCCTCAACGGAGCGGGCAGTCTCTTCGTCGGCACGGATGTGCTGCCGAACACGGCTGGTGCGCTGGGCAACAGCGACACGCCGCTGCTCGTCACCACCGCCTCGACCGTCGGTCTGAGCGGTCAGGTGACCTTCGGTCGCGACATCATCGCCTCTGCGGCGACCACCATCCTCGGCAACTCGCTCTACACCTCAAAGGTCACTGGCGGAATCGGCAACACCGGTGGCGTCACCGTCCAGTCCCTCAACTCGGGTCGCCTCGAACTGAACGGCCCGATCACCGGAGCCGGTGCCCTCACCGTGGGCGACACCGCCAATCCGACCACACGCGCTGGCGTTGTGTACTTCGGCGGCGACGCCAACGGCTACTCGCAGAACACCTTCACTGGCGGCACGACGCTCCAGGCTGCCCGCACCGTCATCGGTTCCAATGCGCTCTACAGCGGCCCGGCCAACGCACTGACAGTGATGAGCGGTCCGTTCGGCACCGGCACGCTGACCTTGGGCGCTGGCTCCAACAACGGCGGTCCGTCCATCGGCTCCGACGGTACCAGCCGCGTCATCCCGAACGTCCTCGCTGCGATGGGAACGGCTGCGAACACGACCATCACGCTGGAAGGTCGTGGCAATCTGACGTTCAACAACACCGCCGCTGCATGGGACATCAACTCCAACACCACGGCCCGCAACCGCACCTTTGCGGTCAACACCACGCAGGGAGTGGTCCAGCTCGACATGAACCTGACCTCGACCGGCACGGAAGGCGGGAACTTGATCAAGACCGGCGGCGGCGTCCTCGTCCTCACCGGCAACAACCTGACATCCAACCGCAACATCCCGGCCACCGGCAACTTCGGTTCCTCGCTCTTCGTCAACGGCGGCATGCTCCGTGTCACGGGTGATGCAAGCCTTGGCGACACGGCGGCCTTCGCCAACAGCCGTGCCGGCACGGTCACCAGCGGCAGCACCACCATCAGCGGTCTGGCCTCGACCACCGACCTGGTGGCTGGCCAGATCGTCTATGGCACAGGCATTCCGCTTGGGGCCACGATCTCCAGTATCGCCACGAACAGCATCGTGATCAGCGCTGCGGCAACAGCGGCAGCCACCTCCGTCAGTTTCGGCACCGGCGGCACGGGCGTGCATCTGATCCCGACGGCCACCGATGTCCGCCTCGGCGGCGGCACGCTCTCAGTGGGCGGTTCCTTCACCAGCACGCATCCGATCATCCTCACGGCGGCAAGCGGCATCGAAGTCTCCGGCTCCAACACCCTCGGTGAAGTGCTGCCGATCACCGGTGCCTTTGGTCTTACCAAGACCGGCAGTGGCACGCTCCTCGTCAACGGCTCGGCCAACGCCAACAACTCCCTCACCGTCGGCAACTTCAACGGCGGCGGCGGCGTGGTCAGCACGCAGATGACCACCGGCACGCCATTCGGCTCGGGTGCTGTCACCCTCAATGGTGGCGGCCTGCTCCTCACGGGCATCAATGGCACGGCCCCGGTCGGCATCACCACGGGTGTCGAGCAGGCCACGAATCTCCTCGAAGTCCCCGTCACCACCGTCACCGGCATCGTGCCCGGCATGACCGTCACGGGCACCGGCATTACTGCCGGCACCCAGGTCACCGCCGTCAAGACCGTGACCTCCAGCCTCACCGGTGGCACAACCATCAACGAGAACACCACCATCACCGTCGCCAACACCGCCGGCCTCGTTCCGGGAATGGCCATCAGCGGTGACGGCATCCCGGCGGGTGCCACGGTTGCTTCGGTGACGAACTCGACCACCTTCGTGCTCTCCGTCCCGGCGAACTTCACCGGCAGCGGCGTCACGCTTACGGCCACCAGCGGTGTCGTCACCCTCAGCGCGGCCACCACCACCCGTCCGGCGGCCAGCACGGCCCTGACCTTCGCTACACCGGCGCAGGCTCTCACCGTCACAACTCTGAACTACAACGGTGCGGCCTCCGTGCAGCTCGTGAAGGGATCAAGCACGACATCGACTCTCACCGCCACCGCCCTTGCCCGCGCAACCAACGGCATGATGACGGTGATCTCCTCGAACCTTTCCAGCGACCTCGGGACCAACGAGAAGTTCACCACTGGCACCGCGCAGACCAACACCGGTGGCGGCTCCAACGGCCTGCTTTCCGCTCCCACCATCGTCGGTCGCGACAGCACGAGCCAGACGCTGAACTTCCTGCGCTATGACACCACCAACGGGTTCATGCTGCACAACGCCACCACCACCAATACCGTGGCAGCCACTGCCGCGACCTCACTGGTTGACATGCTTACGGCGGACGGCGGCAAGGTCACCGTCGTCGGGGCGGGCAATGTGGATGTGCTTGGCCTTCGCACGGACACCAATATCACGCCGACCAACGGCACATCGTTGCTGCGCCTCTCCACCGGCGGTCTGATCATGAACGGTGCCTCCACCACCGGCGCGGCTCCGACGATCAGCAGCAATGTCCGCTTCGGCACCGGTGCTACGCCGCAGGAAGCCCTCGTCTGGATCAGCGGCGGCCAGACGGGCGACTCCACGATCTCGGGAGCCATCGAGGCCACTGAGTTCACGAAGGCAGGCAATGGCACCCTTCTCCTCTCGGGCGCCGGCAGCGTGATGGCCCCGACCACCACGGCTCTCCGCACGATCACCATCCAGGAAGGCGCCCTCAAGTTCGGCAGCGCTGGCGCGGTGCCGCAGAGCGGCCTCGTCAACATCGCCGTCAACAACGCGGGTGTGCTCAACCTGAACGGCCAGGACATCACCATCGGCGGCCTGACGGGCACCGGCAGTGTCACAAACAGCGGTGCCGCCAAGACCCTCACGGTCAACACCGGTGTCGGCCAGAGCACGACCTTCACCGGCACCCTCAATGGCACGCTCAACCTCGTGAAGGCTGGCGACGGCACCCTGACGCTGAACCAGCCGCTCAACAAGGACGGTTCTCCGCTCGCCAATACCTACAGCGGCACCACGACGATCAACGCGGGCCGAGTCACCAGCGCCAACGCGATCGCTCCGGTCAGCACCGGCACGCTCGCCGTGCGCAACACCCTGGCCCTCGGCACCGGCACCATCACCCTCAAGGGCGGTATCCTCGACCTCGCCGCCACCAGCGGCAGCGGCTACGCAGTCGGTGAAGTCATCGACAACATCAACGTGGTCCAGTTCGGCCCGGGCAGCGGCTATAATATCACCGTCGATGCCTATAACAGCTTCGGCAATGGCAGCACCTACGCCAACACGACCTCCGCCCTCGTCAGCGGAGCAGCCTCCGTCGGCTGGAATCTGATCAACAACGTGACGCTTGACGCATCGGCGCTGACCTTCAGCTCCAACACCAACATCGGCATCATGGTCAATGGCACCCTCAGTGTCGCTCAGGATGCGGTGCTCAACACGCTCTTCGCCACCGCTAACAACGCCAACAGCGTGGTCATCGCGGGCAAGATCAGCGCGAACGGCAAGACCCTCACCAAGACCGGTGGCGGCACCCTCTTCATCACCAACGGCGACACCGGCAGCGGTGCCAATGACGTGGGGGCCTGGAGGCTGATGGCCGGCACGACGGAAGTCCGTCTGTCGAACAACGCCTCCGATCCGTTCGGTGCCGGCGCCCCGGTCACCATCAACGGTTCCACCCTGAACATCCGCCACGACGGTGACAACACCGCCAACATGCAGGTGCTCACCACTTTCGCCAACAACGACCTGACCATCGGCTCCACCGCCGGCATCGGCAGCGGCAGCTACATCGGCAGCGGTGCCACCATCCTGAGCCTCGACCGTCTGGCCCCGACCGCGACCACCAAGACCATCAAGTTCGGCGATCTGAACTTCGGCGGCCCGCTCGGTTCGATGCTCTTCACCATCAACAACGCCAACGGCTACAGCGCCGAGTTTGACGCCCTTACTCTTGTCAAGGATGCGAACTTCACCCCGAATCCGAACACCACCATCCTCGGCAGCATCAGCGGCAGCGGCACCATCGTCAAAGGTGGCGGCAGCCTGTTCATCAACAGCGACAACACCAGCACCTTCAAGGGCGGGTATGTGAATGTCGTTGGCACCACCTTCTTCGGCACCTACGAAGGCAACGTGATCACCTTGAGCAACTCGGCCAACTACGGCACGGGCAACGCGCTCATCCAGCCGGGCTCGGCCATCCAGTTCAACAGCACGGGCAACATCGCCACAGGCGCCGGTTCCGTCGATCTGCGCAGCAATGCCATGGGCAACTACGGCATTCTGCGCATGGCCGCCAATGCGCCTCTCTCTTCCTTCAATGTCCTCGTGGGCAACCTCGGCGGCCCGCAGAACAGCAGCTACTTCGGTCTGGCTGGCGGCAATGGCCTCAACGGCGGCGGCAAGAATGCCGGCTCGGCCATCATCGCGCTGAACACGGTTTACAACCAGGCTCTCGACCAGGGCCTCATCGGTGACGGCACCGCCTTCCTCGGCTCCACCTCCAATGCCGTGGGCCAGAACGGCAGCTACAACGCCGCCACCCTCGGCTACGGTGCCGGTCACACCTTCCGCCTCGGCGCCGGTGGCAGCACGCTGTATGTCTCCAGCGACATGGTGAACAGCAATGTGCTCACCGATGCACTCGTTTGCGACACCAACCTCATCGTTGGCATGCCGCACAGTGCCATCACCGTGGACACCCTCACCGGCGGCAGTGGCCGCGGCACGGTGGTCCTCATGACCAACAACGACTACAGCGGCACCACGGTGGTCAATCGCGGCAGCACGCTCGAGTTCCGTGGCACGCTGAACACCTCCTCGTTCGACACCTGGGGCACGCTGACGGCCGGCGGCCTCGGCGGCACCTTCGTCGATGCCGCTGGCACGGCTCCTCTGGCTCCGGTCACGCTTCGCAGCACCTCGGAAATCCGCTTCGACTACTCCACTGGCCTGCTTTCAAACAGCCAGCTTGAAGGAGTGAGCGGCGCGGGCAACCATCAGGGGCGCTGGGATGATGACACGGCGCTTGCCCTCAACAACTCCACGCTTCGTCTCCTCGGCAATCGTGACATCGAAGTCAAGGAAACCGTCGGTGACGTGGCCGTTGGCAAGTTCGGCCAGTTCGTGGTCCAGCGCGATCTTCTGAACCGCACGGCCACCCTCGTGATCGGTGGCGGTGCCGGGGCAGACCTCACCCGTTCGACGGCCCAGACCGTCAATGGCCTCGCCGTCTCCGGCAATGTGGCCTCCATCCAGATCAATCCCGCGACTGTCAACCAGCTCGGCAGTGACGAGCGCATCAAGCTCTTCGGCGGCACCATTGATCCGGGCACGGGTTCGGTCGCTCTCACCAGCTTGATCACCAATGGCATGCTTCCGGGCTGGATGGTCAATGCCACGGACCTCCAATTCCTCACCTACACGGCTGACAACGGCTTCGTGAATGCCGGCTTCGACGGCTCCCGCGGTGGCAACATTGGCGGCACCGGCGGCTCGGCGGTTCTCAACGTCCCGGCCGAACGCACCTTGCTGAGCAGCGGCCTGGTCTTCAACGCAGCCGCCCAGGGGCTGGCTCTCGACACCTACGCGCTCCGTCTGGACGCCGATGTGACCTTCGCCAATAACATCACGGCGGCGACCACTGACCGCATCCAGGTGCGCAGCGGCTCGATCATCGCCAACGGCACACGTTCCGTGATCTCGGGCATCTCGTTCGGCACCTCCGCCCAGGAAGCAAACATCTTCAACAGCGGCACCTTCACGATCGGCTCCATCGCCAGCCAGGCTGCCTCCACCACGGCACCCGGCCTGACTCCGCGCACCACGGGCCAGATCACCAATGCCACTCACATCGTGAAGCAAGGCGCGGGCACCTTGGTCATCGACTCACCGCAGAACACCTTCAACGGCAACTGGATCATCAACCAGGGCAGCCTGACCCTGCGCACGACGGGCACCGCCACCACCGGCATCGCCGTGGGCAATCTCGGCGGCACCGCCACCACCTCCCAGATGAGCGCCGGCACGAACGGCCTCGTGGTCCTCAATGCCTACAACGGCACGCTGAACCTTGCCTCGGATGTGGGCGCGGTCACGACCTCCACCTTCACCAGCATCAGTGGCAACTCGACGATCGTCGTCACGAGTGCCACTGGCCTGGTGGTCGGCATGCCGATCGCAGGCAACGGCATCCCTGCAGGCACCTATATCGGTTCCATCGGTGGCACAAATGTCGGCCTCGTAAACGCCAGCGGCGCTGCGGTGAATGCCACCGTGACGCAGGCTACTGCCACAAATAACAACTTCGTCGCCAATGCCGGCAGCGTCGTGAGCCTCACCGGCGTCACCACCACAGCCGGCAGCACGACCGTCACCGCCGCCAGCACAGCAGGCCTCGCCGTGGGCATGGTGCTCAACGGCGTCGGAACGACGGCCCTGACCGTCACCGAGATCACCAGCCCGACCACGTTCAGGGTCAGCGCGGCTCCGGCCGCTACGGTGACCGCCGGCCAGCTTACGGCCATCGTCGGCACCACGGCCTTCAATGTCGGTCTCGCGATCGGAGACGGCAGCCCGCAGGCCATCCTGACGGCCAACCGCGTCGGTGCCCTCACCGCCGCCATCACCTCGGGCAACCTGGTCATGAACGGCGGCATTCGCTTCGGTGGTTCCCCGGGTGAGCAGGGCCAGACGCTCTACTTCAACAACCCGACCGGCAGCACGACCTTCAACCTTCTGGTCCGCGGCGGTCTTGATCTTGGTGCGGGCACCTTGGAAGGCAGCCCGGCTTATTCCTACATCAACACGGGTGCCAATGGCATCGCCACCACGCTCCGCATTGACGGTCAGGTGACCGGTGGGGCTACGCTCGTGAAGACGGGCGGCCAGACCCTCGAACTTGCCAATGTGAGCACCGGCCTGCTCAACACGAACTCGGGCGGCATCCAGGTCGTCCAGGGCACCCTCAACATCCGCGGCTCCAGCGTCGGCGTGCCGGTCACGGGTGCCACCGTCGCTGCCTCCACCACGGTCACGGTGCCCGATACCACCGGCCTCGTGGTCGGCATGTTGGTTTCCGGCCCCGGCATCCCTGCCGGCTCCACAATCGCCACCATCCCGACCGGCACCACGTTCACCATCGCTTCGGCGGCCACGGCGCAGACCGGTCCGCAGACATTGTTCTTCTTCTCCGCCGGCTCGCTCAACACCTTCGCCAGCGGCACGCCGAACAATCTGCTCAACAGCACCGCCGCCATCGGCGCGGCCACGCCGTTCTACAATGGCGGCATCGGCACCGGTGCTCTCACGCTCTACGGCGGCACGACCAACATCCGCCTCGACGTGGGCACCAATGACAGCACCCGCCAGCGCTTCTGGGCCGGCAACGACACCTCGGGCAACAGCCTCATCGTCAACGGCGGCTCCACCCTCACCATCGACCGCAACTCCGGTGCCTTTGCCAACAAGCACATCGCCTTCAAGGATCTCACCATCGGCAGCTCGATGCTTGCCAGCTCCTCGGGCAACTATGTGCTGGAAATCAACGGAGCCACCAATCTGACCGGCACGCCGATCCTCAGTGTCACCGGCACGCTCCTTCTGAACGGTGCCGTCAACGACGGCGCTGGCAGCACGGCAGGCACGGTCGGCCAGGCCATCATCAAGGGCGGCAGCGGCGACCTGTGGCTCAGCAGCACCTCCAGCACCTTCGGCGGCCTGTATGCCGGCACTGTCGGCGCCAACGGCATCGGCCTCGTGGTCAATGGCGGCCTGCTCCGCTTCGGTGACGTGAACTCGGAAATCCCGACACTGAACCTCGACACCATGCTGCGCGGCAGCCAGATCCGGGTCAACCCGACGGGCGATATTCTCATCGGCAACGGCGCGACAGCCGGGGCTCCGACACTCACCTTCGCCAACGGCCAGATCGCCCAATACAGCACCGGCACGCAGCTTTCGCGCTTCCGCGTGAATGAAAACACGATCACCGGCACAAACCTTGCCAACTGGATGTCCTCCGATTCCAGCGGCGTCATTGCCCTGAACGCCACCGGCAGCTACTCCAACGCCATCGACCTCGGCACCATCGGCAACGGCACCTACTTCCTCGGTGCGAGCGCCGGCACGACCTACGCTGCCACCTCGCTGACCGTCGGCAGCGGCAATGTCTATCGCATCGGTGGTGGCGGCAGCACCCTGACTCTTGACTCGCCGAATGCCACCGGCGTGCTGTCTGACGTGTCATCCACGAGAGTCTTGATCGGCAACCAGGCAACCAACGGCAACGGCACGGTAACCAACAACGATGTCCACACCTACAACGGCGGCACCGTCATCAGCCGCAGTTCCGTGCTTAACTTCACGGCAGTCTCCACCGCAGCCAATGGTCCCTTGGGTGACAGCGGCGGCACCGCCGATGTGTTCGGTCAGGTGACGGCCAGCGGCGCAAGCGGCAGCTTCCAGAAAGCAGTGGTCGATAACAGCGCCAACCAGAACGCTGTCGTGTTGCATCCGGGTTCCGTCCTGCGCTTCGACAACAGCACGGCAAACTACAACCGCTGGGCTGACAACGTGGCCATCGACCTCAATGGAGCCCAGTTCCAGATCACCTCGCCCACGAGTGCTCCGGCGGTCGGCAACGTCGAAACGGTGGGTGCCGTCACCTTCCAGAAAGGCGCGATCGTCTCCTCGATTGTTGGCACCGGCGGTTCGGTTGGCCTGACCACGCCGTCAGTCACCCGCACGGGTGCCGCCACCATGAAGATCCTGGCCACTGCCGGCACGCTCGGCAACGCGGCTCTGTCCACTGCCACGAAGACCAACATCATTGCCAGCGGCGGGGTGGGATCCGTCACCGGCGGGACCAACAGCGCCACCTACGGTATGCTGCCCGCCTACTACATCAACGGCACGGACAACACGTTCATGAAGTACGACGCCACCTTCGGCTTCACCAACATCACCGCCTATGACAACACCTTCACCGGTGGCACGTTTACGGCGACCACGACCGGCACCAGCAAGGTGGACATCAGCACGGCCGCGATGGTGCTCACGCAAGACCAGACCGTCTATGCACTGCGCACCAATCAGAACATCAGCAGCGGCACCGGCCAGTATAACACCATCACCTTCGCCAATGGTACCTCCGACGCTGACCGCGGCGGCCTGCTCACCACCGGCACGCCCACCATCGCCACCAACCTCAAGTTCGGCACCAACGGCGACAAGGAAGGCATCATCTACAACACCGGCAACACCACCCTCTCCGGCGACATCTACGCCGGCAGCATCACCAAGTTCGGTGCCGGCACCCTTATTGTGGGCAAAGACCAGACCGCCGCCGCCAATGGCACGGGCTTCTCCGGTGCCTGGAACATTAACGAAGGTGGCCTCACGCTGAACACCTTCGGCGCATCCGGCTCCGGCACCATCACCCTGAACTCCAGCAGCCAGAACACGGCGGCGGGAACCACGCTCACGCTCGGTGCGGCGCCCGGCAGTTCGCTCAACGGCCAATACACCATGGGCCGCATCGTCGCAGTGGACAACGCCATCATCTCCGCAACGCCTGGCACCGACACCGCCATCGGCATCGGCGATCTTGAAATCAATTCCACAGACACCACCGGTCTCTCCCCGGCTCGTCTGCGTGTCACGCTCGGCAGCACCCGCTCGGTGCTCAATGCCGGCACGCTCTACCTGACCGGTACGGGCAACTCGATCCTCGACATCAACGCCACCGCAGTGAACAACCAGATCACCTCCGGTGCCACCGGCACGGGTCTCACGCTTACCGGTCTTAACGGCAGCAACGACCTCTACAAGTGGGGCAATGGTTACGCCTTCGTCGGCGGCAACAACAGCACCTCCTTCACCGGAGACGTGTACGTCGAACAGGGCGCCATCGGTGTCACCAACGCCAACGCCTTCGCCAATGCCGGCACCAGCATCACCGCCCGCCGTTACGGTGTGGTGGACATCCTGACCACCGGCTTCACCAAGGCGGTGACCTACGCAGCCGGCGGCATTGAGCGTTGGAGCGTGGACGGAGCGCGCAGCTACGGCACTGCCACCACCTTGGACCTCGGCAGTGGCACGCTTCAGGTCAATGCGGACCAGCTCACCAACACCAACGTCACCGTCCGGCTCAACGGCGGATCGGTCGAAGGCTTCCTCCGCACGGATGATGTGGCCAGCAGCAATACCGGCACGGTCTTCCGCACGCTCGGCACGGGGGTCAACATTGAGCTTGCCGGCAATTCCTTCGTCGGCCAGAACGCCTTCACCGACGGTCCGAACGGCACAGACAACGGCCGCACCGCTGACCAGTCCACGGGTGTG
>JAIBCL010000061.1 GCA_019694165.1 Verrucomicrobiaceae bacterium | reverse complement strand
GGCCGCTCCATGTGCCGGCACGCCACTTCGAGATTCTTGAACGTGATGTGGGGTGAGTCGTCCGTGGGCCACGCCGCCTTGTCGAGCCAGGTGCGTGGATTCCCGAGGTCGTCGGGGTAGGGATGATGGGCCACATGCCACTCGAAGTCGCCTCGCTCGCGAGCGAGTTTTGCAAACGCATCAAGGAAGTCACGTCCCTTGTAAGCCTCCAGTTCGCTGATGCCGGGCATCGACGTGTTCCAGTGGTGATCAAACGACAGATAACACCGCGCATGAGCCGAGTGTCTTCGAATCACATCGTTCGCAGCGCGCACGGCCTTTTCGTATTCGGAGACCACGCCCGCCATTGGCATCTTGTCGAGATTGTACCAGAGCCACTGCGAATTCACCTCGTTGCCAATGATCCAGCCCCAAGCGCGGCCGTGCTCGGGGTGCGCGCCGCTGTAGCGTTCAGCCAGGAAATCGATCAGCGCGCGGTACAGCCGCATCCCGTCTTCCGTGGCAGTGTTGAATGCCGCGATGTTGAACTTTCCGTCCGCCTTGCGCTTCGGATGCAGCAGCAGTGCATCCTTCGCCGGATCCTTCGTCGGGTAGGCCAGCACGATCAGATACGCCAGCACGCCGGCATCGGAGAGCGGCTTGATCTGGGCATCGAGGCTGCGCGCGTAGTTCGCGTTGATGAAGTAATCGCGACCTTCAAAGGTGCGCTTCACCGCGCCGGGATGCTCACTCAAGAAAAACAAAGCGCCGAGGCTCACGTTGATCCCGGCGTGGTGGATGCCGAGGGAGATCGCATCATCGACCATCTGCACCTGAAGCCCCTTCTTGTTTGGGGGCGTCGGAAACGGATCGGCGTTTGGCTGTGCGGCGCAAATGCCCGAGACGAGGCTTGAACAAATCAGCGGCAGGAGGATTCTCATTCGGACCGTCACTCTACCGATGCAGATCGCCGATCAAATCAATCCGCCGCTTCCCGCGCCATCCTCCGTGTGTGAAATGTGCGGCGTTTCAGATGTTCCGCTGTTCGGTGATCGACACATTTGCGATGCCTGCTACCAGATCTGCGGTTCCTGCTGCGCGGAGATGGACGATGATTGCGGGTGACCAGGTGGCTACTCCCCCGGCTTCTTTTTTCTCCCGGTCGTTTTGACAGCATTCACTGGCGGCGTTGTCTCCAGCGGAGCGTCCAGTTCAATGCCGAACAGAGCGCTCAAATCTTCGCCGGCCAGCGCGTCATCGGCTGCGGCGGGGGTGATGAGCGATGCAGTGGAAATGAGTTCCGTCGGGTCCACGCTGCGCAGCACGAAGAACCAATCAGGCTGCGCGTCGAGCCGCACGCCCACTCCGTAGAGCGTCGCCGCCACATGCTTGCACATGTCCGCATGATCGGGGCATGAGCACGAGAACCGGATCTCCTTTGGATTTGGAAACAGACCACACTCGGGATCAGTGATGACCCTCATCACCCCGTCGCCCAGCTTGCCACCGAGCAGATCGAGCATCGATGCCACCCGGCCCTCGCAATGCGTTTTGATTTCACTCCAGCGTGACTTCTGCAGCGGTGCGATGCTCACGCTCACGTCGTAAAGCTCCGAGCCCGCGACCACCGACGAGACCTCGCCCGGCTGGATCGTGAGATTGTAAACATTTCCCTGCCGCAGGTAGCTCCTCCCACGCGGGAGGCGGTGCTCGTAGTCGCTGTAGCTTTCGAGGTTCTCGTTCCACGCCTTGCCCCAGAAAGTTTTCACGAGCTTGCTGTTGCCTGCCGGCGCTTCCACGGCGCTGAACGCCTCGCCGCGCTTCTGCCGCTTCGCGATCTCGCGTTTGATGCGCTCCTTCGCCTCGCTGGCGTCGGTTTGGTAATACCAGGACATGTGCCAGTGCTACAAGGCGGTGGCGTGAATGTCCAGCCTCGTGCGGGAGAGGCGGTGTCATTCTTTTAGGGGCGACAGGCTCTGTGAAAATTTCTTATTATTGTCTTGGTTCTTCGGCGGCCTGGCCTCAGAATGATGTTCTATCATGTCGTCGCGCCTGCCGCGATTGAGTTTTATCTTCCACACCCTCCTGCTCACCATCATGAAACGCGCTCATGAATTCTCGTGCAGCCTCGTGGCTGCTTTGGTTCTCACTTTCATCATCGCCGGCGATTCTTTCGCACAGGTCGTGGTGCAGCCTTCGGCGAATTCTTATCCGACGCTGAGCGGTGCCTTTGCGGCGATCAATGCGGGGACGGAGACGGGGGCTTTGACGGTGGAGATCCAGGCAGACACGACGGAGCCGGCGGGCGGGGCGATCCTGAATGCCAGCGGTGTGGGGGGGCGAGCTACACCTCGGTGCTTGTCACGCCGACCGGTGGCGCGGCGCGCACGATCTCGGGGGCGGCGACGGCGGGGCTGCCGCTGATCAGTCTCAATGGCGCGGACAATGTCACCTTCGACGGCCTGAACGCGGGCGGGAACTCGCTGACAATCTCCAACACCACCGTCTCCGCCACGGCGGGCACCTCGACGATCCGCTTCACCGGCGATGCGACGAACAACACCCTCACGCGCTGCACCATCCAGGGCGCATCGACGATGGCCACCACCACCGATGGCGGCACGATCTGGTTCTCGACGGGCACCACGAGCGGCAATGACAACAACGTCATCGCCAGCAACAACATCGGCCCCGTGGGCGCGAACCTGCCGACGAAGGCGATCTACGCCAGCGGCTCGACGACGAACACGACGGTTTACAACAGCGGCGTGCAGATCACCGGCAACAACATCTTCGACTTCTTCAACGCGGCGGCGGAGAGCGACGGCATCTACCTGGCCAGCGGCAACACCGACTGGACGATGAGCAACAACCGCTTTTACCAGACAGCCACGCGCACGCACACCACTGCCTCTCTCCATTCGGCGCTCCAGGTGGCGGGCAATACGGGCACCAGCAACAACAACCACACGATCAGCGGCAACGTCATCGGCTTCTCCAGCCCGACGGGCACCGGCACTTACAGCCTCGTCGGCAATGGCGTGGGCTCGAAGTTTCTGGCGATCTACTTTTCCAACGCAGGCACCACCACGCCCTCCAGCATTCAGGGCAACACCATCGCCGGGATCAGCCTCTCCGGCGTCGTTGGCGGCGTGAGCACGACTTCGGCCTTCGGCGGCATCATGATCGCTTCGGGGCGGGCGAACATCGGCACGGTGACGGGCAATACGGTCGGCAGCCTCGCCTCGCCCGGCTCGATCTCGGTGACGTCGAACAACGCTACGTCGATGGAAGCCTATGGCATCTACTTTTTCCCGACGTTGACGGCCAATATCTCGAACAACACGGTCGGCGGCATCACCGCGACGAATTCGGGCGCGGGTTCGCTGACCGTTTACGGCATCCGCGCCCTCACAACGTCATCGGTCACCAACACGATGCTGGCCAACACGGTCGGCTCCGCTGCAGCGCCGATCTCAAACTCCTCCGGTTCATCCGCGTCGCGTGTCATCGGGCTTTACTCTGCGAACGGGACCAGCGTGGTGACAGGGAACACCATCAGCAATCTCTCCCTGAACTCGCCGAACACGGGATCTGGCTCCTTGGCCTCGATGATCGGCCTCTGGATCGACAACACTTCAGCGACGGCGGGCAACATCATCTCGCAAAACACCATCCGCAGCCTGAGCAACAGCCACGCCACGGCGGCGGTCTCGGTGACGGGCCTGCACTACAACGGCGCGACGACCGGCACGCACAAGGTTGAGCGCAATCGGATCGAGACCATCTCCACGCCGAGCACCACGAGCGCCACGGCGCTGGTGAGCGGCATCAGCATTCAGGCCGGTGCCGCTTCGTATCGGAACAATCTGGTGAACCTCGGCGCTGACATGACGAAAAGCCCGCAGATCATCGGCATCAACGAAACCGCCCCCGACGCGAACAACATCCAGCACAACAGCGTCTTCATCTCCGGCGCGCCGACCACGGGGACGGCCAGCACCTTCGCCTTCCGCAGCACCAATCTCACGGGCACGCGAGATTACCGGAACAACATCTTCTTCAACGCCCGCGGCAACGCGGGCGCGACCGCCAAGCACTACGCCGTCAGCGTCGGCGGCGCGGCGCCGAATCCGGCGGGGCTGACGATGAACAACAACGTGCTGCTCGCGAACGGCACCGGCGCGGTGTTCGGCTTTTACAATGCGCTGGATGTGGCCAGCCTCGCGGCGTGGCAGACCGCTGTGGGTCAGGATGCCGCCAGCATCGCGAGCAATCCGCTGTTCGTCTCCACCAGCGATCTGCATCTCACCGCCGGCTCGCCCGCCCGTGGCATCGGCGTGATCAACCTCGGCGTGGCACGGGACTTCGACGGGCAGGGTCGGCCTGGCGCCGATGCCTTTGTCGATATCGGCGCGGATGAGTTTGACGGCGCCGTCCCGACGGCCAACGACCTGGCGGCCATCGCCACGGGCAGCGGCTTTGCCGGGCAGGGCATTTCGTTTTCGCCGCAGGCCTCGTTCGTCAACAATGGCACGAGCGCGCAGAGCAGCGTCACGGTGCGGCTGCGGATCTTGAACGCGGGCAACACTGAGGTTTATAACCAGACCGCGACCATCACATCGATCGCCGGGGAGGCGACGGCGACGGTGACCTTTCCCAGCACCTCGCTGGCCATCCTCGGCACCTACTCGGTCAAAGCCAGGGCCGAGCTGGCCACCGACAGCGTGCCGGGCAATGATGAGGTCACGGGCAGCTTGATTGTCTCGGCGAGCCTGGCGGGCAATTACAGCGTCGGCACGGGCGGAACCTACACCTCGCTGACGGGGATCGGGGGTGCGTTTGAAGCTCTCAACAACTCCGGGGCCAGCGGCAATGTCACACTCCAGATCATCTCCGATCTGACCGGCGAGACGGGCAGCGTGGTGCTCAATGCACTGGCTCCTGGAGTGACACTGACCATCCGCCCCTTGGGCGGGCCGCGCTCCATCACAGGCTCGGCGGCGGGCGCGCTGATTCGCCTAAATGACGCCGACAACGTGACCATCGACGGCTCCACCACCGGAGCGAGCGCGCCGTCGGGCGTGGGCGGGCTGGCGGCTCTGCGTGAGCTGACCATCACCAATACGAGCACGAGCACATCTGCCGCCGTGCTGGTGGTCTCCGGCGTGGTCAATGGCGCGCAGAACAACACCTTCAAGAATCTCAACCTCGTCGGAGCCGATCCGACCACGACGGCGTACGGCATCTCCCTCGGCGGCGTCACGGCCGGGAGCGCGGGCTTGGACAACGACAACAACCGCGTGGAGAACTGCAGCGTGAAGAAGGCCATCACCGGCATCTATTCCTCCGGAGCGAGCGCGGCCAATCCGAACGTGGGCACCGTCATCACGCGCAATGATCTCTCGGCCACGGGGACGAACCGCATCCGGCGCGTGGGCATCGCCTTTTTCAACGATGACGGGGCGCTGGTCGCCGAGAACAGCATCGGCGGACTGGACAGCAACGAATCCAACTTCGATGCCATCGGCATCGCCGCGGGCACCGTGTCTGTCTTTCACACCAACACCGCTGGCGGCGGTGTCATCAATGCCAGCATCAACCGCAACCGGATCAACGGCGTCAACCAAAACATCACTTTCTCGGCAGTCGGCATCGCCATCGGCGGTGGCGCGGGCACGAACACGATCGCCAACAACATGATCACCGGCGTAATCGCGAATGCCATCTCCGGTGACATTCCGGCGGGCATCTTCGTCGTGGGTGCCACCGGCTCGACGACGCGGCTATTTTACAACTCCGTGGCCATGACCGGCAATCGCGGCACGACGGCAAGCCAGTATCCCAGCTACGGCGTGGCGATCACAGGCACGAGTCCGCTGGTGGAATTGAAGAACAACATCTTTTACACCACGCAGGATCCAGGCAGCGGCACGGGCTTTGCCAATGCCAAGAGCTACGCCATCGGCGTCGCGGCCACGACGTTTGCGAATCTGAACTCGGACTTCAACACCTTCTACTGCGCTGGCCCGCAGCCGGGCTTTTTCCGCAGCGGCTCGCTGGCTGTTTCGGCTGGCACGGATTACACGACGCTGGCGCTGTGGCGCACGGCGACGGGGAAGGATGCGAACTCGCGCAACGATGATCCGTCCTTCCTCAATCCGCTCAACGACCTGCACCTCAGCCCCGCGAGCACCTCGCGTGACGCGGGCACCGCCGTGGCCGGTCTCACCACGGACTTCGACGGTGACGCACGGCCCGCCGGACCGGCGAGTGACATCGGCGCGGATGAGCTTGGCGTCCCCGAGATCGCCGTGTCAGGCAATGGCAGCAACATCGCCGACGGCAGCGGGACGACGAGCGTGACGAACGACACGGACTTCGGCGGCACGCCGGTGACCG
>JAIBCL010000020.1 GCA_019694165.1 Verrucomicrobiaceae bacterium | reverse complement strand
TGAACCTCGCCAAAGGCCTCGAAGAAAACGGCGTCCGCATCATCGGCACCTCGCCGAAGAGCATCGAACTCGCCGAAGACCGCAAACTCTTCGCCAAGCTGCTCGACGATCTCGGTTTGAACCAGGCGCCCAGCGGCACAGCCACCTCGCTGGAGGAGGCCTTGGCCATCACCGCCAAGATCGGCTACCCCAGCCTCGTGCGCCCCAGCTTCGTGCTCGGCGGCCGCGCCATGCAGATCGTCTATAACGATGCCGAACTCGCGCACTACATGCGCACGAACCTCGAGCTGGAAGGCTCCAGCCAGTCCGGCTCCTCGCACATCGCGAACAAGCCCACGCTCTCCGCAGACAAGCCGCTGCTCATCGACCGCTTCCTCGAAGACGCCACCGAGGTCGATGTGGACTGCATCACCGACGGCGAGACGACTGTCATCGGCGCGATCATGGAGCACATCGAAGAGGCCGGCATCCACTCCGGCGACAGCGCCTGCGTCATCCCGCCCTTCAGCCTCACGCCTGCCATGCAGGACCGCATCCGCGATGCTGCCAAAAAGCTCGCCAAGGCCCTCAACGTCCGCGGCTTGATGAACATGCAGCTCGCCGTCAAAGGCGACGACCTCTACGTCATCGAGGTCAATCCCCGTGCCTCCCGCACCGCGCCCTTCGTCAGCAAAGCCATCGGGGTTCCGCTGCCGAAGCTCGCCGCCAAGATCATGGCCGGCAAAACGCTCAAAGAACTCGGCTTCACCACCGAAGTCGTCCCCTCGCACTACAGCGTCAAAGAAGCTGTCTTCCCCTTCAGCAAATTCCCCGGCGTGGACATCATCCTCGGCCCCGAAATGAAGAGCACCGGCGAAGTCATGGGCATCGACCCCGACCTCGGCCTCGCCTTTGCGAAGAGCCAGATGGCCGCCGGCGGCACCCTGCCCACGAAGGGCAACGTCTTCATCAGCGTGAAGGAAGCCGACAAGCAAAACGTCGCACGCATCGCCAAAGGCTACGCCGACCTCGGCTTCACCCTCTACGCCACCCCCGGCACCGGCCAGGTCATCACCGACGCCGGCATCCCCGTCAACATCCTCCCCAAACTCGCCAGCGGCCAGCGCCCCAACGTCATCGACCTGATGAAAAACAAGGACATGGCCATGGTCATCAACACCCCCAGCGGCAAAAACACGAGAGAGGACGAAGTGAAGATCCGCACCGCCACGATGCAAAACCGCATTCCGATCATGACGACACTGCGTGGTGCTGACGCCGCGCTCAAGGCGATCAAGTCACTGCAAGGGAGCGAGGTGCAGGTGCGGGCGTTGCAGGAGTATCACCAGTAACGACGCGAACGCATGTCTAAAGCTGCGCCAGCCTTCCCGATTACGTTCACCGTCCTTCGCGATGATGAACTTGCTGAGGCAGTCCTCGACTTCGCCGACAACGCAGATGTCATGTCTACCACTCGCTGGCGCGTCCCGAGCCTTGATGACGAATCCTTGCAGGTTCGCGCTGTGGACTCGCGAGAGTTTGCACTTCTCGCCGCAAAACGCTGGCGGCATTATCGCGACACAGACTGTGCCGCTCACAGTCTCTCCGAACTTCGGCGCATGATTGCCGAAGACCCACATGGCGAGTTCTGCTTCCATTTGAAGATCACCGCCGACTGGTTCCCCGCCAGTCTTGGCGGTGCGATGGTGCGACGCACATGGCATCATCACCTCGCATTGGACTTCCTCTTTGTGCATCCCCGCATTGCCAGCAGGCAGTTGAATGTGAAGTCCGTCGGCTTGCAGCTTCTCCAAGCCATCTGCATGATCGCAAAATACTTGGGATGCCAGCGAGTCTGGGGTGAAGCGACTCAGGGATCGGCACCCTTCTATCGCCGCTACCTCAAGCAACCCGTGGACGATCAGTTCTCCATTCCTGCTGATGAGATCGCCGCCTTAAGCACCAAGTTTGAGACCGAACGCAAGTCCCACCACGGCAAGTTCCAGTTGCCTCCACCCGAGCAAACCATTAGCCTCAAACCATGAGAACGACCAAACCCATCTCACAGATGACACCGGAGGAGAAAGCCACCCTGAAGGCTCTCATGCTGGCTGAAGGCATGGACGACAGCGATGTCTTTCCCGGCGTGCTCGGAAATAAAATCAGCGCTTTCCTAAATAAGCCACTCCGCCGCAGAATGCTCACACCACGCCGGAAGGCCACCGCCTGAAGCATCCTCCCCAAACTCGCCAGCGGCCAGCGCCCCAACGTCATCGACCTCATGAAAAACAAGGACATGGCGATGGTCATCAACACCCCCAGCGGCAAAAACACCCGCGAGGACGAGGTGAAGATCCGCACCGCGACGATGCAAAATCGCATCCCCATCATGACCACGCTGCGTGGTGCCGATGCGGCCCTGAAGGCAATCAAGTCACTGCAAGGCAGCGAGGTGCAGGTGCGGGCGTTGCAGGAGTATCATTCGTAAACCGATGTCATGCTTGTCTTCATTGATGAATCCGGCGACACCGGTCTGAAGCTCGATTGCAAGACCACCTCGCCGTATTTCATCGTAACGCTCATGCTCTTTGAAGACCACGATCAAGCCACGCTTGCGGACGAGCGCATTGAATCATTGAAGGCCGAACTCGGATTGCGTGCCGAGTTCGAGTTTCACTTTTCGAAGCTCCAACCGAAGTGGCGCGAGCACTTCCTGCGCGAGATCGCCGGACACGAGTTCTTCTACTTCGCCGTCGTTCTCGACAAAGCCGAACTCACCGCCCACGGCATCCACAGCCCCACCGAACTCTACCGCTACACCTGTGGCCTCGTGTTTGAAGCCGCCAAGCCCTACCTGCGAGATGCCATCGTCGTCACGGACGGCCAAGGCTCTGAGTTGCTGCGCCGCGAGATGTCCTCCTTCCTCCGCAAAAAGGCACATCCCGAAAGCCCGCACGAATCACCGATCCGCAAGGTGAAGCTCCAGGACTCCCACAAGAACAACCTGCTCCAACTCGCCGACATGGTCTGCGGAGCCGTCGCCCGCTCTCTGACCGACAAGAAGGACTCCACCGTCTATCGAAAACTCATCTCACACCGAGAAATGGAAGTCGCCCATTGGCCGAAATGAAAAAACCACCGACCCTATCCTTGCGGAAAGCGCTCCATACGGAGCCAGTTCAGGTCGGTGGCATTTCCGTGGCTAGAGTCGGCTTCCACTGTGAGCTTGTCAAGCCGTGCGACACTCTCAGCCGTGCGACACTCTCCATGATCGTCGAATGCCCATCGCAACTCGGCCACTTCTCCCCCTCCCCAAACTCGCCAGCGGCCAGCGCCCCAACGTCATCGACCTCATGAAAAACAAGGACATGGCCATGGTCATCAACACTCCCAGCGGCAAGAACACGAGAGAGGACGAAGTCAAAATCCGCACCGCGACGATGCAGAATCGCATCCCCATCATGACCACCGATGCAGCGCTCAAGGCGATCAAGTCACTGCAAGGCAGCGAAGTGCAGGTGAGGGCGTTGCAGGAGTATCATTCGTAGCTTTTGCCGGCTCCAAAGTTATTCAACGATTAGCGGCAGAGAGGCCCGTTTCCAGGGCCGAGCCACCGCTGATTGTGATTATTGCGTCGTCGTCAGCGTAAACCGATGGCGACAGCGTCTCGAACGTGGCCCGCCGTGTCACTGTCAGGAGTTACCTCACTTTGCTTGCAGTATTGAATAGGGATTAACTTTCCATGGTAAAAGACCTGAAAACAGCGGATCACTAAGGCGTTGCAGCAAGCCTTGATGCGACAAACATGGCCCATGAACAACAAACAGCCTTTAGCATGTCGCAATGAACAAGACGTTCGCGAGCGCGTCATCTATCCGCTCCTAACAAGACTCGGCTACTCGCCAGACATGGTGACCACCGAACTCACGCTAAAATATGAATGGCTATTTCTTGGCCACAAGAAGGGATCGAAAAAAGACCGTCCACTGACTGGCAAGCCCGATTACATCATGGACGTCGACGGGCGGCTCCGTTGGGTTGTGGATGCGAAGAAGCCGGGCGAGATTTCTGATGATGACCGCGAGCAGGCATTTTCATACGCGATGCACCCGCAGGTCCGGGCAATTGTGTTCGCGGTGATCTCAGGCACTCATTTTGAAGTGTATCACACATTCGAGAAGCCGGAGGCTGGGCCTCTGATCTCGTTCATGTTTGAGGAGCTGGAGACCAATTTTCAGAAGCTTGCCAACTTGGTGAGTCCTAGCGGACTTCGACTCTCCCACCCAGGCTTCGAACTCGATGCGGGAATGCCGCTCGCTCCAGGACTTCGGTCGTTCGCAAAGATTGAGACCGGCAAAATGACATACACTGAGTGTCCTCCATTTGGGGAGAATGTGGTGGGCTTGTCCGTGCATTTGACCGACGGCTCGCTCGTTAGGAGGCAAGAAGGAGGTATTTCGATGTTCGTAACCCCGAGTTGGCATCACCAAAAGATGACGGATTTTCAGAATGCTATTGCCCCGAAGCTTGAACTTGAATGCGAAGCAGATGCTATCTCCACTGATTCGTTGCATCCAACGGTGTTTAAGCATCGCCGTGAGATTGTGGTTGCTCAGGGAACATTGATCCCGTCATTTAATTCACTGACTGTTAATCAAGTAGCACCAGCTACGGTTCGGTCAGAAGTGGAAGTCGTGCTCTGTGGTCATCTCGAAGGAAAAATATTTCGCGGCAAGCTTGAGGCCCACTCTTTTGCGCCCGCGATTCAAACACCATTTCGTATCTGCGCGGACTTCGAGCTGAGATTGAGCTGAATCGTGAAACGGGAAACAGGGCCAGGCGGGAAAGCCGCTGTCCCTGTTGGCGGCTTTGGTCTAAACTGGCCGAACCATGCCCGCCGACATCATCCACGACGACCCCTTCAGTGATTACATCGAACGTGGGCTTGCCTTCGAGCAGTCCTACGGCTCAGGAGGCGGCGACGCACTGAAGGCGAAGGAAGCGATCGCCTGGAGGCTGCATGAGCAGGGAAGCGCGGCCGGAGGCATGCTGCTCGGGGACTCGCTGATCAGCGGTCGCGTTTCATTCCTGCGGAAAGACATCCAGGTGGTGTCGTTTGCCCGCGAGCTGGTGGTGCGGAGCTTTCAGGCGCTGAACGCCATCGCGGACAAAACTCACTGGGATTGGTATTACCTTGGGCTGGCCCATGAATCGGGACGCGGAACGACGGTGGATTACTCCCAAGCGGTCGAGTGCTACCGCCGGTCGAAGGAACTGGGCAATCCGTATGCGGAATTTGAGGAAATCTGGTTCGAGTATCTCGCCCGGAGCAACATTCTGGAGGCGATCCTGCGCTTTCGGAGCTGCGAAGGACGGCTGAAGCACTTCGCTGAGGCTACGGCGCGGGCGCTTTCCCTGCTCGCGCTGGGTCCGGTCCGGGAAATGGGCTCGTATCAGCATGCCTGGCGGATTTTTGAGCTTTCGAGGCTCCTGCATGTGTTCCTTTACCACGACAAAGGCCAGCGGCAGCTCCATATCGCCATCGAGGCGGAGTGGCGGGCCGAGGTGCCCCAGCTCGAGGTGCTGGGGACGGCGTCTTCGGCACTCGTGTTGTTCCTCATCGCCAAACGCTCCCGTTGCAACCCCACCTCCCAGAAGGCTCTGCACTGGCTGCGTCTGGCCGCGAGGCCTGATTCCCAGGAGTTCTTCGCCATCGTGAAAGGGCAGCTCAATGATGAAGATGAACTGCGGCTCCTGTCTGAAGTGTGCGCCGAGAACCAATGGGGCGACTCCGAACTCGCCCGCTTCGTGGCTTCGGAGATTGATCTGCTGTGAATGGGGTTTGCTGTGAATGGTCCGAACCGGGGACATAGGTAACACAGAAACCGGCAACATAGGTAACACATGAAATAGCGCGGGATGCTGGCTAGTTGAGAGAATGTGCGTGTCAGCCTCTGGGCCTAAATCATCGCATAGAGGACTACAAGTGAATGGGGAGTGAATGGGGTCATTGCGTCAAGATAAACACAGACAAGGAGGACAACAGAACCAACAGAAATGATTGAACCAGAAAGGAAACCTTGTGCAGCAGCCCAGCGGGTAAGAACCCCGCCCGGTAGAGTCTGGAGCCAGACAGCCGGAAGCGAGTCATGCGCAGTCAGTCGTGAGGCTGGCACGAAGCGTTGACAGCGAGCACCAAAGCCATGCTATTGAGCCTCGAAAGTTTTTCCTCGTGGAGAGTCTTCGCCGTTGACCCAGCGGGGACCGTGTGTGCAACGCGCCAAAGGCCAGCGTCGTGCGAGCCACCGGGGTCCGAGAACATGGCAAAGGTGCAGGACATCAGGGATGCCTGTGAACTTGAGAGAACTTGGACTCTCTGTCGAGCAGAGCCGGAATGAAAGGCGATACCGGCCAACCAACGCCTGGGCGCATCAGCAGAGTCATGCCTGCTGGTGTGAGCGAACACATGCATGGCAACGACAGTAAGCCCGCGCGAGCGACAAGCACAGCGCGTGTGACGGAGACGAGAAGTCGTAGTGTGCCCGTAGTATCGTATGAAAAGGGGAACGGGGTCAGGGTGGAAAAGGGGAACGGGGTCAGGGTGCAAAAAATTGACAAACCATCCGCTTCGCTGCCGCGTGAACTCCTCGACGACCGGTTTCGCGCCCGCGAGGCCTTCCTCGCCGCGAATCCGCCGCCTTGGGACGAAGCCACCGAAGCCTGCTACCACGGCTAGTTCTCCGACAAGCTCGACGAACACCTCGACGCCGCGCACGGCTCCTGCGCCTTGCGTGATCCACGCCTCGCCCAAATCGTCGCCGACCGCCTCCATCACTTCGACGGCCAGCGCGACGACCTCTGGAGCGACGTCATCCTGCCCCATCACGTCCATGCGCTCTTCACCCTCCGCGACGGCGAATCCCTCCCCGACACGCTCCAAGGCTGGAAAGGCGTTTCGAGCCGTTTGATCCACAAAACCGGCCTCAGCGCCCTGAATCCCCTCTGGCAGCCCGATGACTTCGACCGCCTCATCCGCATTCCCGAGCCCTTCAGCACCGTGAAGGCCTAAATTCGCCGCAAACCCGCTGTCGTGGGATGACCTCACCGAAGCCTGCCACCACATCCCGTTCTCCGACAAGCTCGACGAATCCGTCTCCGTCGCGTCGTGCCTGATCTACGCCTTCACTTTGGCCCGTTTCCGGGCATTCGCCCGCGCACGCTTCGGACGGGCAGGCGACAATGGCAGCCCAAACTTGAGCCGGCTGCCGATGGTGGCAGTGTATTTCGCCTCAGCCTCCCACAATTCGCGGGTCCAGTCTGAAACATAGTCAGGAGCCAGGATGGTGGTCTTTGCTTTCATGGTTTTGCAGAGGCTTTCGGATTGGATCGGAGGATAAGCTGTTCGCGCATCTTGGCAACCATCGTGTCGCGGACGAAGAAGTGATCGAGGATGTCGTTGCTGTTCAGCACACGACGGTAGAAGGGCGCGGACAAGGCGGTGGCCTCACCCCAAACCAGTGGTGCGCCGATCTGACCGGCGATCTCCGCCACATAGTAGAGCAACGCAGTGCCAATGCCTGCATAGCCCCGAGCAGGCCCCAAAGTAGAAGGATGAGCCGCGAGGAAGTCGAGCACGATGTGATTGCACCATGTCCTGCGGCACCAAGCGACTCCCAGCATCTTTGGCCCCGGCGACCAAGTCGCCTTTGCGATGACCAGAAAGCCGATCTCCGCCTGAGGAACCTTGTCGATGCCAGCTTTGAGTTCATCAAAACTCAAGGCGGCTTCATTTCGCTTCAAGTAGTAGCGCCACCGCTTGCCCGCCAGCTTTCCGAACTCCAAGGCATCTGCCATCGCGTAAGACACACTGTCCTTCGTTGCACGCCAGCTCCGCAGTTTGTCCGCGTCAGAAGGTCGGCCAAACTCAATCTGCACCGCACGTTGGCCGTGCGGCGTCTGAATGAATGGCCGGGCGATCATCGCGCGGATCGTAACTGGCGGCTCTGATTTGCCAAGTGCAGATCACCTGCGCGATGTGAGCCAGTCTCACGCCAGCGCCTCTTTGCAATACTGCACGCACTTCGCGACTTCCTTTACGGCGTCGGAGCCTTCGGGGATCTTGTATTCCAGCTCAATCTCGGCGGGGAAGGTCCACTTCTCCTTTTTCATCAACTGCAGCACTTCCTTGATCGGGGTTTGGCCCTGGCCCCAAGGCACGTTGCCGCCGTCGGCGGTGCGGTCCTTCAGGTGCAGGTTCGTGATGCGCGCGTGATACTTTTCCAGCACGGGGATCGGTGACTTGCCCTTTGTGCCGGCGACGTAGTGGCCGATGTCGAGGTTGAAGCCGATGTATCGGCCGAGATCCAGAATGGAGTCGAACTAGTCCATCTGGGGCAGGTCGTTCGTGTGGTTGTGGAAGCCGACCCAGATCTGGTGCTTGTCCGCAAACGGCGCGACACGCGCGGCGAGGTTGATCAGGGACCTCTGATTCCGACGCCCGCCTCCCACCTGACCGACGCCTGCTTTGCACCTTGCCCCTGCCCTGTAGAGGCCGTGCTGGCGACAACGGCAGCTCCATCCTCCAGTTCTTCTCCCGTGGATTTCTTGGTTCCTCATCTCGGATTCCAAGCCAAATGGCCGGCGTCGCGGGGCGCGGGATCAGTCCGGTTCCTGAAATGACTTCGGATCGAGCGCGTCTCGCAGCGCATCGCCGATGATGTTCAGCGCCAGAAGCGTGGCGGAGAAGAACAGCGCGGGGAAGAACAGCATCCACGGAGAGGTTTCCATGTTGTCCGCACCGTCGCGGATGAGCACTCCCCAGGAAGCATCGGGAGGCTGAATGCCGAGGCCGAGGAAGCTGAGCGTGGCTTCCAGCAGCATGACTCCAGGCACGGTGAGGCTTGCGTACACGATCACGGGGCCGGCGACGTTTGGCAGCATGTGCCGGATGAGAACATGCCACCCACGCGCACCATACGCACGCGCGGCGGTGACAAACTCCTGGTTCCTCAGGGCCAGCACCTGCCCGCGCACCACCCGCGCCATGGTCAGCCACTCGACGGCGCCGATGGCAAGAAACAGCAACCAGAACTGCCGCCCGAAGACCACGGTAAGAATGATCACGAACGTCATGAACGGAAACGCGTAGAGAATATCGACCACGCGCATCATCGCAGCATCCGTGCGCGAGCCGGCGAGACCGGCGACGAGACCGTAGCCCACGCCGATGACGACGGCGACGCCGGTGGCGAGGACGCCGACGAGCAGCGAGACACGCCCGCCGTGCAGGATGCGAGTGGCGAGATCGCGACCGAGCGGATCCGTGCCCATCCAGTGCGCGGCGCTGCCGGGCGTGGCCTTGAGTTCCAGGTCCTGCGCGTTCGGGTCGTAAGGCGCGATGCCATCTGCGAAGACACATGCCAGCACCAGCAGGGCGAGGGGGCACATCGCCGCCACCGTCACCCGGCTCGCTGTCAGCCGCCGCCACGCCGAGAGCCACGGCGAGGGCGAAGGCGGATGCACGTCCGCGGCCGGCAGCGTTGCGGTCACCATGGCGAGAGCGTGAAGAATTTCGACTCGTGCACCCGGTGGTCCGGCATGGTGCGCGTGAACTCCTCGAACTGCGCCGCCCACTCGTCCATCGCCACGGTGGCGTGGCCGTAGGCCTTGAAATCGCGCGCCGAGTAAAAGGTCATCTTGTCGGCCTCGTTGTCGGCGAACTGGAAGATCAGCTCGCCGGTGGCGGAGTTCCGCACCTTGCCCTCGATGGCGATGTTTCCCTTTGTGAAAATGCCGCCGAGACCGGCGAGCGGGCCGACGATGAACTTCGCAGCGGTCTTCACGGCGTTACCCTTGGCGCTGGTGGGATTCAATTCGACGATGGCCAGCTCGAGCGTGACCGAATTTGGCCCGGGCTTCATCGCCAGCCGGTAGCGCGGCGAGGGCGAGTGAATGAAGGCATTGGCAAATTTCGCGCGCAACTGCCGGGCGACACCGGTCTCGTTCCGCTTCACCAGGCCTTTTTGAATCTCCTTCTTCACGAGCTTCTGCTTCACAGGCCGCAGGTAGCGCAGCGTGACGGGCGCGATGTAGATGTCCGTCTTTTTCATCAGCCGCCACTGCGCGTCCCGGTTGAAGTTCCGCCATGTGAGATTGAAGGGCACACGGTCGCGCGCCGGCGTCATCACATGCGCATGCTCGATGAAGGGCGAGAGCGGCACCTTGCCGGCATGCAGCAGGCGGTTGCTGGTCTGGCAGGAGCAGAGCGCTCCGGCCAGGATGAACGGCAGAAGGAAGCGGGGAACGATGGTCATGATTTGAAACCGATCTTCGGATTCAGCGCGGCCTGGACGATGTCCACCAGCAGATTGAAGCCGACGATGAGCGTGGCGTAAAAGGCGGCGGTGGCCATGGCGAGATTGTCATCGCGATTCACCGCGGCGCTGATGAAGTGCTGGCCGAGACCCGGTATCTGGAAGACGGTCTCGGTGACAAGCGAGCCAGTGAGCAAACCGGCGGCGGCGGGGCCAAGATAATTGAGGACCGGCAGACAGGCGAGCTTGAAGGCGTGACGAAAAACCACGGCTCCCTCGGACGCTCCCTTGGCCCTGGCCGTTCGGATAAAATCCTGCGCCAGCGTCTCGCGCAGGCCGCCGCGGGTGAGGCGCGCGATGTAGGCGCTGTAGATGATTCCGAGCGTGGCTGCGGGCAGCACCCAGTCGTCCGCATCGTACCAGCCGGAGACATTGAACCACCGCAGCTTCAGGCCAAAGATCATCGCGATGAGCGGTCCGAGCACAAGGCTCGGCATGCAAAGACCCGCCATGGCCAGCAGCATGCTGGCGCGGTCTTCGATGGAGTTTGGCTTCAGCGCAGCGAAGGCTCCGAGCGGGATGCCCAGCGCCAGCGCGATGAGCAGCGCGGGAATGCCGATGGCCGCCGAAACCGGAAAGCCCTGCGCAATGATCTCGTCCACGCCACGCCCGGGCATCTTCAGCGACTCCGGGAAATGGAAGGACGCATAGCCCTTCACATGCCGCCAGAGCTGCACCCACCAGGGTTGATCCAGCCCGTAGTATGCCTCGATCATCGCGCGCACATGCGGCTGCATCTGGCGCTCCTTGTTGAAGGGACCGCCTGGGCTGGCCTTCAACAGCCCGAAGGTGATCACGATCACCGCGAAGACGACCACGAAGCCCTGGATGATGCGGCTGAGGATGAAGCGGAGCATGGCTCGTGCGGAATCACAGGCCGCTGCCCTTGAAGAACTCGTCGCTGGTGAGCGTGAATCCCTTCGCCGTTACGATGGTGAAGTTCCCGCCGTTGCGCTTGGCGAGCTGGTCCAGCTCCAGCGCCGCATCCGGCTCCATCATCGCGGTGGTGTGGATCACGCTGCGTTTGCCGCCGGTGAGGTTCAGCCTGCTGACTTCATTCACCCAGTCCTCGGCGTTGAACTTCTCTCCATCGGTCATGAAGAAGACGATGTCGGGTTTCGGGTACGCCTTGAGCGCCATGAAGAGGCCGCTGCCCCAGTTCGTGCCGCCGGGATTGTCGGCGTCTTTGATGAGATCGATGCTGTGGGCGATGTTCGCCGAGTTCGCCGCGAGGTAGCGAAACTTCGGCACATGAGCCTCCGCCGTCCTGCCTGACTTGATGTCCCAGCGGTACTTGTCAAAGGCCTTGAGATTGCGGCTGTCCACCTCGTTGTGCGGCCACGCGAAGTCGGAGAAGTAGATCACCTGGTACTGCGTGTTGGGCGGCAGACGGCCGAGGGTCTTGATCAGCTCGCGCTTGAGCAGATCGAAGCGTGAAATGCGCCCGCCAGTGCCGCTGTCTCCCGTGTTGGACATGGACGACGAGACATCCACGACAAAGACGACGTTCCGCCCGACGCCGGTGTTCCCCATGAAGCTGATCTTGCCGCCGAAGCCGAGGCCGGAGCCAAAGCCTTTGCCCATGCCGCCCGTGCCGAAGCCGCCGCCGCCCGACATGCCCTTGGAGCCGATGAGCTTCGTCGCATCCGGGAAATCGAGGTCGAGCGGCGCGTCGGGCAGCGTGATGTTCTGGGAGATGGAAGTGGATACCACGCGGCGCAGCGGCTGCTTGTTCTTCAGCCACACATTCTTCTTCTGCTGCACCTTGTGTTGGAGGCTGGCGGAGGCCTCGCTCTGTCCCTTGGTGCCGCCACCGGGGAGGAAATCCACCTCCTTGTCTTTCGCATAGGTGATGATCCACATCGCGGCGATCGTGAGCAGCCCGATGTGCACCAGCACGCTGGCCGTCAAGGCACCGCCACCGATCAAGGCCCATACCTTTTTGAGGCGCTCCTTGCCGTGCAGTTCCGGCTCCGGTTCGTGCGGGAAACCGTGCGGCACCTCGGCGCGCGTCTGCGGATCTTCGTCCGCAGGCGCATCCCGGCCTCCGGCATCTTTCGGCGGCGCGTCCGTTGCCGCACCGCCGCCGTCCTTGCCTCCGGCGGCCTTCTTCCTCGGCTTCGCGGCATCGTCCGCGCGCGGCAGCGCCGTCGTCGCCGTCGTCGCCGGCCGCTCGTCATCGGCGGATGGCAGCTCCGCCTGGGTGAGTGATGCGGGCTTCGTGCCGGCATGATCCGTCCGCGAGCGCTCCGCGGATTCGCGCGACTTGCCCTTCTTCGCGACGGCTGCGAGGCGGGCATTGTCCACCTTCACCTGCTTCGGCGTCGTCTTCGGCGCGGCAGGTTCGCCCCCTTGCTTCGCGGGCGATCCCTTCTCCGGTTCGCGCACCGGCCGGACCTCGGCCGCGGAGATCTGCTTGATCGGCGCGGTGACGGGGTTCGTCCTCTTCACGGGCGGAGCATCGTCGGGCGGGCGCTCGAAAGCCTCGCGCACCCAGTCCGCCACTTCCGGCTGTGTCTCCGCGGACGGCGCCGTGGTGCTGTATGCTTCCTCCGCCCACTCGGGCGTATGGCTCGGGTGTTCTTCGATGAATTCCTGCTCGACGGGCAGATGGTGCGCGAGGAGCTGCTGCTCCATCACTTCATCCTGATGTGTGTGCTCGGGCTGCGGCTCTGGATGTGGCGCGGGTTCTGGCTCGGCGTGTGACGCGTGGCCGTGCTTCTTCCACAGGGCTTTCTTCTCCTCGGCGGACACGAGATCATCCACCGATGGCAGGTGGCTGAAATCATCGAGATCGTCGTCGTGAAGCATGGCGTGGGATGACAAAACCGCGACGGCTCACGAGAGTTCCGCCCATGTGCCGCGCGTGACGCCGAGCTGTGATTGCGCCTTCAAATCGCGCCATATCTCGCCGCCCGCGCGCGTGCCCGCAAGAAGTTCCTGATAGAGCGCAATGGTCCGCGCGGCCTCTTCACGAGATTCCTCCAGCAGCTCGACGCGGAAATGCCGCAGGCCGGCTCCGAGCAATTCATCGAAGAACACCGCGCCGGTCTGCGGCACGGCATTGAAGAGCGTATTGCGGCAGCCCACGTCGGCCTTCAGCGGGTGGTCCATGCCCACGCGGTCGCGTAGATGCACGCGATGCTTCTCGCACGGGCGGCCGCAGTTCGTCGCGTCCGTGCCCGTCGAAAGGAATGCGGCGAACGCGCAGTGCTCCATGTGAAACATCGGCATGTGCTGGTGCAACGTGAGTTCGAACCATCCCGGCGGCGCGGCGCTCAGGAGATCGATGACCTGCTCAAGATTCAGATCATACGAGATGGTGAGCTGTCGCAACCCGGCCTCGATGAGAAGCTGCGCGGAGAGCGGGTTCGCCACATTCAGCGAGAAATCGCCCGTGACGGGAATGCCGTCGTCTTTGAAGAACTGGATCGCGCCGAGATTGCGGATGAGCACGCCGTGCGGCTGCGCGCGCGAGATGAGCTTGAAGAAGCCGGCCTCGCCTGACTTCTGAATGCGCGGCGTGGCCGGCCAGATTTCCGCCGGGCCATGTTCCCGCACGCGCTTCACCACTTCCGAGTACAGCCGGATGTCCTCGAAGTCCGCGTACAAGCGCGTGACTCCTGCTTCGAGCGCAGCGTCGATGTGGTCGAACGTGCGGCAAAGGACCGACAAATTCGAACTTCGAGTTTCAATTCTCGATTCCGACAACGGGATTGCCTGCAACAGGTCGGGGACGGTTGTGCTTTTGGCAGCGGCGCGTGCCGGCTGTTCCATATCCGCGGTTCGCAGCTCGCAATCCGCAATCAACCTCCTCCTCAGGCGGTTCAGCTCGCTCACCGGCACGATGACCGCGCCTTCGAGGCGCACGTCGATGTCGCCCAGTTCGAAGGTCGTGCCGCCGAGCCGGCCGAATTGCTCGCGGAGGATCGTGGCGTCGAGCGGCCGCTTGATGGCGGTTTGCAGCGGCATCTCCGACTCAACAACGAGCGTACCGCATTGCACGACGAGCGGCCTGCCCGCCGCACCGCTCACGACGAGATCAAGGCGCGTCTGCTTCTTCAGCGGAATCTCGCCTTCGAAGCTCTGGCGCAACCGGCGGTCGAGCACGGGATCGTTCGTCTTGTAGATACGCGTGCCGGGCGGGATCTCGTCGAAGCGGATCTTCCCGTGCTGAAACGCGAGGCGGTTCCGTGCGATGGAGTAAACGCGGCCGCCTTGCTCGTGATCGGTGTCCGCCGGATTCTCGAACACGACGCCATCGCCCGGCTTCAGCGGCACATCGGACGGTTCGATCTCCACGTCGTCGATGCCGACGGACTTCACCGTGCCGACAAGAGCGCCGCGTTTTTTTCCAAACCGTGCACCGACAAGCCGCTGGTGATTCACGCCATGCATCCAGCCTGTGTAGAGGCCGCGCGAGAAGGTCATCTCGAGCGTGTAGAGATCGTCGGGCGAGACGCACGTAGCGGAATTCGCCAGAATTCCATCGTCCGCTCTCACGCGCTCCGAAGACGAAGATCGCCCGTCGGAAGCATGCGCGGCTTCCGCTACGCGCGTCAGCGCGGCGTCGATCGCTTTTCGATACACACTGGTTACACCGGCGACGTACTCGGGCGTCTTCAGCCGGCCCTCGATCTTGAAGCTGCGCACGCCCAGCTCGATCAGGCGCGGAATCTCATTCACCGCGGCGAGGTCCTGCGGCGAGAGGAGATAGCGTTTGTCGCCCAGGTCGCGCGGCTCGCCATCGACGACGATCTCGTAAGTCATGCGGCACGCCTGCGCGCACTCGCCGCGGTTTGCGCTGCGTCGCCCGAGTGATTCGCTGGTGAGGCATTGACCGGAGTACGCCACGCACAAGGCACCGTGAACGAAAACCTCCAGCGGCAGCTCGGGCTGCTCATTGGCGCGGAAGCGTTCCAGCTCCCGCAGCGAAAGCTCGCGTGCCAGCACCGCCTGGTCGATATGCAGGCGCTTTGCAAACTCGAGCCCTTCCGGCGAAGTGATCGTCATCTGCGTCGAAGCGTGCAGGCGCAGCCCCGGCGTGATCTCCTTCACCATGCGTGCGAGACCGAGGTCCTGCACGATCACTGCATCCACACCCGCCGCATCGATCATCCGAAGCTGCCGCTCAGCGTCTGCCAGCTCGCCGGTGAAGATGAGCGTGTTGAATGCCACGCAGCCTTTCACGCCATGCGCGTGCAGGAACTTCATCAGCTCCGGCAGATCGTCCTCCGAAAAATTATCCGCGCGCAGCCGCGCGTTGAAACGCGGCAGGCCGAAGTAGATCGCGTCCGCGCCATTTGCCACCGCCGCACGCGCGCACTCCCAGTTGCCGGCTGGCGCGAGGAGTTCGGGTTTGTAGGCTGGGGCGGACATGGGGCCGCCATCATAGCCGTGTGCGGCGTTTTGCGCAAAGCCGCGCAGCATTTGCTTGCCGGCGGGCGTTCTTTGGTTGCACACTTCACCCTGAATCATGAACCGCCGCTCATTCATCCGCATCGGCGGAGCCGCACTCGCCGGCTCCGTGATCTCCACCCAAACCGCCCGCGCCGCCGGCATCGGCCTCGAACTGCCGAAGCTGCCCTACGCACCCGAGGCGCTGGAGCCGCACATCGACGCGATGACGATGAGCATCCATCACGACAAACACCACGCCGCCTACATCGCGAAGCTGACGGATGCGCTCAAGGCCATCGGCAAGGAGTCGGCCGATCCCGTCGCGCTGATCAAGAGCCTCGACGCCGTGCCGAAGGACCAGCAGATGGCGGTGCGCAATCACGGCGGCGGCCATGTGAACC
This sequence comes from Verrucomicrobiaceae bacterium, assembly GCA_019694165.1. Lineage (GTDB taxonomy): Bacteria > Verrucomicrobiota > Verrucomicrobiia > Verrucomicrobiales > Verrucomicrobiaceae > JAIBCL01. Next base: position 97,902 of record JAIBCL010000020.1, on the reverse strand, counting down.
ATACCTGGTTCTGGAACTGGATGGCACCCGCCGGCGGCCCCGGCCCGGGTGGCAAAGCAGCCGCCGCGATCCAGAGCACTTTCGGCAGCATAGACGACTTCAAGAAGACTTTCAGCGACGCAGCGACGAAGCGATTCGGCTCCGGCTGGGCGTGGCTCATCGTGAAGTCCGACGGCAAGCTGGCCGTGACCTCGACGCCGAACCAGGACAACCCGCTGATGAAAGGCGTGGTGCCCGACAGCGACCTTGGCACACCCATTCTTGGCATCGACGTGTGGGAGCACGCCTACTACCTCAAGTATCAAAACAAGCGCCCCGACTACATCGCCGCTTGGTGGAACGTGGTGAACTGGGCCGAGGTGGGAAGGCAATTTGAGGCGGCGAAGTGAGGGCACCCAGCCCGCGCGGAGCGAAGAACGCGACGAAAATGAACTGCAACAGCACACAAGGTCATGTCGGTTTCGTGAGCGACGGGGCGCAGCGGCTGGCGGATGCCCTGTGGAAGGGCATCCGCCGTGAAATCGAGGCGAAGTACGCCGGGGCGCTGGAGAAGACCGAAACTCTTGCTGCACGGCTGGACGTGAGGATGCAGATCGAGCGCGAGATCGCGGCCGAGGTGCGTCGTCGCACACCGAGCCGGCAGGCACTGTTCTTCGACCCGTCGTGAAGCCCCGTCCCGCGGACCAATCCGACGCCTGGCTCGGCGATGCCGTGCTGGAGCTTTACGTCCGCTCGTGGATTCTGCGTGAGCGCGGCGTGGTGGATGCGGACATGAAAACGCGCTTCACTTGCAACCAGTTCCTGAATTGCTTCGGCGAGCCGACAAAGGTCGAGGCGCGGATCGGCAGGATGTTCCGCGAGCATGGTATCGAGGCGGCCTTCGGGTGGATCCGCGAGAACATCGAACCGCTTTTTCTCAAACAGGAGGCGAAGAAGAAGCGGCAGCGCCGCGGCTGACGTGAAACATGCCGCGGAGTGCTTGCGGCTTGATAGCCGCTCAGACGCGTTCACGTTCACTGCCACCACCATGAAAAGCATCCTCATCGCCCTTCTCGCGCTCGCAGTGCCCGCCTTCGCCGCGGACAAGAAACTCGTCGTCATGATCGCCGGCAGGCCGTCCCACGGCCCGGCGCAGCACGAGCACAATGCGGGCATCCTGCTTTTCAAGAAGTGCCTGGAGCAGAACTCGGCGGACAAGGTGGAGATCAAGCACCACCTCAACGGCGAGTGGCCGCCGCAGGAGGAACTCTCGAAGGCTGACACCATCGTGATTTACGCCGATGGCGGCGGCGGGCATCCGGCGCTGCAGGAGAACCGGCTCGAGCAGCTCGGCAAGGAAATGGCACGCGGCTGCGGACTTGTCTGCGTGCACTACGCCGTCGAGCCGACCACGGAAAAAGGCAACAAGGAGTTCATCGACTGGATGGGCGGCTGCTTCGAGACTCACTGGAGCGTGAACCCTCACTGGGAGGCGAACTTCAAGTCGATCCCGAAGCATCCGGTCAGCAGCGGAGTGAAGCCGTTCGGCACGAATGACGAATGGTACTTTCACATGCGCTTCCGCAAGGGGATGCAGGGCGTGACGCCGATCCTCACCGATGTGCCGCCTGACAGCACGATGAACCGCAAAGACGACGCCCACGCGGGGAATCCCGCCGTGCGCGAGGCCGTGAAGAACAAGGAGCCGCAGCACGTCGCGTGGGCGGCGGAGCGCGAGGGCGGCGGCCGCGGCTTTGGCTTTACCGGCGGGCACTTCCACAATGGCTGGGGCAGCAACGACCAGCGCAAGCTTCTGCTCAACGCCATCCTCTGGACGGCGAAGACCGAAGTGCCGGCCAACGGCGTGGAGTCCGTCATTACGGAGGATGACCTGAAACAAAACCTCGACTTGAAGCCAGGCCAGGGGCTGCCGGAGAAGCCGAAGCCGGGGCCGAAGGTGAAGTGAACTGCTTTCGCCGCCGCTCCGTGGCCATGCCTCGCGTCATCAGGTTTTGTGAAGTCATGGGAGCGGGTGCGGCGGAGTCCTGAAAGGACGAGGCACCACAGCCCAGGGTATGGAGCGCAGCGACGCAACCCTGGGGCACGGCACGCGAAGAGCCGAGCACTGAAAGTGCGAGACAATCTTCCGGCGTCGTCCGATTGTCTCGCGCTTTCAGCGCTGCGCAGTTCCATTGATTCCGCCGTTATTGCCACCCAGGGCTGCGCTCGTTCCTCGCTTGCCCTGGGCTTTGATGCCCCGTCCTTTCAGGACTGAGAAGACTATCTCCTTGGGCATCCGCCGTGGTCTGGCCATCCCGATGTCTTACGCAGGTTCGAGCACCGGATTTAGAGCGGCCACCACCCGGTCCGTGGTCTTCTCCCAGTCGCCGGTGGCCCGGATGAAACTGAGCGTCTCAAGAATCCAGGGGAAGGTGCGCGTCGGCCTGACCATCAGGGTCACGAGCCGGCCCTCGAATCGTGGCTGGGTCAGGGCGTATTCGACTTCTCTCGCCGTCCACAGTGATCTGGCAAAGGCCGGCGAGACGAGGGGCGATCACGGCATCACTGCGCTTCAGCGCTTCCCCGGTGTTGAGCGCGAAGTTCGCGCCGACGGGTACGTCGCTGAAAGCATCCCACACCGACAATCCCCGCTTGATCAATCCGGCACGGATTTTCTCGGCCGCCTTGCGGTCTTCGAGCGCATAGCTCAAGAACACGCGGCGGCTTCTTCCTGGCTTTGCCAAAGTCGATTTCATGGCGTCGATCTCATCGCGACTGGTGTGACGGGTCAACGAATCAGGCCATGGCTTTTGGTTTGACTTGGCAGCCAGCCGGCTTGGTATTCGCCGCACCATGCTCACCTTCGACTGCCATCTCGATCTCTCCATCAACGCGCTCTCGCCTTACAACCGTGATCTGCGCCAGCCGGTGCACACGCTGCGGCATCGCGAGCAGGGGATGACGGACATCAAGGGGCGCGCCGCGGGCACGGTGGCATTTCCGGAGATGCGGAAGGCGAATGTCGGGCTTTGTGTGGCCACGCAGATAGCGGGCTGCATGAAGGGGCCGCCGCCCTTCGCCGGCTGGGCCTCGCCGGAGCAGGCGTGGGCGGAGACGCAGGCGCAGCTCGCATGGTACCAGGCCATGGAGGAGTGCGGCGAGATGCGCCAGCTCAGGAATCTCAAGCAGTTCAATGAAGCCGTCGAGCTGTGGACCAGCGACAAGACAGATGCAAAGAAGCCCATCTGCTACCTCCTCAGCCTCGAAGGCGCGGACTCGATCCGCAGCGTGGGCCATCTTGAAAAGCATTGGGAGCAGGGTCTGCGCGCCATCGGCCCCGCACACTACGGCGTGTGCCGGTACGCGATGGGCCACGACATGATAGGCCGCCTCCCGCCGGGCGGGCGCGAGCTGCTCCAGGAGATGGACCGTCTCGGCATGATCCTCGATGTCACGCATCTGTCGGACGACTGCTTCTGGCAGGCCCTTGAGATTTTCAGCGGCCCCGTGTGGGCCAGCCACTCGAACTGCCGCGCGCTCGTGCCCGACGTGCGACAGTTCTCCGATGAACAGATCCGGATGCTCATCCAGCGCGGCGCGGTGATCGGCGCGGCGCTCGATGCGTGGATGATGACGCCGGGCTGGATCCGCGGCAAGACGACGCCTCGTGAAACCGGTCTGAAGGTCGAGGTCATCTGCGACCACATCGACCACGTCTGCCAGCTTGCGGGCAACTCGCACCACTCCTGCATCGGCACGGACCTCGACGGCGGCTTCGGCATCGAGCAGACGCCGATGGATCTGGACACCATCGCCGATCTCACGCGCATCCCGCTGATTCTGGCGAAGCGGGGCTACAAGCCGCACCAAGTGGAGAACATCATGAGCGGAAACTTGATCCGCTTCGTGCGGAAGGCATGGGAGAAAATGTGACCGCCATCAGGGCGAGGCCACCGCGTTTGACTCCTGCGATCGCACGACGGCCACGTCACGCGTGACCACGAACTCCGCCTCCATGCCCGACGGCACGGTGAGCGCCACGCAGCCGTTTGCATCGGCCACATGGGTGGCCGGCTTCGCACCCGGCGTGTCGGTGCGCGTGAGCTGGCACGCCGCTCCCGGCGGTGCGCCGGCGATGACCAACTGGCCCGTGCGATTCCCGCCGACGATGAATGACACGCGGCGCGGCCGATGATCGACGAAGAGCACCGGCACGCCGGCTTCCTGCAGACGCAAATGCGCGGCCACGGGCTGGTGCGGCGGCGCCACCACCAGCGTGGCATCGCGCCCGCCGTTCGTGTGCACGTAGGTTACGTCGCCTTCCGTCTTGTAGCCGGCGATGCTCCTGCTGCGCGCGATGTCGGGCACGCCGGCGGAAGCCGGCAGCCTCCAGGTGCGGAGATCGCCGTGGCTCAAGAGCCTCCATTCACCCTGCGCGATGCGGTGCACCTGCGCACTGTGGGCGTCCCTCACGATGCGCGCGTACTCTGCGGCGGTGATGCCGTGCAGCGGCTGCTTCTCGCACCAGTCCAGGGCCTTCTCCAGAGCGCGCAGCGCGCTGAACGACGCCGCGGAGTAGAAGTGGTAGTAAAGATTCACCGGCTTCAGCCGGCGCGGCGCCCCTGTGGACTCGAAGGTGTCCACCACATTGGCGAAGCCGCTGCTAAACGGGCCGCTCATTCCGCTGGTGTACATGAACTCGTTCTGGTTCGCCGCGTAAATCTGCAGCTCGTCACCCCACGGCACGAGCCGGGGTGCGACGGCGGAAAGGCTGGGATACAGCCGCGACATGACGGTGTCCCCTCCGTTCATGTTCTCGACGCCCAGTTCGCGCACGAGCCGCAGCGCCTCCGTGCCGGGCCGGCAATTGCCCGACCAGAGCATGATCTCCACTTTCTTGCCGGCGGGCAGCAGCGTCCTGTCGATGTAGTCCACCGATCCGCGCACCTCGCGCTCTATGGAGACGCTCTTGTAGTCCGCGTCGTCATTGAGAGCCAGGCTGCCCGCTTCGTAGCGGCCGGGATTCGGGTCGGCGGGGTCCCACTGAAACGGATGCGAGAACGAGTGCGAGGCCGCGCTCACGTTTGGCAGCGTGAAGATCGAGCGCGCGATCTCCTCGTAACGCGGCCGGTCGCCCGGACTGAGCGACTGCGTGAGACCGCAAACCTCAGCCTCGATGACGGAGACTGTCACGGGCAGATCGTGAGCCTTCAGCACGCGGTCGCGCATCACCTCCGCGCAGATTTTTCCTCCACTGGTCTTCGAGCGCGAGGCGAAGCCGTCACCGTCGATGTGCGAGAAGAAGATGCGCCGGCCATGATGTGTGGTCGTGTCCGGCGCCGGGAATGCCTCGCCGCCGAGCCATGTCTCGATCATGCGAAAGGGATCGAGGTAGTAGTAGCGGCGGTTCGCGCCGACCTCGAGCATCACATACGGTGCCAGCCACGCCATGCCCCACGGCGCAGTGAAGACGGCGTCAAAACGGTGCTTCCCGCCCGTGGTGTCCACGCCGAACACGGAGACCAGCGCCTTGCCGCCGGCTGGTGCCAGCAAATTCAGGAAACCCGTGCTGCGCGGCTTCAATTCCGTCTCGCGTGACACCACTGACTCGTCGCCCACCGCGAGACTCACACTGGCCAGATGATGCTCCGCCCCGCCCCCGCCACCGATGCCGAATTCCGCGAGGAAGCGCTCCGTGGCCTGCGCCGACGCCACTGGTATGCCGCCGAGCAGCAGGACAGGCAGACCACGCCGCTTCTGCGCGGCCAGCCACGAGATGAGCGCATCCTCCTGGCTCGTGGCGACATGCAGCGAGCCGTCGATGATGACAGCCCGCACATTCTGCGCCGGCTCGGGCGGCACCTGGCCGGAGGCTTCAAAGTAGTCAGTCTCGTAGCCCATCCATTCGAGATGTGCCTGCAGCACGGTGGAGACCAAGCTGTCCACGGGGAAGATCGGCGGTCTGCCGGTGCGTGAAGGAGCATCCCCGAAGAGGACGAGAATGCGCCGCGGCACCTCGGTGGCGGAGACGGTCTTCGCGCGGGCGACCTCATGTCCGATGAATGTGACAAGAGCCGCAGCCAGGATGAACCAAGTCCGGATTCGAGAGGGTTGAACAGCGATTCGCACGGCCATAGATCGACTCAATTGATCAAAACTATTGGCTTGGTCATACCGAGTAAAGAACGTTCGTGTTTGCGCCCGCACTATTATGGGCTGGTGCCACTCTTTGAGAAGCAGTTGGGCACCCCGCCGGTCCTACTCGACCGCCGATCCTCCGTACCGGGCTTTCTCATCAGGAACAACCGGACGGGTCTCCACGGCGGCGATGAGCGCCTCGCGCAAGAACCGTACGGCCTCCGCCGGCAGCGCGCCGTCGCGGGTGAAGGCGATGCTGAGCGTGCCGTAGCCGGTCTCGCAGGGAATCACAATCAACATCCGCGTGGCCGAGATGGGCTGCTCGATCACCGTAGCACCGCCTGCGGCACCCAGCGCACTCGAGCGCAACGCGGCCTTGCACGCCATCATGGCGGAAAGCACCAGCCCGGCATGGGCGTGGTCGCCCCACAAGATGTCGCCATGATCATCGACTACCAGCAGGTCGCCGAGAAAGAAACGTCCGTCCGCCCATGCGGCGAAGGCCTCGAGCCGTTCCGCGATGGCACCTTGCGGCGCGGGAAAACCCGGATCAGCGGCACCTGAAGCCTGCACGGCTTCCGACGCCGCAATCGCGAACGGAGACTGGACTGGCAGCAGCGAATGTGGCGGCGCTTGCGCACCCGGATCGGCAGCGGCAGCAGCCGGCTCCTGTGCACCGGCCGGCGCAACCGAAGCATCAGCGGCAAAGCCCGGCGCGGAAGGAGCGGACGGAGCGCGAAGACCCTCGTCAGCCACAGTCCGTGCCGCTGGCGATTCAACAACCGCCTCCGCAGCGTTCGTGTGCGCGAGCAGGCCGGCACCCATGGCGCGCTCGCGGATCGCGCGCAGTTTTTCCCGGATGAGGTCGAGTTCCGTCCCTTGAACCGCAGGACCCCGGGCCTCCTCGAAAACTTCGGCCGACTCTTCGATCACAACGTCATGCGCGGCCTCGGCGGCCGACTGCGGATCAAACAACCTGTCCCCGCCCCGCACCGAAGGCACCGCGAGGGCGGATGCGGGATCATCTGGCAGCCAGAGATCGCCGTCCTCGATGCCCAGCTCGCGTGCGCCGAGGCCTGTTTCATCAGGCAACGTGTGCAGCTCGACGGCGGACGCAGACGCGCGCCGCGCCGGGTCTTGCAGCCGCCCGACCAGATCGCGGAGGTTGTCGGGTTCAATCCAGGAGACTTGCATGGGCATGGTGCGTTTCGCCTTCTCGCTGCAGGCCGGTGCGCTCCTCCAGTTCGGCGGCGATCTGGTCGAAGATCAGCGCCTCGGGCGGCGGGTTGTGTTTGAGCAGGGCCACCGGCACGCCGCGCGCACTGGCTTCGAGGAAGGAGGCCATGCGCGGGACGCTCTGCTTGAACATCAGCTCCGCCGGCAGCATCTGGCGCAGCTCGCGCGCCACACGGAGGCTCATCTCCTGGTCGCCCATCACCATCGTCAGCAGGATGGCGGCCACCTTCACTGGCGCACCTTCGGCGCGGAAGCGCGCCAGCGTCTCGAGCATGTGCGGGATGCTGCGCGCGGCCAGCGGCTCGGCCTGCTGCGGGATGACGACGTAATCGCACGCCTTCACCACCGTCTCGGTGAGTCCGCCGAGACCGGCCGCGGTGTCCATCAGCACGCAATCGTGACCGCGCAACTCGGCGGCGCGCAGCAGATCGCGGATGCGCGCGGGAGCGTCCGCCGCCACCAGGCCGTGCCTCATGCACGCATCGTACTGGCCCGCCGGCAGGATGCTCAGCTCCGGCAGGCGCGTGGGCAACACCACGTCCGCGAGGTCCAGCGCGGAGGTGATGAAGTCATAGAAACCTCGCTTCTCGCGCGTCGAGCGCGCCAGCGAGAGGCCCACCGCACCCTGCGGATCCGTGTCCACGAGCAGCGTGTTCCATCCCCGCTTCGCAAGGGAATAGGCAAGATTCACGCACAGCGTGGTCTTTCCCACGCCTCCTTTCTGGCTCGCAGTGGCAACGGCTATCACGCTCGCGATACTAGCGGGCCGGTTTTTGTTTGCACCCAAAAGTTCGCGCACGCGCAATCGGTTGTGCGCCGCCGCTTCGTGGCTTGAATGCGCTGCGTGACTTTCCTCAGCCGGCTCGCCTCCCTCATCCCGCACGCGCGCATGATCGCGGGCGGGGCAGGACTCGCCGCGTATCAGAGCGACGGCCTCACCGCCTTTGCAGTCAGGCCGCGCGCCGTCGTGCTGCCGGACACGGCGGACGAAGTCATCGACGTCGTCCGCCTGTGCCACGAGCACGGCGTGCCGTTCGTCGCACGCGGCAGCGGCACCTCATTGAGCGGCGGCTCGGTTCCCGTCGAAGACGGCATCGTCATCGGCCTGAACCGGATGGACCGCATCCTGCGGCTCGATCCCGACTCGCGCATCGCCGTCGTCGAACCGGGCGTGACGAATCTCGCCGTGACGAAAGCCGCCGCGCCGCACGGCCTGCATTACGCTCCTGATCCGTCGAGCCAGCAGGTCTGCACCATCGGCGGCAACGTGGCCTTCAATTCCGGCGGCGCGCATTGCCTGAAGTACGGCATGACCACCAATCATGTGCTCGGACTCAAAGTGGTGCTCGCCGACGGCTCGGTGCACGAACTCGGCGGCGCGAGCCTCGAAAGCAGCGGCCCGGATCTCACCGGCCTCTTTTGCGGCAGCGAAGGTCTCTTCGGCATCGCGCTGGAGATCACCCTGCGCCTTCTGCCGAAAGCCGCGTGCTTCCACACCGTGCTCGCCGGCTACGACACTCTGCAAAAGGCGGGCGACACCGTGGCCGCCGTGGTCGCGAGCGGACTGCTGCCCGGCGCGATGGAGATCATGGACCGCCTCGCGATGGATGCCGCCGAAGCGGCGGTGAGCGCCGAATTTCCGCCCGGCTCCGAGGCGTGCCTCATCGTCGAGCTCGAAGGCACGCCCGAGCAGGTCGCCGCAGAGCGGCCCGCGCTGCAAAAGATTCTCGACTGCTCCGGCGCCATCCAGATTCGCATCGCGCGTGATGCCGTGGACCGCATGCGCATCTGGAAGGGGCGAAAGAGCGCATTCTCCGCGGTCGGCCGCCTGAGTCCCGACTTCATCGTGCAGGACGGCGTCGTGCCGCGCCGCGCGCTCGGCGAGGCGCTGCGCCGCATCGGCGAATCATCGAAGCGCCACGGCCTGCGCGTGGCGAATGTGTTTCACGCCGGCGACGGCAACCTGCATCCGCTCATCCTCTACGACGGCCGCATCGCAGGCGAGCTGGAGAAGGCCGAGGAACTCGCCGGCGAGATTCTCGTCATGTGCATCGAGATGGGGGGATCGATCACCGGCGAGCACGGCGTCGGCCTGGAGAAGAAGGCATTCCTGCCGCGGATGTTCGGCGCCGACGACATCGAAGCGATGCAGCGCGTGCGCCGCCTCTTCGATCCGAAAGAGATCGCGAACCCCGGCAAGATGTTCCCCGGCGGCGATGCACCCGCAATGCAATGGCGCGGCCTGCATCCACTGGAGGCGGCAGGAGTGATCAGCAGGGAGTGACGGGATGAGTGAGCCGTGTTCAGCGTTCAGTGTAAAGAGCGCCGATGACGTGAGTCAGGCGGTACGCGAAGGCGCGTGCGTGCTCGTGCGAGGCGGCGCGACGAAGTGGTGCGAGCCGCCGGCTCCCACGTCTGAATGGAGTGCGGGCCGCCGGCTCGCGCCGCTTTTGCTCGACACACGCCAGCTCTCCGGCATCACGGAATACGAGCCCGACGAGTACACCTTCACCGCCAGGGCCGGCACGCCTCTGAAGGAAATCATCGAGACGCTCGGGCGCGAAGGCCAGCATCTCCCGTTCGATCCACTCTTCGCCGACGAAGGCGCGACCATAGGCGGCACGGTCGCCACCGCGATGAACGGCCCGGCCCGTCTGCGGTACGGCGGCGTGCGTGACTTCATCATCGGCGCGCGCTTCGTCGATGGCGAAGGCCGCCAGCTCCACGGCGGGGGCAAAGTCGTGAAGAACGCCGCGGGCTTCGACTTCCCGAAGCTGATGACCGGCTCGTTCGGCAGGCTCGGCGTATTGACCGAGGTGACTTTCAAGGTCTTCCCAAAGCCGGAGGCGCGCATGACGGTCGCGCACGACGCCGGTGATCTGCGGGAGGCGGTGGACCTCGTCTGCCGCATCGCACGCGGGCCGTTCGATGCAGAGTTCATCGAGCTGCTGCCTCCCGGCCGCGTGATCGTAGGCATCGCGGGCCACGCCGCCGCCTTGCGCCCGAGACACGATGCCATGCGCGTCGCGCTCGGCATCGCGTTTGACGAATCCGGCATACCGCCCGCCATCAGCCGCCGCAGCATCAAAGTCCCGCTTGTTCCTTCCTTCGTTTCCATCCTTGACGCCAAGCTCGCATCCACCGGCACCGTCCGGCGCTACTCCGTGGCGTGCAACGCTGCCTCAATCGAGTGGCCGCAAGACAAGAGCCTCTCCGAACTCGACGCGCTCCTCGCCTCGATGCAGCTCGGCGGCGTCGCTTTGAATTCCGGGCGCATCTGGCTCGGCAGCCGCACGGGTCTCGACTTTCTCCAGCGTGTGAAGACGGCGCTCGATCCGCAAAACAAACTCGGTGCGCTGACATGACGTAAATGAAGCACTCCATCCCAGTCTCGAAGCTCGGCCCATTTGGCCGGCCGATGGCCGACGCGGTGCAGTCGTGCGTCCACTGCGGCTTCTGCCTGCCGACGTGCCCCACCTATCAGGTGCTCGGCGAGGAGATGGACTCCCCTCGTGGCCGCATCACGCTCATGAAACAGGTGCTCGAAGGCACCCTGCCGCTTGAAGAAGCGCAACCGCACCTCGACGCCTGCCTCGGCTGCCTCGCATGTGAGACGGCTTGTCCGTCGGGCGTGCAGTATCGCGGCCTGATTTCGCCTTTCCGCGCCATGTCGGAGCCACGGCGCGACCGTGCGCTGTCTGACAGGCTGCGTCGCTGGGTGCTCCTGCGCCTCCTGCCATATCCTGATCGGTTCGAGTTTGCCGTGCGTCTCGGATTGCTGGTCAGGCCGCTCGCCAGATTCATGCCGCCGTCGCTGCGGCCGATGCTCGATCTGCTGCCGGCCAAAATGGAAGCGGGCGGGCCATTGCAGGAGCGCTGGCAGCCGCCGGGCAAACCGCGCGCACGCATCGCCCTGCTGGCCGGCTGCGCACAACAAGTGCTCGCCCCCCGGATCAATCGTGCGACGATCGCCGTGCTGCTGGCGAACGACGTCGAAGTCATCGTGCCGCGCCAGCAGGCCTGCTGCGGCGCGCTCGCCTGGCACGTCGGCGCACACGACCAGGCGGCCGCCTGTGCGCGGCAGAACGTGGCTGTATTTCCCGACGATGTGGACGCGATCCTCACAAATGCCGCCGGCTGCGGATCTTGTCTGCACGAGTATCCGCTGATCCTCTCGGGCACGACCGATGAGCGCGCCGCCGGTGTGCTCGCGAAGAAGGCGGTGGATGTCGCGGAGTTTCTCGTGCGCATCGGCTTGAAGCCGCCTGCGGACACCGGACGACAGATCACCGTCGCCATTCAGGATGCATGCCATTTGCTGCACGGCCAGCATGTGCAGTCCGCACCGCGCGCGGTTTTACAGAGCATCCCCGGTGTCGCGTTGCGCGAGATCGCCGACCCGGAAATCTGCTGCGGCTCAGCGGGCACCTACAATCTCGATCATCCCGGTGTCGCCCGAGAACTTGGCTGTCGCAAGGCCGCCGCCCTCATCGCGTCCGGCGCGGAAGTCGCCGTGAGCGGAAACATCGGCTGTCTCACACAACTCCACGCACACCTCTCGGCCGCGGGTTCGCCAATGCGGGCGGTCCACACGATGGAATTGCTGGCGGATGCATACCTGCAAGCAGCCCGACTCTCCCCACAAAGCCGGACGGCCTGACGGCAACCGGATCAAAAGAAACCCGTCCCGGCTCCGTAACCGAGTGCAGCCATGCGCCGCTCTTTCCCCTTTGCCATCGTCCTTGTCTCCGCCATCACCACCGCCCTGCAGGCCCAGGTCTTCCGCGCCGGAGCCGTCGCCACGGACATCTCGCCGACCACGTTCCCGCGCATCATCGCGGGCATGTTCACCGAGCGCACGAGTGACAAGCTGACCGACAAGCTCCACTCCCGCGCCATCGTGCTCGACGACGGCAAGATGAAGATCGCCTTCGCCATCGTGGATCAGTGCATGATGGAGCAGAAGCTCATCGACGAAGCCAAAGCGCTCGCGTCGAAGCAGTGCGGCATCCCTGTGGATCGAATGATGGTCAGCGCCACGCACACGCATAGCGCGCCCGCCGCGATGGGCTGTCTCGGCACGCGACAGGACCCGGAATATGCGAAGTTCCTCATCCCAAAGATCGCCGAGAGCATCGTCGAGGCGAACAAGCGGCTTCAGCCCGCGCGCATCGGCTGGAGCAGCATCGACGACTGGGAGCACACGCACAACCGCCGCTGGATTCGCCTCGCGGGCAAAGAAGTCGTCGATCCCTTCGGCAATGCGACGGGCCGCGCGAACATGCATCCCGGCTACCTCAGCAAGGATGTCGTCGGCCCCAGCGGTCCGGTTGATCCGCAGCTCAGCGTCATCTCGATCCAGACCAAGGACGGCAAACCGCTCGCCGTCCTCGCCAACTACTCGCAGCACTACTTCGGCAGCACGCCCGTGTCGGCGGACTACTTTGGCCTCTTCTGCGACCTCATCGAAAAGCATCTCGGCGGCGGCATGTGCGCCATGTCCCAAGGCACCAGCGGCGACCTCATGTGGATGGACTACGGCGCGGAGAAGAAGGACCTCACGCTGCAAAGCTACACCGAAGGCGTGGTCAGCTACGCGAAGAGGGCGCTCGCGAAGGTGGAGTATCAAGACCACGCCGAACTCGGCATGATCGAGAAGCAGCTCACGCTCAAGTATCGCACACCGGACAAAGATCGTTTGTCATGGGCGGAGCGAATCAACGCGCAGATTCAGAACGATCTGCCGAAGGACAAAACGGAAGTCTATGCGCGCGAAGCCGTCATTCTCGATCAGCGCAAGGAGACGACGCTGAAGCTGCAAGCGATCCGCATTGGTGATCTCAGCATCGCGACACTGCCGAACGAGGTGTATGCGATCACGGGGTTGAGGCTCAAATGGTCTTCACCATTCTATGATCACTTCAACATCGAACTGGCGAATGGGGCCGAGGGCTACATTCCCCCTGAAGAACAACACTCCCTTGGTGGCTACACAACTTGGCCTGCTAGGACAGCGGGACTAGAAGTTGGGGCCGAGAGTAAGATTCGCGAAACTCTGCGCTCAATGGTCCATGAGCTGGATTTGACACCGGGACGAGGAATGAGCGAGGACGCACCACCTTACACTTTGGCTGTTATCGATTCACGCGCCGCTCTGTTCGTGGACTTCCGTTACGAAACAAGTGATCTCTACTCCAATCACTCAGGCGCGAAGACTGCGGCAGTCGGGCCTCACGCCTTTGAGTTACCGGGATTCAATGCAGGTCGGGGTTATGGTGACGAGTCCGTGCTGAAACCTCAGCAGCTTCGGGTTCAGCGCGACAAGATCAACCGCTCCATCCATCTCGCTGGCGGTCACATCGAAACCACTAACCTGAAGCTCGGCGACAGAGCCTCCATCGCCCTCTGGTTCTGGCTCGGGCACGAGAGCGGCGCGAGTGAACGCAGCGGGCATCTCATCGATGCGCTCGGTGCGACGCTGGTCGCGCATCAGTTCGCCGATCACACGGTGCGGCTCGCGCTAGGAGAAGTAGTCCCGGGCTTTAGCCCGTCGGACTCCGCAAAGCCGAACAACTCGGCAAAACCAAGCGCTGGCGGGCTGAAGTCCGAGACTACTTCTCGCTATGCCGACGACTGGCACTTCGCCGTGCTCATCCGCGATGGCGATCAGCTTCGCGTGCATCTCGATGGCGATGAGAAGCCCATCCTCACCGGCAAGGCAGGCGAGAACACGAACAAGCTCATCTTCGGCCAAGGCCTCCAAGGTCGGCTCGACGAGATCACCGTCTGGGATCGTGCGATCGAGTCAAAGCTCATCGCGCAGCTTTGGAAGACCTCGAAGGTCGAAGACGACAACGCACGTCACGCCGTCGAGCGCGCAGAGCGAGCGAAGAAACTCGCCGTGCAAAAAGAAGGGCAGCTCAAGCAGCACGAGAACTGGTCCGTCTCGATGCGCTTCCGCAACACGAAGAAGAACAACGTCAATGCCGTCACCGCTTACCTCGTGTCACGCGGACCGAGGGGCGATCGTCAGGCACCCGGCGATCACCTCGGCATCGGCGGCAACTACAAGGACTCGGAGCCGGGCAAGATCTTCGTCTTCAATGGCAACGCTGCGGACAACATCGTGCGCGGCAAGACGATCATCGAGCCGGGCTCGTGGAACGACGTCACCTTCGAGCGCTCCGGATCGCATGTGAAGGTGACGCTGAACGGCAAGGTCGAGATTGATGCTGAGATGCCAGTCACCGCCGCCGGAGTGAAGGACCTCTTCTTTGGCCGACGCTGCGACGACTTCGCGCCGCTGGAGGGCGAGTTTGAAAAGGTCGTCGTCAATGGCCTCGCGCATGAGGTAGGGCGGCTGGTCCCCCAGCCGCCGCGTAAGGCCACAACGCCTTCGAACGTCCCTTCCACATCCTCGAAGCCCTCTCAGCCTGCGGCGGCGCTTGCGGAGCAAGCGCCCTACCCTCCACTCTCGCCCGAAGACTCCCTCAAAAAACTCCACATCCGCGAGGGCTTCAAAGCCGAACTCATCGCGTGCGAGCCCGTCGTGCTCGATCCCGTCGCGTTCGACTGGGATGAGCGCGGTCGCTTGTGGGTCGTCGAGATGGCGGACTACCCGCTCGGCATGGATGGCAAAGGCAAGCCCGGCAGTCGCGTCGTGATGCTGGAAGACACCGACGCCAACGGCCAATACGACAAGCGCACCGTCATCGCCGACGGACTGAACTTTGCCACCGGCATCCTCACATGGCGCGATGGCGTGCTCGTCACCGCCGCGCCAGACATTCTTTTCATCAAAGGCGACGGCAGCGAGAAGAAGGTGCTCTTCACCGGCTTCAGCGAAGGCAATCAGCAACTGCGCGTGAACGGCCTGCGCTGGGGCATGGATGGCTGGGTGTATTGCGCCGGCGGCGCGCACACGGTGAACTACAACAAGAGCACCGCCGTGATCAACAAGCTCACCGGCGAGAAGATCGAACTCGGCGCGCGCGACTTCCGCTTCAAGCCCGACACCGGCGAGTTCGACCCGCAGACCGGCCCGTCGCAGTTCGGTCGCGTGCGCGATGATTGGGATCACTGGTTCGGCGTGCAGAACAGCAAACCGCTCTGGCACTACGTGCTGCAAGACCATTACCTGCGTCGCAATCCGAACGTGATTCCGCCCGATCCCGTGCGCCTGCTCTACCCGCTGAACCCGCCCGTGTATCCCGTGGGCGAGGCGGAGAAACGCTTCCACAGTTTCAATCAAAGCGGTCGCTACACCAGCGCATGCGGCATCAATTTCTACCGCGGCGGCACGCTCTTCGACGACGGCAAGATGCACGCCTTCACCTGCGAGCCCTTCCATCGCGTGGTGCAGCATCACGTTCTCGAAGACGACGGCGTGAGCTTCAAGGCGCAACCCGACACCGATGGCAAAGCACCCGACTTCTTCGCCAGCGAAGACCACTGGTGCCGCCCCGTCATGGTCCGCGACGGCCCCGACGGCGCGCTCTACATCGCCGACATGTATCGCTACATCATCGAGCATCCGCAGTGGTTGCCGCAGAATGGCAAAGACGAACTCGCTGCGTTCTGGCGGCATGGTGATGACAAGGGGAGGATCTATCGCATCTCGCAAAGCGATACTCCCGAAGGTCATAAACCTCGGAAGATTGCGAATCTCACGGCCCTTGTGCGCAGGGGTGATGGGATAAAGCCCATCACTACTTTGGCCTCCCCTGTCGGCTGGCTTCGCGACAAAGCCGAGATGCTCATCGCCTGGAGCAAACCCACCGTGCTCGAGGGCCAGCTCATCGCGATGGCCGCCGATGGCCCCTCGCCTCAAGCTCGCGCGCAAGCCGCCTGGACCCTGCAACTGCTTGGCGAGATGACACCACGCATCTGCGAGCGCTTGCTCATTGATCCAAATCCGCGCGTCCGCGAACAAGGCCTCATCATCGCGGAGAACTTCGCCAACGACGACACCCTCATCCAAGCGATGACCGCCCTCGCGAATGACGACGATGCGAAAGTGCGTCTGCAACTCGCCTGCTCGCTCAGCGCCTTTAAAGACGAGCGCACTGGCGCGATGCTCGCATCGCTCATGAAGCGCGACTCCGCCGATCCCGTGATCTCCGGTGCCGTGCTCATCTCCGCCGCTACGCACATCAAGGCGCTGCTCAAGCCCGAAGTCGTCAGCACCTTCGACGCCATCGGTCTCGCCTCCATCACGCGACTCGTGATGAACTTGAAGGACGAATCGCTCATCGCCCGCCTCATTGAAGTCGCCGGCGTCACCGGCAAAGACGGCTCCATGCAACGCCTGCGCAGCTTCATGAGCGCACTCGCGTCCAGCAACAGCAGCCTCGACAAGCTCACGAAGTCCGCAGCCTCCGACGACTTGAAGAAGCAGCTCACCGCCATCAACGACCTGCTCCAGCAAACTGCCGCGCGACTCACCGATCCGAAGAACGAAGCCACGCTCGCCGATGTCGATGCCGCCACCGTGCTCGCAACCAATGCCACGCATTCCAAGTCGATGCTCGATCTCGCCAATCGCTGGATCAAAGCCGACGCCAGCAGCGAAGCCCAACGCGTCGCCACCGCGATCATCCGCGAAGTGAAACCCAAAGGCTCGGTCGATCTGCTCACCAGCGATTGGTCCTCACGCACACCGCAAGTTCGCCACGACATCATCGAAGCCTTGCTCTCCAGCGGCCCGTGGATCAAATCACTGCTCAGCCTCGTGAAGAGCGGCGCGATCTCCGCCAACTCGCTCTACGCCCAGCAGCGCGCCGCCTTGCTGCACGATCCAAATCAAGCCATCGCCAAGCTCGCCGACGAAGCCTTCCAATCCAGCGGCTCGCCCACACGCGCCGCCGTTATCGAGAAGTTCAAGCCCGCGCTCTCGCTCACCGGTGACGCCGCCAAGGGCAAGCAGGTCTTCACCGCTGCCGGTTGCATCGCCTGCCATCAACTCGAAGGCATCGGCCTGCCCGTCGGTCCCGACTTGCGCAGCGTCGTGCCGCACACCTCCGAGAAACTGCTCAACTCCATCCTCGACCCCAGCGCCGTCATCGAGCCCGGCTTCGCCGCGTATCACTGCACGCTGAAATCCGGCGAGCAGCTCTATGGCATCGTCTCCACCGAAACGAGCAGCAGCATCACCATGAAGCTCGCGGGCAACGTCGTGCGCTCCGTTTTGCGCAGCGAGATCAAGGAACTGAAGTCCACACAGACCTCGCTGATGCCAGATGGGCTGGAGGCGGTTTTGACTCCGCAGTCGCTTGCGGATTTGATCACCTACCTGAGATTGCCGAAGCCGTAGATGAGGTCCCTGTTTTACACGTCGCTGATCGTCGCCGGAGCGCTGCTTCTGGTGATCACGTTTTTTCCGCGAAATGACTTCCTGCCGATTTTCCGCGCGCCGGATGCGCATGAAAACAAAGCGCAGCCGGTTGTGACAACAGAATTCGCTCATACATCCGCGCCATCGACCACGCGCGTGACGAGTGCAGCGGACGGCGCCAGCACGCCGGAGCCGAAGGTGGAGACGCTCGAAGAGCTGACCAGGAACTGGACCGTCATTCCGGCGTCGGCATTCCCGCGCAAGGTGAAGCTGCTGCGCGAGGCGGCGTTCAAGTCTGGGGTCGGCTCGTCGAAGCTGCCAGCCGGCACGGAGGTGGTCGCGCTCGCGTGTGACAAGGGAATTCTCGATCTCACGCCCGAGGGTGCGACCACCGTTCATGGCATGGCCCGCGTGGGCGACACCGACTTGAAGGCACAGATTCGTGAATCCTACGACAGATGGGCCGCCGCGCGACTTCAGGCACTTCGCCAACAAGAAGCCGCCAGATATCAGGCCGATCCTCCATCGTCCGTGGCCGCACCCGATCCGGTGCCTGGAGGAGTGGACGAAAGCGGCAGGCCGGTGCGCGGTGCCGATGGCATGTATCCCGTGCTTTTGGCGAGCATGAGATCGGGACAGGTGACCGACATAACACCAAAGAAGGTGAAGATGTGGGGAACGCCTCAGCTCGCGACCATGGAAGGCCGGCCGACGTGGGTGATCGACGTGGACTACGACACGATCGTGTTCTGCGGCCCGATCACCGCCCGCGCGCAAGCGCATGTGCGCGACGGAAGAGTGATCCGCTGGGTGTATCCCGGATCAGGCGAGCCGGTGCCGTGACACGGTCCAGTGGTGCCACCGTCGCGGTACGACCCGCGGGGGCGCAACGATTCAGCGAGCGACCTCACTCACCAAAAGGAGATTCCCGCGGACAAGAACGCCCGGCCCCCCGGTCCGGACCGACGATACCGTCAGGCACGGTCCACGCTCCAGTACGTACCATTCTGTGTTACGACGAATTCTTCGATCCGGTCCGCCTGTCAGCCTTGAAGTGATGCGGGCGCGCGAGTGCTGCGTCGTTCTCACTTCGGCAGCTTCGCCAGCAGATACCTCACCATGCCATCGAGCGTGTTCAGCTTGCCGTAGTCGGCCTCGGGAATCTCCACCCGCAGCCTCTCGTCCAGCGCAATGAGGAAGTTGAGAAAGTCGAACGAGTCGATGTCGAGCGTCTCACGAATCTTCTGATCGGGGCGCAACGACGCAGGATCGGACTCGGGGGCGATCTTGCGCAGGCCGTCGAAGATGAGCTGCTGGAGTTCGGCTTCGGTCATAGGGTTTCGGGCGTTTGGAAGTGTTGATTGAGCACGTCGAGGAACTGCGCGCCGGTGTGGCCGTCGGTGGCGCGGTGATCGGCGGCGAGACTTGCGGTCATGATGGGATGCACGCCGAGCACGCCGTCCTTGGCCCACGGCTGCTCGATGATCTTGCCAAAGCCAACCAGCCCCACCTGTGGGGGATAAATCACGCCGAAGACGCTCTCTACGCCGAGATCGCCGAGACTCGTGACAGTGAGCGTGGCATCGGTCATCTCCGAGCTGCGCAAGCGGCCGGCGCGCGCCCGTGGAATGAGATCGCGCAGCGCGGCCATGATTTCATCGCAGCTCATCTCGCCGACATCGTGAATCGCGGGCGCGACGAGTCCGCCGCCTTTCATCGAGATGGCAAAGCCGAGATGAATCGCTGGCGAGACACGGTGCTCGTTGTCGATCCAGAAGCCGTTCAGCGCGGGTACATCGCCCAAAGCTTTGGCGACGGCCTTGAGCAACAGCACCGCAGGCAACAGGCGGTCCTTGATGCTGCGTTTAGCGTTCTCAGCTTCGAGCCACTTCAAGGCCGCGCTCATGTCGATGCGTGTTTGCAAATAGTAGTGCGGTATCTCGCGGTTCGATTTCGCCATTGCCGCGGCGATCGCGCGTCTCATGCCGTCACCGGGCTTCGACGCGGGTGCAGTCTCGGGTTTCGCCGGTGCGGCGGCGCGTTCGACGTCCGCCTGCTCGATGATGCCGCCCGGACCCGGCGTGATGTTGGCGAGATCAATGCCACGTTCCGCCGCGAGCCGACGTGCGAGTGGCGATACTTTCGCGCGTGCAGTTTCCGCAGGTGGCGGCGCTTTCTTTGTCGGCGCTGCGCGCTCGACGTCTTCGCGATCGATCAGACCGCCCGGCCCGCTGCCCGTGAGCTTCGTGAGATCGACGCCGAGTTCCGCCGCGATCTTCTTCGCCAGCGGCGATGCATGAACATGGGGCGCTTTCGTGGGCGCAGCCGGTTCAGGAGCCGCGACTGGCTTCGCGGGTGCAGGAGCTTCTTCAGCGCCGCGAATGACCGCCATCACCGTGCCGACGGGAATCTTCGCGCCGGGCTCGATCCTGATTTGCTCGATCACGCCGGGCTCGAAGCACTCGATGTCGATGATGCCCTTCTCGGTGTCCACCTCGGCGATGACCTGGCCACGCTTCACGGCATCGCCGGATTTGACGTGCCATTTTACGAGCGTGCCGGCTTCCATGTCGGCACCGAGATTGGGCATGACGAAATCAGCCATGATCGGGGACGAGTTGTTTGATCGCGGCGATGATGCTCTCGACTTGCGGCAGCGCGGCGGTTTCGAGATGCTTCGCGTAAGGCATCGGCACTTCCGCGCTGCACACGCGCGTGACGGGCTTGTCCAGTTCGTAAAACGCCTGTTCCATGATGCGCGCGCTGATCTCCGCCGAGATGCCGCCGCTGCGCCAGCCTTCATCCACAATGAGCACGCGATGCGTCTTCGCCACGCTCGCCATGATCGTCGCGTCATCGAGCGGGCGCAGCACGCGCAAGTCCACGACTTCGACACTGATGCCCTCCTTCTCCAGCGTAGCGGCAGCGTCGAGCGACTTGTTCAAACTCGCGCCGTAAGTGAAGATGGAAACATCTTTGCCTTCGCGTCGCACGCGCGCTTTCGCGATGTCCACCGCGCCAGGGTTCACCAACGCCTCGCCCTCCATGTTGTAGAGCGTTTGGTTTTCAAAGATGAGCACCGGATCGGGATCATTGAGCGCCGAGGTCAACATGCCGTAGCCGTCTTCGAGCGTCGCGGGCGTGAGCACTTTGATGCCGGGGATGTGCGCATACCAGCCCTCGAGACTGTGCGAGTGCTGAGCGGCGAGTTGCTTGCCTCCGCCGGTCGCCATGCGGATCACGAGCGGCACGTTGAACTGCCCGCCCGACATGTGCAGCAGCGTCGCCGCCGTGTTCATGATTTGATCCAGCGCGAGCAGGCTGAAGTTGCAGGTCATGATCTCGACGATCGGCTTCATGCCACCGAGTGCCGCGCCGATGCCGGCACCGACGAAGGCCGATTCCATCAAAGGCGTGTCGCGGATGCGCCCGGGTCCGAACTCGGCAAGCAAGCCTTTGCTCACCGCGAAGCAGCCGCCGTAGTGGCCCACGTCCTCGCCCATGAGGAACACGCGAGCGTCTTTGCGCATCGCATCGCGAATGCCTTCGCGCACCGCATCGCGGAACGTCATGGCCTTTGTCCCTCCGAGTAAACGAAGCGCGTGAGATCGCTCACCGGCTCCCAGGTTCCTGCTTCCGCAAACGCGACCGCGTCATCGACTTCCTTCGCCACTTCCTTCTCGACGGCTTCGAAGTCCGCGTCGCTCAACACACTCGCCGCTTTCATCGCCTCGAAGAACAGCGTGATCGGGTCGCGCTTCTTCCACTCCGTCACTTCATCTTTGGAGCGATACAATTCGGCATCGAACATCGAGTGCGCGCGGAAGCGATACGTGCGGCACTCGAGCAAATACGGCCGGCACTCGCGCACATGGGCCACGGCCTTCGCCGCCGCTTCACTGACCGCCAGCAAGTCCATGCCATCGACCGCCGCGCTCTCGACGTTGTAAGCCGCGCCCTTCTTCGCGATGTCAGTGACAGACTCCGTGAGCCGCAGCGCCGTGCCCATCGCATACAGATTGTTCTCGCACAAAAAGAGCACCGGCAATTGCCACAGCGCCGCGAGATTCATCGACTCGTGAAACTCACCCTCCGCCACCGCGCCTTCGCCGAAGAAACACACGGTCACGCGCTTGCGATTCTGCATCTTGTCCGCCAGCGCCAGTCCCACCGCGAGCGGCAGACCGCCGCCGACGATCGCATTGCCACCGCAGAACCGCGTCTTCGCATCGAACAAATGCATCGACCCACCGCGACCGCGCGCGCAGCCTTCGACCTTCCCATACATCTCTGCCATGATCGATCCGGCTGACATGCCCTTCGCCAGTGCCTGCCCATGCTCGCGATACGTCGCCACGATCGCGTCGTCAGGCTGAAGCTGCTCGATGACGCCCGTCGCCACCGCTTCCTCACCGATATACAAATGCATGAACCCGCGAATCTTCGAAGCGCTGTAAAGCTCGACGCACTTCTCCTCGAAGCGCCGGATCAGCACCATCGTGTGCAGCAGTTGGCGCGCACGGTCGTGATCTGGAAGGGGTGCGTTCATGCGGATGTTCTTCGCCATCTTAACAGCCAAGTTTGTCACGGGCCACGCGGCGAGTGCGAGAAGGTGGGCGTGGCCTGGGTGGTCCGGCGGTCTTGACGATCGAGGGGCAGGAACGTAAGGTCGCGCTCATGACCGCCACGCTGACTGCCAATGGCTTGCTTGAGTTTCCCGACGAGTATCGGGAGGCCGACTCGTTGCAGCCCGGCCAGCCTTGCGACATCGAGCGCTTGGGCCATGGCGAGTATCGACTACGGTTTTCTGAGCCAGCGCCACGTAACTGGGTCGAATGGTTGCTGGCTTGCCCGGAGAAGGACTGGTTCGTGCAGCCTGAGCGCGGAGAAATGACATCTCTTGAACCTCCCGCCACTTTCGCTGAGTGAAGTATCTTGCCGACGTGAACGTTCTGTCTGAACCAACGAAAGGTCAGGCTGAGGCGAAGGTCCTGCAGTGGCTCCTGGCGCATCATGCGGACATCGTCGTGGACCCGATCGTGCTCGGTGAGATGTGGGAAGGCATCGTGGCTCTGCCGGATGGTCGGCGGAAGCAAAACCTGATGACGTGGTTTCACCAGACGCCATCGAGTCTCGTGTGTCTCGACTGGACGCGCCGCACGGCAGTCGTGTGGGCGGAGCTTCGTGACGAAGTGCGGCGACGTGGTTTCACGGTGCCGCTGAAAGACACGATGATCGCTGCTACCGCGAAGCTGCACGGCCTGATCGTTGCGACGCGCAATGTGGACGACTTCATCCGCTGTGGTGTCCATGTGGTGAATCCTTTTGTGTGAGGCGCTCATGCGTTCTCCAGCGTGGATA
The DNA here is from genome assembly GCA_019694165.1 of Verrucomicrobiaceae bacterium. GTDB lineage: Bacteria > Verrucomicrobiota > Verrucomicrobiia > Verrucomicrobiales > Verrucomicrobiaceae > JAIBCL01. The sequence goes on along the minus strand of JAIBCL010000020.1, from coordinate 74,855 downwards.
AATCCCCCTCCGGCAGACCAAGCTCGCGCGCTTTCAACAAGCGACGCATGATCTTGCCGCTGCGGGTCTTCGGCAGCGAGTCGATGAAAGCGATCTCTTTCGGCGCGACGGCGGGACCGAGGCGTTTGCGCGCGAAGCCGAGCAGATCGGCGCGCAGCTCCTCGCTCTCGCTGTGGCCGGCTTTGAGCACGACGAACGCTTTGACGAGTTCGCCGATGAGCGGATCGGGTTTGCCGATCACCCCGGCCTCGGCGACGGCGGGATGCTCCATGAAGGCGCTTTCGACTTCGAAGGGGCCGACCATGTGGCCGGATGTCTTGATGATGTCGTCCGCGCGACCGACGAACCAGAAGTAACCATCCGCATCACGCTTCGCGAGGTCGCCGCTGAGATACCAGCCGCCGATGAAGCACTTTTTGTAGCGTTCCTCGTCGTGCAGATACGCGCGGAACATCGAAGGCCAGCCGGGCTTGAGCGCGAGTTCGCCTTCGACATCGGGTTGCGTTTCGACTTCGATGCCGTTGTCGGTGCGATGCACGATCGCGGCTTCGATGCCGGGCAAAGGTTTGCCCATCGAGCCGGGACGGATGTCCATCGCGGCGTAGTTCGCGATCATGATGCCGCCGGTTTCGGTTTGCCACCAGTTGTCGTGAATCGGCAGGCCGAGCGCCTTTTGTCCCCACACGACAGCCTCGGGATTCAATGGCTCGCCGACACTGTGGATGAGTCGCAGCGAACTGAGATCGTATTGGGTGCGCGGCTCGCCTGGGATGCGCATCAGGCGGCGAATCGCGGTGGGCGCCGAATACCAGACCGTGACTTTTTGATCCTGCAGGATGCGATACCAGCGCTCGGCATCGAAGTCGGCTTCATCGACGATGTTCGTCACGCCGTGCAGCAGCGGCGCAAAGATGCCATACGAAGTGCCCGTGACCCAGCCGGGATCGGCGGTGCACCAGAAGACATCATCGGGATGCAGATCGAGCACATAACGGCCCGTGGCGAAATGCGTGAGCACAGCCTGATGCACATGCACCGCGCCCTTCGGCATTCCCGTCGTGCCGCTGGTGAAATGCAGCAGCGCCATGTCCTCGGGCAGTGTCGGCGGAATGACAAACGCATCACTCGCAGCGGCCATCAGCTTCGGCAGCGAGCGTACCTTCTCGCTCACGTCATCCTGCGCATCCGCGAGCAGCGCGTATTGCAGCGACGGCAGTCTCTCCATCAATCCGGCGACCTTCTTTTCAAATAAAGCACTCGTGGTCACGACCACCTTCGCATCACCGCGGCTGAGTCGTTGCCACACAGGTTCGGGACCAAACTGTGAGAACAGCGGGCAGAAGACACTCGCGTTCTTCAGCGTGCCGAGCGCCGCGAGATACAGCTCCGGCACGCGGCCCATGAGCGCGAAGACACGCTCGCCTTTGCTCACACCGAGCGTGGCGATGACATTCGCGAATCGGGCGGAATCGCTAGCGAGATCGGCATACGTCAAATCGCGCACCGCGCCTTCCTTGCTGATCCAGCGCAGCGCCGTCCGCGATCCACGTCCGAGCGCTACATGACGGTCCACCGCTTCACTGGCGATATTCATTCCGCCGCCGGGCAGCTGTCCGAGTTCTGCGCGGATGCTCTCCCATGAGAAGCCCGCGCGCGTCTGCTCGTAGTCCGGCATGTTCGGCGGCACGCGCCACGCGGAGGGATCCTTGATGATGGGAGTGAAATTCATGGCGTGCAGGAACTGAGCGCAACTACTTCCGCTGATAGGTTCCCATCCACTCCGCTTCTGCGAGAATGTGACCTTCCATTGCCTTCACCAGCGCCTTCTTCTTGCTGCCGGGCTTGAGCGTCACCTGCGTGTCGAGCGCATAGAGCTTGAAGAAGTAACGGTGCGGTTTCCCCCGCGGCGGCGCGGGGCCACCGTAGTCGAGCTTGCCAAAGTCGTTTTTTCCCTGCTCAGCGCCGGGTGGCAGCGCTTTGATCTTCTCAGCGGCTTCGGGCAATGATGTGGTGCATGCGGGCAGACTCCACAGCACCCAATGCACCCACGTGCCGAGCGGCGCATCGGGATCGTCGCAGATCAAGGCGAGGCTCTTCGTGCCGACGGGCGCGTCCGACCATGCGAGCGCGGGCGAGACATCCGCGCCGTCGCCGGTAAACTTCGCCGGGATCGACGCGCCATTTTGAAAAGCGGTGGAGGTGAGTTTCATGGTTGATGTTCTGGATGAAGGTTTGGTCGATTGCGTCTGACCGGAGCACAACGCGACTGCGAGCGCGGCGACGCAGAGTAAAAAGCAGCGCAGTTGAGTCATGGTGCGTCAGGTTGATGGTGATCGAGCGGCCAGTGCGCGTTCCTTCTCCAGGATCGCCATGCTGGTTTTCAAAACGGTGTCGGGATTCAGCGAGATGCTGTCGATGCCCTGTTCGACGAGGAACTGCGCGAAGTCGGGGTAATCGCTCGGTGCCTGGCCGCAGATGCCGATCTTGCGATGCTTCTCGCGGCAGGTGCGGATGACGCTCGCGATCATCGACTTCACCGCGGCATTTCGTTCGTTGAAGATTGGCGCGACGATCTCGCTGTCGCGATCCACGCCGAGGATGAGTTGCGTGAGATCGTTCGAGCCGATGCTGAAGCCATCGAAGATTTCGGCGAACTCGGCGGCGAGCACCACATTGCTTGGGATCTCGCACATCACATAGACCTCGAGGCCGTTCACGCCGCGCTTGAGGCCATGCTTCTCCATCTCGACCTGCACGAGCCGCCCTTCTTCGACGGTGCGGCAGAAAGGAATCATCACCTTGAGATTCGTCAGCCCCATGTCCTCGCGCACCTGGCGCACCGCGCGGCATTCGAGCGCGAAGCCGGCCTGATAGCGCGGATGATAATACCGCGACGCGCCACGGAAGCCGATCATCGGATTCTCCTCCTGCGGCTCGAATTGCTTGCCGCCGACGAGATTCGCATACTCGTTCGATTTGAAATCGCTGAGCCGCAGAATGACGTCCTTCGGATAAAACGCCGCCGCGAGCATCGCGACGCCCTGCGCGAGACGATCGACAAAGAAGCACGGCTTGTCGGTGTAGCCGGCAGTGAGCTTTTCGATCTCGGCTTTCGCGGCGGGGTCCGTGAGCTTGTCGAAGTCGATGAGCGCGAGCGGATGCGCCTTGATGTAGGTGGTGATGATGAACTCCATCCGCGCGAGACCCACTCCGTCATTCGGCAGGAACGAAAGCGCGAAGGCGATCTCGGGATTCGCGAGGTTCATCATCACCTTCGTGCGCGGGCGCTGCAGATTCTTGAGGCTCGTTTGCTCAATGTCGAAGGCGAGGTTGCCTTCGTAAACAAAGCCGGTGTCGCCCTCCGCGCACGAGATGGTGACTTCATGTCCATCGCGCAGCAACTCGGTGCCATGCTCGGTGCCGACGATGGCGGGCACGCCGAGTTCGCGGCTGACGATGGCCGCATGGCAGGTGCGACCGCCGCGATTTGTCACAATCGCCGCGGCCTTCTTCATCACGGGTTCCCAATCGGGATCGGTCTTGTCCGCGACGAGGATTTCGCCTTCGCGGAACTCGCGCAGAAACTCCACGCTGCGCACCACGCGCACTGGACCAGCGGCGATCTTCTCGCCAATGCTGCGGCCGGTGACCAGCACCTGGCCGCGCTTTTGCAGCTTGAAGGTCTGGATCACATCGCGATCCTTCTGTGCCTGCACCGTTTCGGGCCGAGCCTGCACGATGAACAGCTCGCCGGTGCGGCCATCCTTCGCCCACTCGATGTCCATCGGCGTCGGTTGTCCCCGCTTCTTGGTGTAGTGATCTTCGATCGCGCAGGCCCATCGGGCGAGCTGCACGATGTCATCGTCGCTGAGCGCAAACTTAGTGCGGTCGCCCAGCGGCACCGGCACGTTCTTCACCATGCGGCTGCCGCCGGTGTCGTAGATGAGTTTGAACTCCTTCGAGCCGACGCGCTTCTGCAGCACGGGCCGGAAGCCCTGTTTCAGCGTGGGCTTGAAGACGTAATACTCATCCGGGTTCACCGAGCCGAGCACGACATTCTCACCGAGGCCATACGAGGCATTGATGAGCACGGCATCGCGGAAGCCCGTCTCGGTGTCGATGGTGAACATCACGCCCGCCGAGGCGAGATCCGAGCGCACCATGCGCTGCACGCCGATGGACAGCGCGATAAGAAAGTGATCGAACCCTTTGTCCTCGCGATACGAAATGGCGCGATCCGTGAACAGTGACGCGAACGACTTTCGGCAGTGCTCCAGCAACGACGCACCGCCCTGCACATTGAGATACGTTTCCTGCTGGCCCGCGAAGCTCGCATCCGGCAAATCCTCCGCCGTCGCGCTGCTGCGCACGGCGACATCGAGCGGCAGCTTTTGATCACCACTGAGCTTCGCATACGCCGCGAGTATCTCTTCCTCCAGATCACGCGGCATCGGTGTCGCGATGATCGCATGGCGCACCTCGCTGCCGCGATGCTGAAGGTTGTCCATGTCCCGCGTGTCGAGCCCGTCCAGGACCTCTTTGATCCGCTTGTCGAGCCCCGTGCTGCGCAAAAAGTGCCGGTAACCTTCCGCTGTGACCGCGAAGCCATCTGGCACCTTCACACCCTGCGCCGCCAGCTCGCGAAACATCTCGCCCAGCGATGCATTCTTGCCGCCGACGAGCGGGATGTCTTCAATGCGGATATCGAAGAACCATTTGATGAAGCGTGCCGCAGGGGAACTCATTGCGTTTGAGCGTCGGATCGTGTGCCGGCGAACGCAATCCGAGAACCGCTCCTCCCGTGGCTCATGTGGCCTCATCCAATGGCTGATCCAACGACAACGGCCAGCGGCGCGTCACAGCGTTACACAACAAACCAGAAGAACACCATCGCCACCACGGTGGGCATGAGCGCGCCGGTGAAAAGGCCGAGCGGGCTGATGCCTTCGCCGGCGAAGACCTTCGCATCCTGCAAGATGCCGACGCCAGCCGGATTCGGCGCATTCGCGATCACAGTAAGTCCGCCGCCGGTCACCGCGCCGGCGACGAGCGCGTATTGCAGCGCGGGCGAGATGCCATCGACGAGCGAGCCCAGGTAGGTGAGCGCGGCGTTGTCGGTGACGGCGGTTAGGCCCGTGGCACCGAAGAACAATGCGGTGCCATTCAGGCTGGTGATCAGCGGTTTGAGCCACCATGTCTGCAGCGAGCCGAGCGTGACGAGTCCCGCAAGGAAGAAGCCCACGAGCAGACCTTCCCGCAGCTTCAGCGCGTCCTGAGATTCCTTTGTGGCGGTTACCACGCCGAGGAACAACACGAACACGCCGAAGAACACATCGGGATGATGCGCGAAGAACACCACCATCGCGAGCGACACCAGGTGGATCAGTGTCAACCACCCTGGCACGCGATCGGCCGGCGCGGGATCGACGGGCAGCGCGGCGAGTTCCTTTCGGAAAGCCAGCACGGTCAGCACGGATGAGACCGCGCAGGCCGATGCCGCGCGCCAGCCAAAGTGCTCGAACATGAACGCCGTGTCCCAGTGCCACGTGGCTGCGACCATGAGCACTGGCGGCGCGGCGAAGTGGGTGAGCGTGCCGCCGATGGACACATTCACAAACAGCAGGCCCAGCGTGGCGTAGGCGAGCCGCGTGCTGATGCCGCGGTCGAAGTAGCGGCGCTTCAGAACCAGCGCGAGCAGCGTCATCGCCGCCGGCTCGGTGATGAACGAGCCGAGCAGCGGTCCGAGGATCAGCGCCGCGAGATAGAACGACACGCTTTCACTCATCGGGATCAAACGCGCAGCGAGTCCGATCAACCGCTCCGCCAGCATGACCACCGGCTTCGTGGCCGCGACGACCATCACGACGAACACGAACTTCGGCTCGGTGAAGTTCAAATGCTCGATGTGCTCCACCGCCGCGTGCATCGAGCCTCTCAGCACCGCGATGCCGAGAAACAAAGCCGCCGCCCAGATGCCGAGCACCACCTCCGTCTCTGCGAGGAAATGCAGCACGTTCTCCCGCACCGATCCCGGAGGCTGAAGGTGCGCCCAGTGTGCGAAGCGTTTCACCGCAAACGTGTGCAGCACCGCCAGCCCGAAGAACACGGTGGCGAGTATTTCAATGGAGGTTGCAGCGGGCATGGCCTGAACTTGGCGGCAAATCGTATTCAGGATCAAGCGGCAATGCTTGCAGACATTGGAGCCGGCTTGTGACGGAACACTTTGAACAGTTCGAGCGCGGCAAAGGGAATCAGGCCCGCGCCGAGCAACAGCCAGCGCTCGTGCCATTCCGGCACTACAGTGCCGAGCAAGCGGCTGAGCACGGGCACGTGGTGCAGCATCAGTTGCAGCGCGAACGACGCGGCGACGACGAGCGGAAGCTGGAGATTCGAGCGGAAGCACAACTTCCAGAGCGGCTTTGTCTCACTGCGGAAGCTGAAGGATTTGCACAGCTCGCAAAACGCCAGGGCGGTGAAGGTCATCGAGCGCGCGACGTCGAGGCCGCTGGTGTGCCGCGCCCAGATGAAGATGCCAAAGCAAACCGTGACCGTGGCGATGTCGCCGATCACCATGCGCACGAGAAATGCGCGATCCATCATGCCCTCGGTGCGGGCGCGCGGCCGGCGGCGCATGACGTCGGGGTCGATGGCATCGGTGGCGAGGCAGAGCGCGGGCAGGCCGTCGGTGACGAGATTGATCCACAGCAGATGGATCGGCAGGAGCGGCGCGGGGAGGCCGATGACGATGCACAAGGTCATCAGCAGCAGTTCGGCGGAGTTGCTGGCAAGCAGGTATTGCAGCGTCTTGCGGATGTTGTCGTAGATGCCGCGGCCCTGCTCCACGGCGGCGACGATGCTGGCGAAGTTGTCGTCGGTCACGATCATGTCGGACGCCTGCTTGGTGACCTCGGTGCCTTTGATGCCCATGGCGATGCCGATGTCGGCCCCCTTCAATGCGGGTGCGTCGTTCACGCCATCGCCGGTCATCGCGACCACGGCGTTGTTCGCTTTCCATGCGTGCACGATGCGCAGCTTGTGCTCGGCGGTGACGCGGGCATACACGCCGATGTGCGGCGCGCGCGTGCGCAGATCATCGTCGCTCATCTTGTTTAGCTCCGCGCCGCTGACCACGGTGTCATCCGGGGCGGCGATGCCGAGTTCGCGGGCAATGGCGAGCGCAGTGTGCGGATGATCGCCGGTGATCATCACGACGCGGATGCCGGCATCATGGCAGCGCGCCACGGCTTTCTTGGCTTCGGGCCGTGGCGGGTCATACATGCCGGCGAGGCCGACGAAGACGAGATCCTGCTCGTGATCGTCCGTGATGTCGTGCGCCACGGTGCCGTGCGGCAGATCGCGATAGGCTGCGCCGAGCACGCGTAGCGCGCGCGCGGCCATCGCTTCGTTTTGCAGCTTGATCTGGGTGCGTCTTGCGTCGTCGAGCGGCACGATGCCTTTATCGGTGTAGAGTTTCGTGCAGCGGCGCAGCAGCACATCGGGCGCTCCATTCACAAACGCGCGCAGGTGTCCCTGCGGCATGATGCGCACGACGGTGCGGCGTTTGCGGTCGGAGTCGAAGGGGATCTCATGGTGCTTCGGCAGCTCGCGCTCCACGTCGTCGGAGACGCCGCCGGCTTTGTGCCCGGCCACGCGCATCGCGCCTTCGGTGGGATCGCCAATGACCTTCCACGCGCCGTCCTCGAGCACGAGCTGCGCGTTGTTCGCGGCGAGCAGCGTGGTGGCCAGTTCGAGCAATTCCTCCGCGTGCTCGGCGCCGGTCGCGCGGCCTTCGATGAGAATCTCGCCGTGCGGTCCGTAGCCTTCGCCGGTGACGGCGTAAGTTTGTCCGTCCACGAAAAGCTCGCGCACCGTCATGTCGCCGACGGTAAGCGTGCCGGTCTTGTCGGTGCAGATGACATTCGTGGAGCCGAGCGTCTCGACGGCGGGCAGCTTGCGCACGAGCGCGCGGCGGCGCGACATGCGCATGACACCGAGCGCGAGCGCGATGGTCACCACCGCGGGCATGCCCTCCGGCACGGCAGCGACGGCGAGGCTGACCGAGGTCATGAACATCTCCAGCAAACCCATGCCGCGCAGCAGACCGAGCACGAAGAGCAGCGCGACGATGCCAAGCGATGCCCACACGAGCACGCGGCCAAACGCCTCCAGCTTTTCCTGCAACGGCGTGCGCTCGCCCGCACCTGCTTGCTCGATCAAGCCGGCGATGCGGCCCAGCTCCGTGCTCATGCCGGTGGCGACGACGATGGCCTCGCCTTGTCCGGCGGCGACGCTGGTGCCTTTGAAGAGCATGTTCGCGAGATCGCCGAGCGGCAGCTCCGCATCGCCGAGCACCGTGGCGAGTTTGTCCACGGCCTCCGACTCGCCGGTGAGCGCCGCCTCGATGCAGCGCAACGACGTCGCATTCACGAGTCGCGCATCAGCGGCGACGAGATCGCCTGCTTCGATTTCGAGCACGTCGCCCGGCACGAGCTGCGTGGCGGGCACGATGAACGCGCGGCCATCGCGCCGCACACGAGCCTGCGGCGCGGTCATCTTGCGCAGCGCGGCGATGCTTTGCTCCGCCTTGTATTCCTGGTAGAAGCCGATGACGCCGTTGAGCACGACGATGGCGAGGATGGCGATGGCATCCACCATCTCGCCCAGCGCACCTGCGACAACCGCCGCAATGATGAGCAGCCACACGATGAGGCTGGTGAACTGCCGCACGAAGATCGCAAAGCGGCTGATCGGTTTCGTTTCCTGAATCTCATTCGGCCCGTGCTCGGCGAGACGGCGCGCCGCCTCCGCGGCACAGAGGCCCGTGCGCGTGGTGGCCAGGCGCTGGCAGATGTCGTCCTCCGGCAGTGTGTGCCAGATGGCGGGAGTGGCTGTGGGCGGCAGTTTCATTGGGGCAAAACCAATACAACATGCACGACATACGCACAGCGAGACTGGTATTCACTGAGCATCACGCTCAGCGCGCAGTCCTCAGCGTCCGGGCATACGAAGCACAGGCGTGGGAGACCGACCGCAGCGTGCGACGAACTCAGCCACAGAGCCGCATGACGTCAGCGGATGGCTGAGAGGCACCGGGCATCTGCTGTGTTTGCGCATCCGCCGCGTATCTTCATGATGAGAGGCAAAACGGAAGAACCCCGTGGTTGGTGACCGGCCGCGGTGGGAAATGAGCCAGGTCTTCCGTTAGTGTCCGTGACAAGACTATCTCCATGAGCGGCAGAGAAAAAACGAACTGGAAGCCGGGCGCGCCGGAGCGCCCTTCGGCCGGGATGCGGAACGATCCCGCACACATGCCGCGCGAGCAGATCGAGCGACTGGTGCGCGAATTGCGGTTGGAGAATGCGGGGCTGCGCCACGATCTGGACTTGTTTCAGGAACTCTACGACGCGGCGCCGTCGGGTTACATGACCGTCGATGCCCGCGGCACGGTGCTGCGGGTGAACGCGACCATGACGGAGCTGCTCGGACTGCCGGGGGAGTCGATCGTGGGCAGGCGCTTCAGCCGCTTCGTAGGTCCCGGTGGACGGCGGATTTTTCTCGACCATCAGCGCGCCGTGCTGGAGCAGACGGACGGCCACACATGCGAGGTCCCGTTGCGTCGCGCGGACGGCGAAACCTTCTTCGCGCAACTGGATACGAGGCTCGTTGACGGATCAGAACTGGCCGGCGGGCGCTACCGCTGCATCGTCAGCGATGTGACCGAGCGACGGCTCGCCGAAGAACATTATCAACTCGCCTTCGAGGACAACCCCGCGCCGATGTGGATCTACGACGAGCGCACGCTGCGCTTCCTGGCCGTCAATGATGCCGCGGTGAATCACTACGGCTGGACGCGCGAGGAGTTCCTGCGCCTGACGGTCATGGACGTACGCCCGCCGGAAGAGGTGCCGAAGTTGTTGAAGGCTCTGAAAGCGCAACGTGGCAGACGGATTGCCTTCGCGGGTGAATGGAGGCACTTGAAAAAGAACGGCACAGTCTTCGACGTGGCTGTGACCTTCAGTACCATCCGCTTCCAGGGCCGCGGAGCGCGGCTGGCGATGATCAGCGACGTGACGGAACGCAGGGCCGTCGAGGCGGAGCTGCGAGCCAGCGAGGGCCGTCAGGCGTTTCTCGTCCGGCTTTCAGACACACTGCGGTCGCTCGCCGACCCGGTCGAGATGGAAGCCACCATCACGCGAAGTGTCGGGGAGCATCTCGATGCCGCACACGTCGGCCTCGTCTCGTTTGGCGATGACGGGTTCGCGACGGTGGAACGCGACTACACCGCCAAGGGCGCTCCGAGCCTCGCTGGACGATACCACCTGGGCAAGTTCGCCACCACCGTGCGGTCGCTGCGCAGAGGCCGGTCGTTCATCGTGCGGGACTTGGCGCACGCATCGTCAGGCAGCACCAGCGAGCGACAGGCCATTGCCGGGTTGGGATTCGCAGCCTTCGTAGCCACGCCGATTTTCTCGGAAGGCAAACTGGTGGCCATGCTCGGCGTCGGAGAACGGAAGGTCCGTCATTGGAAGGATGAAGAGGTGCGGCTGGTCGAAGAGGCCGCGGAGCGTGCCTGGGCCGGCCTGCAGCGAGCGCAGGCACAGCAGGCGTTGCGCGAGAGTGAGGCACGCTTTCGCGACGTTCTGGAGCACTCCGTCGATGCCGGCTACCGGCGGAATCTGCAAACCGGCGGCTACGACTACATCAGCCCCGCGATTAAAGACATCACCGGCTTCACCGCAGCGCAGATCATGGCGCATCCGCCGGAGAAGATTTTCGAGTTTATCCACCCCGCCGATGTCTTCCATGTGAAGCGCGCGCACAAGCTGGCGCTGAAGTCGGGCAAACCGGTGCGCCGGCTGGAGTATCGCTTCCGCTGCAAGGATGGCTCCTATCACTGGCTGGCGGAGTCCTTCCGCGTGGTGCGTGATCGCAAAGGGCGCCCGCTTCACATGATCGGCACCGTCTTTGACATCTCCGACCGCAAGCAGGCCGAGGAAGAACTGCGCCAGTCACAACTCCTCGCGCGTGCCACGGTGGAGGCCATCCCGGCCATCGTGTGCGTGCTGGATGCCGACGGCACAATCCTCGACACGAACCAGGCGTGGCGTCGCTTTGCCAGATCGAATGGCGACAAGCAGCACGAGACGACCCCCGGCGTGAACTATCTCGACGTATGCGATCATGTGCATGGACTGGGCAAGGAAGACGCCGCGCGCTTCGCCGCCGGAGTCCGCGCCGTGGCCGCCGGACAGCGGAAGGCCTTCTCGATGGAGTACGACTGCCACTCGCCGACGGAGAAGCGGTGGTTCGCCGGCTACGTCAGCCCCTTCAGGGGGTTGGGCGACCGTCGCATGGTGGTGGCGCATGTGAACATCACGGCCGTGAAGCTCGCGGAGGAACGCTTCCGCACCGTGGTCGAGTCGGCGCCCGACGCGATGGTGATTGTCGATCAACGCGGCATCATCCGCATCGTGAACGCTCAGGCCGAGAGGCTTTTCGGTTTCAGGCGGGACGAGTTGATCGGCGCGAAGGTGGAAAAACTCGTGCCCGCAGGCCTCCACAAGGCTCACAGCGCCGAACGGCGGAAGTTCACGGCCCGGCCCGCCACCCGCCACATGGGAAAAGGCCGCGAACTGCGCGCACTGCGCAAGGACGGCAGCGAGTTCCCCGCCGACATCAGCCTCAGCCCGCTGGAGACGGTGACAGGACGGCTGGTGTGCGCCGTCGTGCGGGACGTCACCGCGCGCAAGAGGGCCGAGCAGGCCATCCGCCGGCTGAACGAGGAGCTGGAGCATCGCGTCCATGAGCGCACCGTCGCATTGCAGGAGGCCAATGAGCACCTGCGACACGAAATGGCCGGACGCCGCCGGCTCGAGCAAGAGATACTCTCCATCAGCGATCTCGAACGTCAGCGCATCGGCCAGGACCTGCACGACGACCTGGGCCAGCAGATCGCCGGCGCCTGGCTGATGAGCGGCGCACTGGCCGGAAGCCTGCGCTCCCAGGCGTCACCGGAGGCCGGCAATGCCGAGTCCATATCCACCACGCTGGGCCGCGCGCTCACCCTCACACGCACCCTCGCGCGCGGCCTGCATCCGCTGGGCGTCGAGGCCGGCGGGCTGCCGGCGGCGCTCGGCGACCTCGCACAGAAGACGCGGGAAATCTTCGGCGTGCCCTGCCGCTTCAGGTGCAGCGGGCGTGGGTTCGCGTTTGACGGTCCGGTGGCGGCAAACCTCCACCGAATCGCCCAGGAGTCCGTGACCAATGCCATGAAGCACGGCAAGGCATCACACGTCGAGATCAAGCTCACGGCGCGGGACGGAAAGCTCACACTCGCCATCACGGACGATGGCTCCGGCTTCGACCCTGCCAACGACCGGCACGGCGGCATGGGCCTGCGCATCATGCGCTACCGCGCGGACATCATCGGCGGCACGCTGGAGGTGCGCGCCAGGAAAGGCGGCGGCACCGAGGTGGTGTGCTCCCTGCCCCTGCCGCCTCAGAATCCCAAAGGGAATGTCTCCGGTGCCTCGCCCGCCTCCCAGCGCGAGGTGCGCTCCAGCGGCTCGACGGCGCGCGTCTCGTCGAAGTGAATCACGGCGTCGAACTGCTCCGCCAGCCGCGTGTGGAAATAGTGGCTGAGCCGCTCAGTCTCGGGCCGGTAAATCACGCCGATGGCGCGCTCGAGCAGCGGCTGGCGCAGCAGGTTCCTCGCCTTGTGAACACCGGCCGCTCCTGACTCCAACCCGGCGAATCCGGAGCCGACAGGCGGACGAATGGAGGAAAAGGAATGGCGCTGTATTCTTCCGATCATTCTTCTGCTTTCAAGAAACTGCAAACTTGTTCACTTTTCGACCAGCGAGGGACCAAGCGCGTCTCATCCACCTGTCCGCCATTTCATTTTTGCCTTGTGAACGCGCGGCGCGTCGGAATAACTAACGCAGCTCTCACCCACACCACCACCATCCACCATCATGGCCATCACACCGGATCAATACGAGAAGCTCGGCACCTTTTACCTCGGTCGCGATTACGACATCGCCAAAAAACAAACGGGAGACGGCCTCGTGCTGTACGACTCGAAGGACCTCGTCACGCATGGCGTGGTGCTCGGCATGACGGGATCGGGGAAGACGGGCCTCTGCCTCGCGCTGCTCGAGGAAGCAGCCATCGACGGCATCCCGGTGATCGCGATCGATCCAAAGGGCGACATTGGCAATTTTCTCCTGCAGTTCCCGAATCTCAGCGCGGGCGAGTTCAAACCTTGGGTGAATGAAGACGACGCACGGCGCAAGGGGCAGAGCGTGGATGATTTCTCGGCGGCACAGGCGGCGCTGTGGCAGAAGGGTCTCAGCGAGTGGGGCCAGAGCGCGGACCGCATCAAGAAGCTGCGCGAGACGGTGGACATGGCGATCTACACGCCGGGCAGCAGCGCGGGATTGTCGGTGTCGATCCTCAGCTCGCTCGATTGTCCGCCGCCGGAGGTGATGGATGACGCGGAGACGCTCGCGGATCGCATCGACAGCACCGTGTCGTCGATGCTCGGCCTCATGGGCGTGAACGCGGATCCCGTGCAATCGCCGGAGCACATCCTGCTCTCGAACATCGTGAGCTACTGCTGGAAGAAGGGCCAAAATTTGTCGCTCGAGAATCTCGTGCGCCACATCCAGCAGCCGCCGATCCGCAAGATCGGCGTCGTCGATATCGACACCTTCTGCCCGGAGAAGCAGCGGAACGACATCGCGATGAAGCTGAACAATTTGCTCGCATCGCCCGGCTTCAGCGCGTGGCTCGAGGGCGAGCCGCTGAACATCCAGCGCATGTATTACACGGCGGACGGCAAGCCGCGCGTGACCATCTTCAACATCGCGCATCTCAATGACAACGAGCGCATGTTCTTCGTGTCGCTGCTCATGAACCAGCTTCTCGGCTGGATGCGCGCGCAGCAGGGCACGACGAGCCTGCGCGCTCTCTTCTACATGGATGAAATCTTCGGCTATCTGCCGCCGACCGCGAATCCGCCGTCGAAAAAGCCGATGATGATCCTGCTGAAGCAGGCGCGCGCCTTCGGCCTCGGCATCCTGCTCGGCACGCAGAATCCGGTCGATCTCGATTACAAGGCGCTCTCGAACATCGGCACATGGTTCCTCGGCCGCCTGCAGACTGAGCGCGACAAAGCGCGCGTGCTCGATGGCCTCGAAGGCGCCGCCGGCAGCGCGGGCGCGAAGTTTGATCGTGGCCAGATGGAGAACATGCTCTCGGCGCTCGGGAATCGCATTTTCCTCATGAACAACGTGCATGAGGATCATCCCGTCGTGTTCCAGGTGCGCTGGATACTCAGCTACCTCAGCGGCCCGCTCGCCAAAGCGCAGGTGAAGAAGCTCATGGATCCGCTTCGCAAATCGGCCTGCGCTGCCGCTGCCGACGCGGGTGGTGAGGACTCCGGCTTCCTTCCGCCGCAACGCGAGAGCGCCGCGCCGCGCAACACGGTGAAGCCGAAGCTTCCCGACGGCGTGGAAGAGTACTTCATGCCTTGCAAGGAAGCCGTCTCCGCTGATCGACTCTGCTTCATGCCCGCGCTCATCCGCTCGGCGACGGTGAACTACGACGACGCGAAACGGAAGATCACCGGCCGCGCATCGGTCACGCTCGTGAACGAGATCGACGAAGAGCAGCAGAAGGTGAACTGGGACAAGTTCTACGACATCCCGCGCGACATCGATTTGTCGAAACTCGCTCGCGAAGCCGACGAAGGCGCGGAGTTTGGCGACTTGCCCGGCGCGGCGATGAAGTCGCAGACCTACAACAGCATCGAGAAGGATTTCGTTGACTGGGTCTATTCGAATCACACGCTCGAAGTCAGCAGCAGCCCGGTGCTTGAGAGTTTCTCAAACCCCGGCGAAAGCGCAGGCGACTTCCGCGTGCGCATCGCGCAGACCGCACGTGAGATTCGTGACAAGATGCTCGACGAACTGCGCGCAAAGTACGCAAAGAAGCAGAAAGATCTCGAAGACAAGGCCGCCAAGGCCTTGGCAAAGGTCGAGCAGCAGAAAGCTCAGGCGACGAGCGCAAAGATCGCCACTGCCGTGCAAGTCGGCAGCAGCATTCTCGGCGCGCTGCTCGGCCGAAAGAGCGGCCTCGGGGCAGCGAGCACGCTGATGCGCGGCTCATCCGTCACGAGCGTGTCACGCGCCATGAAGGAATCCCAGGATGCGGCGACGGCGGAACAAGACGTCGAGCGGCTCAAGGCCGACATGGACGCGATGGAAAAGGAGATCGCCGACGCAACGCAAAAGATCCGCGATCAATACGACCCCGCCACGATGGCGCTGGAAACCGTCAAGCTCACGCCTGTGAAGAAAAACATCCAGCCCGCCGCCACCGGCATCCTCTGGCTGCCGCACGAGCGCGTGGGCGGGAAGGAGCTGAGGAAAGCGTGGTAACCGGGTGGAATGACGAATGTCGAATGCAGAATGACGAGTGAGGATGTGGCGGTGCCAATGATTGCTTCGGCATTCGTCATTCCTCATTCATCATTTTTGCCGCTTGGGCAATAGTCGTCTCGTTGCGTTCCATGGTCTTCGCCTCACCCGTCTTTCTGTTTCTCTTCCTGCCGCTGACGCTGGTGCTTTACTGGCTCGCGCGCTCGACGGATGCGCGGAACATGGTGCTGCTGGCGATGAGCCTGCTGTTCTACGCGTGGGGCGAGGGCGGCTACACGCTGCTCATGCTGACGAGCATCGGATTGAATTATGTCTTCGGCCTGCTGGCGGAGAAGGCGAACGGCAGGCGGGCCATCGTGGTCGTCGCGGTGACGGTGAATCTGGCGTTGCTCGCGTTTTACAAATACGCTGGCTTCATTGTGCAGGCGCTAAACCCGCTGCTGCACTCGATGGGCATGAAGGATCTCGCGATCCCGACCGTGCATCTGCCGATCGGCATCTCCTTCTACACGTTTCACGCGCTCAGCTACATCATCGACGTCAGCCGCGGCCAGGTGCCTGCGCAGCGAAAGCTGCACGATCTCGCGCTCTACATCACGCTTTTCCCGCAGCTCATCGCAGGGCCGATCGTGCGCTACAAGGACATCTTCGAGGAGATCGAGTCCCGCCGGTCTTTGCTCGACGACTTCGCGGCAGGCGTCAGTCGCTTCATCGTCGGCCTCGGCAAAAAGGTGCTGATCGCGAACACAGTCGCCGTGCCAGTTGATGGCATTCACGCGCTGCCGCTTGCCGAGGTGACGACACCGCTCGCGTGGCTGGCGGCGATTTGCTACGCGCTGCAGATCTACTTCGATTTCTCCGCCTACTCCGACATGGCGCTCGGCCTCGGCCGCATGTTCGGCATCCACTTCCGCGAGAACTTCAATTACCCGTATGTCGCCTGCTCCGTGCAGGAGTTCTGGCGGCGCTGGCACATCTCGCTCTCGACCTGGTTTCGCGACTACCTCTACATCCCGCTCGGCGGCAATCGCCACGGCAGCGTGCGCACCGGATTCAATCTGCTGCTCGTGTTTTTTCTCTGCGGTCTCTGGCACGGCGCGGCGTGGAGTTTCATCGCTTGGGGCTTGTATCACGGTGCGTTTCTCGTGATCGAACGCGTCGGGCTCGGTGCCAAACTGGAACGCTTGCCCAAAGCCGTGAGCTGGAGCTACACGATGCTCGTCTGGATCTTTGGCTGGGTGCTCTTCCGTGCGGACACCTTTCATCACGCTGGTGTGCTGATGGGGCGCATGATCGGATTGAGTCGCAATGAGACGATCATCCCGACTGCCAATGCCGCGACTTGGCTCGATGCTCGCTTGCTCACGATGATCGTCATCGGCGCCATCGGCATGTTCCCCGTGTTGCCGTGGCTCAAAGAAAAGCTTGGCGGCAGCGCGCCGGTGAATCTGCTGAAGCTCGCGTGTGCATTGAGCTTGTTCATCGTGTGCATCGCCTCGCTGGCGAACCGGTCCTACAACCCGTTCATCTATTTCCGCTTTTAGGGAGATGCGCTCATGAAATCAAAACCGCACACCGAGTCGTTGTCCCCCTCACCCCATCCCTCTCCCATCGGGAGAGGGAGACGATGGCGCTCCGCGCCGACGACAAAGGTGGAGCCAACGGCATGGGATTGGTCGATACAAAAGGAACTCGTTCTGCTCAGCAGCTCGGCGCGTCAGCGCCTCTGGCTCCCTCTCCCGTGGGGAGAGGGCTGGGGTGAGGGGGAAGTTTGGCGGGCGGTCTCGAACAAGCGAAGAGCGAGATCATCATGATGCGCTTTTGCCAGACTTCGCTCGTCACCCTTTTCCTCGCCGTGATCTTCATCCCGGCGGCGGGTTGGCTCGCGGGCTGGCAGTTCAACGCCGGCATCGAGGAAAAGCGCACGCCGACGCCTTGGCCGACTCTCGCCGAACTGAAGAAGGATGCCGCAGGTGCGGCGAAACAATTTGAGAACGCATTCTCCGATCGCTTCGCATTTCGCAACGCGCTCATCAAGACAGATGCGTGGCTGAACTGGAAAGTCTTCGGCATCTCCACCACCGACAGCGTGATCGTCGGCCGCGATGGCTGGCTGTTCTTCACCGGCGATCGTTCCGTGCCGCTCTTCCAAGGCATTGACCGCTTCACTGACGCCGACTCAGCTTATGTCGCCGATGCCTTGGAGATGCGTCATCGCTGGCTGCGCAATCAAGGCATCGCAAGCGCACATGTGATCGCCCCTGCAAAAGAGTCCGTGTATCCCGAGTTCATGCCGACCGGCATTCCACGGGTGAAGCAACCTTCGACCATGGAGGATTTCCTGCGTTTTGGGGAGGGACGCGATGGCCAGCCGGTCGATCTGCTCACACCGCTGACGACTGCCCGAAAGTTGCGTGAGCCGCTTTACCTGCGCGGTGACAGCCATTGGAACGATGCCGGAGCACTCGTCGCATATCGTGAAATCCTGAAGCGGCTCAGCCTCGAAACGCACGGTCTCAGTGGCGCCACGCTGCAAAGCCGCGTAGATCCGGAGACGCATCCGTATCACGATCTCGCCACGATGCTTGGCATTACGGAGACGTATCGCCGTGACTGGCCGAATGACTCTCCCGTGATCGCGCCGCCAAACGGTTGGACGTTTCAAACCACCGCCGATCCCGTGCAGCGGATGCGCCGCACCGCGAACAGCGCACCGCTCATCGAGCAGCGCGTGCTGGTCTTCGGGGACTCGTTTTCCGAGGCGCTGCTGCCTTTTCTCGCGCAGACGTTTTCTTCAGTGGACCTGTTCCAGGGAAGGTATTTTTCGCCAGCCAAGGTTCTCGAACTCAAACCGCAGGTCGTACTGTTGGAGAGCGCCGAGCGCCTGTTCTTCCACAATCGTCCGTGCACCGGCGAGGAGGCGCGGGTGATCCAAAGCCCGGCGTGGAAGGAGCGCGTCGCGAACGCAGGCGGCAGGGCACAGGTGCAGTTCGATTCGACGAGGGGCTGGAGCGGCGTGACCACCCGTCCGCGGCAGCCAGTGAATGAGCGAGGCCCGTTGCGGCTGCGCGCCACCCAGGACCGCGTGGCGCTGTTCGTACCGCTCGCTCTGCACGAGGCCGATGCACACGCCGCGCCTGTGGTGCAAGCACGCATCACCATGCCGTGCACAGGGGTCTTGAAGTGGCAGCTCGAGCAAAGGAACGGCGATGCCACCGCGCCGTCCTGGCCGTTGCACTTGAATCTGGACGGGGGACCAAACGAAATTTCCTTCGGCCTGCCCGCGAGAGGAGCCGATGCTCCGGACCGGCTCTCCATCTCCATCCAAACCGACAACAAGCGGGGCGAGATCACCTTCGACTCGTTGCGCGTGCTGATTCTTCCGCCGATGCCGGATCTCGGACGCGAGGGACGGTGAAGCCCAGCTCTCTCCGCTCACTTGCGCACAGCCGGATGCTCGAGTACGCAGCGGAAGCCGTGCAGCGAGTGGCGCTCCGCCGGGTTTGCCAGCGAGAGGTAACGCAGGCCGAAGACATTGCGCTGCGCATTGGTGCCCCACGCGGCGCCGCGGAGCGGGGCGAGCTTCCGGTCGCCGCCGGGTTTGGGTTCGCACCATTCCTTCACGTTGCCTTCGAGGTCGAAGAAGCCGAGCGCCGATGGCGCGAACTGTCCCGCGGGTGCGGTGCGTGGGTAGCCGTCCTCGTAGTCGAGCGTGGCCCAGCCAGGCCAGGGCGGCTCGGTCACTTCCCGGCCGGCAAGATTGCCGCAGCCGCGCGGCGGCGGCCACGCTTCACCCCAGATGAATTCGGCGGGCGAGCCATCAGTCGTCGTGGAAGACGGATGCGCTGCTGCGTCCTGCCACTCCTCGGAAGTGGGCAGGCGATATTTGTGGGCGGCACCGATGCGGCCGGCGGCGCGCTCGCGCGTGGTGAGCCAGGCGCAAAACGTGCTGGCCTCGTCAAAGGTGACGCCGCACACCGGATGGTCGGGCGTGACGGGCCACGGCGGATTCCGCCAGTTTGCCGCGCCGTTTTCCGTCCAGCCTTCGCGGCCGGGTACGAGCATGGCGTGTGAGAAGAGCGGCTTCGCACCGGCCTGAGCCTTGTTCTTCCGCGCGCCGCTCTTCGTCGCGTCACCATTCACGGTGGTGCCGTCGGCCTCGCGGAAGGTGAACTCCATCACGCTGAAGCCTTCGCTCGATGGCTCGGCCGGCGCGGAGCCTGTCTCCCTGGCGAAGACCACGAAATCGCGAATGCGCGTCTCCCACACGCTCATCAAAATGTGGTGACCCGGCACGGGCGCGAACTTCATGCCGAGGTCGTTCACATACGGCGACTCGCGCGTGGCGGCGCGCTCGGGGTGGCCGCAGCGCAGTTCGGTCTCATGCCGATGCCACGCATACGCAGCGGCTCCGCACCCGAGTACGAGCAGCGCAGCGGCGGCGCGGAGCCAGATGCGCGGCGGTCGCGGTGACGTGAGCTTTTGCACGGCTTCACGGAAGGCCTTCACCGAGGCAAAGCGGTCCGCGGGATTCTCGGCGAGCGCCTTTTGAATCACGGCATCGAAGCGCGGATCGAGCCCGGCTTTCTTCGACGCGGGAATGAAGCTGCCCATCGGCAGCGAGCCGGTGAGCAGCTCGTAAAGCATCACGCCGAGCGAGTAGATGTCCGAGCGCTGCGTGGCAGCGGAGAGACTGCGGATGGACTCGGGCGCCATGTAGTAAGGCGTACCGATGGTGGAGTTCGACTGCGTGAGCGACACCGCCGCGGAGCCGGCACGCGCGGGCTTGGCGATGCCGAAGTCGGCGACCTTCACGGTGCCGTCGTCGCCGAGCAGGACGTTCGAGGGCTTCAGGTCGCGATGCACGATTTCCATCGCGTGCGCGTGCTCGACGGCGGCGCAGATTTTTTCAAAGATGGCGAGCGCTTCCTTCGGCGGCAGCGGCTTCTGCACGAGACGGCGGCGGAGATCGACGCCTTCGACGAACTCGGTGGCCATGTAGAGATGGCCGTCCGCCGTGGTTCCGGAGTCGATGAAGCGGACGATGTTTGGATCGTCGAGCTTCGAGAGCATGCGTGCTTCGCGTTCGAAGCGGGCGATCTGTTCCTTGTCCTCGACCCAGCGGCTGGAGAGCATTTTGAGCGCGACGGTCGTGCCGTCGCTCTCGCGCGTGGCGCGGAAGACGAGGCCGAGTCCGCCGGAGCCGGCGAGCGTGCCGATTTTGTAGCCGGGCACCGAAGGCAGGCCGGCATCGAAGACACCGAGCAGATCATCGCCTTCGTCATCATCTTCGTCGGTGAGCGCGAAGGTCATCGAGCGCGCGATGCAGACGGGGCATGTGCCGTTCAGTGAGCCGCGATCCGGCAGCACGCCGCCGCACGAGCTGCAGCGCCGCTCCGGCTGGCGCGGCGGAGCGGGCACGAAGGTGGTCCTGTCACTGTCGTCCGCCATTCGCGAGGATGCGCATGAGGTATCTGAGTTCTTCTTCGGCCTCGGCTTCCGTCTCGACCGTGGCGAGCACCTGCTGACGCAGGTGACGCGCGAGGCGCTTGCGCGTGCGGTGGATTTCGAGGCTCATCGCCGCGCTCGAGGTTTTGAATTCCTCCGCCAGCCGGTGGCAAAGCTCGCCGCCGTCCTCCGGCTCGAGCAGGCATGGGCGGATGCGCTCGAAAAGCGTGCCCTTGTTTCGCGAGGCGTATTCGTCGCGCAGCTTCGTGAACGCGGCCTCGAGCACGGCGAGCGCCCAGCTCTGATCGTAGGTGGACGATGCTTCCTCGTCCTCGCTGCCGAGCGCCTCTTCGTTTTCTTCGACAGACACGGCCTCGAGTCCGCCGCCACGGCGTTGGGCGCGGTTTTTCTCGCGCAGCTTGCTCATGAAGTGACGCGCGGCCTGCTTCATGTAGGCGCGCAGCCGGCCCTTCGCGGGATCGAGCCGCGCGAAACCCTCGCCCGGGGTGGCAAACTTCACCATGAACTCCTGCGCCGCATCGCGCGCCTCCTCCGCGCCGCAACCGAGCGCCTGGAAGTAATTCACGATCGGTTGCCAGTAGGTGCGGCAGAGATCCTCGAGCGCGGCGCGCGCGGATTTTTCCTCGCCGGCCTGATAGCGCATCACGCGCGTCCACGACGTGGCGGGGAAAGGCATCGAGTGCTGCTTGCTGACGGCGGTTTTCGGCATGGTTCGGGAACGCGCGCACGGGAACTCTCGCGGGCGGAATGGCCGCGTCAACAACGTCCCGGCGAAGGCAAAACACGGTGGCCGGAAGAAAAACGAAAAAAAATTTCAACCGGGTGAAATCGGGCGCGGCGAATCCGGCACCTGTGATTGAAGCCCCGCGGTGCCAATCGCTGAAAAGCCCCCGGCACTGCGGAGCAAAACCAAATCTCAAATCCAAAACTCAACAACAAATCCGATCAACACCATGAAAACGAAACTCACATCCATCAGCCGTCGCAGTCTGAAAAACCTCGGCGCGCTGCTCGCCATCACCACCACGCTGGCCTCGACTTCGACCTCGCAGGCCGCCGTGAACTGGGACACCCCAGCCGCCGTGCCCGCCGGGCAACGCGTCGAATACGCCAAGGCCGCCATCGCCACCGATGCAGCGGGCAATGTCTTCTCCGCCGGCTACCGCGACTACGGCGCGGGCAATGTGCAGGCGCTCGTCACGTATCGCACCAACGGCGGCGGTGCCTTGCCGGACAACTTCTTCCGACCCACGGCGGACCAGTATGTTTACACCGGCGGCGTCTTTGATCCCGCCGCGAACCGTCTCTACCTCAGCGGCACGCGCACCGTCGTCGGTGGCACGAACACATGGTTCGTGCGCTGCCTGGCGGTGAATCCCGGCGTGGGCATCGGCGCGCAGCAATGGATCACCTACCTGACGCCGGCCGTGCTCGGCATCGGCATCACACACAGCTACGGCGGCACGCTCGCCTTTGACGGCCTTGATGTGTACGCCTCCGGCTGCCTGAACAACGGCATCGTCGTCACCAAGATCGTGCCGGCGACGGGCGCTCTCAGCCCCGCGTGGCCTGCCGTCGCACCCGCCGTGGCCGGTGTGCGCTACTTGATCGGTGCGAACTGGACCTGCCCTCCGCTCCTCATGCCTGGCAGCGTCACGGGCGGCATCTTCCAGGCCGTGCGCCAGTCGTTCGTGCGCGTCACGGGCACCAGCGTCTTCCTCGGCGGCACGCTGAACCGCGCGGCGATTTCGCTCGAAGACATGGCGGTGCTGCGCGTCGTCAAAGGCGGCGGCTTCATCGGCACGGTGCCCGCCGGCTTCCCGGCCTGGCGTGACAATGTGAACCAGCGCGACTGCATGTTCGGCCTCGCCGCCATCGGCGACTACGCGTATGCCACCGGCTCGAGCGTGAACGGCGGCGCCGTGCCCACCGCGATGACCATCTCGCTCCTCGCCAACGGCGCGAACCGTGGCGGCACGCCGATCATGGGAGTGCTCGGCTCATACTCGAACGACATCGAAGCCTTCGACAACGCCGGCACCTACACCTTCAGCTTCGGCGGCAACAACGTGGCCGCCGGATTCGTCACCCGCTGCGTGAGCACCAATGTAGGAGCCATCGCCGGCGCGGCCAGCTTCGGCTACGGCGCGGCGGCCACGGATGAAGTGTGCGATCTCACCATCGGCAGCGGCGCGGCGAACGGCATCGTGTATGCCACGGGACAAATCTGGGACGCGATGGCCGCCTCGAACTGCGAGCAGATCATGCGCATCGACAACGCCGGATTCGTCAGCGGTGACAAGCTGCCCGCCGGCTACGCCGAGTGCTACGGCAACGGCGTGATCTACACCGCCGGCGGCATGGCGAGCGTCTTCACCAGCGGCAACTCGCTCAACGGCGCGCTCTTCACCGCGCAGCGGACGTCGGTGACGCCGTGAGCCAAGTGCACAACGAAAACAAACCCGGCAGACGAGCGGGGTCGGCGAGAGCCGGCCCCGTTTTGTTTTCCCCACGCGGCGTCACATCACTCTGCAGCCGCCCGGTACTGTGCATACCGCGCCTTCTGCTCCGGCGTGAGATTCGCGGGATCAAAGCGGGGATCGGGGACATCGTTGATGCGGGCGTAGATGACGTTCGCCATGTCGGCTGCGCAGTTCTTGATATGCCCGGCCTTGGGACCGGTGAAGAGTTCATCGACGGTCTCGCGGAACAGACTGAGCCAGTGGTCGAACTGGGCACGGCCCATCGTCGTGAGCGGCACGAGCTTCGCATGCGCAGCCAGCGGATTGCCAGTGTAGCCGCCGCTGCGGAACATCACCGTCTCCCAGAAGGCGTACATCTTCGGCAGATGCGTGTCCCAGTTCGTCTTCGCCACCTCGTCGAAGATGAAACCGAGCACCTCGTCGGCGCGCACGCGGGTGTAGAAGCGGTTCACGAGCTGCTCGATCTCAGCGCGACCCTCGAGGTCGCGCGCGGGTGCTGTGGTGTTCATGGTGCGGTGATCATCCCTCCTCGTCACGTTTGATGAATCTGCGCCGGTGCCACGCGAGCCAGCAGACGACGAGCAGCGCCCAGGTGACGGACGCATAGATGTGATGCGAAACGGTGGTGGACGGCACCCATGCGGGCGTGGCACGCGTCACGGCGGCGAGCACGCCGAGAAAGACAAGGAAGCGCGTCCACTTGCTGCGCACGAAGAATCCGTCGAGGTCCCCGCTGTGGCCGAAGAGCACACGGCTGGCGACGATGAGCACCAGCAGGCCGAAGCCCCCGACGTACAACAGGTGCTCCACCGACACATGCTGGCCGTAGAAGAACGGCGCGAGCACCAGCCCCAGAAGGCCGGTGCACAACGCCCACTTCAGCCCCGCCGTGAGAGTGCCGCGGGGTTCATCGTCCGGCGACTTCCTCCAGCGGACTTCAATGAGCAGGTAGCCGGCCGCGACCGCCGCGCGCAGCGCATATCCGGCGGCGGCGAAACCCTGCACTTCGATCACGAAGCTGCCGACGAGCAGCACCGCAGCGGCGGCGGAGCGGACGAGCTTTACGCGCGTCTGCGCGGGCGTCTTCGGCTCGCCGAAGTCTCCGCCCAGCATCCGCGGGAAGAGGAAGGAGCCGATGCCTAGCACCGGCGGCAGCAGCAGCCCCTGATAGAGCAGCAGTCCCGCGAGGCGGAAGATGCGCGGCTCATTCACCGTCGCAGGCCACAGCCACAGCGCCGCTCCACCGATTCCGCAGAGCAGGCCGGTGAGAGCCAGGAGCATCTGCGGCGGCGGCCAGTCCCTGCGGAATTTTATCACGCGGAGCACGAGGCAGAGCACGAGCGAGCCGAGCAGCCCGATGAAGAGCGCATCCCCCCACGTCTGCCGCAGGCACAGATGGCTCACGGCGGAAGCCTGATGCAGCGCAAAAAGCCAGATCAACTCCGGCGGCGTGAACTTCGGGGCCGTCGCCATCCGCGGTCCCGCCGTGCCGAGAAAGCCGGCGGCAAAGGCCGCGCCGAACGCCTCGATCATCAGCCGCGCGTGCACGACGGACGGATAGAAGCCGATCATGTGCGCGTAAAACAGCGGCCAGAGCGACACGCCGATCACGCTCCACACCGCGCCGCTGAAGAAGAACAGACGATAAGGCTCCGCCGCAAGCCAGCGCAGGCCGTGTTTGCGCGGCGCTTTGCTCTTGTGCTTCTTGTGTTTGCAGGCTGGGAATGACATGGCCGTGGGCGGTGCAAAGGATGGCTTCAACGTCGCCACGAGCAAGACACACATGATGGCATTGGCTGCGCGTCGCTTGTCGCCGGAAGGATGCCGCTTCCACCCGGCGTCCATCGGCGTGATGGACTGGCGCACGGAACGACGTTGAAGGCGGACATGAAACTCCGGCTCATCAGCTTCCTCCTCATCCTTTGCGCCGCCGCCATCCATGCCGCGCCGCCAAATGTCGTGCTCATCGTCAGCGATGACCAGGGCTGGCCGGACCTCGGGTGCATCGGCGCGAAACCGCTGATCACGCCGAATCTCGACCGGCTGGCCGCGGAAGGCGTGCGCGCGACCAGCTTCTACGTCACCTGGCCGGCCTGCACGCCTTCGCGCGGCAGCATTCTCACCGGCCGTTATCCGCAGCGGAACGGACTCTACGACATGATCCGCAACGACATGGTGAACTACGGCCACCGCTATGATCGGGAAGAGTACGCCGTCTCGCCCGAGATGACTCTGGGCCTCGACGTGCGGGAGAAAACCATCGGCGACATGCTGCGCGCCGCGGGCTGCGCGACCGGCATCGTGGGCAAGTGGGACATGGGCCAGGCGCGGCGCTTCCTGCCGCTGCAGCGCGGCTTTGATTTCTTTTACGGGCACGGGAACAACGGCATCGATTACTACACGCATGAGCGCTACGGCGTGCCGTCGCTCTTCCGCGGCAATGAGCGCACGGAGGAGGACAAGGGCACGTATGTGACCGACGTGTTCAGACGCGAGGCGCTGCGCTTCGTGGAAGAGCATGTGGGCAGGACACCTTTCTTCCTCTACCTGCCGTTCAATGCACCGCACGGCGCGTCGTCCTTTGGCGAAGGCACGACCACGGGCGAAAAGAAAGTGGCCGAAGGCGTGCAGGCGCCGGAAAAGTACGTCGCGATGTACCGCGGCAAGGTGAAGGACGAGCGGCTCGCGCGCTACTGCGGCGCACTGACGTGCATGGACGAGGCCATCGGCGCGCTCTTGAAGCGGCTCGATGAAACGAAGACGGCGGGCAACACGCTGGTGATGTTTCTCTCCGACAACGGCGGCAGCGGCAATGGTGGCAATGCTCCGCTGCGCGGCGCGAAGTCGTCGATGTGGGAAGGCGGCCTGCGCGTGCCCTTCATCGCGCGCTGGCCGGGGAAGCTACCCGCGGGCCGGGTGACGGATGAATTTCTCACCTCGCTCGAGCTCGTGCCCACCATTCTCGCCGCCACCAGCGCGAAGGCGCCCGATGGCGTGAAGCTCGACGGCTTTGACATGCTGCCCGTGCTGCGCGGCGATGTGAAATCGCCGCGTCAACAAATGTTCTGGCAGCGCCGCGGCGACAAGGCTGCACGATTCGAAAACTGGAAGTGGGTGGATGCGCCGGCGGGCAAGAACAAGGGAGGCGGCCTGTTCGACCTGGCCACCGACGCCGGCGAGGTGCACGATCTCTCGAAGGAGAAGCCCGACGTGCTCAAGATGATGCGCGGCAAATTCGCCGCGTGGCGCAGGGAGATGGACGAGGCTGAGCCACGCGGGCCGTTTCGCGACTATTGAGCACGGTGCCACGGCGGTGCGCCGGGAGCGGCCGGTGCGTCACCCCGAGTCGCCGCTTGGCAAGTCGCGGCCTCCATGCTCCTTTCGGCCAGATGATCCGCCACCGCTTCCTTGCCCGAACACTGCCTGCTATTGCATGGGGTGTCTGCGTCTTCGCGGGGAGTCCCGTGATCGCGGCGGTGAAAAAAAAGAAGCCTGCCGCTCCCGTCACCGCACCGAAGGCGGAAGTGGTCGAAGATCGACCCGTGGTCGCGGCTCCGGAGGGCGCGCCGAACGTGCTCTTCATCATCGCCGATGATCTCAATGACTGGGTGGGCTGGCTCGGCGGCCATCCGCAGGCGCGCACGCCAAACATGGACCGGCTGGCGAAGATGGGCATGCGTTTCACGAATGCGCACTGCAACTACGCGCTGTGCAACCCGTCGCGCACCTCCCTGCTCA
Organism: Verrucomicrobiaceae bacterium; assembly: GCA_019694165.1. Classification (GTDB taxonomy): domain Bacteria; phylum Verrucomicrobiota; class Verrucomicrobiia; order Verrucomicrobiales; family Verrucomicrobiaceae; genus JAIBCL01. Next base: position 47,722 of record JAIBCL010000020.1, on the reverse strand, counting down.
CGGGGATGCTGCCATCATCGAGCGGTGTGTTTGGAAACGAGCAGGACTGGCGGCGCTCGGTCCAGGTTCAGGGCAAGGCCACACTGCCGGAACACTTCCGCGCCAACGGCTTCGTCACCGCGGCCGGCGGCAAGATCTTCCACGCGAATCACGGCGGGCCGGACGGACGGCTCGCCGGCTGGCATGGTGGCCGTCGTGGCTTCGAAAGTGATGCCGCCTGGTCGCAGCGGTTTCCGGTAGCCGGCGTGCAGATTTCCGATCTGCCTGTGCACACAGGCCGCAACTTCAACGGACTCGACATCTGGCACTGGGACTGGGGCGGCATCAATGTTCCGGAGGACGAAACGGATGATGGCAAGGTCACGTCATGGGCCGCGCAGTTTTTGAACCAGCCGCAGGACAAGCCCTTCCTTCTCGCCATCGGCCTCTACCGCCCTCACTCGCCATGGTATGTGCCGGAAAAATTCTTCGACGAGCGCCCGCTCGATCGGGTCGTGCTGCCCGAGGTGAAGGCCGACGATCTCGACGACGTACCCGAGTCCGCGCGCGGCCACCTCAAAGGCGGCGAGAACTACCACGCGAAGATCGTCGCAAAGGACCTGTGGAAGGACGCCGTGCGCGCCTACCTGGCAAACATCACGTTTTGCGATGCCATGCTCGGCCGCGTGCTCGATGCGCTGCTCGCCGGACCGCACGCGAAGAACACCGTGATCGTCTTCACCTCGGATCACGGCTGGTATCTCGGACAGAAGCAGATGTGGCACAAGGGCAGGCTGTGGGAGGAGGCCACTCATGTTCCCCTCACTATACTCGCGCCCGGCGTGACGAGACCGGACTCCGTCAGCTCCCAGCCCGTCTCGCTGATCGATCTCTACCCGACGCTCTGTGACCTCGCGCTGCTGCCGAAGCCATCCCACCTCGATGGCGAGTCGCTCCTGCCGCTGCTCAATGATCCCGCGCTCGCGCGCTCCAGACCTGCGATCACCACGATGGGCGGCGGTACAAAGGCAGGCCATGCCGCACGCGACGAGCACTGGCGCTACATCCGCTATGCCGACGGCGGCGAGGAACTCTACGATCATCGGAGCGATCCGCATGAGTGGACGAACCTCGCAGGCAGGCCGGAACACCAGGCTGTCATACAGAAGCTCGCGAGCTTTTTCCCGAAGGAATTCAAGTCCGCCTCGCGCACCATCGCCGAAGTCGCGCCCGGAAGATCGCCTGACGGCGGAGAGGATTTCATGCTGCAGGGTGGCGACGAACTCTCCGTGTCCGATTCACCGCGGATCAGCGGCAAGGGCGTTTACATCGACGCGACTGTCGATTTCGTCTCCGCCGTGGATGCTGACAGCACGCTGCTTGCGCACGGCGACTCAAAAGCAGGCTACGTCCTTCATTTCGTGTCCGGCCAGCCGACATTGAGCCTGTTTCTCGAAGGCAAGGCCGCCATCGCGAGCCTCGGACCAGCCAGGTCCGGCCGCCTGAATGTGCGCGGCATCATCGGAACTGACGGCACGATTTCGCTCTCTGCCACCGGCGGCGGGGAGATCGCCATCGCGGCACCATTCAGCGGCGGATTTCCCGTGCAGCCCGCCGAGGGGTTGCGCGTGGGCCAAAGCTTCGGCATTCTCAGTTCGAAAAACTACCCGAACAGCACTCCGTTCGATGGCGCGATTCGGCGCATGCTGCTCACCGTCTTCCCTCCGCAAAAAGACTCACCGCCGGTCCTGCCCCTGAATCCACGCCCGAAAAAAGCCACGAGCAATCGTATCAAGAATTGATCCATCCAGCCATGCGAGCCCGAATCGTCAAAGACTTCCGTTTTGAAGCAGCGCAGACGCTGCCAAACCTGCCCGGCACCCACAAGTGCACGAAAATGCACGGCCACAGCTTCAAGGTGGAAGTCGCCATCGAGGGCGAGGTCGATCCGCGCATCGGCTGGGTCTATGACCACGCGGAAATCTCGCGCGCCATGGCGCCGATCCTGGAGCAGGTCGATCACGCTTACCTCAACGAGATCGAAGGCCTCGAGAACCCGACGATCGAGAACATGGGAGCATGGCTCTGGCGCAAACTCGCCCCTCAGCTCCCGGGCCTCGCTGAGATCGTGATTCACGAGACACCGAACGCGCGGTGCGTGTTTCGCGGGGAACTGTAACCCGGACACTCTTGTCCGGATGCTGCGGGTTGCGGGCACCTGTGTCCGCATCACTCCATCATTCCTTTCACCAGCGCATACCCTTCCCTGTCCGCGTTCGCATGCAGCGCGCGGAACAGGTCGGCGATGCGGCAGCGGGCGATCTTGCCGAAGTAGCGCACAAGTTTCAGCAGCTTCTCACCCTCCTCGGAGTTGGCGCCGAGGTCGATGAGCTTCGAACTCGCGTGCGCGGCGGCGCATGACCACACGAACAGCTCGGCTCCGATATCGACGAAGCGTCCCAGCGTGAGCTGCATCTTCTCCAGCTTCGGACCATTCAGGGCCATCGCATGGAAAAGCGTGCGGGCAAGTTTGCGGCTTTGTCGGGCGATGGCGTTCATCTCGCGGCGAAGCGCGGGATGCGTCGCCGCACCGTGGGTTTTGGCTCCGAGCGGCAGCCACTTGAGCGGATACCACTTGGCATAGAAGCGCGCGGCTTTCATCGCGGCGGCAGCGCGGACTTTCAGCGGCAGTGAGGTGTTCACAGCGGCGGCACCAACCTTTAGATGTGGGTCGAGCGCCTCGCGGGCGATGAAGAGCCGCATGATCTCGCTGCTGCCTTCGAAGATGGTGTTGATGCGTGAGTCGCGCATCAATCGCTCGACCGGCTCTGCGGCCTCGCCGCGTTCATGAAGCGAATCAGCCGTCTCGTAACCGCGACCACCACGGATCTGCATCGCATCATCGACGATCTCCCACGCGCGTTCGCTGCCCCAGAGCTTGGCAATGGCGGCTTCGAGGCGCACATCGGCGTGTTTGTCTCGGTCCACGAGCGCGGAGACGTAGCGGACGGTGGATTCGATGGCGAAAGTGTTCGCCGCCATGCGCGCGAGTTTGCCGGCGATAGCAGCGTGTTTGCCGATGGGCTGGCCCCATTGCTCGCGCTTCCTGGCCCAGCGCGTCGAGATGTCGAGGCAGCGCTTCGCCAGGCCCGCGCACGCGGCGGGCAACGTGATGCGGCCCGTGTTCAGCGTCGTGAGCGCAACCTTAAGGCCCTTGCCTTCGCCGCCGAGGATGTTCGCCTTCGGCACCCGCACGTTTTTGAAGCGAATCACGCCGTTGTAGAGCGCGCGCAGTCCCATGAAGCGGCAGCGATGCACGACTTCGACGCCCGGCCACTTCGTTTCCACGATGAAAGCCGTGGTCGCATTTGGCTTCTGCGGTGTAGGCGTCTTCGCCATCACGACGATCAGCCCGGCCTTGGTGCCGTTCGTGCACCAGAGCTTTTCGCCGTTGATGACGTAGTGCTCGCCATCAGCATCGAGCGTGGCCGTGGTGCTCATGCGCGCGGGATCGCTGCCGACATCAGACTCGGTGAGTGCGAAGGCTGAGATCTCGCCCATCGCGCAGCGCGGAAGATATTTCTCCTTTTGCTCTTCGGTGCCGAAAAGGATGAGCGGCTGCGGCGCACCGATCGACTGATGCGCGGAAAGCATTGCGGTGAGATTGCCGCACACGCCGCCGAGCAGGATCGCTGCGCGAGAATAGTTCGTCTGCGACAAGCCGAGGCCGCCATACTTGATTGGAATCTTGATGCCGAACGCGCCGAGTTCGGCGAGCTGGCGAAGCAGTTCGTTTGGAATTTCTCCGTCACGGTCGATCGCATCCGGATCGGCATGCTCATCGAGCAGGCGCTTCAGTCGCGAGAGAAACGCGTCGCCTTGATCACGATCTTCGACGCTCTGCTTCGGGAACGGCAGAAGTGGGGCGAAGTCCGGTTCGCCAAAAAAGATGCCGGCGGCGAGCCCGGTGTTCTGGCGCTCATCACGCGCGGCCTCCGCCATTTCGAGCGCGGCGCGCTGGCCCGCCGACATCTTGGAGGTGTCGATGAGCGAGGTGTTGGTGTCGGATGGAGTATTCATGGTGTTGCGGAGTTAGCTGTTCGTGGACACTTGTGAAGTCCCGGCTTCAGCCGGTCATTCAGAGGTGTTCGGAGTTCGGGACATGTTGTTGTGAGAAGAAGGGGTTTGGATTTCGTGCGCTTTCCTGACCGCCTAAAGGCGGGACTCCAGCAAATACTGGAGCGGTCCGCCGCGGAATGGCGGGTAGCCGGTGCCGAGAACCATCGCGAGATCGATCTCGCCATCGCTCGCGGCGACGCCCTCATCGAGGCAGCGCTTCGCTTCCTCGCTGAGCAGCATCGCGAGACGCTCCTGGATTTCTGTATTCAACTCGCCGCTCACATGCGGGCGTTGCTTCGTCGTATGATCGTAAAAGCCGCGCCCCGATTTTTTGCCGAGCTTTCCTTCGGCGACCATGCGGTCGAGCAGATCGGTTTTCGGCAGACGATCCGGAAACGCGGCCATCATCGTCCTTCCGACATGCGCAGCCACATCGAGACCGATCTCGTCGAGCAGGCGCAGCGGTCCCATCGGCATGCCGAACTCCAGCATCGCCAGATCGATTTCCTCGACCCGCACGCCGCTCTCGTGAAGCCGCACCGCTTCGAGCAGATACGGCATCAGCACTCGGTTCACGACAAAGCCGGGACTGTCCTTCACGACGACCGGTGTCTTGCCGATGCGCTGCACGAAGGCGACGGCTGTGGCGATGACATCGGGAGTGTTGCCGGCGTGCGTGATGATCTCGACGAGTGGCATCCGGTGCACGGGATTGAAGAAATGCAGGCCGATCACCCGCTCGGAATGCGGCACGCTCTTCGCGAGTTCCGTGACCGAGAGCGCCGACGTGTTCGTCGCGAGAATCGTGTCAGGCGCGCTGCGGCTGGCGAGATCGGCGAAGATCTTTTTCTTCACTTCCATGCTCTCGGTGGCCGCCTCGATGACGATCTGGTGATGATGCAGCGGCACCTTTTCATGGGTGGCAGCCACGCGATCCAGCGTCTCGCGCGCTTCCTTCTTGGTGATGACGCGGCGCTTAACGCCTTCGTCGGTGAGTGACGATACTTTCGACAGGCCTTTCGCGACGGCGTCCGTCGAGATGTCGGTCAACAAGGCATGAACTCCGCGCGAAGCGAGCCACTGCGCGATGCCTGCACCCATCACACCCGCGCCAACAACGGTCGCATGATGCACGGGCAGCGCGGTGCCAGTGGCGGGCAGCTTCTTCGAGGCTTCTTCTTTGCGGAAGAAGAGATCGATCAAGCGAGCCGCCTCTCCGGTCTTTGCGAGTTCGAGCAATGCCTCGCGCTCGAAGCGCAGCGACTGGTCGATGCTCATGCCCAGACCCCGCGTCGCCACTTTCAACGCCATGAGCGGCGCGGCGTAGAGGCCGCGTGTCTTTGCAATGAGGTCACGCCGCGCCTTGCAGCAAATGAAGCGGCGGATGATGGGAAAGGTGGTCCAAGCCGCTGGCCTGGAGTCTTTTTTCTGATTGCGAGCCAGCGGCTCGCACCACTTCTTGGCGACGGCCTCCAAGTGCTCCCTCGGCACCACTTCATCGACGATGCCGACTTTCCTCGCGTGATCGGGCTTCAGCAGCCTGCCGCTGACAATGAGATCGAGTGCCTTCGGCAGGCCGATCATTCTCGGCAGGCGCGTCGTGCCGCCCCAGCCGGGAATGAGACCGAGTTGCACCTCAGGCAGACCGAGACGCGTGCAGTCGGTGTCGCTCGCGATGCGATAGTCGCACGCCAGCGCGAGTTCCATGCCGCCGCCTACGCATGCACCGTGAATCGCGGCAATCTTCGGCATCGGCAGTGCTGCGAGCCGGCTGAAGACGGACTGACCCAGCTGGATGAAGGTTTCGAGCCTCGCCGGTGGCAGCGCACGTATGGCCTTCAAGTCCGCACCAGCGATGAAGACCTTTTCCTTGGCGCTGCGGATCACGAGTGCCTTGAGCGAAGGGTCTGATTCGATGGCTTCGAGACGGGCGTCGAGTTCGCGCAGCGTGGCCTCGTTGAAGACGTTCACGCTCCCATTCGGCGCGTCGAACGTCAGCCAGCCGATGCCGTCTCCGTCCGCCTCGAATCGAAACGCGGCGGGAGCAGAAGCAGTTTTGTGTTCATGAACCCGGCGCAGGGCGATATCCTGACCGGGATCTTGGGTGGGATCGAGGACGATGGAGTTCATGGCAGGAGGAGATTTCAAATTTCAGAAGGCTTCGAGAATCGCGGCGCCGCCCTGGCCGCCGCCGACGCAGAGGGAGACGAGGGCGCGCTTCTTGTCGGTATCGTGAAGCTGGCGGAGCGCGGTGAGCACGAGGCGCGCGCCGGTCGCGCCGACGGGATGGCCGAGCGCGATGGCGCCCCCGCAGGGATTGAGACGATGGTCGTCGATCTCGCCGAGCGGCTCATCGAGTCCGGCCCTGCGCGCGCTGGCGGGATCTTTGAGGCACTTCAAGACGGTGAGCACCTGCGCGGCGAAGGCTTCGTTGATCTCGATCAGGTCCATCGCGTCGAGTTTCGTGTGCGCGCGATGCAATACGGCGTCGATGGCGCGGACGGGGCCGAGGCCCATGCGCGCGGGATCGCAACCGGTGAACGCGTAATCCACGAGCCGGCCAAGAGGCTTCCATCCATGGCGCGTCACGGCCTCTTCGCTTGCGACGAGCAAGGCGACTGCTCCGTCGGTGACTTGCGACGAATTGCCTGCGGTCACACTGCCGTTTTGCGGATCGAAGAGCGTGGGCAGCCTGGCGAGCTTTTCCATCGACGAGTCGGAGCGGATGCCGTTGTCGGCGAGGACGGCGGTGCGGCTCGTGCCGCCGGGATAAAGCGGCGTGATTTCATGAGCGACCGCCCACGCGGCCTGAGTCGCACGAAGGTGCGAGCGCGCGGCGAAGGCATCCTGCGCATCGCGGCTGACGTTGAATTCGCGGGCGAGGACCTCGGCCGTCTGGCCCATGTTCAATTCGGAGACGGGGTCGGTGAGGCCGAGCTTGAGGCCGATCACGGGCGCGAAGTCGCGCGCTCGGAATCTGCTCATCGCGGAGAGGCGATGACCGAAGCCGCGGGCGCGAGACAACATGCTGAATTTCATCGCCGCCGATCGCGAGAAGTAGAGCGGCATGTTTGACATGCTCTCGGTTCCGCCAACGACGAACACGTCGCCATGACCTGCGGCCATCCGCTGGTGCGCGGTGGTGATCGCTTCAAGACCGGAGGCACAGTTGCGATGCACGGTCATGGCCGGCTTTGTGATGGGAATGCCGGCACGCAGCGCGATGACGCGCGCGATGTTCTGTGCGTTCGCCGGCTGGCCGACGCAGCCGAAGATGGTTTCGTCGATCGCGTTCGAATCGATGCCGGTTTTTGTCAGAAGCGCGGAGACGGCTGCGCGGCCGAGTTCCACGGCGTCGAAATCTGCGAGCGTGGATCCCATTTTGCAGAACGGCGTGCGGATGCCGTCGATGATGAAGAGCGTTTTCATATGATGTGGTGCAAGCCGCCGGCTTGAAGTGAGAGTTCGGGCGTGTGATCGAGTGGCACCCTTTGGTCGATTTGAATTTGTGAGTGCGACCCAGCGGGTCGCACCACTTTGGGCCGGAGGTCGATGAGCTTTTCCTCCTTCAAGAGGCGTCCGATGCCGAGACGCTGGCGCATCTCGGGCATGGTGTGGAAGCGAATCTCGTTCGGCGAGAGTTCCGTGGCCTCGCTGAAGCGGCGGGTGACCACGCGCGCGATGTCGTTCGCCGCGATGCCTTCGTCCGGGGTGAGATGCAGGATCATCTCATCGATCTCGAGCGGGTCGTCGTTTCGCTTCCTCAACTCGAGCTGCCAGGCGGCGACGCCTTTTTGATCGTCGAGGAGATGCTCCAGCAGATTGAAATCGACCAGCGTGCCTTTGACCTTGTCGAGCTTCATCTCCCGGACCTCGCTCACGCGCGAGATGGGACCAAGGATGCGCGGGCACTTACGACCGCAGTGCGGACATTGTTCCCATGTGATGCCGCCTTCGGCGATGTCGCCAGTGCGGTAGCGCAGCACGACGGTGCCGCGCGCATCGAGCGGCGTGAAGACGATTTCGCCCGGCTGGCCGTCGGGCATGACGCGGCCTGATTTGGGATCTACGATCTCGACGATCCCAAGATCAGGCGACAAGTGAAATCCGCTGCCCCCGACGCCGGAAACCGTTGGGCATTCCGGAATTGCCATCTTCGCCTCGGTGAAGCCATACGTGCTGAGCACGGACACCTCGTGGCTGCCGACCTCCGCGCAGAGATCACGCAGTTTCGCACGCAGCCCCTCGGCCACTTTTTCTCCACCGAGCACGACGCGCTTCAGGTTCGGCCAGTGCCTGCCATGCGACGCGGCCTCGTGCAGCACATGGTAGATGAAGGTCGGCATGCCGATGATGATGTCGGGCTGAATTCTGTCGATCAGCGCGATGTTGCCTTCGGTGCCGAGCGTCTTGCCGCCGCCCGAGCTAACCATGAAGGTGTCGAAGCCCAGGCTCGCGTAGTGCGTCTGCCAGAAGGCGAGATGCGGCGCATACGGGAAGAGATTCACATGACGGAAATCGCGCTGCGAGCGGCCCACCTCCATGATGCGGCGGCCGGTCTCTTCGAGGTTTTTCAAATCATGCGCGGTATAGAGGAAGGGCACCGGCTCGGCGGATCGGCCCGTGGTGCTGGTGAGCAGCACGGGGCGGAACTCCGCTTCGAGGTGCGACTTCGCCGCGCGGCGACCATGCAGCAGCGCGTCCCACATCACCGCCGGCTCTCTTTTCAGGATGGCTTCGTTCGGCAGTAGGATGAAGTCGCGCTGCTGGTCGCGTGGAACTGAAAGATCGCTCTTGGCGGAGAATGGCACGCGCGCCCAGTCGTCGAGCGTGTCGATGTCATCGGCCGTGATGCCGTGTGCCTCGAACACGCGCCGGTAGTGCGCGCTGAAGGGCAGCACACGATGCGCGAGGTAGTGGCGCAGCCTGCGGGTCTGCCAGTACCTCCAGACTTCAGGCGGCGTGGAGTCCCACGGCGGGATTGGATTGATAAGTTTCATGGTGGCCACCTCCTTCGAGGGTCGGTTGGTTTAGCAGCGCGCGGATCTCCGGCAGCGCCGCATGTGCGGCGGCGCGGCCCGCCGCGATGTAGCGATCGAAATTCTCGTAGTCGAACCAGGTGCTCTCGCAGAACCACGGATGGATCACGATGTCGGCTCGCTCGGATTCCTTTTGCACCAGCCGGAGCTGCGCGGACATCAACGAACGCTGGAACGTGTCCATCACATTCCCGTAGGCGAGCAGGTTGATGGACCGCCAAAAGCGACTTGCCCAGCGAGCGAGCGCGTTTCTCGGTCCGGCTTTTGCGGCATCGACATCCTTCGCGCGGCACGCGCCGATGTCGGCCGGCGTGGGCATCACATTCACCGCGATCACCGCGTCCACGCCGAAGCGCATCTTCAGCAGGCTCACGGGCAGCGGCTCGCTCGCGCCACCATCCACAAGCCGACGGCCATTCAGCCGCACGGGCGCACAGACACCGGGGATCGCGGAGCTGGCATGAACCGCCGTCGCGACGGGACCGGAGTCAAACACATGCGCCGTGAGGTCGTCGAGATCCGTGGCGATCACGAGCAGCGGTTTCGGCAACTCCGAGAAGTCCAGCGTACCAAGCGAACGCTCCAGATGCAGCCGGATCTTGTCGCCGCGGATCAAACCTTCGGACGGCGGAAAAACGGGATCCATCAGGCGCAGCAGCGTTTTGCGATCTTTGATCTCGCGCGCCAGTTCTTCCAGCTTCCTGCCGTGCAAACCTGCCGCCCACAGCGAGCCGACATACGCTCCCATGCTCGTGCCGGCAATGGCGCTGATGGGAATGCCTTCTTCCTCCAGCACCTGGATCACGCCCACATGCGCCAGCCCTCGTGCACCGCCGCATGAGAGGGCGAGTCCAATGGTCGGTGAGCGCGACGACGGGAAGGACTCTCTGGAAAAAGCCTCCCCGCTGCTGGTTTCGGGAGCTTCCTGGTTTGTCGCCCGAAACCATTTCGCGCAAGAATGGCGAAGGGTGGCGATCATTGTCTTGGAGGTTGTTCAGCGGATTAGACTTGGTACACCCCTCATCGTGTTCAATGTGCTGCGCGAATTGCGAATGCGGGCCACCATCGTGTGTCGGCGATTCAAATGCGGCGCCCCGGCGGCAGGCCATCGTCAACGATTTCGATCGCGAGCTTGGTTACCATTCAGGGCTTGCTTCAAATGTCTTCACGCGTAAGCCCTGGCTGGATGGCGGACAGGCTGAATCGCCGGTTGAATGTGGCTCCGCCCTCGGTCTTGTCTGTGAAGGCCATGAAACCGTCATCCCCAGGAGCAGAGCCAGCAGAGTCACCGCCCGTTTCACCCCCTCGTTGCGAACTCTCCGAAGAGCATTTCATCAACCGCGAGATGAGCTGGCTGGCCTTCAACGAGCGCGTGCTCGACGAGGCTGCGCGCGCAGATCTTCCGCTGCTCGAGCGCGCCAAATTCCTCGCCATCACGGCGTCGAACCTCGATGAATTCATCATGGTCCGCGTAGGCGGCCTGCAATTCCTGAAGGAGCAGGGCCGCAAGGTGCGAGACGACGCCGGCCTCACGGCCACCCAGCAGCTCGATGCGATTCAGGAGCGGGTGAAGGACTTCGTCGCACGGCAGTATTCCATACTGACCGGCCAGTTGCTGCCCGCCCTGAAGGAAAGCGGCATCCGCCGCCTGAGGCCGGACGAACTCACTCCGGCGCAGCGCACGCATCTGGAAGAGTACTTTCTTGAGCACATCTATCCCGTGCTCACTCCGGTCGCCGTGGACGCGGAGTCGCCGTCCGTCGTGCCGGCGTTGCAGATTGCGCTGTTGTGCTCGGTCCTCGCCGAGCCGGACAAGCCCGAGTCAAAACGGCTGGTGCTCTTCACGCTGCCATCGAACCTGCCGCGCCAGGTGCTCATCCCCGAGGCGGAACCCGGCCTTCACACCTACATCAATCTCGAAGACCTGCTCGAACACTTCCTGCGCCACTATTTCCCCGCCGAACAGGTCACGGCGTGCGCGCGCTTCCGCCTCAGCCGGAACAGCGACATCGCCGTCGATGATGAAAGCGCCACGGACCTCGCGAGCGAGATGGAGGACATCCTCGAAGCGCGGCGCATGAGCCCCACGATCCGTGTCGAGATCGAAGAAGGCGCTCCGCGCGACCTGCAGAAGCTGATCCGTGACATGTTCGGATCGAAGGGGGCGCAACATTACCTGGTGCCCGGCGAGCTGGACCTGCGCGTGTATTTCATCATCGCGGGCCTGTCAGGTTTCGAGCAGTTGAAGGTCGAGCCCTGGGAGGTGCATTCCAGTCCCCTCATCGATCCCGACGAGAGCATCTTCGATGCGATCAAGCGGCAGGACATCCTCCTGCACCATCCGTATGAGGCGTTCGATCCCGTGCTGCAGCTCGTCGAGGAGGCCGCGGGTGACCCGAACGTCGTCGCCATCAAACAAATCCTTTACCGCACCGCAAAGAACAGCCGCATCATCTCCGCGCTCATCCGCGCCGCCGAGGCCGGGAAGCACGTGACGGTGCTCGTCGAACTCAAGGCCCGCTTCGACGAGGCGCGCAATCTCGAGCGCGCCGAGGAGCTGCTGAACGCCGGCGCGCAGATCATCTACGGCGTGCGCGGCTTGAAGACGCACGCCAAGATCTGCCTCGTGATGCGCCGCGAGGCCGGGCACATGATGCGCTACATGCACTTCGCCACCGGCAACTACAACGAGGCCACCGCAAAGCTCTACACCGACATCAGCTACCTCACCTGCCGGCAGAACTACGGCGCCGATGCCTCCGCCTTCTTCAACACCGTGAGCGGCCGCTCGCGCTTCGTGCATTTCGAGAAAATCTCCATGGCTCCCTTCGGCCTGCGCGACCGGCTCGTCTCCTTGATCCGCAGCGAGACTGAGCGCGCGCGCCAGGGCGAGGAGGCCGAAATCATGCTCAAGATGAACGCGCTGGAAGATCGCGAGATGATCGAGGCCCTCTGTGAGGCCTCGTGCGCCGGCGTGAATATCCGTCTCGCCGTGCGCGGCATCTGCTGCTTCCGCCCCGGCGTGAAAGGCGTCAGCGAGAACATCCGCGTCATCAGCGTGATCGACCGCTACCTGGAGCACGCGCGCATTTTCTTCTTCCGGCAGGGCGGCCGGCCCGCCGTGTTCATCGCCAGCGCCGACTTCATGACGCGAAATCTGTCAAAGCGCGTGGAACTCCTCATTCCCGTCGAAGACTCCGCCGCGCGCAAGCGGCTCGTCCAGATTCTCGAGACCGGCTTCTCGGACAACCAGCAGGCCCGGCTCCTCGGCTCCGATGGCCGCTATACGCTGCTCGCGCCCGACGGTGCGAAACCCTTGCGTTCCCAGGAAGCCTTTACCAAGGAAGCCGCCAGACGCTCCCGCCAGCGCTCGCAGTCCCCCGATGTGCTCGTGCCGCACATCCCGCGGACGGAGAAGGTTTGAGATGCGGTGAGCCGGGCGATGCGGAGCACAGGCCCGTCAGGAAGTCCGCTCTCTCCACTGGTACGCTGCCAGCGAGTTTTTCCAAAAGTACTTCTCACAAGCCTCGCGGCCTTTGCCGCTGAAGTACTCGCTCACAATCCTGAACACCACGTCGTAAGGCGCGCCTTTGTCGGACACGGGCCAGTTGCTGCCGTAAATGAGGCGGTCTGCACCGAAGTTCTCCCAGAGGTGATCGAGCACCGGGAGGTAATAGCCGGCATCGCGCGGTGCCGCGCCCCACCCGCACTTCACCTGCTCGACGAGGGCGGAGACTTTCATGAACACGTTCCTCCGCGCGGCGACGAGCCTGATATTGTCCTTCCAGCCGGTGTTTATCTCCCGTGGGTCGCCGGAGCCGCCGAGGTGGTTGATGACGATGCGCAGTTCAGGCACAGCCTTCGCGATCTCCGCGGCGGCCGGGAGCATCGATGACGGGCCGTTGAGATCGAGTTCGAGGCCATGCAGGGCCAGCACCTTGGCCGACTGCACGATCTGGTCGCGCGCCTCGCCAAACTTGGCCAGTCCGCCGCGCGCGCGGATTCCGCGGAAGATCGGGTTCCCGGCAAAACGCTTCACATGCTCCGCAAACTCGGGATCTATGAGATCAAGATTGCCGGCGAAGCCGACGACGGATTTCTCCTTCGCCGCGAGGTCGAGAATCCACTGGTTGTCCTCCAGCAGCGGACTTGCCTCGACGACAACCGTCTCTCGAACACCATGCGGCGACGCGACGGCCAACCAGTCCCGCGGCAGGACTGTGCGGTAGAGCTTTGTGCCTTTGCCCGGCCACGGCACGCCGCCGGGTCGCGCGGGGTCGTAGAAATGCACATGGCAGTCAATGATGCGCGTGGCGGGCGGCGATGGCGGCGCACCGAACGCGGCCGGTGCGGCCAGGGCGGCGGCGGTTTGCTTGAGCCAGGTTCGACGGTTCATGGCAGCGGTGTATGCGGGAAGAAGTCCCCAAGGGACACGAAGGACAAACAGGACGCAAACGAATGCGTCAACCTGATCTCCCCCACACTGCGCCCGGAAAGATTGATCTCCGGCTTCTGCTCTACGCCTTCAGCCCCTCCTGCCGCAAAAAATTCTCCACCCATGTGATGTCATAGTTGCCGGTCTGGAAATCGGACGTGGTGAGAATCTTGCTTTGCAGCGGGATGGTGGTCTTGATGCCTTCGATCACGAATTCACCGAGCGCGCGTCGCATGCGGCGGATGGCGATGTCGCGAGTGGCTCCGGTTACGATGAGCTTCGCGATCATCGAATCGTAATGCGGCGGGACCTCGTAGCCGGCATAGACGTGCGTGTCCACGCGGACACCGCGCCCGCCGGGTGCGTACCACAGGTTGATGCGTCCGGGACTGGGCGCAAAGTTGCGCGCCGGATCCTCGGCATTGATGCGGCACTCGATGGCGTGACCGCGCGGCGACGCGTTCATGATGTGCTCGGACAACGGCAGGCCGGCGGCGATGCGGATCTGCTCCTTGATGAGATCACAGCCGTAAACTTCCTCCGTGATGGGATGCTCCACCTGGATGCGGGTGTTCATCTCCATGAAGTAAAAGTTCTCGCAGTCGTTATCGACGAGGAATTCGATGGTGCCCGCGTTTTCGTAGCCGATCTCCTTGCAAAGCTTCACCGTCGCCTCGCCCATTCGCTTGCGAAGTTCGGGCGTCATCTTCGGCGATCCACACTCCTCGATGATCTTCTGGTTCCGCCGCTGCATCGAGCAGTCACGCTCGCCGAGGTGCTTCACATTGCCGTGGCTGTCAGCCACGACCTGGAACTCGATGTGGTGCGGCTTTTCGACGAGCTTCTCGATGTACATCGAGCCGTCTCCAAAGCACTTCTGCGCCTCCAGCGATGCGGCCTGAAAGCTGGAGACGAGGGATGCTTCATTCAGGCACGGGCGCATCCCCCGCCCTCCTCCGCCCGCCGTAGCCTTGACCATGACCGGGAAGCCGATCTTGCGCGCGATCTTCAATGCCGCCTTTTCGTCCTCCACAATGCCATCGGATCCGGGCGTGATGGGCACGCCGAGCTTCCGCGCCGTGGCTCGCGCCTGATTCTTGTCCCCCATCAGGTTGATCACGCGCGCCGAGGGGCCGATGAACTTGATTTTGCAGCGGTCGCACACGTCGGCGAACTCCTCGTTCTCCGAGAGGAAACCGTAGCCGGGGTGGATGGCATCCACATTCGCTATCTCCGCAGCGCTGATGATGCGGCTCATCTTCAGGTAGCTCTCCGCGCTCGCGCTGGGGCCTATGCAGATGGCCTCGTCCGCCAGATGCACATGCATGGAGTCCACATCCGCCTCCGAGTACACGGCCACCGTTTTGACATCCAGCTCCTTACACGCGCGGATGACACGGAGGGCGATTTCACCACGATTGGCGACGAGAACTTTCTTGAACATGGGGGATGCGGTGCGGTGGTTTGCTTGACGGCTCCTTGCCCGCTTGACTGCCCTGACGCATGGAGAGGTCAGGGAGCCGTCAAGTCAGAGTCAAGGCGGGCACGGGCGTTGCTTCAGGCTCTCAATTCAAACAACGGCTGCCCGTACTGCACCGGTTTGCCATCTTCGACGAGGACCTTGGCCACGGTACCGCGCATCTCGGCTTTGATTTCGTTCATCACTTTCATCGCCTCGATGATGCAGACGGTGGTGTTCTCATCCACCGGGTCGCCCACGCTCACGAAGGACTTCTCGCCCGGCGACGAGGAACGGTAGAAAGTGCCCACCATGGGCGAATTGATCGTCGGCCCCATCGGCTCGTTCGCGCCTGCGGAGGGCGCCGGGGCGGACACGGCAGCGGGCGCGGCAGGCCCTGCGGCGGGTGCGGCCGTCATGGCGACAGGTACGGGCGCCGGGGCGGGCATACGTCCGAAGATGTCCTTGATCGCGTCCAAGTCGGCACCGCGACGAAGTTCCAGCTTCACGGAGCCGCGCTCCCAGTGGAAAAGAGTCAGATCATTCTTCGCCATCAGGTCCACGATCTGCGTGATCTCTTTGAGATCGACGGTCAGATCAGACTTCGGCGCGGCCTTGGCCGCCGGTTTCTTGGAGACTGCCATTGAGTCGGGATGGTTGAGTGGGTAAGCGAGGCCCAACGCTAGCGGGATGGTCCTGACTGGCAAGGGGAAAGGCTTGAGCGCGAACCCCCACGCAAAATGAACGATTCCTCGGCCTCGCGGAATGGGAAGGGGGACGCGGCACGATCATCCGGGCAATCAATCCTCCAGCGGCTTGCCTTTCGTCTCCGGCGCCCACCAGATGGCAAGGAGCCCGAGCGCATAGACGAGGCCGGTCATGGTGCCGACTTTTGCGTAGTCGCCGCCGCTCCAGGCCATAAAGGCACCGGCCATCAGCACGCACGCGGCGGAGATGAATCGTCCTGCGTTGTACGCCATACCTGCCCCGCTGGCGCGCACGCGAGTGGGGAAAAGCTCGGGCAGATACAGCGGCAACCAGCCGAAGAAGAGCGTGGTGACGAAGCCTTGAACAAACACGAGCGGCAGAAAGGCCGTATGCGCAGGATGCGACCACACGAAGATGCCGCAGGTCATCGTCACGGAGCCGAGGCTGATGAGCGCGTAGGTGAGGCGACGACCGAGCAGGTCCGCGAGATGCGCGCCAAAGAAGCTGCCGAGGATGGCACCGACGGCCCACCACTGCTGCGTGAGCGCTTTGAGGCCAGGTCGCACCACGCCACCGACGGCATCGGCCCAAGGGATCATCCACTTGCTCGCGGCCCACGCACCGATGATCGGGATCGAGCCGACGGCGATGCCGATGAGCGTGCGACGTCGCAGCGCAGCACCAAACAACTCGCGGGTGCCGCTTTTCTTCGCCCCCGCGCTTTGCCACCGCGGTGATTCCGGCAGGGCAAACCACATCGCGAGGCCAAGCAGGATCGACACCGCGCTCACTTCAAAGAGCCATCGCCAGGAATCTGCCGTGACGGTGAAGATGCGACCGAGCTGCGACACGCCGAAGATGCCGACATTCAATCCCGTGCCCGCCACGCCGGCGACCATCGGGCGCGAGGCGTTGTTCCAAGATTCCGCCACCAGCGCGACACCATTCGGCCAGATGCCACCGACGCCGAGTCCGGCGAGAAAGCGCAGCACGATCAATTGCTCCTGCGACTGCACGAACACGCCCGCGCCGCCGAACACCGAGTAAACCAGCACGCACACCGCGCCGGCCTTCGCTCGACCGATGCGATCACCGAGCGCTCCGAGCCAAATGCCGCCAAATGCGCCGCCGAGCATCATTGCCGCAGTGTAGCGCGCCACCCAGTCGCCGCCCGCACCGGCGGAGAAGGCGGATCCCATGAGCGACTTCGACACCGACAGCGACGCGATGGGCATCAGCCCGAGCTGCACTCCCGCGAAGATGAGGCCGAGGAGCGCCGCGAGCAGCGTCAGTATGCGGCTACTCATAGGCTTTGATGATTGCGCTGTTGTCGAGATCGCCGCAGCCGAGCGACTCCGCTCTTTCCAACAGCGTGCGATGCGCTTCGCTGAGCGGCAGTTTCTTCGCGCTCGCAGCCAGCATGAGCCGCACGTCCTTCAAGTGCTGCGACAAGCGAGCCTGCGGCGTGAAATCCTCGCGCAGCATTTTCTCGCCCTTCGTGTCCATGATCCGCGAATACGCCATGCTGCCGCGCATGATCTCGAGTGTGAGCACCGAATCGAGATCGAGTTGGCGTGCAAACACAAGGCCTT
This sequence comes from Verrucomicrobiaceae bacterium, assembly GCA_019694165.1. Classification (GTDB taxonomy): domain Bacteria; phylum Verrucomicrobiota; class Verrucomicrobiia; order Verrucomicrobiales; family Verrucomicrobiaceae; genus JAIBCL01. The sequence goes on along the minus strand of JAIBCL010000020.1, from coordinate 30,391 downwards.
CCGCCAGCGCCGCGCGATTGAGTCCGAGCACGAGATTGGTGACGAGCTTAACCTTCGCTCCGCTGCCGCACGGCCCCGTGTGAAACGTCTTCGCGCCGAGTTGCGCGAACAAATCGCTGCAAGCCGCGAACGCCACACGATCGCCTCCCACCATCAGCACCGCCGAGCCGTCAGCCACCTGCACGCTGCTGCCCGAGACCGTCGCATCCAGATAGTGAGCACCTTGCTTCGCCAACACTGCCCCCAGCGCTTCAGCACTCGCCGGATCGCCAGTCGATGTGTCGACGATGACTTGCCCGACAGTCAGCAGGCGGTTGCCGTTTTGCAGCACGGCATTCACGACATTGGAGTCAGGCAGACTCAATATGACGCGAGTGCATTGCGCAAAGATGTCGTCTTCGCTTGTTCCCGCGCGTCCATGGCCGGCTTGCACGAACTCCTCCACGCGCTTTGCATCGCGATCCCAGCCGAGCAATCGGAACGCCGCTCGCTGAAGCCGTGAAGCCATCGCGCCGCCCATCAAGCCGAGGCCGATGAGGCCAACGGGCGATGAAGAGTTTTCGATAGGCACAGCGGACATACGGTCACCAAACGCCGGGCGTTCGCAATACTTGTTACTCAAACCTCACACAATAGATCGGCGGCAGCTCGGCGCTGAGGCGTCCCCACGAATCGCCGCCGTCCTCGCTGATCCAGACGGAGCCGGTGGTGCTGCCGAAGGCGAGCGTGCGGCCATCTCCCGTCACATCGAGGCAATGTCGATAGACGAGATGATAGGCGTGCTCCTGCGGCAGGCCTTTGCGGCATGGCTCGAAGGTCTCGCCACCATCACGCGTGCGCATGACGCAGAGAGCCCTGCCGGATGGGAGACGCTGCTCGTCTTTGATGCCGGGCACGAACCAGGCGGTCCGCGGATCGCACGGATGCACGGCGACGGCGAAGCCGAAGTGCGAGGGATTCGCATTCATGAAGCGAGTCCACGCACGGCCGCCGTCCGTGGAGCGGAAGATGCCGTTGTGGTGCTGCATCCAGATCGTGTCGGGCGCGGCTGCACAGATGGCGATGCGGTGCGGGTCTTGCACGACCGGATCTTCAGCCAGTTCAGGCGGCATGTAGTCATTCACTATGCCTTTGCCGTGGCAAGACCACGACGCGCCGGCATCGAGCGTCTCCCACACGCCGCCGCAGGAAATGGCGACGAGGATGCGATGCGGATCGCGCGGATCGACGACGATGGAGTGAATGCCCGGCCAGTCGTAGCCGCCGCCGAACCACTTCGCGCGCGACGGCTCGTTCCAGAGCGACTCGACGAGCGACCAGCTTGCGCCCGCATCGCTCGATTTGAACAGGCCCCCGGGAATCGTGCCGCACCACAGCGTGCCGGGCTGGTCTTTGCCGCCGGCTTCGAGCGACCAGATTTTTTCCAGCGACCACGGCACCGGCTTCTGCCGCATGGAGCAGATGATGTCGGGCGCATCCGCCGGCTTCGGCGGATAGGCGGGCGAAACGCGTTCCTCCCATGTCGAGCCGCCATCGCGCGAAGCGTGGAATTTGGCGCCGTAGTGCCCGTGCTCGACGGCTGCGTAGAGAGTGCCGTCACGCGCATCGGGCAGCAGCATCGGGACCTGAACACCGCTGAATGAGGCGCGCTTGATGCGCCAGCCTTTCGATGCACGCTCCACTTCGATGAGTGCCTTTCGGGTGCCAAGAAACAATCTGCCGCTCATGATCTCATCCTCCTGAAAGCGCCTGCATGACGAAGACCTCGGAGTCCGGGCGCAGCGGATCCGAGAGGTTCTTGCGATCGCAAACCGCGACCGCATCGACAAAAATCACCACATGCGTGCGCACGGCGCCCTGGTCGTCGAGCACGTAGCCGCGCAGCGCGGGCAGTTCCTCGAACACGGCACGCAGCGCATCGGCCACCGTCGCACCCTCGACGCGGCAACTGCGGGTCGTCGTCTGGCGCGCGAGGTTGGGCGTAAACTCCACGGTGGGCATGGGCTGGCGTTGGTTGAGGGTGGAGAGAGCACGGTTGATAGCTTGAAAGCCGGGCTGCATCAATCACGGATGCTGGCCGGGCGTGTGTTTCGTGCGAGGCGTGCTGATGACCATGCGTTATGAATGCGCTCGTCATGGTTCGCCCTCCAGTTCCGCTCAACCTTGCTGCCGCCTTGCTCACAGTGATGTGCGGCGCTTGTTTTGCGGCGAAGCCGCCGTCGATCGAAGAGGGCCGGAAGCATTGGGCGTTTCAGCCGTTGGGCCGGGCGGCGCTGCCGATCGTGAAAAACGGCGCGTGGCCGAGGAACGAGGTGGACCGGTTTGTCCTCGCAAAGCTGGAAGGCGCGGGCTTGGAGCCGTCACCGGAAGCGGATGCGGCCACATTGATACGACGGGTGTATTTGGATCTCATCGGGCTGCCGCCGACTCCAGAGGAGGTCACTGCGTTCGTGAAAGAGACAGAAGACGAGAAGACACAAGACAGCAAACATGAGGCGTCGGGCCAATCGGGTCTTCTGTCTTCCAGTCTTTTGTCTTCTGTCTCTTCTTACGAACGCCTCGTCGATCGCCTGCTCGACAGTCCGCGCTACGGCGAGCGCTGGGGGCGCCACTGGCTGGATCTCGCTCGCTACGCGGACACGGGAGGCGTGCACAACGATCTCGACCGGCCTTACGCGTGGAAGTATCGCGATTACGTCATCGCCAGCTTCAATGACGACAAGCCCTACGCGCGCTTCATTGCCGAGCAGCTTGCGGGCGATGAGGTGGAGGGAGCGGACGAGCAGTCGCTCATCGCCACCGGCTTCTGCCGAAACGGACAGAGCAACGACGACAACATGGGCAAGACGAAGGAAGCCTTGGAGCAGTATCGCGTGGATCAACTCGACGACGTGATCTCGACCACTGGCAGTGTTTTCCTCGGCCTCACGATCGGTTGCGCGCGCTGTCACGATCACAAAACCGATCCGCTGCTGCAGCGCGACTACTACGGACTGATGGCGGTCTTCAACGGCGCCGAGAAGCTCGGACTCGGCAAAGGCGCGAAGGATGTGAACGACAAGGACATCAAAGACGCGAACAAAGTCATGGCGCTCATCGAGACAAAACCGCAGGTGCCGACGACGCACATCCTGCTGCGTGGCAGCGCGGCGAACAAGGGCGAGGAAGTGCGGCCAGTGGCACCCGTCGTGCTCGGCGCCAAGTCGTTCGCGTTTCAGCAGCCGGCGGCAAAGACGTCATTGCGTCGTCGCGCGCTGGCCGGGTGGCTCGCGTCCCCGGAGAATCCGCTGACGTGGCGGGTGATGGCGAACCGGCTTTGGCAACATCATTTCGGCGCCGGCATCGTCGCCACGCCGAGCAATTTCGGATTCACGGGAGCAAAGCCGACGCATCCGGAATTGCTCGACTGGCTCGCCTCAAGCCTCATCGAGAACGGCGGCCACCTGAAGCCGTTGCACAAGCTGATGGTAATGAGCGCGACGTACCGGCAATCTCGCGCCCAGCCGCACGCCCTTCGTTATGACTCCCTCCAGCGCATGGAAGCCGAGGTCATCCGCGACACCATTCTCGCCGCAAGCGGCAAGCTGAACCTCGAGCCCGGCGGCCCCGGCTTCAAGCCGCGCATTCGTGCCGACCTGCTCGAAGCGAGCCAAAGAAACAAGTGGCCCGCGATCAAACAGGAGGGACCGGAGCAATGGCGGCGCAGTGTTTACATCTACGTGAAGCGTCAATTGCTCATGCCGGCCCTCGAACTCTTCGACGCACCCACGACCACCGACAGTTGCGCCCTGCGCACTCAGAGCACCGTGCCCACGCAGGCGCTCGTGCTGATGAATGACGAGTTCGTGGAAGACCAGGCCGCATTTCTCGCGAAGCGCGCCATGCGGGAGGCTGGCGCTGATTTGAGGGCGGCCATTCGTCGGATGTTCATGCTCGCGCTGTCGCGTCAGCCTACCGAGGTGCGCCTGGAGCAAGCGCTCGCATTCGTTGCCGAGCGCTCGCTCGCATCCGGCAAAACTGAGGCCCTCACCGATCTCGCGCACGTCATCTTCAACAGCAGCGAGTTCATCACGGTGCAGTAGCCTTCGCGCGCAGTCTTGAGTTGAAAACCCTCGCGCTCGAAAAGACAGGCATATCCCCCGCCCGCGCATGTGCATGAGGCGCAGCGCCAGTTCACGAGCACCGATTATCACGCGCTGGCGGAGAATTTCCCGCCCTATGCGAGGGGGCGGGATGCCTGGCGGTTTCCGGGGTTGAGCGAGGCGAGGCCTGACCGTACTTCATCCAATCGCTCTGAGCGATTCTCCCGCCAGCTTCCGTAAGAGCAGCCACGCATGAAACATCTCCTATTCTTCCTCTTCGCCATCGCTGCTCACGCGCAGGTCATCGACGGCAAGTTTCCCGTCGTATCGAATCTCAAAGCCGGTGCGGCGAAGGTGGACATCACACCGGCGGAGGTGAAGGACATCACCGTGGCCGGGCACACGCGGGTGGTGAATGGAGTGCGTGATCCGTTGCGTGCTGGCGTCCTCGTTTTGGACGATGGCGAGACAAAGGCAGCCATCGTGACGATGGATGTCATCGGCGCGTGGGAGGACATGGTGGCGCTGGCGCGTGCGGCGATTGAAAAAGAGACCGGCGTGCCCGCGGCGAACATCATGATCTGCGCCTCGCACAATCACTCCGGCCCCGGTTGGGTGGAAAACATGCGTTGGGCCTCGGACGTGATCAAAAAGCTCACCGCTGCCGCCAAGGAAGCCGCCGCTAACCTGCGCACGACGAGCATCGGCCTCGCGGAGGATCGCATCAGCTTCAGCATCAACCGACGCAAGACCTACGATGGTCGTGCGGTGGTGAGTTTGAATCCCGACGGCCCGAACGACACCCGCGTGAAGGTGCTGCGCTTCGATGACGGCCAGTCGCTCACCCCGGTGGCGATCTTGATGCACGCGATCTGTCATCCCTGCTTCTTCACCTGGGGCGACAAAGGTTCGCAGCCGCACCCGAAAGGCTTCCCGATGATGACCGCCGATTTTCCCGGCGAGGCGCAGACCTTTGTCGAGTCGATCTACGGCGGCAAAACGGCCTCGATGTTCATCCAGGGCTGCGCGGGCGACATCAGGCCGAATTTGCCCGGCTATCCGTATCGCTGCGCGGATGAAGCGGACATCCAGTGGGCCGGTCGCGACCTCGGTGGAGCCGTCGTGCGTGCGGCGGCCTTCAGCCTCACGCGCGAGCAACTCGCCAAACGCGCCACCTACTATCCCATCCGCGTCGCCAGCGAAGTCATCGAGCTTCCCGGCAAAGAACAGCCGATCAAAGCCGAACTCATGGCGATGAAGATCGGCCCCTACCTGCTCCTCACCATGCCCGGCGAGCCGATGGTCGAATACGGCTTCAAATTGGAAAAAGCCATCGCCGACCGCGCCACGCCGGTCATCGTCGGCTACGCGAACGGTAACATCGGCTACATCGCCACCGCCGATGCGCACAAAGTCGGCGGCTACGAGCCCAACCTCTCCAAACTCAAGCCCGAGGCCGAGGCCATCATTCTGAAAAAGCTCGGCGAACTCGCCGATCGCGTCGTCGGTGATGTCTTCGCGTCGTTCTCGAAGCATCCGAAGGACATGCAGAAACGCGAGGCGGAGGAGAAGGCGAGACTGAATACAGCGAAGCAAGAGAAGCCATGATCTCTCACTGCCGAGCATCCATGAAGCCTCTGATCTTCCTCTGTCTCGCCACGATCTCATTCGCTGAGCCGCTCGCATGGCCGCCTGGATACTTCAATGCCCGTAGCGCGACCGATCAGGCGAAACCGGAGCCAAAGAGCACGACGAAAGACCTCAAAGTCACCGCCACGCATCAAAGCATCGGCGTGGAGTGGAACATCGACGGCGACACGGATCACGATGCGACGTGCGCGGTTAGCTATCGACTGGTGGGCAAGGAGAAGTGGCTGGAGGCGATGCCTCTGATGCGCGTGGACTATGCGGGCTGGTATGACAAGCAGGTCGCCGAGCGGCCCTTCAACATGCTGGCGGGCAGTGTGATGTTTCTTCAGCCCGGCGCGGCTTATGAGCTAAAGCTGACTCTGACCGATCCCGACAACTCGAAGCCGGTGGAGCAAGTGAAGCGCGTCCGCACCAAGCCTTGGCCGAGTTTCAAGCCGCTGCGCACCTTGCATGTGATGCCGGGCAATGGTGGCGGTGATGGATCGGCTGCGAAGCCCTTTCTTGGGATCAAAGACGCGCTCGCTGTCGCGAAACCCGGAGACATGCTCCTTCTGCGCACGGGCAACTACGGCGTGGCCAACTTCGAACTCAGCGGCGAGGCCGGGAGCGTCGATTCAGCGAGCGACACCACACGCTACATCGGCTTCAAATCGGCAGGCAGCGTGCCAGCGGTGTTTGAGCAGATTCGTCCGCGCGGGAATCACCTTTGGATTGAAGGGCTGAGTTTGAAGCGCCGTGAGTCGCCGAATGGACTGCGGCCCGATGGCGCGTGCGAGAACGTGGTGGTGAAGCGCTGCACGTTTCGCGACTTCCATTACTCGATCTTCCTGAACAAAGAATGCCGTGGCTGGCACATCGCGGACAACGACATCGTCGGCGACACCAACAAGGGCATCAGCGGCGAATGCGTTGAGTTGAACCACAGCAGCGGACACACGGTGTGCTACAACCGCATGGATCGCAGCGCGGATGGCGTGTCGTATCCGCACGCGGACTGCGACATCTTCGGCAATGACATCATGAACATGTCCGATGATCCCGTGGAGCCCGACTACGGCTACGCGAACATCCGCATCTGGGGGAACCGGCTGCATGGCTTCACCGGCATCACCTTTCAGCCCATGTTCTGCGGCCCGTGGTATCTCGTGCGCAATCACTGCATCTCGCAGGGCAACGTGTTCAAGCTGCGCGTGCAGGATCGCTTCGTGTGCGTGAACAACACGCTCGCCGCCTACGGCACGGCGGCACCGCATGCGCATGGGATGCTCACGTCATTCTCTCGGAACAACCTCTGGATGCACCTCGGCGGATCAGAGACGCTATGGTCCTGCTCCGCATCAGAGGCCGAAAAGTATCGCAGCTATCAGGTGAAGTATGTCGTGCATGACTCACCCATCGCGAACTGGAAGACGGATGTGGATTACGACGGCTTCGAGTTCAGTGCTGCAACCGTGAACAGGAAGATCGGCAAGCCCAATCCGTGGGTCTGGCTCAATCAACGCTTCACGAGCATCGCCGATCTCAGCGCCACCATCGGCATCGAAAAGCACGGCGTTGTGCTGGATCGCGCGCGAGACTTCTTGCCCTTCGATGTGAGCAAAGACATGCCCGGAGCCCTGGCGCCTCTTCTTCGTCTCAGCAACACCAGTGCGGCAAAAGATGCGGGTGTGCGCCTGCCCAACATCGCCGAGAGCTTCGACGGCAAAGCCCCCGACCTCGGCGCTCTCGAACTCGGCTTCTCTGCTCCGCATTACGGTCCGCGAATTGATGACGGCCCTCCGCTGGAGTGGATCCTCGCAGCACGCGGAGCAGCACAGCCGGAGGAGTTTGAGCACGCTGGTATTCTCGGTGCCTGGAAGACATACTCGGACGTTTTGACCTTCGGAAAAGGCCAGACGCTCGCCTTGCTCGATGATGGCTGCACGATCTCGCGACCCGAGTGGCAGGGCGATAAAGTGAAAGTCACCTACGACGCCGTGGACGGCGACAACGATCCGAAACATGAAGGCAAAGGCTACCACGGCAGCACCATCGGCATCCCATCATCCGTGAACTACGGCGGCAGACGCGGCGTGGCCTTCAACGACCAAGTCGCCATCGTGCGCAGCCTCGAATGCTGCCACGGCAAGCTCGCGGATGCGGCTCCGCTCGCAAGAGCACTGCAATGGGTCATCGACCATCACGCCGAGCATCGCATCACCACCGTGAACCTTGCGCCCGTGGACGATCAAGAGCATGCGGAGCCTGTTTCCACTGAGATCGACGAGAAGCTCGCGAAGCTCCGCGAACTCGGCATCTGGGTCAGCGCGCCCGCAGGCAATCACGGCTTCACCAAAGGCATCTCCTGGCCCGCGAGCCAGCCGAACTGCTTTGCCATCGGCGCGGTCACTCCAGGCAAGGATGTGGTCATCCTGGACCGGAGCGCCAAGATCGACCTGCTCGTGCCAGCGAGAGCGACCAGTTCGTCGAACGCCATCCTTTGCGGTTCCGCGATGATCCTGCGCGAAGCCATTGAGAAGAGCGGCTACGACTGGAAAGCCGATGGCAAGACAATCGCCGAAGCCATGATGAGCATCTTCCAAAGGACCGGCGCCCAAGTCGAAGACAAAGTCAGCGGCCACACCTTCCGCCGGCTCGATCTCATCGCAGCGCTGAAGCGTGTGATGAAGAGGTGAAGCCACTCGAAGCCATGACGCCCACCACCATCCGCTACCGCATCATCGGCGTCACGATGTTGATGGCGTTCATCTTGTATCTCGATCGCATCTGCATGGCGGAGATCGTGAAGTCGGTGTCGTTCAACAACGATCTGAAACTCACGAAGGAACAGATCGGCAGCATCCTCAGCGCGTTCTTCTTCACGTATGCGCTCTGTCAGGTGCCTGCTGGCTGGGCGAGCGATCGCTTCGGCGCGCGCACGACCTTGACGCTCTACATCGTGCTGTGGTCGCTCTGCACGATGCTCACGGGATTCATGTCGAGCTTCGTCGGTTTGCTCACAGCTCGGTTGCTGTGCGGTGTCGCGGAGGCGGGCGCGTATCCGACGTGCATGGCGCTCGTGCGTAAATGGATACCGCTGGACGGACGCGCGGGCGCAGCGGGACTCGTGGCGTTTGGTGGTCGCATCGGTGGCACGCTCGCGCCGGTGCTCACGATTTGGATGATCGTCACGATGGGACACTGGCGCATGTCGTTGTGGGTCGATGGCGCGATCGGAGTCATCGTTGCGCTCGTGTTCTGGATCGTCGTGCGGTCGAATCCTCATGAGCATCCGAAAGTGAATGCAGCGGAACTCGCGCTCATCGGTCGCGTGGAAAAGGAGCCGGTGCTGAGTGGTCGCGAACTCGCCTCCGCGCTCTGGCGTTTCTGCAGAAGCATCAGCCTGTGGGCGAACTCGATCAATCAACTGCTCGTTAACTTGAGCTGGGGTTTCCTCGTCACCTGGCTGCCGACGTATCTCGTGGAAGAGCGTCACGTCGGCGAGATCGAAGGCGGACGCATGGTGACGTATGTGCTCGCGTTTGGAATGCTCGGCCAGGTCGCGGGCGGCTACTTTTGCGATTGGACCACACGACGCTTCGGACTGCGGCTCGGTCGTTTGATCCCGATGTGCAGCTCCATGTTCGTCTGCGCCGCCGCGTATGCCGCGTGTCCTTTCCTCGACTCGACGTGGCTGCTCATCGCGTGCTGCGCCACGGTTTCGTTCTGCGTCGATCTCGCCAATCCCGCGCTCTGGGCCTTCATGGGCGACGTAGGCGGACGCGCGACCGCCGCTGCCGGAGGCTGGGGCAACATGTGGGGCAACTTCGGCGCGAGCGTCACCGGCATGTTGATCCCGCTGCTGATGAAACTCGGCGGCACTGCTGGCAAGGAGTTCGTCTTCTTCACCCTCGCCGGAGCCTTCGTGCTCGCAGGCCTCGTCGTGCTGCCGATGGATGCGACGAAGAAGCTGATGCCGGATGATGCCGGTTCTGCCCCATGAAGCCCAATCGCCATGCGGTTGCATTCCATGTTCAACGTGTCATTTTCGAGCCATGACCAAGGCCCACGAAGAAATCATCAACTTCATTGCCTCCGGGCCCAGTTCAAAGGCTGTGACGGGATTCATGGCATCAGAGGAAGCGCAACAGCGTGTGGAGGAGCTGATCCGAAAGCAAAAGCGTGAGGGACTGCTGCCAGATGAGGCCGAGGAATTGTCGGATTTCGTTCAACTCGAAAAGCTAATGCGTCAGGCCAAAGCGCGGGCGAGGACCCTGCTCGGACGTGAGTGAGACCTACATCAGCGCGGAACTCCGCAGGCTGGTCGTATCGCGTGCGCGCCGCCGCTGCGAATACTGCCTCGTTTTTGAGGACGACACCTATCTGGGTTTTCAGATTGATCACATCATCAGCGAAAAGCACGGCGGGCTTACGGTGGACGACAACCTCGCACTTGCGTGCCTGTTTTGTAACATCACAAAGGCAGCGACATTGGCTCTCTGGACGCCGGGGTCTTCACCCGTTTGTTCAATCCCCGATCAGACCGCTGGGATGAGCACTTCCGATTCAACGGCGTGCGCATCGAAGGCTCGACTTCTGTCGGACGGGCAACAGTCACCCTCTTGCGATTCAACGACGAGCATCGAATCGAGGAGCGCCGGGCGACGATGTCACTAGGATGACCAGCTTCCAAACACTTCCAATGTCAACCACCGATCACAAAGACGACCAAGCACGCCGCGCCTACTGGGCCGAGCAGATGGAAGCAGGCTATGCCATCGTGCAGAAGCTCATTACATTTCCCGTGAATGAATGCGGCGAGCGCTTTGCCTCGATTCCCGATGCCGCAGCCGACGCAGGCGTGGAGATGCTGTTCTCCACCTCGAAGATCGCCGGTGATCTCGACCGCGTTTACTTCCTGCGCGAGAGCCTGGTGCGCGATGTCATCACGATCGGTCGCGAGATGAATGAGCGCGGCTGGATATTGAAGATCGAGGACGGCTTCCGCTCGCTCGACATGCAGCGGCAGCTCGTGCGGAAGCCGTCGGTCTTCGACAACGTGCTCAAGAAGACCATGTGGGAACTCGGCGGGCAAATCCCGTCGCCGGAGATGATGTTTCGCCGTGCCATCGTGCTCACGGCGAACATGCCGAAGATCGGCGCACACATGTCCGGCTCGGCCATCGACATCTCGGTGTTTCGTCGCGATGACGGCACGGAGGTCTGGCGCGGTTACCCGTATCTCGAAATGAGCGAGCACACGCCGATGCGTTCGCCTTTTGTCGCGCCCGAGCATGTCGCCACGCGGCTGGAGATCTGCGCGATGATGGAGAAACACGGCTTCATCCACTTCCCCTTCGAGTTCTGGCACTTCGACAAACACGACGCCGGCATGCACATCCTCACCGGCAATCCCGCGCCCTGCCGGTTCGGTCCGGTGAACTGGGACCCACGAACGAACGAGGTCACGCCGGTGGAGAACCCGCTGGAGCTGCTCAATCCGCTACAGGTGATCGAGCTCGAGATCGCTGCGGCGCTGGAGCGGGCGGGAACATAAACAGCAGCGTGCCAAGAATCTCGGGTGCCAGTTGGGCACCTGTCGGACGGTCACGGCATCTGAATCCGTGCGGCTCCGCGCATCCGGACAATGGCGTGGTCTGCCCGGTAGAATCACGTCCCGTGCGCCACCGCCACCACATTCTCGGCCGTCATCCCCAACTCCTTCATGACGGTTCCGCCAGGCGCGCTGATGCCGAAGCGGTCGATGCCAATCACCTTCCCGTGCGTGCCGACGTACTTCCACCACAGGCCGGTGACGCCGGCTTCGATGGCGATGCGGTTGGTGCAGGAGGGTGGCAGCACTTCGTCGCGGTAGCTTTGCGGCTGGCGGTCGAAGATTTCCGTGCAGGGCATGGAGACGACGCGGGTGCCGCCGCCAAGCTGCTCCGCAGCTTCCATCGCGTGCTGCACTTCGGAGCCGGTGGCGATCAGGATGGTGGAGAGCGCGGCGGCTTCTTTTCTCAGAACGTAGCCACCCTTCAGCGTGCCTTCGCGGCGGACGGATGAGGAGACGGATCCCTGATGTGGGATGTCCTGGCGAGTGAGCGCGAGGAGAGTGGGGCCGTCTTTGCGTGAGAATGCCAGCGCGAAAGCGGCGGCAGTCTCTTCGGCGTCGCCGGGACGGATGACGTCGAGGTTTGGGATCACGCGCAGGCCGCTGACGGTCTCAACGGGCTGGTGCGTGGGGCCGTCTTCGCCGACGCCGACGCTGTCGTGCGTGAAGATGTAGGTGACCGGCAGCTTCGCGAGCGCGGCGAGGCGGATGCTCGGGCGGCAGTAGTCAGCAAATACAAGGAACGTGGCGCCGCTGGCGCGGAAGATGCCATCGTAGGCGATGCCGTTGCAGATCGCGCCCATGGCGTGCTCGCGGATGCCGAACCAGATGTTGCGACCCTTTGGATTCTGCGCGGAGAAGTCGCCGCCGTCCTTGATGTAGTTCTTCGTCGAGCCGTAGAGGTCGGCGCTGCCGGTGATGACGTGTGGCACGGCTTTGGCGAGGTGATTGAAAATCTCGCCGCCGCTGTTGCGCGTGGCAGCCTTGCCCTCGGCGGGATACTCGGGCACGAGCCCGAGCAAATCCCCGGCGCTGTAGTTGTGCGCGAGCGCGGCGTCGAGTTCGGCCTTGAGCGCGGGATTCGCGGCGGCCCATTCACTGAAAAGCTTCGTCCAGCGCTTGTGAATGCGCCCGCGGCGGGATTTGAGATCGGCGAAATATGAGCGCACGTCGTCGCTGACGTGGAAGTGTGTGCCCTCGGGAATGCCGAGCGCTTTCTTCGCGGCATCGACAAACTTCGCGCCGCCCTCGCCGTGCGCCTTGGCGGTGCCGGCCACTTCGGGGATGCCTTTGCCGATGAGCGTGCGGGCGATGATGAGCTTCGGCCTGCCGTTGTCCTGCTTTTTGGCGCGCACGACGGCCTTCGTGATCGCGTCGAGATCGTGGCCGTCGATGGACACCGCGTCCCAGCCGAGCGCGCGGAAGAGCTTCTGCGTGTCCTCGCTCTGCGTGACCTTCGCCATCGCGTCGAGCGTGACGTCGTTGGAGTCGAAAACGAGGATGAGATTGTCGAGTCCGTTGTGCGCGGCAAACGCAGCGGCCTCCCGCGCGACGCCTTCCTGGAGACAGCCGTCACCGGCGAGCGCGATGACGTGATTGTCGATGATCCTGTGTGCGTCGGTGTTCCACTTCGCCGCCGCCATCTTGCCGCTGAGCGCGTAGCCCACGGCATTCGCCACGCCCTGGCCGAGCGGGCCGGTGGTGCATTCGACGCCCGGCGTCTCGCCAAACTCTGGGTGGCCGGGGGTGGTCGAGTGGAGCTGGCGGAAGTTTGCCACCTGGTCCATCGGCAGGTCATAACCGGCGAGATGCAGCCAGCTGTAAAGGAACATCGACCCGTGGCCGGCGCTGAGGATGAAACGATCGCGATTCAGCCAGATCGGATCGGCGGGATCGCATTGAAGCGCATGACCGAAGAGCACTGCGCCGATCTCCGCCGCACCGAGCGGCAGGCCGAGGTGGCCGGACGAGCATTTGTGCACTGCGTCCATCGCAATTCCCCGGGCTTCATTGGCGGCTTTGGCGAGGATGTCTTTGTTGAGGGCAGGCATGACAGGCGGACAGATCAAGTTTGAAAAGGGGCTGAACGGTGGTGGAACAGCCCGGAAAATGAGGCGCGCATCATCGCGGCGGGGACGAGGGATGCAAGGGCGATTTGCCCTCAGCGCCACCGTACACCAGGGTTTACGCATGAATTGCTTCTGAGTGAATTCCCACGGATTCAGGACAACCACGGATTGGAGTTCTTCTGAACCCATTTGTGGAATTCTGAATCTGCGGGGCAAATCATAGATTTGAGGCTTGCGCTTTCGGTTCATGCGTAAGCCCTGACCGTGCACGGACGCCGACTACGCCGGGCCACAAGCAGGGCCGGACGCGGCGTGAGCTTCATTTCCCGCGGACAGCATGTCCCACATGTGTCCGGCGCTCAATGGTCAGCGCGCAGCAGCTCGGAGATCGTCTGCTTCATCAGCTTCTCGGACTCCGGCGCGGCGTAGGCCTGCGTCGGTTCGTAACCGCCCTCGGCGAAGGATTTTTCCAGGGGGACATAGCCCGTGCTGCCGTCGCCGTAGCTCGCCGTCGCCACGAATGCACCCGGGCACTGCTGCTGCGCGAAGAGTTGATACTCGATGAAACTCTCGCCGGGGAGATGCAGCAGACGCACATCGTCGCCGAGGTGAAGGCTCGTCAGTTGAATGGGAATGCCCGCCGCGCAGTGGCGGATGAAGCCGACGCGCAGTGCCGCAGCGATGCGCGTGGAGTTCGCAGTCTGCGTGTTCTCGATCACCTTCATCACGCGCTCCTCTGGAAACTCAGGATCGGGTTTGAAGAGCACCGGCTTCGCGCGCCACTCGATGTGCGTCAGCGGCGTGCGCTTCGTTTGCTTCTCGGACTCGACCATCGCCGCGTAGATGTGCTCGCCGAGACGCGCACGGCTTTCGGGTGTGCCGTCGTTGTATTTGCCTGCGGCGATATTGCCGCCGCAGCCGGTGAAGTAGATGTGCGGCACGCCTTCATCCTTCGTGCGACGTTCGCGCGCGATGCCGACAAAGTCGTGCGTCACCATGCCGTCGCCGTAGAAGCTCATCGGGTGCGTGGCGTAGTAGTGCAGCGACGCGAGCTTCGCGTCACCGCTCCAGAAGCCGATCGTCTTCAGCATCGGATCGATCTGCCCCTCCGGCAGCTCGCGCAAGGCCGGGTCCTTCGTCGAGCTGAGGCGCATCTTCGCGATCTTCCCGTTGTCACCGAGAATGCGGCGGTTCGATGCCACCTGCTCCACCTTGCCCTCGCCGATGGTGAGATGCGTGAGCGGCTTCGCGTCTTTGATCGCAACTTCAATGCTTTGCGCCACCGCTTGAAACGCGCGCTCCGTCCACTCGATGTCGGTCACCTCGATCTTGTGCGGCTCCATGATCTTCGTCGCATCGCGATCCGCCAGCGGCGCATTGTGCTGATGCAAACTCTGCACCGCCACGCGCTCGGACGTGGTGCCTGCCGCCTTCGCCAGCACCTCGCGCACACGCACATGATCGGCGGCGCGAATCTCACACCAGTCAAAGGCACACAAAACCACCGGCTTGTCGTCACCAAGAATCACCACACCCAAAGCAAACAACGGCTCCGTGACGCCCGCGACCGGCTTCACCAGGCCGCCGCACAAGGGTGATCCCATCGGCGGGGTGACATCGGCCCGGAAAGCGGCGAGTTTCAGGCCGGAGCCGGAGGCGAAGGTGGATGCCGCGAGGCAGCATAGGAGAATGAGGAGCTTGTTCATGGGGTGGCGCGGGAACTACGGCGCGTCGGAGCCGGGTTCGTCATTCACAAGCGCTATTTGTCATCCCGCCGCCGGGCCGGCTCCCAGCACCACCTGCGCGGCCGCCATTTCCTTCACATGCGTGAGCGAGACCAGCATCTGGGTGATGCCCCGGGCCTGCGCCAGCGACAACGCGCCACCGTGCAGCACGAGGCGCGGCGCGCCGTTTTCCGCGCGAGCGATCTCGATGTCCTGCCAGCTCACGCCATCGGCGAATCCGGTGCTCAGCGCCTTGGCGGCGGCTTCTTTGGCAGCGAAGCGGGCGGCGTAGTGCATCGCGGGATCGGCGCAGCGGTCACAGTAGGCGATCTCGTCAACCGTGAAGGTGCGGGCCTTGAACCGTTCACCGTGACGCTCCAGCAGATCACGGATGCGGGAGACTTCGATGAGATCGAGGCCGATGCCGATCACGCCAGAGTTCTTGTGCAAAATCGCGCTGAGGCTCATCCGCGATAAGGGGTGATGGCATCGAGCATTTCCTTCACGGCGGTGCGCAGACCGATGAAGACGGCTCGTGAAACGATGTGATGGCCAATGTTCAGCTCGGCGAGATGCGGAACGACGAAGAGGTCCGCGATGTTCTTCGTCGTTAGACCGTGGCCGGCGTTGATTTGAAGACCGAGCGAGTGACCAAGTTCGGCCGCTGCCTTGAGTCGCGCGACTTCCTTCGCGCGCTCGGCGCCGAGGTGATTGGCGAAAGTGCCGGTGTGAAGCTCGATCATGCGAGCACCGATCTCGGCGGAGGCGCGGACTTGATCGAGATCGGGATCGATGAACATGCTGACGTTGGTGCCGTTCGCTTGCAGCTTCGAGACGGTGTCGCGCAGCACTTCTTTTTGTCCGGCGACATCGAGACCACCTTCGGTCGTCACTTCCTGGCGATGCTCGGGCACCATGCAGACGAAGTCGGGCCGTACATCGAGCGCGATGGCGAGAATCTCGGGCGTGTTGCCCATTTCGAGATTGAGCTTCGTGGCGATCTCCTTCCGCAGCAGACGC
This sequence comes from Verrucomicrobiaceae bacterium, assembly GCA_019694165.1. GTDB lineage: Bacteria > Verrucomicrobiota > Verrucomicrobiia > Verrucomicrobiales > Verrucomicrobiaceae > JAIBCL01. The sequence goes on along the minus strand of JAIBCL010000020.1, from coordinate 14,253 downwards.
ACGTCGGCATCCTGAATATGCCGGCGATCCGCGCGAAGGTGAACGGTGATCGAGTGCGCGCCTGCGGCCTCCGCTTCGAGGGCGGCCTGAAGCACCGAAGGTTCGGCGTTCGGAGAGTCGAGCATCTCGCGGTAGCGCGCCTGACGAAGGGTGACGACGTGGTCGATATTGACGCCGAGGTGGATGGGCATGGCAGTGTCCGTGCGACTGGTGGCGCCTTACTCGAACACTTCACCGAGATCAGCGGAGATCCCGGTTGCCGGATCAGCAATGATCCCCTCGGAGGCTGAAACCTGTTTTCCGTCCGGCAAATAGATGGTGATGTTCTTGAGCGGCGGCGTGACCACCCAGCAGGACTTGATGCCGTTCTCCAAATACACGTTCACCTTGTTCATGACCTCCTGCGTCCCCTGCGACGGCGAAAAGATTTCGACCGCCATCAAGGGCAGCTCGGTCATCCGGATCGTGTCGTGTCGGAAGTCCACCGGGCGCCTGGGATACACACTCAGGTCGGGCGTGTAATTGGTGCCCAGAATTGAGAGCGTCAGTTCGCTGAACACCTCACGCTTTTTTTCCTTCGAAAGCTCAACTCCGAGCCTCATCTGAACCAGACCATGATTGTGACTAGGCATAGGCTTTCCCCTCTCTTCCTCGTAGCTCAGTGGGCGTTCAAGAACGGCGGTGCTCATGACGGGTATGGTATCACGCTCGAATAGCAGGACAACCTGCGATTCATTGAATACAGAAGCGGGTCACTATTTGGCAGAAGGCTTCATCGCAAAGCGGCTGGCAAATTCAGCGAAGGCGGAGCCGGGTTTCAGATCGGCGGCGATGTCTTTCCATTCGAGTTCGAAGGTGATCTGGCCGGCGGCGTAGGGGCCGATCTCGTAGGGGTCGTAGCTGTAGCCGATGCCGCCGGGCATGAGATACCAGTTCTTGTTGAGTTCGAGTTTGTCTTCGAAGAGGCCGGCGTCGGTGAGCGGTGCCTTCGGGCCGACACCTGCGCTTTTGCGGAGAGCAGCGGCACCGAGTTCGATCCAATGTTTCTCGAAACCTTTCACGACCTGGCTTTCGAGTTCCACGGGATCGCCGGTCGTGAGATCGAGCACGAGGTAGTTGGAACCGAAGTTTCCATGCGCGCCGCCGGAGTAGGACGAGTGGGCGAACTCGATGGTGAGAAAGCCGTCGCCGTTCGTGACGACGTGCGCCTCGTGGCTGCTGGTATCCACGTAGTTGAAGTCGCCGTCGAATTCGACCGCTTCATCCGGCGGCGCGAACATTTGTTTCTCGATGTCAGCGATCGTGGCGCTTTTGTGCTTCTTGCGATGCTTGCCGTCGTCGTCGGAGAAAAAGCTGAGCACCTCCTGCCGAAGCGCTTCGTTGAGCCTCTCGAACACCTTGCCTTTGCCGACGACCTGCGGGTAGCTGAGCGTGCGCTCGTAGCCGGTGCGCTGAGTATCGCGCTGCATCGTGTTCGCAAAATGCAGACGGATGATGCGTAGCGGCACGGAGCCTTTCGGATAGCTCTCGTCGAGATGCAGCGGCAGCGACTTCTTGCCATCGGGCGACTTCCATGTGCCGTCGATGGTCTTGTCCTTCAGCGTGACGTCCCAGAGGCCGGTGACGATGTCTTCGCCCTTCGCCGTGTCCCATTTTGCCTCGCGGGCCTTCAAGTGCTCGGAGCGATCCACGCGCTCGATTTCCAAATCGATCGGCAGGCCGCTGCGATGATAGTGATAGGCGCCCGACAGCTCCGCTCCGCCGTCGAAGTCCGAGTTCTCGGACAGATAGAGCGTGATGCCCAGGTCCTTGCCGATGGTGCCGTCGAATCGACGCCACGTTTCCGATGGCTCACGATCTTCTGCGTGGAGAAAGGATGCCGCGAAGCCCAAACCCGCGACCAGTGCTGCAACGAATCTTTTCATGAGAAAGGCTGGCTGACACGGCGCGGGATGCACCGTGCGTCAGTGAAGGAAATGCCGGTAGCCGGTGAAGACCATCGCCATCTTGCGCTCGTCGGCGGCGGCTATGACTTCTTCGTCGCGCATGGAGCCACCGGGTTGGATCGCGGCGGTCGCGCCGGCTTCACCGCAGGCGATGAGGCCGTCGGCAAAGGGGAACATGGCATCGCTGGCGACGACGCTGCCTTCGAGCGACAGGCCGGCTTCCTTCGCCTTCCAGATCGCGATACGGCAGGAATCCACGCGCGACATTTGCCCGGCGCCGATGCCGAGGGTGCGGTCGTGCTTGCCGAAGACGATGGCATTCGACTTCACATGCTTCACCACGCGCCAGGCAAAGCGCATGGCTTCGAGTTCCTCGCGCGTAGGCGGACGCTTGGTCTTCACCTTGTTTTCGAGGTCGTCGAGGCCGAGCGCACGCGGATCGGCATCCATCACCAACACGCCGCCGGGCGCGGAGCGGATGACCGGCTCGCTGAGCGCCTGGGGCGCGGTCTCGAGCATCTGGATGAGGCGAAGGTTTTTTTTCTTCTGCAAATGCGCACGCGCATCGGCATCGAAGTCCGGTGCAATGATGACGTCGGTGAAGATCTCGGAGATGATCTTTGCGAGCGAGAGTGTCATCGAGCGATTCGTCACGATCACGCCGCCAAAGGGTGCCTGTTTGTCGGTCTCGAACGCTTTTTGCCAAGCCTCGCGCAGATCCTCTTCCGCGCAGCCGACGCCGCAGGGATTCGTGTGCTTCAGGATGGCGACAGTCGGACGGCGAAACTCGCCCACGAGGCCGGCGGCAGCCTGGATGTCGAGCACGTTCGTGTAGCTGAGGTCCTTGCCGTGCAGCTTCGTGAAATGATCACCGAAATGGCCGTAGAGCGAGGCGGCCTGATGCGGGTTGTCGCCGTAGCGCAGCTCCGCGTATAGCGGCAGGCTGAGGTTGAAGGTCTTCTGCGTCGTCTGCTCCTTGTTCAGGAAGCTCGCGATGGCAGCGTCGTACTGCGAGGTGCGGTGGAAGACCTTCCACGCGAGGCGCTCGCGGGTGGCCATTGTGGTGTCGCCGTCATTTTCCTTCATCTCGCCGAGGACGACTGCGTAGTCGGCTGGATCAGTGACGACAGTCACCCATTTGTGATTTTTCGCCGCCGACCGCAGCATGGACGGACCGCCGATGTCGATGTTCTCGATCGCATCCTCGAGTGTCACGTCCTTCTTCGCGACCGTCTGCTCGAAGGGATACAGATTGATCGCAATGATGTCGATGCACGGGATGTCGTGCTTCTTCGCATTCTTCTGGTCCTCCTTGTTGTCACGGCGCTGAAGCAGGCCGCCGTGGATCTTCGGGTGCAGCGTCTTCACACGCCCATCGAACATCTCCGGGAAGCCGGTGTGTTCGGAGACTTCCTTCACCTTCACTCCGTTGTCGGCGAGGTGCTTCGCGGTGCCTCCGGTGGAGAGTATCTCGACTCCCATGGCCTCCAGGCCGCGGGCAAAGTCAAGGATGCCGGTTTTGTCAGAGACGGAGATAAGGGCGCGCTGAATGGCCATGAGAGGTGTGCCCGGATGGGCGGGCGGGGATTAAAGGATGGAATCGGGTGATGCCAAGGTGATTTTGCTCGCCGCCATTGTTCCTCGCGTTCCTCTGGGCCGGGTCGCTCCGGGCAGGCGCGCCTTCTTAGGACGGTGATTTCCGCCCCTGCGTTTGAGACGGGACATCACCCCGCCAGCTCGCGGATCACCCGCCCATGTACATCGGTGAGCCGGCGGTCGAGGCCGTTGTGCCGCCAGGTGAGCTTGGTGTGGTCGATGCCGAGGAGGTGCAGGATCGTGGCGTGGATGTCATAGACCATCGTCGGGTTGGTGCGGTCGAGCGGCTTGTAGCCCCACTGATCCGACTCGCCGGCGATGACGCCGCCCTTGATGCCGCCGCCGCAAAGCCAGTTCGTGAAGACGTAGGGATTGTGGTCGCGGCCTTTGCCACCTTGCGTGCTGGGCATGCGACCAAACTCTGTGGTCCAGAGAATGATCGTCTCGTCGAGCAGACCTCGCTGTTTCAAATCGAGGATCAGCGCGCTCACCGCCTTCGCCATGCCCCAGGCGAGCGGGCCGTGGTCGCGCTCCACATCTTCATGCGAGTCCCAGTTGCGGCGCGGGAAGCCGTTGTCATTGCCGCTCCAGATTTGCACGAAGCGCACGCCGCGTTCGAGCAGGCGGCGCGCAGCCAGGCACTTGCGGCCCATGTAATCGGCTTCCTCGGCGGGATTGATCTCGGTGGGCCATTCCTTGCGATGCTCCTGGATGCCGTACATCGCCTTCACATGCGCAGGCTCCTTCGAGATGTCGAGAGCCTCGGGCGCAGCGAGCTGCATCTTCGCGGCGAGTTCGTAGCTCTTGATGCGCGAGTCGAGGCGCGAATCCTCCTCGCGCTGTTGCTGATGTTTGCGATTGAGTTGCTCCAGCAAAGCGAAGCCTTCGCGATCCGACTTCGCGCTGATGTAGCGACCAGCCTTGTGAGGAAACAAATCGCTGATCGGCGTATCGGCTCCGGGATAGATGATCGTGCCCGCGTGTTGCGATGGAAGGAAGGCGCTGTCCCAGTTCTTTGGTCCGTTCGACGCGAAGCCGCGATGATCAGGCAGCACAACGAACGTCGGCAGATTGTCGCTCATCGAACCGAGCGCGTAGCTGACCCAGCAGCCCATGCCAGGGAAGCCTGGCAAGTTGAAGCCCGTCGCTTGCAGCAGAGTTCCCTGCGAATGCACGCCCGTCTTCCCCACCAGGTTGTGCACGAACGCCATGTCGTCCGCACACGCACCAAGCGGTGCGACGACATCACTGAGCATCTTGCGGCACTGGCCGTAGGGCTTGAAGTCCCACACCGGTTTCTTCCAGGGTCCGAGCCCATTTTGAAACGCCTCCACGGCTTCGCCAAAGTCGGAAGCCTCGCCGTGATGCTTCACGAGCGCAGGTTTGAAATCGAAGAGATCAATGTGGCTCGCCGCACCGCCCATGAAAAGCTGCACCACCCGCTTCGCCTTGGGCGCTACGATTTGCGCGCGATGCGAAGTCTCCGCCGCTTCGAGGGATCCAAGCGCGAGCGAGCCAAAGCCTTGCCCGGCGGTTTGCAGAAGTTGTCGGCGGGTGAGTATCGGCATGGAAACTGTGTACACTACGAGGTCGGAAGATGCGTCTTTGCCTGAGGTGCCCCTCGTCGCGATCGCCCTGGCCGCCTACGCCCCCGGCCGCAACCAGTAGAGCACACTCATGCGGACGGCGATGCCGTTCTCGACCTGGGCATTGATGAGGCTGCGCTCGTAGTCCATGCCTTTGTCGGTGATCTCGACGCCGCGGTTCACGGGGCCGGGATGCATGAGGTAGATGCCGCGCTCGCGGAGAATCTGCACGCGGGCGTCGGTGAGGCCGTAGTTTTTGTGATACTCGGCGGCGCTGGGGAAGAAGGGCTCTTCGAGTCGCTCGCTCTGCACGCGGAGGAGATAGACCACGTCAGGCTTCCACTCGAGCGCATCGGTCCAGTTGCCGAACTGCGCGACTTCTTGCGGCACCTCGCGCGGCATGAGGGAGCCGGGCGCGAGGTAGGCCATGTTCATGCCGAGGCGGCGCAAAAGAAGGCTGGTGCTGCGGGCGACGCGCGAGTGCTGGATGTCGCCGACGATGAGGCAACGCGCGCCCCGCGTGTCCTTGAAAACCTCGCGCAGCGTGAAGCCGTCGAGCAGCGCCTGAGTGGGATGCGCGTGCCAGCCATCGCCGGCATTGATGACAGAGGCGGCGGTGTTTTTGGCGATGAGATTCGGTATGCCCGCCTGCTTGTGGCGCACGACGATGTAGTCCACGCGCATGGCTTCGAGCGTCTCCACCGTGTCGAGCACGCTCTCACCTTTCACGACACTGGAGGATTCGACATCGAAGTGCGTGACGTCGGCGGACAGGCGGCTGGCGGCGACTTCGAAGGACGAGCGCGTGCGCGTCGATGGCTCATAAAAGAGCGTGAGCATCGTGCGGCCCTTCAGCGTGGGCACCTTCTTCACCGAGCGGCGGAAGAGATCTTTGAAAGGAACTGCGTTCTCGAGGACGAAGGTGATTTCCTCGTCCGTCAGGGATTGGATGTCGAGCAGGTCCTTGCGTGGATTCATTTCACGGCTTTCGAGGTTTGCACATGCACGGCGTCGTCGCCATCGACTTCTTCAAAGCGCACGGCCACGCGTTCTTCGGGGCCGATGGTCACACGCTCGCCGATGTAGTCGGGCTGGATCGGAAACTCTCGCCCGTCGCGATCGATGAGCACGGCGAGCTGCACGCGCGCGGGCCGTCCGTGATCGAGCAGTTCATTGATCGCCGCGCGCACACTGCGGCCGGTGAAGAGCACCTCGTCGCAAAGCACGACCTGCGCATCGTCGATGTCGAAGGGAATGTCCGAGCCTTCGAGCTTCGGCACCATTTTCATCATCGCGAGATCGTCGCGATACTGCGTGATGTCCACGGTGCCGACGAGCACTTCCGTGCAGTCCATGCCACGCATTTCATCGGCGATGCGCCAGGCGAGCGGCACGCCGCGCTTGTGAATGCCGATGAGCGCGAGCTGCCGCGCGCCGCGGTTTTTCTCGCAGATTTCCTTCGCCAAACGCTTCACCGCCCCGGCCATGGCGGCCTTGTCGAGCAGGAGGCGTTGGTTGGGATCGGAACTCACTCGGCCAATTTAAGAATTCGATGCGCGAACATGCAAGCATTCAGTCCCGCCTTGCTGTGCAGGCCGACCGTGCCGCAGGGCACACCGCCGGGAAGCTGCGAGATGGAGAGCAGTGCGTCGATGCCGTTGAGCGGACCTCCCGGCACCGGCACGCCGACGACGGGGAATCTCGTCGTCACCGTCACCACGCCCGGGAGCGCAGCCGCCAGGCCGGCGATGGCGAGGACGACGATCTTCTCGGTGCTTTTGTCCAGCTCGCGCAGGAAGTCGATCAGCTCCGGCAGGTTGCGGTGCGCCGAGAGCACATGCTCCGAGTAGGCCACCTTCTGCTCGTCCAGATAATCACGACCCGGCTTCATGAAGCCCTGGTCGTTCGCGCTGCCGTAAATCATCACTACTTTCATAGATAGCGGCGCGTCCAGTAGCAAAGCGCCCGCTGGATGCAAACAGCTTTTCCGCGCGTGTGCGCGGCACGACTGCCGCCCGCTTGCCGATGCGTCCCGTCTGATGCTCAGGGGACAAGAAACCCGCGCAGCGGATGCTGCCGGGGCAGCTTTTCGACGACTGCTCCGTCCGCGTCGCGCGCCCGTGCCAGCCAGGTGCCGGCCTCGGCACCTGGAACATTCCCGTGCAGCCAGAGCGCGGAAGCGAGAGCGGCCTCTGCCAGAAATGTGCCGCCCCCGCCGTGGCCCCGCATCCAGTCGGTGAAGGCTGTTGCGGCAGCCGTGCCCTGCCCCGTCATCACGAGCGCACGGATTCGCAGACCAACGGCTTTTTCCTGCTCGCGCGCCGCCGCCGGCATGGACTCCAGCTCGCGAAGGGCATCCTCGCCGAGCCCCAGGTCGAGGTAGCCCTCCGCCACTTCGAGCGAGGTGCCTGCATCGTCAAAAGCGCCGGGCTTTTCCTGCCAGACCACGCCGTCATGACGATGAGGGGGATCCGACGCTTCCGACGCATCCGTGGCAGGCTCGTGGGTCTCCAGGAAAACCCACCCGTCCCCTTCCTTCTGAATGCGCCGTTGATTGATGGCAATGACGATGCACAAGCCGAGGATGGCGAGCGTAGCCTCCAGGACAAAAGGCGACGTGACGATCTGAAAAATCGTGCGCGCGGACTCCGCCGCCACCTCGCGGGCCGTCGCACTCGAATAAAGGGCGGCGGCGGCGGCAAAGACTGCCGCCACGCTCCAGGACACCGGTGCGAGCCAGCCGCGCTTTTTTCTGTCGCCGCCAGCACCCAGACGGGTCACCGGAGACGGGTCACTCGAGGGGCGCGTCATTCCACGATCTGCGGCCGGCGCACGGGTGTGTTCGGACTGACTGGTGCCGGGATGTTCTTCGGCAGCACCGCGGGTCGGACGATCGTCTCCTTCGGCAATGGCTGCCGGGCGCTGGCAGCCCCTCCACCGGAGCCGTCGGAAGACGCAGATTTCACGGACGCACCGACATCTGATTCAAGAGCCTGGGCGTTCACCACGAGGTGCTGGGGGTCGGTTGTCGCCATGGCGTTCTCGCTCTGCGTGGTGACGGCCGCACCTTTTTCCGCCGCCTTGTGTTCGGTCTTCTTGATGTCCACGAGACGCGCGGCGAGCAGAGCGCCCGCCACCAGGAAGAGAGCGAGCATGAACACCAGCGACGGCACGGGCGAAAGCGCGACCCGCTTCAGAGGTTCACGCCGCCGGGGCAGACGTTCGCTTTTGTCGATCCAAGGGCCCTGGCTTTCGGTGAGGTAGCGGTAGTCAGCCGGACCGCCGAGCACGGGCGGAGGCAGCCCTTCCAGTGCCTCGCTGGCATCCACTTCGAGAAAGCGGCTGTAGCTCTTCAAGAACGACCGCGCATACGCCATGCTGCCGAACGCGGCGAAATTCCCGTCCTCGAGCAGTTGGAGCCGCCCCGGCGGGATGCGGGTCCGGTGCGCGACGTCCAGCAGCGTAAGTCCCGCTGACTCACGTGCTGCGCGCAGATTCTGGCCGATGGTCCGATACATGGGGCTGGCGTTCGGAAGGAAGTGAAGTTGAACCCGTCTCCGGCAGACCGGGTGCGGTGTATTATTGGAATGTTTCCTTCCGCGTCAACGAGTCGTCCGGCTTTTCAACCGCGCTTCGCTTCGTAGTCAGGCTTCTTAGAAGCTCGCGTCACCGCGATTCCGTCGAAGCTGAATGAGTTCCGGTTCGAAGCCCTGTTGCCGCCAGAATGCCAGCGCGCCGGCATTATGGCTCAGCACCTGCAATTCCACGCTGGCGGCACCACGGTCGCGGCACCAGGCCGTCGCCGCCGAGGCAAGCCCGGTGGCAACCCCGTGGCGTCGCGCGGCAGGCCGGACGCAAAGATGCGCCACCTCGCCGACATGCTGTCCGCCGAGATAAGCGGGCAGCAGTTTCATCCTGGCGGTGATGAAGCCTTGAAGCGCATCGTCACGCACCGCGCCGGCGACGAAGAACACATTGTCTGGCAGACCCTCGATGCTCTTGAGCCACAGGTGCTCGCCGCCATCGACGAGGGGCAGCCGCAGGCCGGTGGACGCGAAGTCATCAAACATCTGCTTGAAGAGCGGCGGCAGCGCGGCCCAAAGCGGATGCGCGGCGTGAAGCCGTTCGATTCGCACGAGGTCCGGGCGCGCGTGAACCGGCGACGACGCGTGCGAAGGCTGCTTCGCCTGTGTGCTGACCGGCGCGACGCCGAGGTTCTGCAGAATGATGTTCGTGAGACCATTCAGCGTGCTGTAGTCGCCGGGGTCGTGCACCATCAGATCAGGAAACACACCGAACCTCGCCTCGACCTCCGCCAGCAGCGTCACGAGTCCGAAGGAATCAAGCAGCCCCGCCCCCATCAGTGCACGGTCTTCATCCGGGCCGATGCCCCCGGCACCAGTCTTCTGGATGAGAAAATCGCGGACTTGGTTCTGCAGGTCGGAAGCACTCATGGAATCGAGGAAGCGAGGGTGACACGGTCGATCTTGCCGTTGGCATTCAGCGGCAAGGCAGGCAGGTAAACAATCCGGGCCGGCACCATATAGTCCGGCAGAACCTTGCCGAGCGCCGCACGCAAAGCTGCGGCGTCCGCAGCACCCCCGGCACCTTCGACGAAGGCCACGAGGCTCTCGACCGCAGACTGGCGCGGCGGCCAGGGAACCACCGCGCACATCCTGCCGCCGCACACATTCCGCACCGTACCTTCGACTTCGCCGAGTTCCACCCGGTGCCCGTGGAGTTGCACCTGGGTGTCGAGCCGGCCCAGGAAATGCAGGACGCCGCGCGCGTCTTCGCGCACCAGATCACCGGTCCGATACCACACCGCGCCGGAGTCATCGGACGTGACAAAGGCAGCGGCCGTCTTTTCCGGATCGTCCAGATAGCCCGGCGAGACCTGCGTGCCGCCGAGCCACAGTTCACCCGCCTGACCGGGCGGCGCATCGCACCCGTCGATGACGATGCGCGTACGCTGGCCGGGGAAAGCCCTGCCGATGGGCACCACAGCGTGCGCCTGGCCGGCATCTGGCGCCCAGGCGTGCGCAGTGATCGCAATGGTGGCTTCGGTGGGGCCGTAAAGATTTGTCAGCGAGGAGCCGGGCGCGGCACCGCACCATTGCGCGGCGATGGCGGACGGCAGCGCTTCGCCGCAGAAAAGGCTCTGCCGCAGGGAGGGAAACGCCCCCTCCCGCAGCAGCCGCAGTCTCGAGAGGATCGACGCGGTCGATGGCACGGAGAACCAGTGCGTGATGCGCTCGTCGATGATGAAGCGCGCGGGTGCCATCACCGCGCCCGCGGGTGGCACGCACAGCAGACCACCGCCGAGCCATGTCACAAACAGGTCGTGCACGCTGAGGTCGAAGGTCAGCTCGAACATCTGCGAGGCACGGTCGCCGGGCTGCACGCCGAACGTCCTCGTGGCGTGATCCAGATAGGCGCAGACATTGCACGGCGTGATGCCGATGCCCTTCGGGCGCCCCGTGGTGCCCGAGGTAAAAAGAATGTACGCGAAGCCACCGTTCACCGTGCCACGCGCATGATGACCGGAGTCCAGGTCCAGCTCTGGCTGATGCACCAGCCTCCCCCCCTCCCGCCGCCACCCACCGCCGAGAACGCGTTGAAGCTCCTGCAGCGTCGCGAGCGCCTCGTCGTGCGCGATGATGCCCGCGCACCCCGCGGCAGCGGCCATCGTGGCGAGCCGCGCGACTGGAAACTTCGGGTGCAGCGGCACATAGGCGCGCCCAGCACCCACGCATGCCAGGATCGCGGCGAAGCCCGCGTGTGACCGCGCGGCGAGCACTCCCACAGGGCCGGGTGGCAGCGACCTGACCCACGCCCCCGCCTGGACTTCCGCAGCGGAGAGCAGATCCCCATACGTCCACTCCCCGCCTTCGATCCGCAGCGCCGGCAAGGCGCGATGCTTCTCAAAGCTGGCGAGAACTCGGCTGGCAAAAGGATTCGACACGGGCGGCAACGGACGGCTGGATCAAGAGGCAGGGACATTGTTGTCCCGTCGGACGTTCTCAATGCTGAGGGGCACGACGCGCGTCGGACGCGACAGCAATGTCCCTGCTCCTTGGGCTTGCAAGACTCAATCGTGCTCCGCGAGCGCTTCCGCCAGCGCCTGGGTGATCGTGACGACACCATTGTGGTTCACACGCCCGCCGTCTTGGAAACCGGCGTCGGATAGATCGCGAATCGGGGCGCTGAACACGGCACACCCATGACAGACGACATGCCGTCAATCGTCGTGCATTGAAACCGTTTTCGCGGATCGAGATGAATGTGATCCATCAGCATCTCGCGGCAATCACCCGCGCCCGCGCCGTCCGCCTGCACCGAAATCGTCTTGCACCTGCCGCCAAACAGCTCCCCCCCCAGAGCTTGTGCCGTGCATTGAAGCGCCGGGTGTAGGCATTCTGAAACCACTTCATTCCTTCGACGAGATTCGGCTCCGGCGTGCGGATCAGCCAGCAGTGGTAATGGTTGTCCATCAGCACCCAGGCCAGCACTTCCCAGCCCGTCTTCTTGCACGCCTCGGCCAGCGTCGCCACAAACAGCTCACGGTCTTCATCATCCTGGACGATGTCTTCCCTCCGATCTCCGCGAGCCAGCACATGATAAACGGCCCCGGCATATTGAATTCTCAACTGTCTCGGCATGGGCCGATCTATCCATTTATCATAAGTTTCTCATGAATCGTTCCCTGACCCCTGTTTGTGTCCGTTTTCAGTGAGAGCCGCGCATTTGTCAAGCCGTTGCACACTGACCCCGTTCCAGGAAGAAGCGCCGGTCGTCATCAGCATGGAAAATGTCCTCGCGCCTGTTGCCGCGGGCCATGACGTGGTAATAGGCCCCGGCGGATTGAATGCGAATGCTGCGTGCCATGCCCCGTTTTCAGCGAGAGCCGCGCATTTGTCAAGCAGTTGCACACTGACCCCGTTTCAAGCCAAAGATCTAATCCAAGGCTCCCATCACAGGAACTTTCCGTTTTTCACGTGCCGGCCTCCATCCAATGTCGATTGGATGATGTGATTTGACACCCAGAAAGGCTCTTGCGTCCGGAGAGTCAAGAAACTCGCGCACTTTCACGAGCGCGAAGGCAATTCGCTGGGGATCACAAACATCTTGATTGGGGTTGTCGCGACAACTTCGAAACGGACTGGTATCAATCTCCCAACCCGGCTTTGGTTCCCGATCGCTCCCGTCGAAAACGAATTCAAGGTCGCCAATTTCATCGCGATATCGAACGACTTGCGCGATCCGTGACAGGCTGACTGAAAAAAACTTGATCGATGCGTTGTTCATTGCATCTCATCATACGATCACCATTGATCCGTTCATTCGAAGTGATATTTTATCGTTACTAAGCCGTTTCGGACCGACTCCAGTAGATCGGGCAATTCGTCTTTCCAAAAATGATCACCCGTCCGCGTTTTCGAGTCTGCAATGTCCTGTAGCAGACTTTTGTCGATGTAAACATCCGTCTCTCCTCTCGCCCCTTTTGCCCAAGCTGAACACTTCTCGGAAGCTGTTCCTGTTCCTTTGGCGATGTCGAGAATCTTTGGGTCTTCGCTGTTTCGTGTGGGTCGCCCAGGGACGCGGATCGGCGAGAAGGATGTCCGACCCCGGGAAACGGGGTCAGGCTGCAACTGGCTGACAAACTATTGGCGACCCCGGGAAACGGGGTCAGGCTGCAACTGGCTGACAAACTATTGGCGCTCATTGTCTGGTGGCATCGGCTTCGGCAAGAAAGGTTTTCAACTCCTCAGGCACCTTCTTGAGCGCCTCCTTCACGTCAAGCCGGCGAAGCTGCTGGCTCACATTCGCCGCTGATTTCATCTCCAGTTTCTCCGCCAGCCACTCCTGCGACACCACCGTCCGCCGCCATAGCAGATCCGCCAGCAGCACCTTCCGTGAATCGGAACCTTTCACCTTGGAGAGCGCGGACGATTTCATGCCTCCCGCCTTAAGTCCCCGTACCAGCCATTCCCGCGCCTGCCGCTCCCCGTGCTCCCGCACCAGCTCATGCTTCTGATAGGCCCGCGACACAGGCGCGGCCTGCTTGAGGAGCTTCCGCCCCAGCTTGCGTATCGCCTCGCCAAAGCCCTGCGTGCCCCAATACCATCCGCGCCTCAGGTGGCTCGCCCGCGCATCCACCTCCTCGGATTGCGGCGGCACCCCGCAGCTCTTCGTCTCCTCGCTCACCGCCCGCTTGTCCAGCCGCTCCACCATCCCTCTGCGGCCCGCCGCCGTGTCCGCCAGGTTGAATGCCTTCAAGCCTGCCCCCGCGTCCAGCCATTTCGCCCGCTTCGCCGCAGGCAAAGCGTAACCACCCGCCACACTGCTCCATGGGTAATCCAGCACGCTTTGCCCTGCTTTCGGGCGGATCATCCGCGCGCGCACCGGGTTGAGATGGATGTAATCCATCAGCGTCTGGTAGTGGTAACGATCCTCTCCCTCCACCACCACCGCCTTGTAGCGGTCGCCAAACAACCGCCCCCACTTCCGGTGCCGCACGTTGTAGCGGCGGGTTAGGGTGTTTTGCAGCCAGGACATCCCCGCCACCAGGTTCGGCTCCGGCGTCTGGAGAAAGAGATGATAGTGGTTGCTCATCAGCACCCACGCCTGCACCCGCCAGCCCGTCATCTCACAGGCCTGGCCCAGCGTGTGCAGGAAGAAGCGCCGGTCGTCATCAGCATGGAAAATGTCCTCGCGCCTGTTGCCGCGGGCCATGACGTGGTAATAGGCCCCGGCGGATTGAATGCGAATGCTGCGTGCCATGCCCCGTTTTCAGCGAGAGCCGCGCATTTGTCAAGCAGTTGCACACTGACCCCATTCCCATGCCCACTGACCCCATTCCCATGCCATTCCCATGACCCCTGACCCCATTCCCATGACCCTTTTGCTGTCCACGTAAACGAAGAAGGCTCATCCCCCCGACCCCATTCCCCCCGACCCCATTCCCCCGCTCGGGGGCACTTCAATCACCAGCGATTTGAGCCTTCTTCGTTTTCGTGGACAGCAAAAGTTGGGTAACCACCCAAATCAGCATGAACACGACAGGAACGAAAAAACGCACCTATGACGAGCAGTTCAAACGTGACGCCGTCGCGCTGCTCGAA